>CAKZRU010000164.1 GCA_937146725.1 uncultured Myxococcales bacterium
GCGCACCAAGCTTAGCGCGTGATGAAGAAACATGCTCAAGAGCAAGATCGATCACGTCAAGAGCCTCAACAGCGCCTTGGCGAGTTGAGATATCAACGCTACTTACAGCTTTGTCTGAGTTAACACCGTAAACGCCAGTTGCATGGTTAATGGTAGTAGCATCAGTACCACCAAGAGTGAACTGATCATTTGATTGTAGGCTTAGTTTACCATAACTTACGCCTGAAGTAAGACCAGTAAGGGTTGCAGTACCGCTTACCTCAACTTCAATGTTACGACCATCAACAGCTGTAAGAACAAGCTCACTATTCTCATCAAGAGAAGCGATCACACCAGTCTCCTCTGAAACTGCATTGATTGCATCAGTTAAAGCGCCGTTTGCATCATTAGCTTGAACAGTAAAGCCACTGATCTGCTCACCATTAATGGTGATAAAATTACTAGTATCAAGAGTACCACCTGTAATTGCAGTGCCTGCTGTTGTGCTTTCATCAACGATTGCACGAACACCAGTAGTGTCAGTTAGGCTGTTCACTGCAGCTGCTTTTGCAATCGCAGAGAATGAAGCATTTGAAGTCGAGTATGCATCATCATTGTCACTAGTTGCGCGAACAGTTGCTGTACTAGTGCCTGTTGATGAAGAAGCATCTTTGTACTCGATTGTAACTTCACCAGCAGCAAGAGATGTAGCACCAACAACGGCTGCTTCAGTACGAACTTGACGACCAAGATCAGTAGTAGCAGCACCGTCAATGCTTACGCTTAGAGTCTCACCAACGTTAGCACCAACTTGAATGTCCTTTGAAAGGAAAGAACCGTCGAGAACTTTGTTACCATTGAAGTTGGTAGTCTCAGCAATACGATCAAGCTCGCTCTTAAGTTGTGAAACTTCTGCTTGAAGTGAAGCGCGGTCACTATCGTTGTTAGTGTCATTTGACGCTTGAACAGCTAGCTCACGGATGCGCTGAAGGATGTTGGTAGTCTCGTTAAGAGCACCTTCTGCAGTTTGTGCAAGTGAGATACCGTCATTGCTGTTACGAACAGCTTGGTTCAAACCACGGATTTGAGCGCTGAAACGAGTAGTGATGCTGAGACCAGCAGCGTCGTCTTTTGCACCATTGATACGAAGACCTGATGAAAGACGCTCGAATGAACGACCAAGTGCGCTTGAGGTTGAGTTAAGTTGACGCTGTGCGTTAAGCGCCGCAGAATTAGTATTTACAAATAAACCCATGATTCACTCCTTGAATATGTATGGGGTTTAATAGAAGATGCCATCGATGGCTAGATCATGTTCGGTTAAGTGAATTAGAAAATCAAATAAATTTTTAGAATGACTTCATTTTTTTCACTTAGGCGTTCAGATGGCTTGGCTTTATCGTCATTTTCTATTGTACTTTTATTTAACTCTTTTTAAGAGATTGCATAGTACAAATCTAGTGACGTGTATTTGAGTGAGCTAAGAAGATTTAATTTTAAAAACTTCTAAGTCAAACTTAAAAACTATTTACTTATCGAAGTAGGCTTAAGGCAATTTGTGGTTGTTGGTTTGCTTGTGCAAGTATTGAAACGCCGGCTTGTTGAATGATTTGATTGCGAGCCAACTGAGAACTTTCTGAAGCGAAATCTGCATCTTGAATGCGTCCACGAGAGGCATTGAGGTTTTCCGAAGCCACGCTTAAGTTGTTAATGGTACTTTGAAGACGATTTTGTAGAGCACCTAGCTTGGCTCGCTGTCCGGAAACATGTTCCAAAGCTAGATCTAGGGTATCAAGTGCCTTAACCGCACCCTCTGTCGAGCTGATATCTACGTTTGCCATGCTGTAATCACTGTTCACAGCATAAATACCATTACCGGTGCTTTGGAAGCCAATTAGGGTTGAAGCACCGGCAGTACGAATCTCAAAGTTGTTATCTGACTGTAGTGTGAGCTGTCCGGTTGCCACAAAACCAAGCAGCGCTGGCACTGCTGCAATCGTTTGTGCCACAACACTTGAAAGGCCAGCCAAATCATCATAATTACCAAGATGGTCAGCAATATTTACATCCGAAAACTCAACATGGATATTACGACCATCTTTGGCGGTTAACTGTAGTTCACCACCATCGGCGATCGTGGCTAATACGCCGGTTTCTTCACTTTGAGCGTTAATCGCATCAACCAAAGTACCATCGGAGTCGTTGGCTTGTACAGTGAAGCCACTAAACATGACATTGTTGATTTTAAAGAATGATGAAGCATCTAAAGAGAACTCACCAGAGAACCCCACTCTGACCAATCCTTTAGCCTCTGTTGGACCGACAATCGCTCTAACACCGGTATTGGCCGAAAGTGCATTAATGGCACCTGCTTTGGCCACTGCAGAAAAGGTTTTACCAAAGGTAGACAGTTGATCATCAGTCGCGCCTGTGGCTCGGACATCATAAAAGGTAGAGCCATCAACGCTAGATAATTCAAAATTACTTCCGTCAAAGGCATCACTGCTTACGAAGGTTTTACCTTCATAGCGAGCTTGGCGAGCTAGATCTTTGGTCGCCGCACCACTTAGGCTTACGGAAAGAGTTTCGCCAACCTTAGAACCAACTTGTAGGTCTCTGTAAAGCAGAGTTCCGTCGAGTACCTTGATATTATTAAAGGTAGTAGTGTCAGCAATTCGATCAATTTCATCAATCAGCTGGCTTACTTCTGCCTGTAGAGAGCCACGATCGCTGTCATTGTTGGTGGCATTAGCTGCCTGAACAGCAAGCTCTCGTATACGTTGCAAGATATTTGTGGTTTCATTTAATGCACCTTCGGCGGTTTGTGCCAAAGAAACGCCATCATTACTGTTACGAACCGCTTGGTCAATCCCGTTAATTTGAGAGGTTAGTCTTGTTGAGATACTTAGGCCGGCAGCATCATCCTTGGCGCCATTAATTCTAAGTCCAGTCGACAAACGCTCAAATGAACGACTCAACGCATGAGTTGAGCTATTGAGTTGACGTTGTGAGTTTAAGGAAGCGTGATTTGTATTGACGTATAAACCCATGATTCACTCCTTGAATAATTGGGTTGGTTATTGCTTGATTACACACGATGAAATAATCAAAGTCGAACATAGCCTGTTTATGACTGAAGTTCAAGATCAAGCAGTCTTGCAATTATTTATTACATACATTTTTGAGTCTTTTTTGCTGTTTAATCATCAGATTTTTGATTACAGGATGTTGTGATCTAGTAATTTAAGATGTTTCGTGTCTATCCATTCCATCTTTTTATAAGTGAAGCCCATGCCATCTAAAACAATGCCTAAAAAAGCAAACAAGCGTTCAAATAGTATTCAGATGCCGAAACAAGGCACATCCGAGGAAAGATCTGCGTTGGAATGGATCAAGGTTAGAGGGGCCGGAGAGCATAATCTTAAACATGTAGATCTTGATATCCCCAAAAATCAATTGGTGACGTTTACCGGAGTGTCCGGCAGTGGTAAGTCATCTATGGCCTTTGATACGATCTTTGCCGAAGGTCAGCGTCGCTATGTAGAAAGTCTATCCGCTTATGCTCGCCAGTTTTTGGGTCAGATGGATAAGCCTAAGTATGAAAGCATCAAGGGTCTTGCGCCCACCATTAGTATCGAGCAAAAAACCACTAGTAAAAATCCACGTTCCACCGTGGGAACGATCACGGAAATCTACGACTATCTTCGAGTTTTATACGCTCGAGCCGGTGAGCAACGTTGTTATCGCTGCGGTGAAGTTGTTGAAGCGCAATCAGCTCAAGAAATCGTCAATACAATTGCAAGCCTAGCGCCTAAAACTAAGTACATGATTTTGGCACCGGTGATTGAAAATCGTAAGGGTGCAAATGCAGAGCTTTTACAATCTTTACGCATTGCCGGCTTTATGCGCTTACGTATTAATGGTGAAGTCGTTGATCTTGATGAAGACCTAAGTTTAAATGCCAAAAAGCGTAATCAAGTTGAAGTCGTGATTGATCGACTCATCGCTAAAGCAGGCATTGAAGCTCGTATTACCGACTCGGTTGAGGCAGCGCTTAAATGGGGTAAGGGTAAGCTGACTTTGGCGGTGATTACCAAGCGCGAAGGCGAAACTTTAATCACTGACGATAAGCTTTTTAGTGAAAGCAATACCTGCCTAGCTTGTAATCTCAGCTATCCAGAGCTCAGTCCACAGTCCTTTAGTTTTAATAGTCCTTTGGGTATGTGCCCTGATTGCAATGGCTTGGGCACAGCCTTTGAAATGGATGCAAGCAAGCTGATTCCCGATCAAAGTTTAGGTTTAGGACAAGGCGCTGTAAAGCCCTGGGCTAATCCTCGAGGTAATCATTCGATCAAGTGGGCACTTAAGGTAATGAATGAGATTATGAAGCGACATAAGATCTCTGAATCAACCCCCTTTAAGGACCTAAGTCAAGCACATAAAGATGTTATACTCAATGGTGATAGCGAGATTGTGCATCTCAAGCTTCGTTCTAGAAATGGTCGCTCTACCACGCTTAAAACACATTGGGAGGGGGTTTTGCCTATGATGCTTAGGCGTTGGCGTGAAACCGAGTCTGAGTCAGCGCGTGAAAATTATGGGGAATATCTTTCAGATCAACCTTGTCGCTCTTGCAAAGGGCTCAGATTACGTGCCGAATCTCGCTCGGTTTATGTAGGTGGCGCCTCCTTAACCGAACTCAATACTTGGAGTATCAATGAAGCATACACACATTTATCTGCATTAACTCTAAGTGAGAGACAGCAAGCGATTGCCTCTGAATTACTTAAGGAGATTCAGCATCGACTGAAGTTTTTGATCAACGTGGGTCTTACTTACTTGAGTCTCAATCGTCCAGGTCCGACTCTTAGTGGTGGTGAAAGCCAACGTATACGCTTGGCGAGTCAAATTGGTAGCGAGCTTACAGGAGTCCTTTATATTTTAGACGAACCTTCGATCGGTTTACATGCCCGAGATAATGCTCGCTTGATTGAGACCTTGTGCCATCTTCGTGACATCGGTAACAGTGTGCTTGTAGTAGAGCATGACCCCGAACTATTAGAAGTCTGTGATTGGATTGTCGATTTTGGACCTAAAGCAGGCGTTCATGGTGGGGAGATAGTGGTCAGTGGTACGCCCGATATTGTGGCGAAGCATCCCACAAGCTTAACCGGTGCCTATTTAGCCGGTCGGCGTATGATTCCGGTGCCCGAAAAACGCTCACCACAAAAAGAATGGCTTAAAATTGTTAAGGCCAATGCAAATAATTTAAGGTCATTGTCAGTCCGTTTTCCCGTGGGCTTATTTACCTGTGTAACCGGTGTAAGCGGTGCGGGTAAAAGTACGCTCATTGGTCAAATATTGTATCCGGCGGCCGCGCAAACTTTAAATGGTGCCAAGGGTGATCCGGTGCCTTGTGAAAGGATTGACGGTTTTGAATACTTTGATAAGTGCGTGCACATTGATCAAAGTCCCATCGGACGCACACCAAGAAGTAATCCTGCCACCTATACAAAGCTTTGGGACTTAATTCGGTCGGTTTACGCACAATTACCAGAGTCTAAAACCTATGGTTTTAAGCCAGGACGTTTTAGCTTTAATGTTAAAGGTGGACGCTGTGAAGCCTGTAAGGGGGCAGGTGTAACCACAGTCGAAATGCACTTTTTAGCCGATGTATATGTACAATGTGAAGTATGTGCAGGCCGACGTTTTAATGATGCCACTTTACGGGTTCAATTTAAGGGTAAGAATATTAGCGAACTACTTGATACCTCTATTGATGAAGCTGCGGAGATTTTTGCCAAGCATCCCAAGGTCAGTAAGATCCTCAAAACCCTACAGGCGGTGGGTTTAGGCTATATCACCTTAGGTCAGTCATCAACCACTCTCTCCGGAGGAGAAGCCCAGCGCATTAAACTATCCCGAGAGCTTGCGAAGCGATCAACCGGCAAAACTTTATACATTCTTGATGAACCCTCTACCGGACTTCATTCTGAAGATATTTGCCAACTTTTAGAAGTCGTTCAGACCTTAGCCAAGTCAGGAAACACCATTATTATGATCGAGCATAATTTGGATATTATTAAAACCGCTGACTGGATTATTGATCTTGGTCCGGAAGGTGGTCATGGCGGAGGTCAAATTGTGGCCCAAGGTACAGTGGAAGATTTATGTGCAAGTACTCAAAGCTTTACCGGTCAATTCTTGAAGCAGAGTATCGAACGAGAAAAGAGCCGAAAAGCTTAAGCGCTCAATCGTCATATTCCTAAATCGTATGTATTTGACGCATACCAGCACCACCCCATCCTTGGTAAGAGGCAGGCTTATTCCCTAAAGCCTGATCGATATGGCTCAGATGAGCATCGGTGAGTTGCTCAACAATCGCTAAGCATTTAAGATTTTCTTCGAGTTGTTCGGGTTTAGTTGCACCAAGTAAAACCGTTGACACATTTGGGTTTTTAACACACCAAGCCAAAGCAAGCTGGCCCACATTACAAGAGAGAGTTTCTTGAGCCCAAACATCTAAGTCTGCAATTCGCTTAAGCATACCACTCGCACGATGTCCATCTAAGATGTTTATTAGCCATTCATAGCCTTTTTGAGTCATACGTGAGCCGGTTGGAATCCCATTGTTGTACTTGCCGGTTAATATCCCCGAGGCCAAAGGGCTCCAAATGGTTGTGCCCATATTATATGGAGCTTGATAAAGCGGAGCATACTCCACTTCAAAGCGATCTCTGGCTAACATGTTATACTGTGGCTGCTCGATCAATGGTGGCTCAAGCCCTTTGCTTTGTGCAATCCAATAGGCTTCGGTGATTTGCTGTGCTGACCATTCGCTGGTCCCCCAAACTGTTGCTTGACCACTGCGTACCACATCTGTCATAGCTCGCACTACAGTTTCCGTGGGTGTGAATGGGTCTGGTCTATGGCAAAAAAGTAGGTCAACATAATCGAGTTTAAGTCTTTTAAGACTTGCCCTTGTGCCTTCGATAATATGCTTTTTTGATAAGCCCGTTTCATTCACACCTGAGCCGCCCCAAAAGATCTTTGTGGTAATTAGCAAGTCGCTTCGTCGCCATAAATGAGGCTCTTCTTGCATAAGTTGTGATATTGCTTCACCCATGACCCGCTCGGCTTCACCTTGAGGAACACCATAGGTTTCAGCGTTATCAAAAAGATTGATCCCCGCTTGGCGCGCCGTAGTTAGGCATCGTTTAGCCATATCGATACCAGCCTGATCAGTGAGCCCTTCCTTAACGCCAAAGGTCGCCCAAAAGCCATAAGATAAAACCGAAGTCTGTAATCCCGTATTGCCGAGCATTCTATAATACATAGTGCTTCCTCTCATTTTATGATGTTATGATGATTAGTTTTGAATGTTTGTGTTGAGCATTGTAGGCTAATGCCTTAATTAAATAGACTGTTAGTCTATGTAGTCGTAACACAGGTGGTTTAACTGCTCTATGTTTAAGTCTTTATTTTCATTGGTTGGTCAAGTTTTGAGACTCTTCTCCAAAGAAGAATCTAAGGAGAGCTATGCCCAATCCCATGCAGACATAGATGAACACAATCTAGAACAAGTTTCTGAACAAGATCACTCAGCAGAAGCGTTTGATAACCCCTTTGGTCTTGAAGTTGAAGAAGTCGAAGTCTTTAGTGATGATTGGGGTGGAGTTGTTCCTCAACGAGCATCTGCCTTATTCCCTCAAACGTTGCCCAAATTAGAAGCAAGCCAACCTGATATAATTGAAGATCCTCAGGAGATTAAAACTTTAAGCGACCGTGACATCCCAAGTCCCGAAGCTTTTTTTGATCAAGCAAGCGCTGACTTAGCGCCTAAACTGCCCCCTGAAAAACCTGATCGACCTTTGCCCAAAAGCGTTCAGCCTGACCCTTTGCCAGTTGTACCCAAAGCGCCTTCGGCAATACACTATAATACCCATGTAAAAGTGGGTCGCTTGGTCAAGCAAGAGCCCGAAGAACCAAAGCAACCCATTCAAAACTTTAGTCGGGAACCCGAGGTGATTCATTCCGGCAAAAAAGGCCGTCGGCGTTTGATTCAGCCCATGGAACAAGGTGCTCAATGGGGAGAGCAAGATCCGCGCTTAGTCAGAGATCAACGCCCTCTGCCACCTCCACCTAGGGCTACAAAAAGTGGTTTTAATGACAGTCTCTCTTATCATGATTTAGCCGGTGAACGTGGCGCAACTTCGCGAGCGCAATACAATCAGCAAGAACCCTTTGGCCAAGTTAATATTTTTTCTAATCCAGAACTACCTGAAGAACCGATTAATCGACGAAGTTTAAGTGCTCAAGTTGCTAGTTCTCTTGCGGACTTGAGTCCACCCCCGCTTAAACCTAAACCGGTTCGCTTTAAGTCGGGAAACTATTTGCGATTTTGGGGTAATTATAGTGCCCAACCTAGTTACTTGCATTTTGGCTCTTTAATCCGAAGTGAACGCTTTATTGAATTGCTACCGATTTGGTATAATGAACTTGATGAGTTAGAAACTGAAGCCAAAGAAGAATGGTCTCATCTTGAAGATGAATCACCTCTTGAAGGGGAAGCAGATTGGAGACGCTTGCTCAATCCTACCATGAATTCACCGATTGAATTTTTACTTCATCGAGATCGGGTGGAGCAAATTAATCTATTACCCAAGGGACACTAAACTTGCTCAAATTAAAAGCCTTATTGGTGATATTAGCGTTGATCTTCTTTGGTTTATTATTGAGTTTTAGACCCAAGCTCCCACAAAGTGCTTGGCGAGCCGAGCTTGCACAAGCAGTTCAAGAAAAAACACATGGTTTGCGCTTTTATGATCATGAACAAAACCTGTTAAGGGTCATCAAAACAGCAACTGAGCGAACAGAACCAAGTCATCACAAACAGACGACATCCATACCTCTTGAGCAAGTTTCTCCTTTTTTCACGCAAGCTTTACTTTGCTTAGAAGATCAAGGTTTTTACCAACACAAAGGCGTGCCTTTCCAAGGTGTACTTAGAGCCTTATGGCTAAACCTTAAGGCACAAAGATTTGTTGCTGGTGGGAGTGGAATTACCCAACAGGTCATCAAGATTTTTAGAGGACGAGCTCGTGGTTTAATGTCCAAGCTAAAAGAGGCTTATTATGCGCTTGCTCTTGAACAGATCTATTCAAAGTCTGATATCTTGGAGCTATATTTAAATCACGTTGCCTTTGGGCCAAATCTTATTGGTTTGCACAAGGCAAGCACAAGTTATTTTTCGGTAGCCCCGCATCGCTTAAGCCTTGGGCAAGCCGCTTACTTAGCAAGCTTACCTTTGGCTCCCTCTCGCTTGAATCCTCGTAAAAATGTTCAAACAGCGATCCCTAGACAAAGAGCGGCTCTTAGCTGTATGCATAAGCAAAACCTAATCAATACCGCCCAATACCAACGCGCTTTGGGTGAGGTCATTAAGATCAATCAGCAGACCTTTGAACTTACTGCACCACATATTACCGACAGCCTAGCTTATGGTCGCTTACCAAAGATATTTATCCCAAGTTCTTCGCAAAACTCTCAAAGAATCTCTTTAAGTATTCGGACCCACCTACAAGAACGCATGGAGCAAATATGTAAAAGATATTCATCACTTAACCATGCACAAGGCCTACGGCAGCTTGCTGCAGTTGGTCTAGATGTAGAAAGTGGTGAAGTTTTATTTTGGGTAGGGAGTCAAGACTATGCACATCCAGATGCCGGACAGGTTGACCATGTGCTTGGCCTACGTTTACCAGGTTCTACCTTAAAGCCTTTTCTATATGCACTCGCCTTAGATCATGGTTATCGCTTAGATCAAAAATTACCAGATCAAGCCCTGTATTTTAAGACAGCTCGCGGACAGTATAAGCCACAAAACTATGACCATAAGTACCGTGGTGAAGTGACATTAATGTCCGCCTTAGCCATGAGCTTAAATATCCCCTCAGTATATCTACTAAACCAACTTGGTGTTTCTCTATTTCTTGATTTATTAAGATCAGTGGGGCTCAAAAGCCTTAATCAAAGCGCTGAGCACTATGGCTTAGGACTCAGTTTGGGCGATGGTGAAGTAAGGTTAATTGACTTGGTCAATGCTTATCGTATTTTTGCTAATCAGGGCCGCTACTCGCCATGGAAGCTGATTCAAGATAACGAAAAAGGCGGATTAGAGCCTCATGTTCAACAAAATCATGCACAAAAAGTGATTTCGGACCGAGCAGCCCAAGCTATTTTGCATACCCTAAGTAGCCAAGAGCTTCGCGCGCCTACTTTTGGACAGCAAAGTTCACTTAAATTACCTTTTGCAAGCGCAGCAAAAACCGGAACAGGTCAAGGCTATTCCAATGCTTGGACAATTGGATTAAGTGCAAAATATGTTGTGGGCGTTTGGGTCTTACCTAAGTTTGGAGCCCAACTTTCTGGGGGAATGATTGCGGCTCCTTTATGGCATGAACTCATGTTAGCTCTTCATCAAGATGAGCCAGCACCTCCCTTTGCTCAAAACCATTTGTCATACAATGATCGACAGGTATTAGAGCAAATTATTCACTTAGAGCAAAGCCGACACCATCATCTTGCAAGGGCACAAGAACTGATTGAGCCTGATCATGATGACTTGGTGGTTGATACTAGCACTCATCATTCAAAACATCATGATGAACAGGCTATAAAGAGGGTTAATCATAAGCAGCAACAAGCACATCTTCAAAAACAAGAGCAAAAGCTACCCCCCACATATCAACTTCATCTGCTCACCCCACCACAGGGAGCTGAATATCGCTACTTACCTCAAAGGGCTGTGCATGACAATGTTATTAAGGCTGAAGTTCTCATTAAGCCTGATCACATAAATCGTTCAAACCTAAGCATGCAAAAACAGGGTTTATCTTATCGATTGCAATGGTTTTTGAATGGTAATCCATTATCAGCAGATTCAGCGTGGTCTAAAACGATGTGGTTTAACCCTTGGCATGATCATGATGGAAATAAGCGAGTAGAGCATAAGCTCTGCGTTTCGCTTCAGCAAAAGACACTGTCTGATCAAGATCATGTATCAAAGCAAGCGCCAAACAGAATATCAAGCAAACCTGCAAGCAAACCTGCAAGCGAGCAATGGTTTCAAGTCACAAAAGCCTGCCATCGATTTACAGTTCATCCTCGTAAATATTAAAGCTAAAAAGTTGACACCTAAAACCATAGTTTTGTGTCTATCATTTGACCAAAGCTAAACAGCTGTAAAAGTTAGCTTAGTTCAGAGCATATGTACGCCCCCTTATTTGATCATGGAGCAGAAATGACTAGCTTTCAAAAACAACTCACTCTACCGATATCCGCAAAAGAGCTTTTTCAATGGCATGAAAGAGAGGGGGCTTTTGAGCGTCTTTGTCCGCCATGGGATCCGGTTAAAGTTCTACATAAAGATGACCATATTAGAGATGGTGCTAAAGTGCGACTACAGGTCAAAGGCCCTATGGGAATCCCAATGTCACTTGAGGTCATTCATGAAGGCTATCAAAAGGGTAAATGCTTTGTAGATCGACAAGTCAAAGGCCCTTTTAAGTCTTGGCGCCACCAGCATATTGTAGAGCCTAAAGATGAACAGACAGCAACGCTCACAGATTTGATCAACTATGAGCTTCCCTTAGGCATCTTGGGTAACATTGGTGGAGGACAAATGGTCAAAAAAAGACTTAGCCAGCTTTTTCATTATCGTCATCAAGTGATGCAACATGATGTCTTGTTACATAGTCTCAATGCCCAATACAACCAAGGTCAAAAGTTACATGTGGCCATATCAGGCGCATCTGGTTTTATTGGACAGGCTTTGACAGCTCTCTTTACCACCGGTGGCCATAAAGTCACTATTTTTTCAAGAAGTACTGGTCTTAACACTCGAGTTTGGAAAGAGATTGAGCAAGTACCAAAGCTAGATGATATTGATGTGGTCATTCACTTGGCCGGAGAGAGTATTGCTCAACGTTGGACAGCTAGAAAAAAACAGTCCATCATGAATAGCCGAGTTGACCGTACTCAGGCTTTAGCGCAAGCGATTGCGGACCTAAAAAAAGCGGGTAAACCCGCGCCCAAAGCTTTGATTTGTGCCTCTGGAGTAGGCTTTTATGGCGACTGCTCTCATGATGGTACAAAAGTAGATGAAAACTCACCCTTAGGACAGGGTTTTTTGGCTGAAGTTTGTCAAGCATGGGAAGAAGCCTGTAAGCCGGCTCGTGAACAAGGCATCAGAGTAGTAAATGCACGAATTGGAGTCGTTTTAGCTCCTCATGGCGGTGCTTTGGCTAAACTATTATTACCTTTTTCTTTGGGATTAGGTGGACCGATAGGACAGGGAAAGCAGTGGATGAGTTGGGTAAGCTTACATGATGTAGTAGGTGCTCTGTATTTTTGCGCAGTGAACCAAAATCTATCCGGTCCGGTGAACTTATGCTCTCCTACCGCTGTCACCAATACTGAGTTTTCAAAGGCCCTTGGTCGGGTTTTGAGTCGACCTACCATATTACCCACGCCACCGTTTGCCCTAAAGTTAGCTTATGGTGAAATGGCTCAAGAAACTATTCTAAGTGGCCAAAGAGTAGAGCCTAGTAAGCTTCTTGCACAAGGCTATCCATTTTTACACACCACACTAGAAGCAGCATTACGTTTTGAGCTAGGTCGCGTTAAACTGAGCAATAACTAAGCATATAAAATCGATGATAAACACCATAAAAAATGTTAAGCGCACTATTCACTTTACCAACTAACTATTGATTAAAATACTCACAATAAAAGGAAAAGATCGGTGCAAGCTAAACAAACTAATAGTGCGCTAGACTCAAGTCTTGAAGCCTCTAGGCAAGAGTCTCAAACGAGTTCTACAAGTAGTTCTACAAGTCGTGGTCATTGTGTTGCCATGCGTATGATTCTTCCTGCCGATGTAAATGTTCATGGGACTGTATTTGGCGGAGCGATTTTAAGTGAGTATGATCTTGCTGGGGCTACTGCTGTGCGACAATTCTTGGGTTTATCTAGAATGACCACACGTCATCTCAGCATCGACTTTACTAAAGCGCTGTATCCCGGAGATGTTTTTACGATTTATGCCCGTTTAGAAAAGCTTGGTAAAACAAGTGTAACCGTTCACTTGGAGGGTTGGAGAACCTCTCCCGAAAACCAAGAAGAACGCTTTTCAGATGTCACTGTTGTTTTTGTTTACATCAATGAGCAGGGTGACCCGATGCCGATTCCGCAATGGGCTCGAGATCGTTCTGAAGACTTTAAGTAAGCGCCTAAAAATCTTAAGGACAAGTAAAGTTGAGCTCGATCGTATAAGTTGCAGAACTGACCGGATCATAGGGATACACGTGCAGTAAAATGCTTTGTGGCACATTACTCAGATTTGTGTGACTCATGCGCTCAACATTATCAACTCCCTCGGAAATCTGTTCATATTCAAAAGCGTTTAAAAAGATAAACTCGGTATCAATATCAACCTGAGTATTATCAAAGCGAACGATAGATTCCACGGTTCCATTTGCACAGACTTCAACTTCGTAATAGTCTTGATCAAGTCCACAAATCACCAAAGACTCTTGATTAGGAATCAAGCGAGTCAGCTCAGCACTTGTCGCACTAGATTGATCATTATTGGGCTCATACAAATCATTTTGGCAATCGGTATTGAGCTCAACACAGGCATTCTGCTCGCAAGTGTAGCCTAAGTCACAATCATAGGCATATTCACATTCCACACACAGACCTTGTAAACTGCAATAGGGCATTTCTAAAGGGCAATCAAGATCAATAAAGCAGTCTAATTGCATAGGTTGGCCATCATTGGCACAATCACTAAGTTCGCTTGCACAAGCAATAGTAAAGCATGCTGAATCCATGCACATATTGCTCTCTCCACAGGCAACCAAAGACCCCAAAGCGACCACTGCGCTTGAACTTGCCGCACTAATACACCTTTCCGTACAGGCAGTATCACCACTAGAACAGAGTTCAACACAATCTAAAGTCTCTGTACAACTTAAGGGACCTACCGGTGCCGGTGGTATACTTCCGCCCATTTCAGCACCGGCCATTTCTGTACCCGCCATTTCAGCTCCGGCCATTTCAGCTCCGGCCATTTCCATACCTACCATGCCCGTTTCACAGCGTAGTAATTCAGCGCTACATTGCTGATTTAAACAGGTCTCATCTGTCATACAATTTTGAGATTGATCGCAGTTGACCAAATTATTGAGCGCAGTAATCCCCTCTACACTGCCATTATTTAGGCAATTATCGATGCACATGGCATCACTATTACAATTTCCTAAGCAGTCTAAGATTTCTAGACATGACAGACCTATTTCTGGAAGGCTTCCGGCGGTTTGACCGGCTTCATTTCCTGCCATTATGACTGTACCCGCAGGCATTTCATTTCCGCTTTCACTACCCGCCGGATATGCAGTAGAACCAGCTTGCATATTATTGCCGGCCATTGTTTCCATGATCGTTCCAGCTACCGCAGCATACCCTCCCATCATTTCAGTGCCTGCTGTTTGGCCTGCTTCTTGTCCTGCTTGAGTGTAAATCGGTGGGGATATACTCATATCCCTGACTCGCACCATTGGTTCCGGATATTCGGGGGCCAAGTTTTCATCCTCACAAGCAAAGTTTACTAATGTTAGAATAAGCATTAAAAAGAGTTTAGATCGACTTAGCATTTGAAACTCCTTATGGAATGATACTAGAGGACAGTGAACGAGCAAAAAGGAATTGATGACAACGATTACTCTCGTTGATTGGTAAAATCGGAAGATTAATCGTAGACCAATCTGTAACGATATTTCCTTGTTGTGCCCTTGAAGAAGCCAAACCACAAGTAACCGGATCACCTCTAAAACCATCATTACAGGAAGCAAGAGAAACGAGGGTATTTTCATCAAGCGGACTGCAACTTGAGTTTCCATTAGCAGGAATCTGTACGAGAGCAAGTTTAAAATTAAGTTCATTAAGAATTCGATCTCGAGATTGAGCCCCTTGTGGATCCTGTCCATTAGAGGGATCTTGGCAACTTAAACCAAAACTAATCTGAGTCAGATTACTTCTGATTGGGTTAAATGCTCCATTGACCATGGAACTCACATTGCATCTTGAGCTGATACTATTACCCAACGCTGAATCTTGACAGGTCCATGGATTAATCGTGCTACGATCGCCCCAAACTACGGTCGTTCGACAATTCGTTTCAATCCAAGTTTTCCATGGCCCACTTAAAGTATTGCACGCTAATTGTGGCATCAGCCAATCCGAACCTTGGTTGGCACCATACACCTTAGGGAAAAGATCAAACTCGTTATTGTTCACCGCTTTTAAAGGGATAAAGTGTGTATTTCGATCTTGATATGCGACCATATCAGAAACAAGATATGGGGCCATGGTACCGATTTGCCTTTGATGAGTAAACCAGGCTGTACACTCTGTAGAAATTGCTGAACCACAGATATTTCCCTCATCGACTTGACCATCACAGTCGTTATCAAACGGATCACAGCTCTCAACCAAATTATTGCATGAACCACAGGCGTTAAGTACACCCTCATCCACTTGGCCATCACAGTCATTATCAAAGCCATCGCACTGAGTTTCATCTGCCTGGCAACATTGATTGGGTACAAGGTTTTCAATTAACGGACAGTCACAAGGACCTGGACCGGGTCCATCACCAAAGCCCTCATCACATTCTGCAAAGCCACACTGTCCATTTTGACATACGCCTTGTACATTCTCTTGATCAGGGCACACATTTCCACAAGCGCCACAGTTGAGAGGATCATTGTTGAGTAGTGATTGAGCGACTTCTTCATCGGTTTGACCATCACAGTCATTATCGATTTCATCACAACTTTCACTGCTTCCTATGAGTGGTTCACACTCTACTTGAATCACCCCATTCACGCAGCGACTCATTCCTTGATTGTTGCTACAGGCACCTGAACCACAAGACATCATGCTTGGCATAAAGTCCTCATCAACTTCACCATCACAGTCGTTATCATAACCATCACAGCGATGAGTTGGTGTTTCTGATTCAGAACTTGCTTCAGCACTTGCACGACAGGTGGTTACATAGGTCCCATTTTCACAAAATCTGAGTCCTTCAGTGGCACACATGGTATTCATGCATTCAACCTCTGTGACCGTAGCATCTTCGTCTATTTCTCCATCAGCATTGTCATCAAAACCATTACAAATATCGGTCGCCAACGCTGAGGAACGATCTCGGCAAGTTAATTCGCTTGGGTTAGAGCCTAGACAAACCCAACGCCCACTTGCCTCAACCCCACTTTCGGGGGTACAAGGGCCTCCTTCGTTCATAAAGCCCTCGTCTATGTTACCATCACAATCATTATCAATCGCATCACCGCATAATTCATTTGGAGAAACGGCAATCATAGGCGCATCGCAATAAATTGTACCATTTTCATCTAGGGCAGTTTGCCCATTAGAGCTACAAGCATCAATATCTACAGTACATGGCTCACTAATAAACTCATCAATGTTGCCATCACAGTCATTATCTTGGTCATCATTATAAATTTCCTGAAACAACTGAAGAGAGCTTGCTTGAGCTTCGGCAATTTTTATCTGGGAAAAGTCGTTATTACAAGTCCCTAGACCATCTCTAAAGTCAATATTGATCTGAGAGTCTTGTAATTGGCTTTCTTGACTATTGAGCTTAAGTACACAGGCAGAAATCTCATCGCATTTTTGCTCAAAGTCTTCTGTAAATGCTTCACAGGTTAACGGACTCACGCTTTGTGCAAAGATCAAGCTTGCTCTTAGTTTTTGCCCAGACACTAAGCTAATATCTGGCGTTTCTGATAATTGTAGCCTACCCTCTGAACTCCAAGT
This sequence comes from uncultured Myxococcales bacterium, assembly GCA_937146725.1. GTDB lineage: Bacteria > Myxococcota_A > Bradymonadia > UBA7976 > VGTA01 > CAKZRU01. The sequence goes on from CAKZRU010000164.1 coordinate 16,888, forward strand.
TACCGGTATATTGGCACTCAACTCATTATCGATTTTAAGTAACAAGCAAGTCAAAGATTCTTGCCCTTGATGTAAAGCATAAAGTTGATCTTGGCATCCATTGCTTTGTGAAGATAAACACGCGGCCAAATCTAGGTTTAGACTCGGTGATGGGCTTGGCTCTGATTGACAAGCAGAACAGAGCAAAACCAAAAAATAGCCTAAAGTTTGACTCAGTTTATTCCTAATAAGTTGTGTTAAAGCCATTACGTGACCTTCTTAATCCAATCAGCAAAACAATGAGTAATAATAGATATTTTGAAGTTTGTGAATGCAATGACTCACAACCTTGTGCTTCGGTGGCATCCTGTACACTTCCTTGATCGATGGGATCAATGGGAAGCATACCAAAGTCTTGTAAACTTTCCATTTCGGTACCACCTAAAAATTGATCCGGTTGATTATTTTGTCCGGCATTGGTTGACTGTCCGGCTTCATTACCCCCGGTGAGTTCCATACCAGCCTGCTCATCACCTGCCATTTGGCCTGCGAAATCTGTACCGGCTTCTGAGCCGGCTTCTGTTTCATTGGTAAAGTAACATTCAGCTTGACCAGAACGCGAGTCACAACTTTGTCCAAAAGGACAGTGGCTACTGCTGCAAGGGTCATCTTGACATTGGCCTTGTAAACAGGTTCGTCCGGGCCCACACAAAACGCCCGCACAGGGGTCTCTCAAGCATTCACCTTGCTGACAAATCTGTCCTGCTAAGCAACTGATTCCAAAGCATTCATCAATAACGCAATGACCATCAACACACATTTCACCACGTCGACAAGCTACAGCAGCACAGGATGAGGCACATTCAGCTTGGTTATTTCCATCCGCATCAAGGTTTATTCGACAAAAATCAAAGGCGGTACAATCAAGCTCAAGACAGGGGTCGGGCACACATTCATTTTGTAAGCAGGTTTCATCACGAGAACAGCCCGACTCGTAACAGGTATTGCCTACACAATTTCCCTCACGACAGATCGCTCCATTTGTACAGTATACGTCTGCACACAAATCCACACAGCTTCCGTTACGACAGGTCAAGCCATTGGCACACGTACTTGCTTCACAAGTGGGTACACAGCCACCATCCAAGCACACAAGACCATCTTCAGCGCACTCTCCATTATCACATTCTTTAACACAGCGTCCTAAAGTACAGACTTGGTTTTGTTCACAAAGCTCGCCTTCATCAACCTGACCATCACAATCTTGGTCAATTCCATCACAACTTTCTTCATCTAAAGGTGCGCAACGACCACAAGCATTTCTTAGCCCCTCATCGATTTGCCCATCACAATCTTGATCAATGCCATCACAACTTTCTTCTTGTGGGTTTTGAGTATCAATACAAACAATCTCACCCTCTGTACAAACTGTAACCCCCTCCGCACATATACCTGTGTATACTGTTGAGCAAGGTTCTGGGTCTACTAAGGCGCCCTCATCGACTTGACCGTCACAATCATTATCAAAGCCATCACAGCGCTCTGGCGTAGGTCTAATGAATTCAACACAATTTAAGCCTTCTTCGGTGCATAGCCAATGTCCATCAGCACAGACCCCAAGTCTTCCGGTATCACAATTCCCTAAGATTGAGGTCGTGTCTTCATCGGTATTTCCATCACAGTCATTATCTAGCCCATCACAACTTTCTTCGGTTGCAGCGGTGCTATTTAAGCAAGTAATCGCACCCTCTTGGCATAAAGTCACGCCAACACCACAAACACCACGTTGATCGGGCACCCGACAGGCATATCCTCCATCGGGATCCCCCTCATCACTTGCGCCATCACAGTCATTATCAACACCATCACATAGTTCTAAGCCAGGTAGGACATCCGATTGACAGTTGAGCTCTCCGGCAATGCATTGGAAACGACCTAGTGAGCACAGGCCGCTTAATCCGGTATCGCAACGCAAACCAAGTTCATTGACAGCTTCATCCACCCGACCATCACAGTCATTATCAATCCCATCACAATCGTCTGTTCCCAAACTCGCTTCATTGACTTGCTGACAAATGACAGCACCATTTTGGCAAGTTTGGTTTCCTAGACGACATGCGCCTAAGTTACCGGTATCACATTCACCACCAAGACCTAGGTCTCCCTCATCAATTTGGCCATCACAGTCATTGTCTAAAGCATCACATAATTCATCGGTGCTTTGTTGTGTTTCAGAGCAGGTGAGCTGACCGGCAAGACGGTCTTGACGACCAATGGCACATAGCCCCAAGCCCGAGCGAGCACACTGCTGTCCCACCTCAAGAATATTTTCATCAACGCGACCATCACAATCATTATCTTGGGCATCACAGCTTTCTGCTTGTGTTTGAAAACGTGGCGAGCAGACGAGTTGACCATTATCACATACTCTTTGGCCAAGAGCGCATTGTCCAAGGCGATCTTCGATTAAACAAGACTCATTGAGTTGATTGTCCGATTCATCTACGCGTCCATCACAGTCATTATCAAGTCCATCACAAGCATCTTGCTGTTGTTGAGCAGCATTTAAAGTCACCCTTGGTTGACAAGAAAAACTCCCTTGTACACAAGAAAGAGTACCTTGGGCACATTCACCAGCCAAACCGGTAACGCAGTCTAAGGCAAAGTTATCTTGGCCTTCATCAATCACCCCATCACAGTCATTATCCATCCCATCGCAACTTTCGATTTGTTCACCTACATTCAGTGGACTATCACAGCGCAATGTACCCAAAGCGCATATAATTTCTCCGGTGCCACAGGCGGTTTCACAAGAGTCACCCACATTAGGAACCTCAGGCGAAGGACTCATCACTTCTTCATCGGTGCGAGAGTCGCAATCATTATCAAAGCCATCACATAATTCTGGTAAAGGGCTTGCTTGTAAGGGAATACATCTCACAAAGCCATTTTGGCATTGGGTAAGACCTTGAGCACAGCGACCGGACTGTCCATCGATTGTGCATGCCAAGTCCGCGCCAGGATTGCCCTCATCCACTTGACCATCACAGTCATTATCAAGCCCATCACACAATTCTTGGCCCGGTTCTACTACTCTCGAACAAACAATGTTGCCATTCACACACTGAGTTCTACCTTCGGCACACTGACCAAGGCCTTCGGTTTGACAGGCCAACGCCCCGCCCGGATTGCCTTCATCTGTACTTCCATTACAGTTATTATCAAAACCATCACAGATTTCCGGATTAGGAAACCGAGATTGAATACAGCTTAGAGTTCCATTCTCTTCACAACGAGTAAACCCTTTGCCACACAGACCAAGTAGTCCCGTATCACAATTCTGAGAACCTTCTGGATCATTTTCATCTATTCGTCCGTCACAATCATTATCTAAAGCATCACAGCTTTCAAGATTGGGCACTTGACTTTGCTCACAAATGATCACGCCTTGTACACAGCGAGTTAAGCCATCAGTACACAGACCCTGAGCCCCAGTATTACAAAGTTGATTACTTTGGTCTGTATCTTCATCAACTTGGCCATCACAATCATTATCGCGGCCATCACAAGACTCTTGAGGGTCGGCAATACAACCTTCTAAGTCGCATAAATCCCCGATCCCATCTTGATCTGAATCGACTTGATTTACATTTGCTAGATTTGGACAGTTGTCACATAAATCACCGACGCCATCTTGGTCTAAGTCACTTTGGTCAGCATTGGGAATAAAAGGGCAGTTATCGCTTAGTTGACAGACACCATCTTGGTCTCTTTCAGCATCAGCACAAGTACTTAAGCTTTGGCTGAGAATTAATGAACTCAAAGCGACTGCTCTTTTTAATGAAAGACAACCTTTTTGCTCGTTACATGGCCAAGTGCCACCAAGTTCTTGACTGATCAAAAGCTCATATTGTAAATCATATAACCAAGACCCGTTTTCATTAGGAAAACCATCCACACTTGGATCTCTTAAGGGCCCCAGATCAGCTTGGCTCAGCAAGTTTGGCAAAGGCAATGGTACTTCACTTAAGCCCCTGTATAAGTGCCATAAATATTCATAATAAAGGTTAGGGTCACCAATTGGAACTGAAGCGACTCCGTAATGTGCTTGAAGCCAAGTTAATAAGCCCTGAACTTGCGCATCACTTTGTAAAGAGCCGGAAAGACGTAATGATAAAAGGGTAGCCGCCGAACTTACCGAGTTAGACTGAGCATTGGCTTGAGAACAGCCTCGAAATAAAGCACCTTGATCAAGGGCTAAGAAGCGCTCTGCAAAAGCATTAGCTCTTGCTAAACTATCATCAGCATTAAGAACTAATTTTGCTGCAATGGATAAAGCATTAATCGCTTCCACAGTGACATGCGCATCACCATCGGCAAGAGGAACAGTACTGTTCCAGCCACCATTATTACATATATCTGCAGGTGCTTGTGGACTGGGACCTTGGTTTGCTTTTAGGGCTAAAACTGCATTTTGTATCGCTTGATTCACTGTAGTACGAGCGCCAACAAAATTAGGCCCACCACTCAGGCGGTAAAACGATAAAAAGGTAAGTGCATTACTAGTATGAACATTTTGCCCACCACTACCTGTTTGTAGAGCTGGAATGAATTCAATTATATAACTCGCCATTTGTCGTAAAATGGCTTGATCATTTACATTAGCATTGCGATAGCCTTGTGCCGGTGAATGAGAATCAGGATTGAGCCGCTGCCCAAGGATGGCTAAGCCACCGAGTGAGGTATATACACCCCCAAAGTTCCCGGCACTGGTATTCACTTTAATCCAAGTTAGAGCGCGTTGATTGGACTCATAAATCGCCTCACTAAAAGCAGATCTTTCAGCATGGCCAGTTGGCGTCAGTAAACAGCTAAAAGCAATCAGAAATACCAACAAATAACGGTTAGACATACGAGTCGACTTCCTAGAATAAAAAAGATTCAAATACAGCGTTTAAAGGAGCAATGAGCCGCCTTCGGCCTTGAGTACATCTTCTAAGGTTAAGTTTGGATCATGCCCTTCTAAGATCTTATGGATATGCTGGCGGGCTTTGACGGCACGTTCCACACCGGGCTTAGGCGCTGATAAGTTAAATGAACCATCGCGTTTGCCTAGACGAGCTTGCGTTGAAGCAAGCAGCTCAAAGGCAGGCGAAGAAATCACCGTAAGCTGGCGTAAACCGATTAAGGTTCTTTGCAAGGCGGCAACTCTGGGAAAGCGATCTGAAGGATTGACTGCTAAACCCTTTAATAAGACAGTGTGCAAGCAAGCTTCTAAGCGATGATCAAGTTCCTTGCCATGGGTGGGTAGGCTTGGCCATGTTCGAGTTTCATTTGGTATGGTTGGTGCCTCGGGCGCCACACCAAAAATGAGATGATGTAGCAAGTCGGTGCACAGATAGACAGAAAAATGACGTCGATCTCGTTCTTGGGTAAGGGCCGGATGTGGAATGGACAGTAAGTCATAGGGTGGTGACTTTACCCAAGAAGAAAAAGGACGTCGGTCGAGCGCAAGATCAATGAGGCTCACTCTCAGCGCTCCATTTGGACGCTGGGATAAAATAATATTATTTAGGGTAAGCGTGGCGGGAAAAACATTCAATTCATGGGCTCGGGTCAAAAGCTCGCATAATTGAATCATGATGGATAAAGCTGTGCTCAGATCCAAGGTTTTACGCTCACGAAGCAACAGACTCAAAGGCCTACCTTCCGGACGATCAATCACCACAAATAATTGCTTATGTTGATCGATGACGACATCTCTGATCGCATTAAAGCCTGTTTCCCTTAAAGCCGCATGTTGGCGTACTGACTTACCCAAAGCTTCGACGATTTCATCAAGGGGCGCTTCGGGCTTAAGATCCGGATAAAACAGAGTCACATTCCCACCCCGTCGAACATCCACAGCGGACCAAAGCTCACCCGATGAAATGCTCAGCAAGTGCTGGTTTGCTTTATAGCGACGATTCCCTTTGTTTGAGTGCTGTGTGCTACTATCTTGCTGCGAACTCATGCGCCCAAATCCCCTTTCTCTCCTCCCCAAGTAAAGGGAGAGCGCTTGGTGACTGCTTGGCCTTTGGCTGTATGCATTTGGTCTCGGTATTTTGCTTTCGCCACCGAGGTCGTAATTAACTCCCTAAGTGCAGTCACCTTAATTTGACCCGGAAAAGTACATTCTTCTTCGATGATCCCAGCCATCTCTTGACTTAAATCCTGTAGATCAAGATCTGAGTATTTTTGAGGATATACCTGCAGTCTAAGCTCTCGGCCACCTTGAATAATCATGTGCTGCCTAAGGCCATGTACATCTTGACATAATTCATCAAGCTGAGCCACGTGCTGTGAAAATGCCTCACTTGACTCTCGACGTGCTCCTGGTCTAGCACCGCTCAAAGTATCAGCAGCAATGACTAAAAAGGCAAGAGCACTTGCCGGTTGTTCATCATGATGATGTGCGCCAATGGGGTGAACGATCTCGGGAATCTCACCATGTTCTCTTGCAAATGCAGCCCCACTGACAGCGTGGCTACCCACAGCTTCTGTTTCAGCCCAAAGTACCTTGCCTATATCGTGTAATAAGGTTGCTCGTCGAGCAATATTAGCATTCATTCCTAATTCTTCTGCCATCATCCCACAAAGCTCTGAGGCTTCAATAGCATGTTGCCATTGATTTTGAGTATAGCTCGTACGAAAAAGTAACTTGCCAACAAGATGCAAGATTTCTGGGTGAATCCCTTTAAGCTCTAAACGTTCAGCGGCAGTCAAGCCCGCTTGTCTCGCTTCATTTTCAAGTGCTTGCTGAGCCTTTTGGTAGTGTGTTCTCAGCGCCTTTTCTGTAAGTTGTCCTCCATTTAACCAGCGTTGATATGCCAAGCGGGCAATCTCACGCGAATAGGTTTCGGGGCTGTTTCTCAGTTGTAAACGTCCGGACTCGGGAGACTCCAAAATAAAGGAAACCTTGGTAATCTCCTCAAGCATAGCGAGTTGCTCAGAGTTTTCGGAGGTCAAAAGCTTTTTCTGCTGATTTGAACGGGGCAAGTCTACATAAGACAGCATCTTTTCGGCTGGACTTGGGTCATAGTACCTTTGACGCCCTAAACTAATCAATTCATTCGCTCGGGTGTCTCTATATGCTTCAGCTTCAATAATGGTTCGCTGTGCTTTTTGCTGTGCTTCAATATCTGCCTGTCCACAGAGTTGAGTATGATGAGCCTCAATCGCTTCCTTGGTTTTGAGTTGAGCTTTTTGTTCAAGATTTAGGCGTATGGCCTTATGCTTTGATTTAATCGATTTTTTTAGTGATCTCACTTGAGCTTTATATTGGTCAACTTCATTTCTTCGCAGATCCATTTCGGCAATTCGCTCTGCCTGTTCGCTCGCTCGTTTCTCTAACTTAAGTTCCAAATGAGCATTTCTTTCCTGCTGTTCATCTAAATCTTCAGCCTTTGCTTCATCTCGCTCTAAGCGACCTTGAGCGCGGGCTTCAATCTTGTTGAGGATGTTCTTTTTTTTGCTTTGAAAACGCTTTAAACGCCTTTCTTCTTTGAGTCGTTCATGCGCAAGTTTTTCCAAGCCCTCTTTGCTGACTCGAGTTTTCCACCTCAGCCAAAAAAAAGTACCACTCAGTGCTGATGATATAAATAATGTAAGCCCAAAACTTAAGATACTGTCCATAACTCGGCTTTCCAAATGAAAAGAATGATTGAATAGATGATCTGCATCTAGATCTATGCTATCAAGTTCTTATCTGTTTTACCTACTTGAGTCCTAATTGGGAATACTTTCCTCGACTGACTCAGTGATTTCCAAACGCTTCGTGTTTTTTTTCAAAAAGAGAATATGTCAAGAACTAGCTATTCACTACTGATTTTGGATGATGAGCCGATTTTTAGAAAAACGCTCAGACTGCATCTTGAGAATGAATACTCATACATATATGAAGCACAAAATCTTGCTGAAGCTCGACAAGTTCTATCTGCCTCTCACTGTGATTTTATTTTATGTGATTGGAAACTAAAAAAAGAAAGTGGACTCACTTTACTGCAAGAGCTTAAGCAAAAGCAGCACCAGTCAGCAAATAAGAATCAAGCTCAGAATGAGATACAACCAGAGCCAAGCATTATTTTTATGAGTGCACATGCCTCGGAGGAGGTCGCTTTAAAGGCCATAGAGCTTGGGGCACAAGACTTTATCGTTAAACCTTTTGAAATCAGCGAACTAAAATTCAGATTAAAACGCTTACTCGAAAGTAAAGAACTACAGCAGCGTTTGGTCCAATTAGAAAAGGCAAATGAAACCCATGCACTGGAGCACTGCTTTGAGGGAATTATTGGGCATAGTTCTCAAATGCAGTCTCTATTTAAGCTGATTAAACGAGTTGCGCAGACAAGTTCAAAGCTTTTGATTCAAGGTGAAAGTGGCACGGGTAAGGAGTTGGTTGCGCAAGCTGTTCATCGTTATGGACAAAGCGCTAAGACTCCCTTTGTTGCCGTAAATTGTGCTGCAATCCCCGAGGCTCTTATCGAAAGTGAGCTTTTTGGTCATATTAAAGGTTCCTTTACGCATGCTCATAGTGATCGTATTGGTTTAATCGAAGAAGCGAATGGGGGCACTTTTTTTCTGGATGAAATTGGAGAGCTCCCTTTAAATCTTCAAAGTAAACTACTTCGCTTATTGCAAGAAGGTGAAATTAGAAGGGTTGGCTCCAATCACCCGATACCTATTGATGTTCGATTTATTGCAGCCACTCATAAGAACTTAGAACAAGAAATTCAAGCACAACGTTTTCGAGAAGACTTGTATTATCGCTTAAATGTCATCCCAATCACAGTGCCCCCGTTACGTGAACGAACAGAAGACATTCCCATCTTATTTGATCATTTTTTAAGACAAATGAGTTTAAGACTTAACAAGACGCTTCCTCAGATCAGTGCCGAAGTGTTACAAGCCTTAATCGAGTATGATTGGCCCGGCAATGTTAGAGAGCTTCAAAACTGTGCCGAGTATTCCTTGATTCTTTCATCTAATCAGCTCATTGAAATCAGTGATATCCCAGAACGCATATCTCAAAAAATAATCTTACAAAAAAATTCCTTACAGAATTTGACAAAAAACGGTCATTTGTCACCAGACCCACAAGACCTAAGTATAAAGAAAAATACACAAATTTTAGAAAAGAACCTAATCTTAAAGGCCTTACAGCTATCTAAGGGTGTTAAAACTCAAGCTGCCAAAAGTCTTGAGATTTCAACCAAAACACTCCTTTATAAACTGAGAGACTATAATGTTGATCCCGATCAATTTTCTTAGTGACCCCTTGACCCTGTTATAGAGAGACCCATAATGGCTAAAAATCAAAACGCAATCGGCCTTGATATCGGTTCAAGTTCGATTAAATTGATTCAAGTTAAGCGTTCCAATAAAGGACTAAGCCTTGAAAACTTTGCCATGTCAGAGCTTGCCCCTGAGGCGATTTATGAAGGTGGGATCCATGATCAAGAGGCCGTCATTAATACGATTAAGGGCCTGATTGAAAACTTACAACTTAAAACAAAAGCCGTCTCTTTATCGATCGGTGGACATTCGGTCATTGTAAAGAAGATTACGCTTCCGGCGATGAGTGATGAAGAGCTAGCCGAAAGTATCAATTGGGAAGCCGATCATTATATCCCTTATGATTTGGTCGATGTTTATTTGGACTACCAAATCCTACAAACCCGAGCCGATCAAGGTCAAATGGATGTAATGCTGGTCGCCGCAAAGCGAGAAGTGGTAGACCAATATGTCTCGGTTGTTCGAGAAGCAGGCTTAAAACCTGTCACTGTTGATACCGATTGTTTTGCGGTACAAAATGCCTTTGAGGTCAACTATTCGCTTCCAGATGATCAACTGATTTGCTTAATTCATGTCGGTGCTGAGAATCTTAACATCAATGTCATTTCTTATGGTGTGAACACATTTACCCGTGACTTACAGCTCGGTGGTGATACTTACACTCGAGAAATCCAAAAACAAATGGGAACAAGCTATCAAGAGGCTGAAGCTTATAAACTTGGTGGAAGTGGTGCAAGTGGTAGCCAAATTGTACCACAAGATGTGCAGCGAATCTTGGTGATGATCAGTGAGCAAATTGCCTCTGAAATCAATCGTTCTTTGGAGTTTCACTTAGCCACTTCAGGCGAATCACGCTTTGAAAAAATCTACTTATCGGGTGGTACTGTTCGATTATCCACACTTGCTGATGAAATTGCTAAAAAGACCAACACACCAGTGGAGCTACTTGACCCCTTCCATACTGTTGATATCGATCCAAATGTCTTTAATGTACAGTATCTTAAGGAAACTAAATCATATGCACCGGTTGCCTTTGGATTAAGCTTAAGACACAAAAATGATAAAGAACAAGATCTCATTCGCATAAATCTTTTGCCGATCACAGAGGCTGATCGAATTGAAGATGGTCGTAACTTCTTTTTGATCATCTTTATGTTGCTGATCATTGTCTCAGGCGGGTTTTATACCTTGCAAGGTCGTACCAATGAAGAGCTACAGACTAAAGTCAGAGTGCATCAAAGCCTTAATGTGAAGCAACGTAGTCTCAAAGAAAAGCAAAACCGTTCTAAGGCGCTTGAACAAGAACTTAAAGACTTAAAAGGCGAGGTAGATCGTAAAACCGAGGTCATTGATGATTTGACTCAAAATCAGATCTCTCCCGCTGGTTTCTTGAATGAACTCTCTTATCTGCTTAGTCCACCAAGAGATGATACTGAGCGCGAAAACTTTACCCAAAAAGGGTGGCGTTGGAATTGGGATACAGGATCACTTTGGTTCTCTGAGATTCGTGAAGACAAGCGTGAAGTACGCCTCAAAGGGTATGGTCGTACCATTGATGATGTAGGTGAGCTACTGAAGCGTTTACAGACCTCAAAATATGTAGTCAAAGCCGATCTTAAAGTGACTGAAAATGAGATGAAAGGCTTTGAAAATGGCCGACGGGCTCAATTTGTACGTTTTGAAATGCTACTCAGAGTTATTTACGGAACAAGCGACCTTAAAAAGCTATTCCAAGATAGCAATGAACCGCTCCCCACTGAGAACGACTAAATCATATAAAAGCTCAAATGAGTAAGGCTTAGGTTATGGACGAGATTTATAAACGATTATCAGACATCCCCTTAAAACGAAGAAGCTCGGTTGCTTTTATGGCTGCGATTGTGGCCGCTGCTCTGTGGTACTTTTTGGGCATACGTCCGATTGAAGCTGAAATCATTTCGATGACGGATCGTATTCGAGATATTGAGCGCCAATTACAGTTTGAGCAAGAAACCAATAGTAAAATAGAGAATCTTCAAGCAAATATTGCGGGTCAAAAAAATGCAAAAGATCGCTTAGGTGAGCAACTTCCTCCACAAGCTGATATTGCTTTACTATTGAATAAGCTCCATGAAAGAGCACGTGATGCTTCCTTGCAAATTGATCGTTTTGAGCAAGGCCCCATCATTGAAGAAGAGCTTTATGCGAGAATTGAAGTTAAAATGAGCTTCAAAGGAAAGTTTAGTGAGGTCATTCACTTTATTAACGAACTCAGTGATGTTAAAAGCCTAGATAGAATTGTAAATGTTGAGAACTTAACGCTCTCGACGATTTCCAGTGAAAGTCAAAGCGCTATGCTACGAGGCGACTTTCTTTTGGTTACCTTTATGTCAAAATCATTCACCAAAAAGCCTTAATAGGAGCATTTAGGAGATCAAATGATGAATAAAGCTCCATATTTGTTAAACAATACAAAAACAGAAATTCCTGCTTTGAGTTCGGCTAAGTTGGGATTTATCAACTACGGCTTTAGTTGGATATCCTCCGGTTGGATCGTAACCTTATGCTTACTAAGCTCAATGACCTTTATTGGCTGTGATGATGACGAAGGTGGCGGAGGACCGGTACAGCGTGGCCTCTCGCCAGAGCAAATGAGGCGTCTCAAAAATGCGCCCCCAACAAAGACCACACAAAAAAAGGCACAAGGCGCACCACAAGGAGTAATCAATCAAGGTGCTGATATTTCGTCTTTGGTGGTCATTCCAAATCGGCTTAAGCGTGCTGAATTACTTAAATCGAGCGGTTGGGATAATTTTAAGCGTATTCGAGAGAGAATTAAAAATGCTCGGGATCCTTTTTGGCCAGATATTGCTGAACTTAAAGATCAAGATGAAGTTGAAGTCGATCCAAGTTCTGTGCAAAGAAAACTTGTGGTAAAAGTCCCTGAAGCTGTTATAAACCTTAAGTTTAAAGGGACCTTGACCGGAATGGCTACAAATCTCGCAATGCTTGAGGATAGCGCCGGAACAGGATACAGTGTTCGTGTGGGCGATATTGTTGGTAAAGCCCCCGAATATGTGAGAGTGAAAATGATCACCAATAACAAAATAACCTTTGAGCCTGTTCTTGGGATCAATGAAGATGAACCAAAAGATAGTCCTCGTCTTGTTAAAGTACTAAGAGAAAACGAGGAACAGCGTGTTACCGAGTTGGGAGTAAATCGATGAGCTTAGGTGCTTACTTAAATGCAGTAATAGGGTCTGTAAACAAGCCAAGTCAAGCTGATAATCAAATGAATGCTCAAGGCTCAAGTTTAGCCAAGTTGGCGGTTTTTGGTATTTTTCTGTTTGCTTATAGCCTTAATAGCGGAATGTCATTTGCCGAAAGCGTTGATCATGTTTCGCCGACTGATCCTCAACTTCAAAAAGACATCATCTTTCTAAAAGGGCCAGAACTTAAAGAAATAAACTCTGGCTCACTCGACACAGATGTGGCCTTTAGTTTATGGTCTCGGTCAATTCAACAAGATGCTCAAAGTGATGCATTGAAACCATGGACTGGTGAAGCCCCTCGCTATACCATCATGAAGCTAGAAGATCCGGTCCGGATTGTTGTAGATGTTATCGGTGTCAATGGTGAACAAGTAAAGTCAGCTGTTGAGCCTTTAGCAGGTCCTATTTCACAGGTGAGTGTTCTGCAACTCGGTAGCGGTGAAAAACAGATATCTCGTCTCATTTTCACTTTGAATCAAGATTTAAACCATAAAGTCGTCTTTGAAAATAATCAGCTATTATTTCAAGTCCGTTCAATTCAAGAGCCTAGCACTGATGAATTAGCAAATACCGAGCTAGATCAGCAAAACAATAACTCAAACATCAAAGGGGCACATTGGCGAGCTGAGTTTCTAAAAGTAAGCAGTCAATCTTTGAGCCTAAATGAGCAAGAGGTTGATGAGGCACAAAATATTCAATTAAAAATCGCCCCCAATGATCGTGGAGTACAATTACCCACACCTTATGTTGATGAATCAACACCTAAAGAGCTCCATCTTGTCCTCAATGGCTTAAGTATACCTCAAACCCTTGAGCAAAAGTTAGATACCAGCGAACTTGATGGTCCCTTAAAATATATCAGTTTAATCAGAGAAGAAACTGACGGTATTTATACCGCTCATCTCATTGCTGAGCTTAGACACGATGCAAGTCACCAAGTGCATTTTATTGAAGCAAGTGATGGTGAATATATACTTGAGTGGAGCTTTGCTTCTTCCTCAGTCGCCAATCAGCAACTTGCTCAATCGATGTCAAATCAAACCGCGATTCCTCAAAATAGCGCACCCACCTTTAAAAGTGATGAAGCGCGACAACCAAGACGACCAAGTACACAAAGGCGTAAAAAACGTTATCTTGGTAAAAGAATTAAGATCAATATTAAAGATGCTGACATCCACAATGTACTTAGATTTTTAGCGGATTGCGGGCAAGTCAATATCGTAACCTCTGATGAGGTTGAGGGCAAAGTAACCCTAATGCTTAACCAAGTCCCTTGGGATCAAGCTTTAGATATTATTCTAAGAAGTAAGGGTCTTGACATGGTTCGTGAAGGTAACATCATTAGAGTTGCCCCTCGCGAAGCGATTGCTGCCGAAAGAAAGGCCGAGCTAGAAAAGACCCAAATCAAAGAACAACTCAAGCCGATTATGATTCGTTTGATTACCGTAAACCATGCTGAAGGCAAGGATATGGTTGAACAGGTAAAAGGAGTTCTAAGTGATCGCGGTTCTGTAAGCTTTGACCTACGTACAAATACTTTAATTATCAAAGATATCGAAGAACATATTGAGGCTGCTGAAGATTTAGTAAAGCGTTTAGATACCCAAACGCCTCAGGTTTTAATCGAAGCAAGAATTGTTGAAGTGAATAAGGTCAACGAAAAAGAACTCGGTATTCAATGGGGTGGTAGCTTTAATGGGATCGTAGGTACCGGTAATGCAACCGGCTTATCTTTCCCTAGCTCTGTTGGTCTCAAAGGTGCTGCAGATGATATCCAAATTCAGCCTCCTGGAGTACCGGCTCAACCCAATTTTATGATCAATCTTCCAGCGACAGTGGGTGTGGGCTCCGGTGGTGCTTTGGGCTTAAGCTTAGGCAGTGTTGATGGTGCTTTTAACCTAAATGTGCGCTTATCTGCGGCTGCAAGTCGAGGTACAGTAAAGATTGTCAGCAGTCCTAAGATTACTACCTTGGACAATAAGAAAGCTTTGATTAGCCAAGGGGTAAGTATTCCAATTTCTCAGGTCTCAGCTCAGGGTGTTCAAACCGTATTTTTTGATGCAACTTTGAGTTTAGAAGTCGTTCCACATGTGACTCAAGACGGTAATATTTACCTGCAGCTCAAAGCCAATAATGATACACCTGACTTTCAAAATGTTGGTTCTCGTGGCGATCCCACCATCTTAAAGAAAGAGGCAAGTACACAAGTTCTGCTTCAAGATGGAGAAACTACGGTCATTGGTGGAATTTACACTAGCAATGCTGGTTATGGCTCTACTGAGTGGCCTATCCTATCTCAAGTCCCCATTATTGGAGCTCTTTTCCGTAAAGAAAATGAGCGAAGCCAAAAAAATGAGCTTTTGATCTTCATTACACCACGAGTGATCAATCGCTTAGCTTCAAAAGTGAATACTCGTTGAGTCTAATTTAGAATGACTAAGTACATAAAATGAGCAAGATTCTAGTCATTTCAGGGCCTCCGGGAGTTGGTAAAACCAAAGTTGCCGAAGCCTTATCTAAACTCACCCATGCCCCAATTTTTGACTTAGATAGTTTGATTGAACAAGCTCACGGCATTCCTCTAGCACATTATATACAACAAGTCGGTTGGAAACGCTTTAGAGAGCAGGAAAGCAAAACTCTACTCGAGCTCAGTGAGATTTTATCAGCTGCTCAGTCAAATACAGCACAATTCCTCAGTTCTCTTGAACAAGATATATCTGAATTAAAGCCCCAAGCGATTGTCAGTGTAGGAGGAGGCTGTTTACTTACTGAATCTAATCGAGCTATCGCAAGAAAGCTAGGGTCTGTTTTTAGTTTGTGGGCCGATGAAACGCTCATTTATCAAAGACTCAAAAGACGAGCTAAATATAATCCTGATGCTCATCCCTTACCGATTGACTCATTAGTCGATCTTAACCAACTACTCACTCAGCGCCTACCAAGCTATCTTGACTCCGATGCTTGGATTGAAGTGTATGAGGGTGAATCACCTCAGCAAGTTGCAACAAGAATTCGAAAAGCTTGGTTTGCTTATCATTTATCCCCCCCTTCTCATATTAGCTCTGATCAAAAGCCTTGGTATGCACCACCAATCCTTAATGACTTAGGTGCTTCAAAGCTTGCTAATAAGCTCAAAGACTCAAATGATTCTCAGCCGATCAACCATTTATCTGAAGCAAAGCTAGATCTTAGTTTGGCGTCAGAAATTCAACTTCATGACTATCCCATCTATTTAGCCTCGGCTCTGCAAGATCAGCTTATCGATAAAATCCTAGAATGGCTTCGAGTCAAGTCTAAGGCCAAGCCAAACCTGCCCCAATTAGCGATCTTCAGTGATGAAATTGTGGCAAGACTTTATGGTGGTGAGCTGGTTGGAACCTTACAAAGTAAAGGGATTCAAGCCCATTTACTTTCTTTTCCGGTAGGAGAGCAAAGTAAGCAACTCAGAGTTGTGGAAGCCCTAAGTACACAGTTACTCAAACTCAACTTTACTCGTTCGGATTGTTTATTGGCCTTAGGTGGAGGGGTGAGTGGAGACCTTTGTGGTTTTCTAGCTTCTATATATTTAAGAGGAATAAGCTGGGGGCAAGTGCCAACGAGTCTTTTGGCCCAAGTTGATAGTTCGATTGGTGCTAAAACTGCGGTAAATCATCCTTTAGGTAAAAATCTTCTTGGCTCGTTTTATCGACCTGATTGGGTCTGGATTGATGAGAGCTATCTTAAAACTCTTCCTTTGCGACATTTAAAAGCGGGATGGGTAGAAGCTCTAAAGCACGGTTTAATTGCTGATCATCGTTATTTCAATAATTTAGATGAACTGACTTTTGAAGATTGCTTTCATGATTATAATGTAATGGGCCAACTGATTAAGACTGGTCTAAATATTAAGGCAAAGATCGTTGCCCAAGATGAACGAGAACAGGGCCAAAGAGCGCTTCTCAATCTTGGTCATACCTTGGGGCATGCCATTGAAAAAGCTGAACCAAGCTTGTTGCATGGTGAAGCAGTTGCTCTTGGTATCAGCTTTACTGTTGAATATGCCCATATATTTTCAGGACTTCCATTAGATCAAGTTCACAAAGTCAAAAAGAGCCTTCACCAACATGAGTTGGACATCAATTGGCGCGAATATATCAATGAACAACTCTTAAATAGACTTGCCTTTGATAAAAAAAGATCCGGAAAACAACTTAAGTTTGTCACTTTAAAGGCGATTGGCCAAGCCCAACTCGAACTGATCAGCTTGGAAGACTTTACCGACCGAGTGCTAGAGTTAAGTCGAAAGACCTTATTGACTTGATTCTTTGCTGTAATCACTCATCACCGAGCTCTTTTGCTTGCAATCATGACTATTTGAAATAAAATGTTAGTCTTGTATAGCTCAAGCATTGCCTTTAAAGCTTGCTCGACTTATATTGAGCGACATAAGGGTTACCAAGTGCCACAAGGAGTAGCAGATGTTGAAGCAAAGCCTATTTACCAAAAGTGTCTTAAAGTTGGGATTAATAAGTATAATCGCCAGCGTTTTAAGTTTTGCTTGCGATGCCCAAGAATTCTCTATCCAACTCCAAGGCGTTAACCCTTTAGACAGTTCTACCTGTGGGCCACAAAAGCTAGGACAGGGTAGCTTTTTACTTTCTAGAGGAACTGTGGACCTAGTTTTGGCCAATGATTATGAGGTCAACTTATCCGTTGTTAATTTGCTCCAAGATACCTTAGCCGTTAATAACCTAAGTAATGAAGATGGCTATATTAATACCACTGATATAAATCTTACTAATGCTGTCATTCGCTATATTGATATTGATGAGGTTGGCTTAGGTTTTGATGAAGAAATCGAAGTACCCTTGGCTGGTCTGCTGCAATCAGGCATACCAACGCCCGTCAATCAAAAAGTCACCGTGTTGACCAGTACAATGGCTAAAAACCTAAGAGATGGTGGACTATATAATGGCCGAAATGCGAATGGACGTATCGCTCCCACTCGTGGTAGCTATACCCTAGTTACCGCCATCAAGCTTCAGGGTAAAACCTTAGATGGTAAGCGGGTAGAAAGTAACGAAATCAATTTTCCTATTGATCTTTGTGCCGGCTGTCGCGTGTCGACACAGGGTCGAGGAGATACCTGTGATATGATCACAGAAGAAGAAACCGAGATCTTAAGTGTATGTCCAAGTGCCATTGGTAGAGACAGTTCTTATGCTTCCTGTGCACTTTGTAAGCAGGTCGCCATAGATGATAGTTTTGCGCCTCTGTGTGAGGACTAAATCGATATGGCTTTGACCCAACCTTCAAACTCTGTACCTGACCAGGCTCATCCCAGCGCATCTCAAGCTGTCCTCAATGAACATACACATAATCACTTGCTCTACTTAGAAGCTCAAAAGCTTTTTAGTCTCGATAAAACTATTATCGCCATTGGTGAAGTCAGCGAACTACAAATCAATGAGATCTGCTTTCACAAAAGCTTAGCTGATCACGATCAAAATAAATTACGACATGATTTGAATGAGTGGAAATCCTTGTGGCGCTTATTACCACAATCAATTATGAGTATATCCAAGCCGATCGAGCCGCTCACTTTTCAAGCCACCATCGATTTAAATGGTCAAAAGGTAAAGATTATTTCTAGGTCTTTAACCAACAAACAATTTATCTTTTTGTTAGGTTCGTTTGCACTTTCTGTTGAGCGAGCTCAGTTTTACTTGGAACAAAGTATCTACTCGTTAGAAAGTAGTATTCACTCAGCATCATTCGGATCGCAACTGGGATCAGAAATTGTTGAGGCTTGATCATTTTGCATTCACCAAGACTATTACTTCTCAATGGGCCTAACTTAAACCTTTTAGGTGAGCGTGAAACTGCAATTTATGGTACGAAAACGCTCGCTGAGTTAGAGCAATCATTAAAGCATGAAGCTGAGAGTCTTGGCTACGAGTTGATCTGTAAGCAAACGAATTCGGAAGGTGACTTTGTAGACCTTATTCAAACTCATCGAATCGGTATGCCCATACAAGTCAGTGGACTCATTATTAATCCGGCAGCTTATACACATACAAGTGTTGCAATTCGAGATGCAGTACTCGCTTCTCGACTGCCCACCGTGGAAGTTCATATTTCACAGCTTGCCAAACGAGAAGTATTTCGTCAAAAGTCATTAATCAGTGATGTGGTACTTGGCACAGTGAGTGGTTTTGGCCTATATGGATATACACTTGCTCTATTGGCTTTAGTTAATCATCTTGAAGATGTTTAATCTCATTAAAATATCAGTTATACATTCATAAAACGCTTTCAAAGATTGCGTAGATTTAAACACAAGGAGACGCATTAGATATGTATCAAACACAAGATTTTAGAAAAGGCCTTAAGATCGAATATGAGGGAGGTCTTTGGAACATTGTAGATTGCAAGCATGTTAAGCCTGGTAAGGGTGTAGCCTTTGTAAAGACAAGAATCAAAAACATGATCGATGGACGCTCACTAGATATTAATTTCCGTTCCGGTGATAAAGTGGGTGCACCGGATGTAAACGAAGTTGATATGACAACTCTATACTCTGATGGTGAGTTTTGGCACTTCATGAACACTCATAATTTTGAGCAGGTTCAGGTTTCAATGGAAGATCTTGGAGATACCGCCTTGTTCTTACAAGATGACTTACCGGTCAGTGTTATGCTTTACAATGGTCGTCCTATCGATGTTTCTTTACCCAACTTTGTAGAATTACGAATTACAGAATGTGAGCCTGGTGTGCGTGGTGATACAGCACAGGGGGCAACCAAACCGGCTACGCTTGAAACCGGAGCGATTGTACAAGTACCTTTGTTTGTTGAAGAGGGTGAAAAGATTAAAGTTGATACTCGAACCGGTGAGTATTCTTCACGAGTTAAATGAATAAAAGTTAAGGTAGGGTTAAGCTCATTAGTGCTTGTAAGAAACAACTTTACCCACTTGTAAAAGCTAAATATATCAAACCCATAATCGCTGTTGAGATTGCTTGAGCATTAGCGGAGGTAGTCGCGTGAATCGCAGTAAAATCCTCGATGAGGCGCAACGTGCTATAGAGCGTCAGCAATATGATAGAGCGATTAGAGCCTACCGGAACTTGCTGATTTCTACCCCCGATGATCTACAAGTCCGCTTAAAGCTTGCTGAGCTCTACTTACGAGTCCAAAATCGTAATGAGGCGATTAAGCATTATCATCACATTGCCCACTTTTATGTGAATCAAGCTGACTTGCATCGGGCGAGCTCAGTTTATCACTTGGTCACAAAAATCAGCCCTAGTGACATAAAATCAAGACTGTTTCTTTTACAACGTGCACTTCAAACTGGTACTCTAGAAGACGTCATAACTTTAACTTGGCCCCTGATTAAAAGTCTTGATGCTCAAGGTGATAACGAACAGAGCTGGCACACTTTAAATCTTGTCTACAAGCATTTCCCTAACCATTTAGAGTTTAGTAAGGCTCTTGCCGAAAGAGCATTGGAACGAGGAGAAAACGAGCAGGCGGCCAAGCATTTAAACTTTCTCTTTAATCACACTGATGATGTACTTTCTGAGGATGAGAAGGTTTCCATTGGTGAACGTTTAGTCAATTTAAACTTAGCCAATTATAACATTCGGTATGAACTATCACTTTTATACTTAAAGAGAAATGTACCTCATTTAGCCGTACGTAATCTACAAGAGCTATTTAAGACCAACCCTAGCGATTTAGATGTCCTCTTTGTATTGGGTAAAGCCTTGACCCAACTTGGTTTCAGAAACAAAGCATTAAAAGCATTCAATAGTGTTCTTTCCGCCTCTAGAACTCGTGAAGAATGGTCACTCGCCCAAAATGCAGCGAAAATGCTTCTCACGCTAGATGCCAAAAATGCCTTAGCATTAGATACGATCAATCAGCTGACAAACTTAACAAATCAGCAAAGTGACCAAGAAACAGTCGATCAAGCAGACGAGTTACCGAGTCAAAAGGCTGATTTCTCCGAGTCATCTGCCCCTCGATTTTCAGAGAACTCTGAATCGAAATCGAGCCTTACTAAGGCCACAGCGACCAATTCAACCATCAATTCCGCTCAAGAAAACGATCATACTCAACATGATCTAGTGATTAGACAGGCACATGATCTTTTGCTTGCCGGACATGCAGATAAGGCCTTTGAACTGATTAGAGCAATTCTGCAAGTAGAAACAACAAATCGTTCAGCTCTTGAATTATTGCGCGATACAGCTAAGGCCTTGAATCATGAAGCACTCATAAGGTCTGTCAATGAGGCTATAGATGAATTAGATGGTAAGTCTAGTCATTCCCTTGATGAGCCGGAACCCGAACCCAAGCCCGAATCCGAACCCAAGCCCGAACCCGAGCCCGAATCCAAGCCGGAGCCGGAGCCGGAGCCGGAACCCGAGCCCGAACCCGAACCCGAACCCGAACCCGAGCCCGAGCCCGAACCCGAGCCCGAGCCCGAACCCGAGCCGGAGCCCGAGCCCGAGCCCGAGCCCGAGCCCGAGCCCGAACCCGAGCCCGAGCCCGAACCCGAGCCGGAGCCCGAGCCGGAGCCCGAGCCCGAGCCCGAGCCCGAACCCGATTCATATGTTGAATATGGAATTATTCCAGAAGATAGCTTTGATGATGATGAAGAAGCGGCTCTTTTTATAGAAAGTCTTGATGAACAGGAACAGGAACTAGACCTTGAGGCTAGCTCCATCAGTCATCAATCTTTATCTAGTTTTGTATTTAATTCTGAAGACTTACCTTCTCCAACCTTAATCAATGGTCAAACCGCCCCTCAGCTCTTTTCTCATTCGGGGAATGATCAAAGCTTAAATGCACCTACTTCATTGGATTCACAAGATTCTTCTCATCCTGTCACCGATCCTTCTGCTGACCAAATCAAGCTTCCTTCGGCTCGCGAACGAGCATTAGCTGAAAACTTAGACAAAGACCAAGTTCAACCACCGCTCTCTCTAAGTTTTACGCCCGCTCCTATCCAAGTGACAAAAGCATCGGTTAATAACTCTACAAGTTCATCACAAGATGATGAAGAATATACTTCAGTAAACTTGGCGACCCTGTCCGAGCTCAGTTTTACACCGTTGCCATTGAGTACACTTAAAAGAGAGTCAAAGGTATCTTTATTTCCACCGCCCAGAAATCAATTTGAATTCGATCGTAGTAAGCATGATTTTCAGACTTTTGTAGAGGAAGACTTACCAAGTCCACTAAAGGTTAAAAAGCGTATTAGTGATGATCCATCCAGTCATCATCCTAATAGGATAAATGAGGCAAAAGTAGAGTCAAATCTATCTGAAGATGTCGATTTTGATCATTTACTTGCCGGCTTAGATATCGATGATGAAATGATACATGAGTTGGAGACTGAAATTGATTTACCTGCACTTGACATAAGTCATTCTCATGATCAAGTGGTTGATTTGTCCTCCACTAATGATGAACACAGATCATTTACTCCAAATGAATCAAGTTTATTGGCAGAAGATGAAGATGCTTTAAACCATGACTTTGAAGAAGCATTTGTTGCCATTCAAACTCCAATTTTTGGGCTTAATCCTCTTACAAGCCAGACTGAATCGTCTGAACCGACAAGCGATGAGGTTTATACTGATTCAGAAGAGCCCCTTCCTCGATCATTACCAAATGTAGCAGGCGTCTATCTTGGACAAGTTTATGAATTAAATTGGCGCCAAGTCCAAGCTCTAGATCAAGAACAAGCTCTGGGGATTGAGCTTTTGGACCTAACCGAATTATATATTCAGTCCGGCCAAGTTGAACTAGCCCATGATCAACTAGCGATTGCCCTATTAAGTCCAAAGCCTGCCATAACAGTTCGTTATATGAATGCTTTTTTATTAGCACAGTTAGGTCAGCATTTTGAGGCTTGCCAAGCGCTTAAAAGTATTTATTTATCACTAGAGAAAAACCAAATTGATACCCATCCTCACAGTGTAAAAGAGCTTCTCACTAAATGGGCTGTATACTGTCAGCAATACGATATGAGCTCTAAAGATCTTAGTTATATTTTAAGTGAGGCGAATCAATTGTCTCCGGAGTTTGCCAAGACATTGAGTCAGACACTGCAGATTGAGACAAATGACTAGTATGAATATTTCTACTTTATGGGAAAAATCGACCTTATGGGCCTTAAAAAGATATGGTGTATACTCTGAGGATATCCAAATAGAGAATACCATCATGAAAGCTTTGTGTTTACGACAAGCTGAACACAATGCTCCAAATGGTATATCACCTGCAGTAAAACATATGGTTTGTGTACATGGCTTAGGCTCAAGTGGTGCTGCCTATGGCCAACTGCTCCCATATTTGGCAAAGTATTGGCCTGAAGTTTGGGCTCCAAGTGCCCCAGGTCATGGGATGAGTCCACCTTTTCCAAAGTCAACAACACAGACTACAGAGCAGAGCGAATCATCTTCTTATCAACGCTTTCAGAATATGATTTATCAAGCTTGGGAACAGTGCCTTTTGCACTTATCCAAAGATCACCCAATCGATCTATTAGGAATTTCTCTTGGAGGTGCAATCTCAATTCGTTTTGCTGCTCGTTTTCCAAAGAGAGTATCTAGTTTAATGCTTTGTTCACCGGCTGGAGCGATCTTGGATGAGAACGATATTGCACACCTCAAAACAACTTTTAATATGAGCGAACGTGGAGACGGGCTTCGCTTTTTAAGAACACTTTATCATCAAGTCCCTTGGTGGGCACCTATAATGGCCCCCTTAGTCCAAATGAATCTAAAGCGCCCCGAAGCTCAAAGTTTGATCCAAAATCTTAAAGCCGGTGATGGTCTCAATCCAAAAGAATTTCAAGACTTACAAGTGCCTACTCTTCTTATTTGGGGACAAAGGGAACGTATATTACCGGCGAGTAGCATAGATAAGTTACTACAATTCGCCCCTAAAGATTTTAAGCTTTTGCAACCAGAGTGCTTTAGTCATACTCCACAAAAAGAGTTTCCAAAGGAACTTGCTGACTATTTAATCAGCTTCCAAAAGAATTTGATCTCTACACCAGATCTTACACAGTAGTCTTGACAAGTCAGTGACTCTGATGAACAAGCACACAATACTGATTAATCATTACCTCGCCTTTGAATTGTACGGATATTTCTGTTTATGCCTTCTTCATATCGTATCCCTAAAACCTTTAAGCTGAAACCTTATCAAAGTAAAGCTCGTGGCCGAGAGCGAATGATGACCGGAGGTTTATTGGTTCTTTTTGCTATATTTAATCTCTACATGATGTCCATTGATGGTGTGATTAGTTTAATCTTTGCACTTTTCTTTGGATGGAGTGGTTTAAAAAACATAGCCTTGGGCCTTAGGCTTACTCAACTCCCTGAGCGTGATAGAGCTTATCGCATCAGTACTCATGGCCTTTTTAAGATTTTAGATGGAAAAGAGCTTGCCCGCTTAAACCTCAATGAAATTCGAGCGCTGTGGTTTAATGATGACCAAAGTAAATTATCACTCATGACTCATCGAGGGGTAGAAACAATCGCCAAAGAAGAACTTGCCGAGGAGGGGCAATGGGATACTTTTACAACATGGGTTGAGCGATCGGTCACTACGGTGATTTATCAGGCTGACCCAAGGCTTTGGCAAGAACTTCAGGCCCAAAGCGAATCGATGGCAAAATTGGGGAAGCGCCGGCTTCTTGGTTCGGTTATGATGATCTTAGCCTTGCTGATGGGTGCAGGGATGTTCTTTTACCACTCATGGACCCATATTCCTTTCTTTTTACAAACTGAAAGCTCGGACTTAGCTTTAACATCTTTGGGAGCGATTAGTTCTGACTTATTATCACTGAGTCAGGCCTATCGTATTTTTGCGAGCCTCATTTTACCGGGGCCGGGTTTAAGTCTTTTATTTAACCTTTTTACCCTTTATTGGGTTGCTCGGCCACTAGAGCAATTATGGGGTACAAGGCGTATTTTACTGATTTATGGCTTAGGTTATTTTGTGGGGTTGTTCACTTTGATGATCAGCTCACATAATCAGCTTTTTATTGGTGCTCAATGTGCAAGCTTAGCAATCTGTATTATCGCTTACAGCTATTATACACAGCTTAAGGCGAGTCGTCATTTAAGCTCACCACCACTGCTCTTAAAAAAAGCCTCATCTGCTGCCTTTATTTTGGGCTTTATTTTTTTACTTGGCCAAGGTTTTGAGCGAGCGCCCAGTGGTGCGCTAGAGGCCTCTTGGTTGTTGACGGCTGTTATGAGTATTGCTTTGGCTAATATTATGGTCAAAATCAGTGTTCAACAAAGAAATTGGGTCTTAAGTGATGGTGAAAAGTGGTCGGTCAGCCTGTCGATTTTATGTGCTGCTTTGCCGGTGGCAAGTGTGCTTTTTGCCTTTGTAAATATTCAAGAACCTGTAACGATTAATGTTGAGCAACAACTGAATCATTATACTCCCAGTGCACTGATTGAACTAGGTCAACGCTGTTCTGGAGCTCCTTTACAAGAGTTTAGTCCACTTAATCTTGAAGTCATCGAAGCCTTACCCACACCGACTGCTTGCCCTAAAGAGACTCGAAAACTCATACATGAAAAGCTTCAAGCCTTTGCCGGCTTTTATCCTAAACTATCACCTGAAAGTCATAAAAATCAGCTCAAGGCTCATCCAATTAGTTTAGGTGTTAAAGCCCTACATAGAACTCTTGCGATTCAAAGCTTTGATGACTTATCAGTGGATGAACTTAGGCGCTCACTAAGCCAAAAAGCGATTATAGATCCACAAGATATCTATGGGGATCTATTGGCTGCGCATTATGCTAGTGAAGCAGTGCAAGACTCTCAGCCAACCCTATCATCAGAAAGCAAGCTTCCGGTAAAGTCTCAGCAACTAAAACTGAATGGTTCTGAACTACGCTTAGAGCTAGATAAAGGTCAGCTCACTTGGACTTGGGATTTTGATGGAAGCAAAAGTAGTACTGAGGCTCAATCCCCAAACTACAGCGACATACTTTGGCTCAAGGTTTATGATGATGCAAAGCAGGTAAGCAAATTAGTGATGCTGAGCTTTCCTAGTCGCTTTGATCCGAAGCGGCATAAGGCCCTTTCTCGTCGAAAACGCCTAGGTTCAAGCAAGCAAGCGAGTGCATTTACAGTCATTCGTCACGAGCCAAAGCAAAGCCAATATCAGTCTTTACTAGGTGCAAGGGTACGCTCATACAGTTGGGAAGTCTCTAAAGCAATAAAAGCTTGGCTCATGAAGTAGTGTTCATATCAATGATCTTGAGAACATCTTGAGAACAATAAAAGTACTCATTAAACTAAGTTTTATTTGAAAGATTCTTTCTGATGTGAGTGATATAGACTTACAATGTTTTATACGATTGTAGTGAGCATCTCATCAGTAGAAATCAGAGAAGGAGCATGGGCAAATGATGAACTGGACTGAGAAAGTTAATAGTCAAAAACTCAAGTGTTTACAAAGTATTCCACTGTTCATCTTCTGTAGTTTACTTTTTGGTTGTCCTGAGAAACCCTCAACCGAAGGGCCAAGTTCAGATTCAGAACCAACTCTGATTCTCTCTAGCGCGCCGGTCTGTACCGAGCAGATTTTACCCGCTACGGATGTGCAGGCAAGTGATATAGAGCCAACCTATATGCCACTAGAATTGAGAGTTACGGGTATTTCGGGTAGTGAAGCGAGTCAGCTGACCACCACGCTTAGCTTTGATCCACCGGTTCCCCGCGCCTGCTTTTTGTCAGCGGTAACTGATGATGAAACCGGCAATATTGCGAGTCTACGTTGTACTAGCCCTACAAGTGATGAGCTGAGTTTTACCGGTGGGCGTACCTTTGATGCTTTTTACTGCACCAATACTGGTCGTTTCTCAGTAAAAGCCAAAACGACCTTAAATGATGAAGCCGGTACCGTTGTCACAAGCAATGCGATTGAAGTCACCTGTTTGCCCCCAGATGTATTTGAAGAAAACTGTGAGCGCTTAGGTGAAGAAGAAGTCGACATGCTGGTCGATATGGACCTTCCTGATATGGATATGGTTGACATGGGCGAAGAAATTGTTAGACCCGCTTCTTGGTCTATCGTGTTTGATCTTGAGCAAGAACCTGTCACTGATCTTTCTGTACAAGCATCAACCTCACCTTATCCCAAAAATGCCAACTATCAGTTTAGTGTAATCGATCAAAGCGGAGCCCCTCTGAGTGATGTTCCGGTTAAGTTCTTTTTAGATTGGTCACCCTTAGATGACTATCCTGTTTGTGACTCACTATGCGCAAATGAAACCACGCAAGAAAGCTGTGATGCTCGCTCAAACTGTGCTTGGAACGCCGATGAGCCTGCACCTGAAGCAGGAACAGAAGCTGAAGACGCCGGTAGTGAAATGGTGCCCGAGCCTATGCCAAGCCAAGGCCTTTGTGCTCCAAATCCAATGTCGGTGGGCCTTGATGAAAGATGTGAAAGACGAACTGATTCATGTATGGCAAATCTCTGCTTACCACCCACTCTTTCGGGCTTGCCTGTGGTGATTGAGCCAATGGAAGTTAAAACAAATGCAAATGGGGTCGCTACAGTGAGCGTAGTCACAACTACCAGCCCTGGCATTTACTCTATTAAAGCCCTTGCCGAGTATAATAATCAAGAGCAAGAAGCACATACAGCAAGCTTTACAATTTGGCATCAAATCCCTTCCCAAAAGCATATTAACATCAATTGTCAAGCACCGGTCACAGCAGGCTTTAGTCGCCGAGTTTCTCCTGATCCAAGTTTAGGAAGCGATAGTCGTGGTTACATCAATAACCAACGCATTGGTGCTGATTGTCGCTTCCAAATTGCCGACCGTTTTGCCGGCCGAGTAAGCGAGTCTCCGGTTTTCTTCATGAGCGAGGCTGGCAATATCAATCAGTCAGTCATCAGTGATGAAGATGGTATTGCTTTAGCTCAATGGCATACGGGTGGCCGTTCACCAGTAGATGTTGAACCAAGCATTTGGTCAGTGCCATTTGTAGACCGTAATGCCAATGGACGCTGTGACCCAGAAGAAGCTGTCATTCCTGTTGGTCAAGACCTTGTCGGGCGCTATATCGGTGGCTGTGGAGGGGCAATTTATGAAGATAATAAGGAGCTTTTCTATCCTGAGCTTGTTGGAGAGCGTCCCGTTCTTGTTAATCCAAGAGATGGCTTGGTTCGTATTGTAGGCTTTACTCAAGGAGAAGCCCGCTTTATTGATCTGGGAGAAGACCTAGAAAACGATGGTGATGGGCTATACAGTCCTGATCAAGACCTAGTTCCTGCGCACAGCGAGCCTTATGTAGATGCAAATGACAATAAGATCTTTGACCAAGGTGAAGAAGAATACCAAGATATTAATCGTAATGGCATTTGGGATGCCGATGTTTTTGGCCGTGAAGAAGAAGATATTGCTCTTCTAAAGTGTGTAGAACGGGCGATTCCCTATATTAATCAAGGGATTAACCCTAACATTCCTGATTGTGATATTGCGAATGAAAACGACCTAATCGATACGATCGATGAGCTTAAGCGTAGTAATCCTGACAGTCTACAAGCAACGATTTGGACTTCTCTAAATATTCTTTCAGTGGGCCTACCGAGACTTGAAAATACTGTCTCTGTTACGTGCTTACAAGAGGGTGATGCTTGTCGTGAAACCCTTGATGCGACCTATCCCTGTGCTGGTGCACCACAAGGCCTATCGGTGTACTTAAATCTGACTCGTCCACCTTTAAGTGGATTGGCTGTAATCAACTTTGCACCTAAGGATGATAACCTGAATTGTCTTGGTGTGGTAGGCGTTGACTATACAATTAAGACCCAGGGGTTGAGTAGCCAAGACATCAGTGCCTCATCCTTTGTGCCTAATGGCTTATTCAATGCACGCTCCTTCATTATTGATCAACCTTACACACCACTTTTAGAAGAATGCTATGATGAGCTTAGACCTTTAGTTCCAGCAGCAGAAACTTACCATTGGCTTGTATCAGGTAACTATATCTTTGATAACGAAGATCCAAGTGATGAGAATTCTTCTTTTTCAATCGCTAACTTTGTCATTGAGGTAGGCTATCCCGATCATTCTATTAGTAATGATCAACAAATTAAATCAAGTATCGTTAAGCAGATCGGAATCTGTCGATAAGTATGAGTAATGTGCGGGGGCGGATTGCAGTTTTTGACTCGGGGATGGGCGGCTTAGATGTCGCTGCTGCTTTAAGTCGAGTCTTGCCCAAGGAACAGTTGGTTTATCTAGGTGATAATGCCCGAGTACCATACGGGACTAAATCAGCAGAAATGGTGAGAAGCTATACTTATGAAGCGGCCAATCGACTGTTAGCGCATAATATAAAGGCCTTGGTGATTGCCTGTAACACAGCATCCGCCGCAGTTGATATTAGCGCCCTTGCCCAAAAGATTAATATACCGGTTTTTGGGATGATTGAAGCAGGGGTTCTCGCCTGTCAAAACCTAATCAGTACAAAGCCAGACTTACACTATGAAATCATCACCTTAGCAACTCCGGGTACCATTCGCTCTCAGGCTTATCAATCGGCTTTACAGTCAAGTTTTCCCCATGTCACCCAAAAAGCAATCGCCTGCCCCATTTTTGTACCTTTGGTAGAAATGGGATGGGAAAGCCACTCGCTTACCACTGAGATTATTAAAGCACAGCTTGCCGAGTTATTTACTCATCATACCACCAAGTCTCATGACTTAAAGTCTCATCATAAGCCAAAAGTATCCCATGAAAAAATCTACCTCTTGGGTTGTACTCACTATCCGATGATGAAAGAAGCGATTCAAACAGCACTAGACGAACTCCATAACAGCCAAGTTCACTTACCCTTTATCCCTTTTCACTGTTTAGATGGTGCCAAAAGCGTGGCTTACTTAGTTCAACAACGCTTAAGCGCCTTGTCTTTACTCAAAACAGAAACTGAACATGGACCGCATCAAGTTTATCTAACGGATAAGCCAAATGGTCAGCATTATAATGAACTTGCCTTGCGATTCTGGCATAAACGTGGTGGTCTAGGTGAGCTAAATATACAGTATGCGCCTTAACAAGTGAGGTTTATGATGCAAGTGGGAATGAACAGCAATATTCATCATCAAGCTAAAGTGCTACATGTACAAACCGAAGATTCTGGTTATGAGCATGGACATATCATTACCCATATTTTTTTGGCGGGTAGTATTGTTGCAAGCCAAAAGTTAGACTATTCTTCTGACTGTAATGAGACGACTATTCAAGAACTCATCAAAAAGCAACATCAAGAGATGATAACTGCCCTTAAGGCTGGACAATTTGATAAAAAGATTCTACTTAAGCGAGCAAAACCACAAAGTACCATCCCTCTGGCCCGTAAAAGTAAATCAGTACCTCTCTCAAATCATAAGTCTAACCAGAGCCCTAAAGTTTCTGCTTCCACAGTTACAACAGAAGCAGTAAAAACAGCCACTCACCCGAATACAGAAACTCAGCTCAATCCTCATTTAAAAGCACAGGGTATTTGGGCCTTGCCTGAATTCCATCGTCGTGCAAGCCTTGCATCGTCAGAACAGGTATCTAAGCCTCTTGATCATAAAAAAACTGAGGATAATGATCCATCATGAGAGTGCAGGTATTCAATTTAAATCATGCGTATTTATCGGAACATCCGGTGCTGAGTGATATTTCATTAGACCTTGTTCCCGGTAGTTTAAACTTTTTAATCGGTCCCTCTGGCTCAGGCAAAAGCACTTTGATGCGCTTACTTTTTGGGGACGAACATATACAAACTGGTCAAGTTTTAGCAGGTCAATGGTCTCTTGCTCATCTTCACAAAAGAGACTTACCTTACTACAGACGAGAAGTAGGGTTCATTTATCAAGATTTACGTCTTCTTCATAATTGGACTGCTGAAGATAATGTCATGTTGCCCTTGGAAGCGATTGGACATTCACGAAAACAGCAGAAACAAAGGGCACATCTGCTGTTGCATCAGGTTGGTTTAGGCCACCATTTACGCACACCAGTAGCCCAACTTTCGGGTGGAGAACGCCAAAGAGTAGCAATCGCTAGATCTTTGGTTCATAATCCTAAGTTCATTCTTGCTGATGAACCCACCGCCAACCTTGATCCTAAGTTAAGTGATGGGGTGATTGAGCTACTTAATCAACAGCGGCAGCGTGGGGTGACGATACTAATTTCCACTCATGAACATGCACTGATCAAGCTTTTTAATTGCAATGTTTTTGAAATGAAAACGGGTAAAATCGCTCAACGTTTTTCATCATTACTTGGACAAAAGAGTCCTCAAAATACAGCGGGGTTCATCAAGGAGGCTTCTCAGTGAGTTTAGTCAACTTTGGGATGCTCCGAGCTGTGCTTCGACAAACGATTTTAGGCATGGTTCGTCGCCTGCCTACACAGTGGGTCATGATTGCAAGTGTGGCTGCAATGCAGAGTATTTTAGCAGCCACAATACTTCTTGCCTTCAATCTTGACCGGCTTTCTGAACAATGGGAACGCGGTGGAGATCTACTCGTCTTTCTCAAACCGGGGATCACTCAAACTCGCTATGAGCAACTGAGTAGTCAGTTAGAAGCTTTAGCTCAGGTCAAAAATCTTAGTCTTAAAACCCCCAAAGAAGCTTTAAAAGAATTGCAAGAGTCTCTAGGGAATGACTTTTTAGGTGACTCTTTTGAAGAAGAAGTCCTTCCGGCTACGATTGAGCTTGAGTTTGTTGATGACCTTGATGATCCCGCTTTGGTTGAGTTTCGAGCCAATCTTTTACAGCGCCCAGAAGTGGATGAGGTTGAATCTGTGATTGAGGGCCGTGGTCTACTTGCCAAACTTTATGAGTTTAGGGAACTTATCGCTTTTTGGCGTTGGATTATTGGCGCTTGGGTGGGCTTATCGGTGATGTTTGTTTTTAGTCAGTTTGTTAGGCTCAATCTTCATCAACGACGCCGAGAAGTTGAAGTTCTTAATTCGGTGGGGGCGACTCGTTTTTTTATTCTTTCTCCCTTGGTCATCGAAGGAGGCTTACAGGCTTGTATTGGTTCAATCACTGCTCTTTGGATTGTTGAAAATATTCTAGACTCCCAAAAAGTTGGTGCTGAAATGCTGTCAGAATTGCTTTTGTTCTCACCGGAACCGCTCTCTCTCACTCTTAGTTTAAGTTTTATCGCATTAAGTACTAGTTTGGGTGTGGTCGCAAGTTGGCGTTCTGCGGTATATTTTTTGACTCACCAAGAGTAATGCCATCATGTGTTTCATTCTTGAGTCTTTTTTCAGCCCGCAAATCAAAAAAACCATATATCAAGAATACTTAATAGGGTTACTACTGAGTTTTTTACCAAGTTTTACGGCAAATCATTTATTCGCACAAACGCATGAATACGAACATTCTCATATGGAAGAAACAAGCGATGTAAACAAAGCTCAGGCTCAGTCTGCCCAAAAGCTATCTCGTCTTTTTGCCTTGGATCAAGAAATCCTCAATATTACCCAACAACAGCAACAAACTCAGGGTAAGCTCAACGAGTTTCAAACCCTTAAATCACGGTATCTTTCAGAAATTAAGGATCTTAGCCAAAAGATTAAAGGTAATCGACTGACTTTACTCAAACTATTGAGTATACGAGAACAAGTTAAGTCTACACGTATTGTCGAGTTATTACTTAATGCAGATGGCCCTCTTGATCAAAAAAGACGCGAGGTTTATATTCAAGCTGTGTTTAACTCCGGCTCTCAGCGCTTCAAGGCCTTACTGAATGCTCGTCATGATTTAGCACAAAGACAAAGAGCCATAGAAGTTCTTGACCAAAAAGAAATCCAACTCAAACAGCTACTTGATCAACAAGCTGATGAACTTGCCTTAAAACGTCGTCAAGAATGGTTAGAAATCGACCAAAGTAAGCAAGTTAGCAAAGACTATGAGTTAGAACAAGCGAGTGAGAAGTGGGTCAGTAAAAAGCGTTTCCCCCCTGCTCAAGGACAATGGATAGATGAGTTTAGAAAGTTTCGTGGCTTATCACTTGCTAAAATGTATGGGGGAGGGATTTGGATTCAAGCTCAAAAAGGAGCGCCTGTTTATGCTGTTGAATCCGGTACAGTCCTTTTTGTTGGAACAATAAAAGGATGGGGGCAAGTTCTCATCATTGAACATAAATACAACTATATGACAGTATATGCTAATCTGTCTGAACTTCAGGTTACAGAAGGCCAAACTGTCAATATGCAACAAAGAGTTTCAGTGATTGATGACCGGGCTGGTCGAGAAGGCTTATACTTTGAATTGAGACGAGGTGGTGAAACAATACATCCGGAACGTTGGCTCAGTCATAAACTTATCGCTAAATAATAAATCCACTTGAAAGAGCATACTCATTATATGAAATCTAAAGCCTTGTCCCATTTTATCATTCGCCCCCTTTTTAGGGTTGGGTTTATTGTGATTTTTTTTAGCAGTCTGTCACTAAGCTTGCTCAGTTCAAATATCTATGCACAAAGATGGACGCAGCACAGTTCGGAAGCTGAAGTATATGAACAAATCTACCAGCTACTGATCAAAGCTGAATTGCCTCCACAAAAAATCAAAAGAGGGAGTTATCCTCTATACTTAAGTGAACAAGATCGCTCTAGCTTTCCTCTATTGAGTACGCCTTGTCCTATTTTAAGTGATTGTGAGAGCTTACTTAAGTCAATTCGAAATACCATCTTAAGAAGTGGCTATCACTTAGTATATCCGGAGACTTCACCAAGAGCGAATGGGCCACTGCACTATGCCATCGCCAAAGGAAAGAAGGCGGTCATGGCACTGCGCCTTATCCCAAAAACGAGTATAGCAACACTGCTATATCATCTGTCTTCAGTAAATGAATTAATGAGAAGTGATATTCAGTCTTTACCTGAGCATCTCACCCTAAGCATATCGGATAATGATCTATTGCAACATCCTGAACTGATCACTTGGTTAGACATGGAAGGGCGCGAATATGTCATTACACTCGATCCACTCAATATAAAACGAGCATTAATCCATCCAAGTACTGGCCAATTGTACACAAACGCTTCTGAACGAGCGACCGCACTGCAAACTCTATTACTCAAACTCATACAACAAGCTCCTAACAGTGTTGGCTTTTACATTAACCAAGAACTAAATCTTACCTTTGATCGAGTGATGCTAGATCAATTGATGCTTTCATGTGAAAAACATAATCGTATATTGGCCCTATCTAAGCTCTCAGATACACTTATTCATAGTTTGGCTCTTGCCTATGGGGTCAGAAGTTTTAATTTTACTGAACAAGTCAATGGAAAGTCCATTAAAACAGAATTGAAAAGTCTTGAAGCTCAACTTGTGATTGAAGGTGAGATTCACTCAGAGTTTGAGGTTAATAGTATAGAGTCTAAAGCAAGTTTTATTCGTTGGCTTAATCACTTATCCTCACGAGATGTGATGATTTTACGACTCTCCGAATCCGCTTGGTAAGAAAGTCAGCGATCATACACATTCCTTTCAACTCTGTATTTGTAAGATTTTTTACTAAAATCTGTGCCTTTTGACTGCTCATCATTGAAGCCTTGCTCACATACTGTTAAGAGTATTGCTAATGATTTAGTTTTTGATCTCCTCTTTAGTTCGACCTAGTTCGATTATTAGTGAGCAAACCTATGAGCGTAAGCACAGAGCCACAATCTACTCCTGAGGTTATTCGACTCAGCATTGAAGATGACGAGGGAGTCAGAGCAACCTATCCCATTATTCATGAACAGATCCGAGTGGGTCGAAGTGAAAACAATGAGGTTTGCCTAAATCAAAAAAATATATCACGAGAACACGCTCTACTTATTGCCGAAGTTGAAGCTCGTCGGGTTGCTGTACATGATTTAAATAGCTACACGGGTATCAAGTTAAATGGTAAGCGCATCTTTGACGGCTGCTATCTTAACTTTGGTGATTATTTAGAAATTGGTGGGTATGTCATTACTCTTGATATGGAAGGTCATGATGGACAGCACAATGCCCGTCATGATCAAGGTGCGCTTCGTAATGAGCCTGAGCCTTTACCTCCTGAAAAGCATGCGAAATTAGTGGTTGTCTCCAACAATCTAGCGGGTCGAGAATATTATTTGAATCGAGCTGAATTGTTGATTGGTAGGGAACAAGCAGATAATGATCTGGTCATTAACCACCGCTCTATCTCAAGAAACCATGCTAAGATTGTATGGAAAAATGATAATTTCACAATCATTGACCTCAGCTCATCAAATGGTGTGATGATTGGTGGTGTTGCCACAAATCCTGCCCCATTAACCAAGGGGGTCATTGTTCAAATGGGCTTGGTCAAGTTTAGATATGTGGCTCCTGGCGAAGAGTATACATTTAATCCGGTTGATCTTGAGGTGACTGCACTGGACGAAACAGGTAGCACCAAAAAGTTTTTGGGAGCATTACTTGTTTTCATCATTATCTTCTTTCTTTCTCGCCAAGCGATCTCACTGCTATCTGCACCTCAGACGACTAGTGAAAACCATATTGAGGAACTTCAAACACCTATCATTCCCAATCAGCTCAATGATGGCCAAGAGTCCGAATATGTACCAACAAACGATGATATGATTGAGGTAAAACAGTCCGAAAAAGAAGCTACTGAAGAAGAAGCTACTGAAGAAGAAGCTACTGAAGAAGAAGCTACTGAAAAAGAAGCTACTGAAAAAGAAGCCACTGGTACTTCCAACGCCAAGCAAACTAAGGCTAAAAATACGAAGTAGTGATCGCTAAAGAGCTGAATAAGCCTAAGTATTTAATGTCCAATAGTTTCTAAAAACATGCTATAGTAAAGTACTGTGTTGCCTTCTTATCTCAGTAAAACAACGAAGAACTTGCATTTATGAATCACTTGCAAATCAAACACTTGCTCAGAGCTTTTCTACTCAGTTTCTTGGCCAGCCTCCCCATAGCTTGCTTGCATTTAACCTGTGTTCAAAGTCAAGCTTGGGCTCAAAACTCGTACCTGTTAAATACACATCGTAGCTCGTCAAGCGGAGATGCACTCGGTTTTATTATGACCGAGCGTTCTAGAGCGCTTACTCATCTCAATGTGAACTTGGGTATTTTTATTGATAGTGCTTCTGAGCCATTAAGTTTTACAGGGCAAACCGAGTCATTCCCTGTCCTTGAGCAAATCACGTCAGGGCAGTTGATCATTGCACTTGGTCTATGGGATAGAGTTAATCTATCTTTCTCGCAGTTTGTCCATATATCTCAGTATGATTTTGATGGCCCACAGGGACTTCCTTTGCAATCTGAGGATGGTCTTGGTCAATCAAGTTTAAGTCTTAAGGGGATTATTTTTGATAGTCAGAAACAAAGCTTTGGTCTTGCTGTAGCCATAAAAGCTATGCAAAGCTTTGCTGCTCCACTTAATTTTCTTGCTGACAGCACCGGGCTTGTTCTTGAGCCAAGCTTAATCTTGGATGCAAATTGGACCTATGTATCGTTGGCAACAAATATTGCATACCTGTTAAAGCCTGAAAGAAGTATTGCCCTAAGTTTTACTGATGATGAAACTTCATACGAGATTAGTAATCCCATTAATGTGGGTCCTGAAATTGCTTATAAGAGTGGAATCTCATTGAAGTATGTACCTAAGTTTTTTCATCAGAGTATAGAGGTAATAGGCTCTGTCCCCTTGGATATAAATACGGTTCAAACTCCATCGAGAGCAACCAGACTAGAACTGATCAGTGGATTTAAGTTTTTATTTAATCAAGGCTCATACTTAAGCTTAGGTTTAGGACGTGGGTTACTCGATAGTTATACCAACCCTAAATGGCGTATTTTTATGGGGATTATGTTTCACCCAAAGCCCTCAGACACCGATGGAGACGGTATAAATGATAAGCAAGACCTTTGTCCAAGCGAAGCCGAAGATATAGATCGCTTTGAAGACAGTGATGGCTGCCCTGAGCTAGATAATGACCTTGATGGTTTGAGTGATCTATTTGATCAATGCCCGAACCAAGCTGAAGATAAAAATGGTTTTGAAGATAGTGATGGCTGTCCGGATGCAAAGCGCGACTTGGACAAAGATGGTATCTATGACCCTGTGGACCGTTGTCCACAGCAGCCAGAAGACAAAGATGGCTTTGTTGATCAAGATGGCTGCCCTGACTTAGATAATGATCGAGACCGTATTCTTGATCAGCAAGATCAATGCCCAAATCAAGCCGAAGACTATGATGGCGTACAAGATCAGGATGGCTGCCCTGACTTAGATAATGATGGTGATGGGGTACCCGACAGCAAAGATCGTTGTCCGATGACACCAGAGGACCAAGATGGCGATGCTGATGATGATGGCTGCCCCGAACAAGCTTCAGAAGCAATTGCCGATGAAGGAGCTAAACTTAAAATCAAGGGCACTGTTTACTTTGATTCAGGTAAAGCCATCATTAAACCCGAAAGTTATGAGTTACTACTTGCGATTGCGCTTTTCATTAATGAGCGTCCATTTTTGACCAAAATTGAAATTCAAGGGCATACGGATAAGCAGGGTCGAAGAGCCTATAATATCAAGTTATCTCAACAAAGAGCCGATGCAGTAAAACGCTTCCTTGTCAAGGAAGGTTCCGTTGAGTCTCAGCGTTTACAAAGCAAGGGTTATGGTTTTGATCAACCTTTGGTTGAAGGACAAAGCAAAATAGCTCAAGCTAAAAATAGACGAGTGGAGTTTGTGGTAATCGAGCGGGATGATCGCTGAATAGCACAAAGTTTAATGTTTAGAAAGAGAGAGGAAAATATGGACATACGGTCCTTAATAGGTATGAAATACACAACGATATTTGCTGATAGATTTAAGCAAAAAATCATCGGTTTGGGTGCCTGTGCTTTACTATTAAGTTCATGTAATCTCATTGCCGGCTCCAATGGTGAACAGCAGAAACAAGATCAGAATGGCCAGAATCAGGCCGATCCAGCAACAGCAACAACAGCCGTTCCTAATACAGTTAATCCAAATACTGACCCACTTCATAAAGCTGAAGCAGATCCGGCCAAACCTATCATTCCTGTGGGTGCGGTTGCTTCGGTTAATGGTTCATTAATTTCTCAAAAAGATTTTGACTTACTTTTTGAAGAAAGGGCTCGTGTTTACAGACTACAAAAACGACCTATCCCACCTCGTTTAGTCAAAACATATAAAACATCAGCCTTACAAAAACTTATTGACCAAGCCTTATTGCAACAGCATTTCGATAAAAATAACTTGGCATTAACCGATGCAGAAAAAACAGCAGCTTACCAAGAATATAAAGATCGTTTTCGCGGTGAAAAAAGCTTTCAACGCTTTTTAGAACGCAGCCAAAAAACCGAAGCAGATGTACAAACTCAAGTCTACTTTGATGCCTTGGTCAATAAAGCCATCAATACTCTAAATGGCGCCGATGTTCATATCACTGATGAAGAAATTAGCGCTTATTACGAGCAGTATAAAACTAAGAAATACACCAAAAATGCACAGGTTAGAGTGAGCCATATTTTGGTACCAGCTTCAGTAAGTGCAGGTAAAAAGAAGGTTCGTAAACAAAAACGAGCAGCAACCAAGCTTTATCGCACGCTTAAAAAGGCGAACCCTCAAGAGTTTGCAAAAGCGGCCCAGGAACAGAGTGCAGATGCGAGTACTCGTATGCGTGGTGGTGACTTAGGTTACTTTGAGAAAAAAGGTGGGCCTATGATTGACAATAAATTTGAAAAAGCGATTGAAAAACTCAAGGTTGGAGAAGTATCTGCACCCTTCTTAAGCTCTAAAGGCTATCATATTGTTCGCCTAACCGATCGCCAAGATGCTCAAGTTCGAGTCAGTCATATCTTGCTCGATGAGCAAGCCAGTGATGATGACATCAATCAGCTCATTGCCCGAGCACAGATCGAAGACTTTTATGAATTAGCTAAAGAATTCTCTAAGGATGAAACAACCAGAATACGTGGTGGTGATTTAGGTTTTATCCATTCTAAAAATCCACATCGCTTTGGTGAGGCCTTTAAAACAGCCTGTCTTAAGGGAATGGATGGTGAAATCCTAGGCCCCATTAAAAGCGCGTCGGGAAGACATATCGTCTATGTGACTCAGCGCCGTCCGGAAAGATATAGAGCAAGTCATATTCTTAAGGCACTCCCCAAGCGGGCAAAGCGAGCTCAAAAGAAGCAAGCCTTAGCTGAAATTACTAAGCTTCATGAGGAACTACTCGCCAATCAGCGTACGGCCAATAGTCTTTTTGTACGCTTGGCTAAGAAATACTCAGATGATCCTACCCGAGATCGTGGTGGAGACTTAGGTGCATTTTATTTAGGTGGAGAACCTAAGTTCAGTAAAGAGTTTGAGGAGGCTGTTTTTAAGAAGCCTATTGCTAAAACCTCAGCTCCGGTTCGCTCTCCTTTTGGTTGGCATATTTACTTTATCCATGACCGTAAGGAAACACGAGTACAAAGTTTTGATGAGGTAAAAGCTGAAATCAAAGAGCAACTTAAGGACAAGCGCTTACGTCGCTCAAAGTCTAATCTCATCAAAAAGCTGCGTTCTAATGGTGCGATTGAACGCTATATCGAGCTTTAAAACAAACTCGTCTACTATTATATAACTTAAGCTTCCAACAGTCCTTTAACAAAAGTAAGCATATCTTTGAGTTCAACAGTCTCTTGCTTGCGAGCTCGCATATCCTTGATGGCAACCGTCTCTGATTTGAATTCCCGTCCACCACAGATGAGTACCAAGGGAATTTCACGACGTGTCGCTTCAGCGATTTGAGCACGAAATGCTAAATCATCCCCCATATAAAGGGCCGTGTTAATTCCAC
The DNA here is from genome assembly GCA_937146725.1 of uncultured Myxococcales bacterium. Lineage (GTDB taxonomy): Bacteria > Myxococcota_A > Bradymonadia > UBA7976 > VGTA01 > CAKZRU01. Next base: position 56,337 of record CAKZRU010000164.1, read on the forward strand.
CAGCACGAAGCTGGGCAACAAGTTTAACATAGTCCGCTCGACGGCCCTTTTCCATCTGGGTGACCAAAATATCAATTTTTGTGGGTGCAAGCTTAATTTGTTCAAGTTCTTTTAGGGCAGCAAAAAGACGATCAACACCAATTGAGGCGCCTACCGCTGGCATACTATCGGGTGAAAAACGATTCACAAGATCATTATAACGACCACCAGAACAAACACTTCCAATATCGGGCAAATCAAGCAGTGTGGTTTCAAAAACAGGACCTGTGTAATAGCCAAGACCTCGAGCAATAGATAAATCTAGCTTCCAATGTGTTCTTGGGATACCGGCTGCATCCAAATATTCAGCTAATTCACGTAGTTCTGCTGTGCCTTCTGCCATGATACCTTGTCCATCACATAAGGCATCAACTTGGGCAAGTAGGGTTTCAAAGTCACCTTCTGAAGTCATAAAGGTACGAACTGCCTCTCCGGCTTCAGTACTCAAGCCGACTCCACCTTTATCACTCGCTCGCACCAACTCAGCAATCACTTTATCTACGCCCACTTTATCGACCTTATCGATGACTCTTATCACATCGACTAATAAGGTCTCATCAAAACCAGCTACCATGGGCAAGCCGTTTAGGATTTTTCGGTTATTCATTCTGATGATAAAGCGCTCAATCCCTAGAGCCTTGAGACTATCATGGATTCCCCAAATAATCTCAGCATCCGCATACATATTGGCACTACCAACCGTATCAAGATCAAACTGCATAAACTCACAAAAACGTCCCCGCTGTGGTCGCTCTCCACGCCAAACTCTACCTACTTGATAGCGTTTAAAGGGCTGTGGAAGTTGTCCACTATTGGCAGCGACATAGCGAGCCAAAGGAACGGTCAGGTCAAAGCGCATCGCTAATTCTTCGGTTTCTTCGCTACCAGCGACCTGTCGGCCACGTAAGCGACGAGTTTGAAAAATCATCTTTGCCGACTCATCATCTCCCTGATCAAAGCCTAGTAAAGTATCCATAAACTCGACAGCGGGTGTTTCTAATGGATCAAAGCCAAAGCGCTCATACACTTTTTTAATCGTGGAGATCATTTGGTCTCGTGCAGAAACTTCTGCCGCAGAATAATCGCGAAAACCGGCGGGTAAGGCTGCCGGTACTCTTTTTATATTAAGTGTTTGTGGCTGGGTTGTACCTGAATCTGAATTGGATGAATCGTTTGTAGTCATCATGTCCTCCTTGACGCTTCAATTATATTTGAGTTTGACTATCAATCCTCACTTTGCATGTCAACCGAGAGGAGGATGACTTGTCACCTCAATTTACTATTCAGCCTAATCCAAAGGTACCCTTTAGTGTTGTTTATGAAGATGAGTTCTTCATTGCGCTCAATAAGCCGGCGGGGGTTGTGACCTTACCGGGCCAAAAACATTTATATGATAGTTTATTAAATGGTGCTTTTGCGCGTTGGGGAAAGCAGCTGCAAAACCTTGGAAAGAAAAGAGATTTTGGATTACTTCACCGTTTAGATCGAGGCACAAGTGGAATTGTGTTAATCGCCCTACAGCATGATAGTTACGATCACTTGCGCCAGCTTTTTGAATCAAGGCAAAGCAAGAAAAGGTATTGGGCTATCATTGCTGGTGTACTTAACCCCACGCAAGGCATCTGCATGGTTCCCATTGCCGAAATCAAAAAAGATGGAAGAAAGCAGGCCTTGTTAGTTCCCCCCAAAAATAAATTAGCAGCAACTGCAAATCATCATGCAAGAAAATCCCCAAAGAGATCTAAGTTCTCCCAAGCGATTCCCCAACGCCTTAAGGCTCAAAAGGCATCGACGACTTACCAAGTGATTGAAAGTCAAAAGAGTCGCTTTGGGGTTAGTTCATTGATTCGCTGTGAACCTAAAACAGGCCGACTTCACCAAATTCGCATTCATATGAAAGCACTCGGTAGCTATGTACTTGGCGATTTTGAATATGCAGGTAAAACTGAGCTTAATCAGTTTATGAAGAGCAAAGCCCGTAAGGAACTTGCTTTACACGCAGGTCAAGTTGAATTTACTCACCCAAACTCTCAGCAAAACATCAGAATCTGTGCACCTATATCAGACAACATGAAAAGCGTTTTGAATGACTTAAAGCTTAGCTCACCGAGTGAACTTAACGTTTAATCATTTTGAAACAGCTCATTGATTTCGGTTAAGCTTTTTAACATGATAAAAAATAAGCTTTATATTAACTCATCTTATCAATACAAACTTATGCACATAGTAAACTTCACACCAAGGACTTAAGTAATGGAATATACTAGTAATTTCCTCAAAAAAACATTGATCTGTAGAGAAAGAGTCTATCTTTTCTATTTTGTCTCACTTTTAACCCTTTTCGCTATTGGGTGTGAACAGGATAATACGGTTAACTCCAACTCAGAGGCGGGGACTGAGGAGGGAGCTGGATTAGAAACAGGTGGTGAAACTCAAGGTGGTATGTCTCAAACTACTGAAGAATGCCAAGCGAGTGCTTTGGGCTTAGCAAGTGATACAGAGGTATGTGATGAGGTCGATAATGATTGCGATGGAATGGTTGATGAAGGCTTTTCACAGCTGGGTATGGTCTGTGAACGCCGACTCATGCTTTGCCGTTCCGAAGGTATTTTTGCCTGTGATGCAGAAGGAGGCGTAAGCTGTAATGCACCGATGCTGAGTCAAAGCGAAGAAATTTGTGATGAGCTTGATAATGACTGTGATGGAGAAATTGACGAAGGCTTCGCCTTATTAGTTGACTCGGAAAACTGTGGTCAATGTGGTGTATCATGTAGCTTAGACAATGGTGTGGGTCGCTGTGATGCCGGTCAATGTGTGGTTGGAAGTTGCACCGATGGTTTTTCTGATATCAATGGTGATGCGAATGATGGCTGTGAATGTAATTTAAACCAAGAAGAACTCTGTGACGGTATCGATAATGACTGTGATGGAAGTGTAGATGAAAACTTTGCCGTTGGTTCTGGATGTACTGTAGGTGAGGGAGAATGCGTGGCACAAGGTCAATTACAATGTGTTAGTGATAACCAAGCCGCTTGTGATGCCACAGCATTAATGCCCAATGCAGAACTTTGCGATGGCCTTGATAATGACTGTGATGGCAAAAGTGATGAAGACTTTGACAGTGATAATGATGGAGCTGCAGCCTGTGATATTTGTGATTCTTGCTTGCTTAATGCTGAGCCTTGTCCAGAGTTTTGCCGACATAATGACTGTGCTGACCAAGATGCAGAGATCAACCCCTTCGCTTGGGATATTTGTAATGATACGATCGATCAAAACTGTGATGGGGCTGACGCACCCTGTACTGAGGCCTATGCCAGAGCAACACGGCTTCATATTGTCAGCACAACTGATACCTTAGGTACTTGTCCCGATCAAAATGGTGATGGCGTTGGTGATAATGCCTTTGGGCAAATTAGCGGGATTGCCAATCCATCTATTGTGAACTATATCGCTACAAATCAAATGAATATTTTAGTAGGAGCCTATCAGTTTGATACTACTCGTCCCGAGACACGTTTTAACTTATCGGTCTTATTAGGCTCGTACTTTCGTGGCTCTAGTCCCCCTCGTTACTTGATTCGTCAGAGTAACTTTTCCGATATTGGACGTCCTTTAATGCTCTTTCCCTTTACTGAGTTAAACCAAGGTGCTCTTGAGGGCGGACCCGGTACCTTTATGTTTAATGCTCCTTTTAGTAATGGAAATGGAGAAACTATTTTGATTGAAGTACCGATTGAAGGTGCTTATATCAGAGGCCAATTTAGTCAGGATCCTCGCTTTCCAAGCCAATTCAATCTGAATAATGGCATCGTTTCTGGTTATATCAACAAACAGACATTGCAAGAAAGCTTTGTGCTTTTGGATCCACCCATTGTACGCGTCATCGAGTCATTAATCACACCAGACCTTGATTTAAATCAAGATGGAGAACCGGACTATTACAGTATCTGTCTATTAACCACTTTAAGTGGTGTTGAAACCGAAATAGAAGTCCCCGAAGAGCCAACGCCTTAACAGGTAGTGGCTTTGCGAGATTTGCTAATATTTTGCTTTGAGATCTAAACTCTAAAGGCCTTGAAAAGTTTTGCTTAAAGCCCATTATCTATCGTTTGTAGATCTCTATCTTAAGCTTTTGAATCCTATTACAAAAAAAGAATTGCTAGCAAAGAATAGGCCTTAGGCCATACCAACTTCTTTTTTGACCTTGGTATACCAATTGCTGAACCAACCGGTTTTAACTTGGTTAAGGCCTGAAGTTTCCATTTCTTCAACGATCATCTTCTTAACTTGGATGTTGGTGATTTTACCATTTACCTTAGCAACGGTCGTTTGATAAAGAAGATCAAATTCTTTTTCGTCAACAACACCATCATTACCAGCAAAAACACGAAGTTGGTTCTTCATCTCTTTGAGAACTTCACTTTCAAGAACATAGTTTTCCATTTGGCAAGCTTGAACAAGTGCCATGCGAGCAGTATCGATATCAACGTTCATTGAAATTGCAATCTGTAGAATCTCTTTTTCTTCTCCACGATCCACATATTGGTCATCAAAAGCACGAAGTTTAATTTCATTGATAAATCTTTGACGAATGTCACTCATATTGAGCTCCTTAATTATTTAAACCACTTGAGGTTATTAAATGAGGTTAAAAGTACAAACTTTATGATTGACAATGTCAACCATATTTTAATTGAGAGAGTCAGGCTCGGTATCAAATCAGAAGAATAAACTTAGACCTGCTTTAAGCTATTCCATAAAAATTTAATTTCTTAACTATTACTAAAACTTTTGATCGACGGCCGGTTCTTCATCACTTGATTCACATTGATAATCTTGGGCGCGCTACCTTCATTATTGATTTCAGCAATGACACACCATGCACCCATCTCTTTTGTGGTGAGTGGGACCAAGATTTCTTGATCACCAGCCTTAACACTGACTCGACCATCATAGTTTCCAAAGCGGGCATTGGGTTTGTTAAAAATATTAGCAACAATGATTGCTCGTTTAATGACAGAAATATCACCAAAACGAATATTTTCTTCGTTATCTCCCCCTTGATCACCAATCCCCGCATCTTGATCTAGCTCAATATAAGGAGATTCGGTAATTTTACCACGGCTACCAAAGTAGATTTGGCCATCTTGGCTTGGAACTTCCTTAGCCTGAGACTTAAACATTCCCAAGAAGCCACCACTTCCTTCAACAGTGTGTGCTTTGGTCTCATAGAAGCAGTGTAAGTCCAAATCGACACTTGCTGTCCAAATCAATTGAGCGGAAATACTACCTGATAGGACTGATAAATCAGCACTGTCGCCTTGGCCTTGTAAAAGTAATTTATTGGCGAGTGATAAGCGACTAGCCCCCGGAATCTGCTCTCTGAATTTTGTAAACTCAAAAACTTGACTCTCATTGTGCAGCACGGCTCCCAACAACTCATTGGTATTTTCGATACGAGCAAAAACGGCTACCGAGCCACTTTCTTTTGAGGCTAAAACCACTGTAAATGATTCACCTTTTTCATTGCTGACCTGCACTCTTCCATCAAATGAAGCAAACTCACTTTTTTGGTTACGTGATGCATCAGTAAAGTTAATTGCAACTAAGTATAGTTCGGCAATTTCATCAAGATTTTCGATCTTAAGCGTTTCGATCTTTTCGCTATCATCTGTACTGCCACCGACACCGGCATCATGGTCAAGTTGCATGAAAGGAAAAGAGCCTAATTTACCTTGGCCACCATCAGCATACATTGAAGAATAGACTCCACCGCTCTCTCCAGACTTGGTTTTATAAAAGGCCATCAAGTCCAAATCAACATCAGCATGCCATGATAACTGAACGGTTAGTCCACTCACAAACAAATGTTTTTGGTCACCCTTATTAGCAAGAAGCTCATCAACAAGCTCATGATCTTTATTAGTCATTAATTACATTCCTTTACTGAAAGTTGGCATCGGTTAACAATAAACTAAATGATTATATTCCCCTCGTCACAAAAAGCAAAGAAGCATTCAAAGATTTAGTCATTTACTTTGGTCATTCTTTAGAAAAAGTACTGTTATGGGCTGACAAACATTGACAGATGACTCAATGTGTTTAATGAGTGTGAACAATCATATTGAATAGTATCTTTAAGGAGTGATATATGCCGGTCGATTATTACGAGTCTTTAGGTGTTTCTCGAAATGTGGACGCTGCTGCATTAAAAAAAGCTTACCGAAAACTTGCAATGAAATATCATCCGGACCGCAACGACAGTCCTGAAGCCGAAGTCAAATTCAAGGAAATTAGCGAGGCTTATGAAGTACTTTCAGATTCCGAAAAACGCCAAATCTATGATCGTTTTGGACATGATGGTCTAAAAGGTCAAATGGGCGGTGGTGGTGGCTTTAATCCGGAAGATATCTTCTCTCAGATTTTTGGCGGTGGCTTTGAAAGTATCTTTGGTGGTGGGGGCAGACGTAATCGTCGCCCACGAGGTTCCGATTATCAAATCGAAGAAAGCATTACTTTAGTCTCATGCTTACAAGAGCAAGATCGTGAAATTCTTGTTCCTTATGAAAAAGAATGCGGTAATTGTGATGGTTCAGGTGCGGCTCCGGGTACCTCACCGGTGCGCTGTGCCACCTGTCATGGACAGGGCCAAGTTGCGATCGATCATGGAATCATTCGTATGGCACAGACTTGCCCGACCTGTCGTGGACAAGGAACGATGATCAAGAAGCCTTGTAAAAAGTGCAAAGGCGACGGAAAAGTACCTGATGAACGCAAGGTAAAGATTCACATCCCGGCTGGTGTTGATAATGGCATGCGCTTACGAGTAAAAGGCAAGGGAGAAGCCGCACCTCCAGGAGGTGATCCGGGAGATTTATATGTTGTGCTCAGAATCGAAGATCACCCAACCCTACAACGTGAAGGAGAGTCACTCATTACCGACTTACCCATCGATATGATCACCGCATGCTTAGGTGGTAAACTGACTGTTGATGGCTTAGAGGGTGAAGTAGAAGTAAACATTGATGCAGGAACTCAGCCTGACGAAGTGATCAAGATTAAAGGCGAGGGGATGCCTGGACTAAAATCTACTCGTCGAGGAGATTTATACCTACGAGTCATGGTTGACATCCCCAAGAAGCTAAGTAAGGCACAAAAACAGCATCTCGAAGCTTTTAGAGATGCCAAGTGATTCAAAGAGATACCAAGTGATTCAAAAGGTGCCTCATTCACTTAAATTTTTTATTTGGGGATTGTGCCTTTTTCTATGTTTTTTTGGTTTGGCTTGTAGTTCATCTTTACCCCATTTAAAACCAAGCCGGCCGAGCATATCTCTTAAATATTCTCACCGAGTCTATGCATTAACCGAGCAAATCTTTAGCTGTGATCCACAGGCCTTAAGTCAAGTTAAGTCCCAAAATCAATCAAAGATTCATCTCGTAACCAATGCATTAAGACTAAAGAAGATGCATCAAATGCATCCAAAACAAACTCAGCTTTGGCTCGATTGGTTAGAGGCTCAAGCCGGATTACAGTTTCTACGTGTTGATGTTCATAAGTATGCTTCGCTTAAGGCTCTTAAGACACAAGAGCTTGAGCATACTTATTTGCAATTAAGCAAAGTCCTATCTGAGATGGGGCGAGGATTCAGAAAGCCTCCCTCATATATTTGGTGGATGAGTCGTGGTCGTCTTAATCATGAAATATCCCAATTCAAAGCAGATTCTTTTTCGTCAACTCTATTGCCCAGCCCCTGGTTAGAACTTTTCGATCAGCAAATGAATTGGCTCATAAGTCCACAGGTAAAAACCCTTGATAAACAACGGTGTCAAACGGCCATCACTGAAATCATTCAAGTTGCTCGGAAACCCGCTTCCCAAAAAGAGAGTTTAAGCGAATATTATGAAAAAACTAAGCAACTTGGTGTAAGAGTCGTCAAAGGGCCAAGAGCGAAGATGAGCAAAGGTTGTTTAAAGCTCTTTGGTCTTGAGCAATATGGCTCTGCGGAGGATGAGTTGAATCAAGAGGGACAGGCTTGGCATCTTATTCTCAGACCCTTGTTTAAGTCAAAGCAGGATCGAGCAAGCCATTATTTGACTCTGCCTATCCCACATCCAGCCCTAGAAATCCCTATTTGGGATCGCTCTACAAAGAATGTCCTGAATCAACTTTGGGCCAAAAGAAAACTTTGGTGGGGTGCGCAAGGGTGTTGGCAGGAGCTAAAGCGAAGTGATATTGCTTCACCCATTAATGCAAAAAAACATCGTTGGTTACATCAAAGCCTTACTCGGTCTACAAATCAAACTACCCAGTCCGTAAATATTGAAAAACAGACTGAGTGGAGGCTTGGTTCACACAAGCAGTTGGCCTTGAACTCAGTTTATAGCTTAGCCAAAGAACAGGACTTTAAAGTCCCTTTGAGTCACAGAGGTGTGGTACAAAGCGTATTAGAAGAAGGTCAGCTTATTGTACAGCGCTTAAGTCAGCCCACTTTACTTGCTTTATGGACCGGAGAACGAAACAAAAAGCAAAAACCACTGATTTCGGCTTTATTACTAGGTAGCCTAACTCCGTATATTCTTTATGAGGCCTTACAGCAGCTTGAGGAGCAAGCACAGGTATTTAAGCTTGCTTATGAGCATAAAACTCTTTCTGCAAGTATTTTAGTACTCGCGCCCTGGCAAAAGTCATCTTTAAAAAACACTGAAAGCCACAGCCTCAGTAGGCTTTTCACGTTCCTGACTCAAGCTCAAAAAAGTCTCAAGGCTTATGATTTACTTTCTACTGAGTTAAGCCCCGTCAATGCTGCTCAGCTCAGTGGAGAAGCCAGCTTATTTGAAGGAGACCCAAAAGCTATACTCAAAGAGCAACTCAAAAGATATCAACTGCGTTTGGCTTCTGAAAACTTAATCATGTTTACGCCAGGTTCAACACAGTTAGTAGCGCTTTGGCCTTGGTTTGAACCATTTACACTCAAATTACAACGTCCGTTAGAGCATTTACCCAATCACTAAAACCAAGTCACTCAAACCAAGTCACTAAACTCCAACAATTAAACAGGTGACTCACTCAGTCCTAAGGCTCTAAGCCTCTACCCAATCTATATGACTCAAACTTACGTCATTAAACATGATCTCAAAAGTTCCACTTCTTTTTCTTGCGACTTTTTACCTTGCTACCTGATGACTCTTTGTAAAGACTAATCTCATATACTTTTTGGTCGGCAATTAAAAATCTCAAGCGTAAATGACTTCGTAGATCTTGTACAATTAAAGTATGATTACCAATCACTTTAGAGACTGTATAGATCTTTTTAATCAAGCCTATATCCATACCGGTTCTTGCACCTTTTAGGGTGCTCACTCGATCATTCTTAACAACTCTCACACTGTGCACATAACGACGAGAACCTGAACCGCAAAATTCTACTTCTAGATCATTCTCATAGTAAAAAACCTGTTTTTCGCACTGATTACGTGAGTCATACATGGTTTTACTTGCTGACTTTGCTTTGCCTAAGCGGTCTTGAACTTGTGCAAAGCGATCGCCCACTCTAATGCCACCTAATACTTCCATTTTAAGGTCATAATCTACTAGTTCATCAGCAAAAGCTTTTGTACTCACCGAGGAAAAACTCAGTAAAGAGACACATAAAAAGGTATATAACATTGAACATAGCTTATGATGAGGCAAGCAGGTTAGGTTAGATGTAGACATATGATCACTTCTTTCTTTACTTACAAACTCAATTCTTATGATCACGATTGAGTAACGCTTCATTGTTGACTTTGACTGACTTTGACTTCTATCGCTAAAGCTTCATCAAACAAGATTGCGGTATACTTAGCGAAACACTTTAGAACTATTCAATAAAAATAAAGAGCTCGATAAAAACTCTAGACTTAAAAGAAATCTAATTGACAAGCTTTATGATCAGCGCTATAAATCTAATTATGAAATTGAAAACGATTATCAATACCAAAAGCCACTTACTTACCTATAGTCTGATTTTGTCAGTCTCACTGCACTTGTGTACGTGGCTTTTAGCCCCAAGTTATAATCGTTCACTCTTTCTAAATGACGCACTTACGGCTAAAGCAATTACTGTTAAAGATCACTTCATTGAGATCATACCAGAACAAAAGCGATCAGAGTCCAAGTCAGCTGATGTAGCTTCAGCACAGGTGGCTAAGCCAAAGAAAAAGCCTAAGAAACGCAAGATAAAGCGTGTAAATAAGGTAAAGCGAGTAAGTAAGCGTCGTAATAAGAAAAAAAGAAAACAGCCGATAGTTGTTAAGAAAACACTTCAAGTACAAAAGCCTGCCAAAAAGCCCGCTCGTACTCAACTCGCTACTTCTAATGCTTTTGCGAGTTCCAAGACAAAAGCCAACCAGCCAGTGTCTGAAAACTCAAACAATAATGCTGTAAAAACAGAAAACTCAACTTCAGAAGGTTCCGAGACCCAAGTAGCTCAAAGGATTTCCAAAAGCGCACTTCGAGGTATCCTTAGAGGCTATTATAAAAACCTAAACTCATTGATGAGTACTCGTCGTGACTATCCACGTTCAGCACGTCGCTTAGGCTTAGAAGGTACTGTACTTGTTGAAATGGTCATTGATCATCGTGGACAGATCCTGTCTGTAAAGCTCGTACAATCATCCGGTCACCAAGTTTTAGATCAAGCAGCTATTGCCCAAGTACACAAAATTGGTAAAGTACCAAGTATTCCAAACCAAATTAAGCGAAACTCAATGACTTTCCGTATCCCTTTTGAGTATCGTTTACAGTCTTAAAGTTTCTTTTAAAAGCCTCCACAAAGGTTATTTCGAGGATGCTGGGTGATTTAACAGACGTGACTTAGGGTAATCTCTAAGCCAATTCCACCGCCGGCTCCCTTCGTTTCTGAATATAAAGGGAAACGAACAACAAGGCTTTCGCTGTTGTAAGCAACAAGATCAGCTTGATCCCCATTAGGATCATTAGCTAAATATTCAACTTCAACAGTTAATGGATTATTTGGGCTTAAGCGCAGAGGTAAAGTCACTGCGGTCACCATAGTGTGGATTAGGTAAGTTTGTCATGATAGTGGGTCATCGTTTAAATCCTTGCCTCCAACTTCGGGGAGTGTAAATAGTAACATTGCAATCAATAAAAAGAGCCATGCGGGTAAGCTTAGTACAAAGGGATAGCCTTGAGATACAACTAAGGCACCAGCCAGTGGAGGCCCCATCATGCCTCCAATGCCTTTACCTAAGTTTTGACTTAGTCCAGGGCCTGTACTGCGTAGATGAGTAGCAAAGAGCTCAGGTGCATAAATCCCCATTACGCCATTTAGGCCAAAGCCAATACAACATAGTGTGAAAGGAAGCATCAGAGAACTAGTAACCTTTGCCTGCTGAAGATTTGAAACATCCAGCTGTGTATACAATAATAAAAAGCCGACAAAACCCACGCAACAAAAGGCAAATGAGGCTTTTTTTCTACCCAAAAAATCTGAAAGCGTACCGGCTAGAATAACCGAAAGCAAACTCGCCACATTAAGCAAAAGCTGAAAGGGAAGTTGGCCAGCTTTATCAAGGGCTAACCCACCCTGATCATGACTTGCTTTTAAGAAATTTATAAAAACTGTCGAAAAAGAGTAAAAGCCTAAATTCATTAGAGTAAACAATAAGATTAGACGAATCGTTAGCCAACGATTTTGCCCCATAAAAGCGGCATGAATGGGAGTTCTTGAGGCTTCTTGTTGCAATTCAGAGTTGAGAATCCCTTTTTGCTTAGCCTCTTGAAAACGTAGCCAAACTTGTGATTCTGGTATGAAGCGCCTTAAAAATATAGCGAATAAGGCTGGGAACACCATAATCCCAAAGGAATAGCGCCAACCAAGTGGAGACTGAAAAAATGCAATGGCCAAAAAGGTACCAATATTAAACATACTCGCCACTAAACCACCAATTCGACCTCGACTTTTACGAGACCAAACCTCACTCAATAGTGCAAAGCCAATACTCCATTCGGCCCCAGTGCCAATACCGGCAACTAATCTTAAACCATATAATTGGGTCTTAGATTGCGCAAAGGCCATTAATCCTGTTGCTAAGGAATATAAAATAATAGAAAGAGCAAGTGCTTTAACACGTCCCCAACGATCACCGAGCTGAGAAAAGAATAAACCACCTAGTGCACTCCCAAGCAAGCCTACTCCGATGGCAATTCTCACTGCTTGTAACTCAAGATTTAAGTCGGTAGCGATTTCCTCTTGAAAAAGGATCAGCAGAATAATATCGACTGCGCTAAACAGCCAACCTAGCGAAACGGCAATCACCGTACTCCACACTTGACGCTTACTAAGTGTACTCAAGATTGCTTCCTTTACTGTAGATAGTTTCTATTTCTATATACTCTTGTTGTGAGTATTTAGAATGAAGTCAAACTTAATCTACAAGAGAGATCTAGCTTATTTCACCCTTTCGATCTCGATCCTAAAAACCCTGTAAAGGATATATAATTAAATCTACCGTTTTTTTAACCAAGTAGAGACAGGGCAATCTGAGGTTGCTGATTAGCCTGGGCAAGAATTGATACACCAGCCTGTTGGATAATCTGATTACGAGATAGCTGCGCGGTCTCTGAAGCAAAGTCAGCATCCATAATACGGCTACGAGAAGCACTGAGGTTTTCTGAGGTTGTGTTGAGATTGTTGATGGTGCTTTCTAGGCGATTTTGTAATGCACCAAGATCGGCACGCTGAGCCGAAACATCTTCAAGAGCTAAGTCGATTACGTCAAGCGCGGTTACAGCACCATCTCTAGATGAAATATCAACCGAGTTTACTGAGAAATCTGAGTTCACACCGTAGACAAAAGTACCTGCACCAAGCGCATTAAGACCAATTGCATTATTACCATTAGCTGTAGCGGCTAGGTCAAATTGTTCATTGGATTGCAAAGTAATTTTCGCAGTTTGAACCACTTCACCACCAACAGTAAGACCTACTCCTGCCAAAGCTGTGCCAGCCAAGTGAATATTACGGCCATCGGCAGCGGTTAACTCCAATTCGCCTTGATCAGAAAGACTTGCCACAACGCCTGTCTCATCAGACACTGCATTAATGGCATCTTGTAAAGCACCATCAGCATCATTAGCTTTCACCTCAAAGCCACTAATCTTCTCGCCATTAATCTCAATGTAGTCAGCAGTATTTAGGGTAACAGCTCCCACTGTTGCAACACCTGTATATTTAGTTTCCTCAACAATGGCTCGTACGCCAGTATGTTCGGTTGCACTATTAATTGCAGCAGCTTTGGCAACAGCAGATGCTCCTGCCAGTGAAGTAGACATTTGGTCGTCTGCAGCAATCGCACCTCTGATTGACACAGCAGCACCATCAGTCAATTTTGAGGTAATTTGTAGGTCACCATTATTCATGATAGTGGCTCCAACAACCTGCTCTGTGCTAAAACGCACTTGACGGGCAAGATCTCTAGTACCGGCTCCGGCAATGCTAATACTCAGGGTTTCACCAACATTCGCACCGACTTGTAAGTCACGAGCTAGGAAGTCTCCACTGAGTACTTTGTTACCATTAAAGTTAGTGGTATCAGCAATTCGGTCAAGTTCACTCTTTAACTGAGCAACCTCAGCTTGTAATGAAGCGCGATCGCTGTCATTATTTGTATCATTTGCAGCCTGCACAGCAAGTTCACGCATACGCTGTAAAATGTTTGTGGTCTCGTTGAGGGCTCCCTCAGTAGTTTGTGCTAAGGAAATACCATCATTGCTGTTGCGTACCGCTTGATTTAAGCCACGAATTTGGGCTGAAAAGCGAGTGGTAATACTTAAACCAGCAGCGTCATCCTTAGCACCGTTGATTCGTAAGCCTGAAGATAAACGCTCAAAAGAACGGCCAAGTGCCTTTGATGTAGAATTCATCTGACGTTGGGCGTTGAGCGCACCGATATTAGTATTGATATATAAACCCATTGATCTCTCCTTGATATGTGGGCGTAGTCATAATTTCCAATTCTGTATTTATCTTCTCCAAAAGTAAAGAAATATATACTTTTTGAGATGGCTTTCAAGTCCATAATTACATTGTAATACAATGTAGGATAAAGTATACGTAAGTAAGTACAGCAATAAAGACTAACCACTCAACTTAAATCACAAGAGATAAAGCACAATGAATATAAACCTTTGCGAGTTACTCTCCTGTTCTAAAATAGCTTTACTCATGCTCACAAGCATACTGAGTATTAACATGTTAGCTTGTGATGATGATGCATTAAGCGCACGCCAAAGTGCTATTTTATCAACCGAACAAAACCAGTACAGTTTCCCACCACCAAATTATGAATCACAATCGGCTGAGCTATCTGTGACATTAAATAATGTAGGAGGGGGTGAATTACTCATTGTTAAGGTGACCATAGAAGAACAGGATGAGGTTAAAGAAATCAGTCTTTTAGACCAGGGCGATTGGGATACTGGTTTAACCGTTATTGAGGGTCAAGGTAGTAAGGTCATGCGTTTTTCATGGAGTGTTATAGATGCCATTTCAGATGAAGCTTTGGTCACGATCGAAAGCAACGTAGGTATTTATCAATTTACACTTAATACCCCTGATATTGACCCTGAAATCTCAGTATCGACATCACCAAGCTTTATTGGTGACGCAAGGGGAGGAAGAGTAAGTCTTGATAATGTACCTGCCGGTGGATTAGGAAGCATTTCACTAAGGTTACAAAGTGTAGGTGCAATTAACTTGAATCTGAGTGAATTATGCTTATTAGGTGATGACAACCAGTGCCTAACAACAAATAAATCTGGAAGTTTTTGGCTGTGTTCCGGACAAGCGACCGAACTTGAAAATTGTGATGACAATCTTGATATAAGCTTAATCTTACCCGGTGCTTCTAAGACCTTAACTCTTTTTTACGCTCCACCAGAAACAGCGATTGACACAGAAGTAACTCGTTTATCCATCAAAAGCAATGCGGGTTCTGTACCTAGCTTTCTTCTCTCCATACAAGGTGGACCTTGTACACGCAATGAAGAACAAATGGAATGTGGCGGTTGTGGTGATGGGGTGACCAATGGCCTAGAAGAATGTGATGATGGCAATTTAGATGATAATGATAGCTGCCTAAATAACTGTACACTTGCTGTTTGTGGAGATGCGATCGTACACTTTGGTGCTGAAGCTTGTGATGATGGAAATCAAGATAATACAGATCAATGTACAAACCTTTGTCAACGACCAATGTGTGGTGATGGTTATCTTCAAGCCGATGAAGAATGTGATGATGCCGAAGAAACAGCTAACTGCGATAATGACTGTACTTTTGCCAACTGTGGTGATGGGATCTTAAATGAAACAGCTGGTGAAGCCTGTGATGATCAAGGTGATAGTATTAATTGCGACTTTGATTGTACCCTAGCTGAGTGTGGTGATGAATATATAAATATTAATGCCGGCGAAGCCTGTGATGATGGTAATGGCGTAGCGGGTGATGGCTGTTCCGCTGACTGCCAAGTGGAAGAAGGCTTTAGCTGTACTGCTGCGCCCTCTAGCTGTAATACCGAATGCGGTGATAACATTACGGCCGGTCTAGAAGCCTGTGATGATGGCAACACCGAAACTGAAACCTGTGCTTACGGCCAAGCGTCATGCACTGTATGTAATGCGCTGTGCCAAGAAGAAGCCGGTAGTATCAGGGTCTGTGGTGATGGAGTCATTGACAGCACAGATGGAGAAGCCTGTGATGATGGTAATAGCATAGCGGGTGATGGCTGTTCCGCTGACTGCCAAGTGGAAGAAGGCTTTAGCTGTACTGATGGACAATGTAATTCAATTTGTGGAGATCGCTTGATACGAGGGTCTGAAACCTGTGATGATGGTAACACTGAAACAGAGACCTGTGCATATGGCGAACCCAGCTGTGAAGTATGCGGCGAAAGCTGTCAACTCACCGAAGGAATAAGTACCTACTGTGGTGATGAGGCTTTGAATGGGCCTGAAGAATGTGATTTAGGACCTGATAATGGACAAGGTACTTGTGAATATGGCGTTCAACCTTGCCAAACCTGTTCAAATAACTGTGAACTTGAAAGTGGTACTGCGATTTATTGTGGTGATGGGATTGTGCAAGCAGAATTTGAAGATTGTGATGGCACATTTGGCTGTAATTCCAACTGTCAGCTACCCTGCTCACCAAATTGCCCATTGATTGAGATGGTCGATTTAGATCCAGGTGTATTTACTATGGGTTATCGCTTTGGCACAACGGATGTTAAACCTGAAGTACAAGTCAGTATCAATTATCCACTTCAAATCTCAAAGTATGAAATTACTGTCGAGCAGTATACCCTTTGCGTAGAAAGTGGTTTTTGTACTGTTTCAGGAAGTGATACAGGCTGTAATGGTCCAGATTTACCAACTCATCCACAGAATTGTATTACTCGTTCGCAAACTCAAAGATTTGCTGAGTGGGTTGGAGCAGATTTACCAAGTGAGGCCGAATGGGAATATGCTGCAAAAGGCACCGAAAGTCGAATTTTTCCTTGGGGCAATGCTCAAAATACTCTTTGTTCACTCGAAAGAGCTAATTATGCTGATTGTAATTTAGCTGGTACTCAAGCTTATGACCTGTTTTCAAGCCCCACACCTAATGGAATATACTCTTTAGCTGGTAATGTCGCTGAATGGACTTTAGATATTTATCAAAACTCGCATAATGATGCACTTTCCGATGGTAGACCATATTGTGCGGGCACCAATTGTGATGCCGGAAACTCTTGGGTCACTAAAGGTGGTAGTTATCAAAGTACAATTTTTAAAATCACAACATATAGCCGAGATTCAGCAAGTACAGCGAGTCCAAACATAGGTGCTCGTATCGTTCGCCGCTAGGCACTTAATCATCAAATCTAAGCGTGTTTTAGGTGAGATCTATGTTTTAACCATAGTAATAGCCCGGATAGACTAAAGCTTATGATCACCAAACTTAGTCTTGGTGCTACTGTGATATTGACACCGAACTCCAAAGCTCGACTCAATAACTCTTGTGCAAGCAAATTAGGGTGAGCGATGCGCCACAGGCATGCACCAAGACTAGTAACTAACACTACAAGTCCCAGAAATATCCCATTAGAACGAGACTCAATCCATAGAATAAGAGCCATTAAAGCAAAACCCACACTTGCTCCCATGATTACTTGGGCAAGACTATGGGCATTTAAATAAACTCGACTACTCGCAATTAAGATGACCCAAGATAAGCCGAGGCCCAATCCAAATAATTTTTTATCACCAAACTTCGCTGTTTTTTGGCCTAATTGAATCATACTCCAACAAAAAAAGAAGATACCCACTGCACTTTGGGTATGACCAGATGGCATACCATAGCCTCCTGATGGGCTAGGATGCAAAGGTGGTAATGCTCCATCAATATACCAAGGTCTTGGAGACAGGATTAAGTACTTAAGAGCAGTATTAATGAGAACACCCCAGACCCAAAAAGCACTCATTCGCCAAGCTAGTGTTTTGAAGCCTTTGGCAGCTCTCTCCTGCATAAACCATGAAAGTAATAAGCAAGCCAGACATATCAGTATGTAGAGTGTTCCATGGCCTAAATCACTAATGATCACAAAAAAGTTAGTCATATAGAAGTCATTCCTCAATATTGTTTAATGACTTGATTTATCACATCAACTCTCAGTTAAGTATCAGATTTAGCACATGATCTTGCGATATCCTTTAATCAATAACGTAGGTATATGTTTGGTCCTGCACAACTTCTAGCTCTAGTATAATTTACTTGATGCTCATTAATTGCTTTTATCTGATCAGGTGATAAATCAGCAACTCGTCCTACTCTCACTAATT
The DNA here is from genome assembly GCA_937146725.1 of uncultured Myxococcales bacterium. Classification (GTDB taxonomy): domain Bacteria; phylum Myxococcota_A; class Bradymonadia; order UBA7976; family VGTA01; genus CAKZRU01. The sequence goes on from CAKZRU010000164.1 coordinate 74,263, forward strand.
TTAGACTGGTCTCATCTAGCCTGTAAACCCATGTCTTAGGAAATCGCTCTATGCTTTCATGATGAGAACTAGCATTTGTATGTGTTGCTAAAGGAAGTAAGCACAAAGGGATAATAGCGATGAAAAAAGCCCATATTTGGATATTATGGCTAAAAAGTTCTTCATCGGGAATATCAAGTAATAAATCAGTGTCATCTTCAAAACGATTGATACCTTCATGCAGTGTTTGAATAAAGGCAACTGCTGATAAACATACACCGATAACACCTAATTGAGCGCTAAAAGGTGTACCAAAGCTCAAGCTCATTCCGGCACAAGTACTGATACTAATCCAAAGTATACTTGCTTCTGTTAAGGAGACTTTTTTAACAAACTCATCGGAATGATGGCTACGCACTGGCTGTGGAATTGAGTGATGCTTTTTCAGAAGAAATGCTAAGCAAAGCATAATGGTAGCAAAACTTAAGAACCCCAATTGTAAAAGTGAAAACGGTCCAATTTGAATTAAGCTAGCCGGCGTTGTAATGAAGGCTTTTAAAGGATTAATAAGGCTGTAAACGATTAAATAATTAGCAAAAGTAAAGCTAGCCGCACTCAGTTCTCCCCAAAGTGATTTTAGCTTAAGCCCAAGTCCAAAAATAATTAATAATCCAAGTGACTCATAAAGCTGAACGGGATGTACTTTAAGTGAGTGACCTTGTGAGAAGTGATGATAACGATCTAAATGATAATCACTGATAAAGCCTTCATCTGTATATTGTATTGCCCACATAAGGTCGCTGACTTCACCAAAGCAACATCCGGCCAACCAACAGCCGATCCGACCAATAATTATAGTAAATAAGAAAGTATTCATTAGTGGCCATACAATAAATTGCCAAGCCTTCGCCTGCTTAGAAAGTACTTTCAAAACGCCAAAAAGGCTTATAATACCGATAATATATGCACCAAGAATACTTGGGAAAAGCGTTACCCCAATCGATAAGGATACAAAAAATGCAGAAAAACTCCAAGTTGTCAGCCTAAAACCAATTTGCTTTGAGCAACAGTACATCGTACAAGCAAACAATAGTATGATCGGAAGCTTTCCAAACAGGATCCAAATTGTTGCGTAGTCCATTGATATACCATAACCCAAAATATAAGTTGCTACTTGATTAATAATCTAAGCAATTCTACTACAGAGTAGGCTGATCTCAAGCTAAATGTACTAAATAAAGAAACTTTTACATAAGTATACATTTAATCAAGTTATAAAAACTGAGTTAATTTGGCTAAGTCATGGGTTTATCCCTAAGCTCATTAAGAGCATTCAACTTTCCTCAAACTTTGATACTTAGCTTAGACAGCCTTAGGAGCTTAAACGCTAAAAACTTGTAATCTAAAAACTTGTAAAGTCGTAACGTAGCCCTAAAGAAACTCGTGGTTGCCATTCCCATTGACTGTTAAAGCGAAAGCCAGATCCATCCGCTTCAAACTCGACGCGCTCACTCAAGTCAGTGCGGTCTAAAGGTGCATATACCGCTAATATTCTTAATGGGATTCGCAACTGTTCATTCAGCATAAAATCAAAACCAAAGCCAAACATCCATGCCGTATAATCTTGTGATGCAGGATCAAGTAATGGTGGAGTGAAAGCAAAGCCAACAGGTTGCTCTAACTTGGCTTCTGAACTTGATACCCAATCAAAACCAACCAATAAAGAAGGACGAACCATTAAGTTTGGAATTTCGGCTCTTAACGTAACCGGAATATGGCGTGTCGTTTGACTGAGTGTAAAGGTTTGGCCATCAATGCGCCCTTCGGCTGAATCTATACTCCAATCCAAGCCAACATCAAGACTGAGTGCTTTCCATGCGATACCAATGTTAAATCCACCGCCACCGCCAACTCCACCAAAACCAGGATAGGGGAGTATGAGTATTTGTCCATTACGAGAGAGGGTTTTGCTCTTAGGTTCACTGATAAATGAGCCATTGACAAAGCCATTTGCGGTAAAGTAAGCCTTGAAAGGCTTGATACTCTCCGCTTGTTCAGACTTGGCTTCGTCTGTATTTTTAGCTGTATTCGTCACCTCTGCTTGAGCTAAACTAGCAAACAGTAAAGTGATCACAACACAACTCAGTAGGCAATGGGTACTCAATAAGCATCTTAAAAATCTTGTATTCATGGATATTGCTCCACTAAAAATAATTAAAGTAGATGCTTTTAATAGCACAAAGTCATACGATCAACAGCTATTAAATCACTGTTAAGCATAAACCTTATTTAGAGTGATTTAAGATGCGCTAAAGCCTGTTTGGCCGCGTATATATCTCGGTCCTGATCTCTTTGAGCATAGGTATACAATTCAACCGTCACCATGCCTGAATACTCAATATCCTGTAATTTTTTCAGATATGAAGCCAAAGGCATATCACCTTCACCCGGTATCAGATGATAGTGCTTGGTTTTAATAATATCCTCGATGTGAATATTCCAAATACGTTGTGAAAGAGCCTGTATTGCCTCTAAAGGATCTTCACCCGCACAACGAGCGTGACCTAAGTCAAGATTTGCTCCCAAGCGAGGGTGATCCACTTGCTTAATAAAGCTGACGAGCTCTGTCCAACGTTCAATGAGTAAGCCGGGTTCATATTCGATACTCAGTTGTATATCGAGTTGGTCAGCGACTTCGCACAGCTGATAAACCTGTTCGGCAAAATAGGAAAGTTCTATTTCAGGAGCTAAAAGACCAGGACAGCGACCACTCGTAATGCTCACTCTTGGTGCACCTAGAGTTTTTGCCCAATCCATTAGAGCAACAACAGCATCAAACCTTTGTTGGCGAACTTTGGGATCGGCATGGCTTAAGGAAGGCTCAAAAAGAGTTTCCGGCATCCATTCCGGCCAAAAATACATCGCTGTATTTCCATTAATATTACTGACCTTTAAATTAAGATCTTGCAATAGGTTTTTCAATTCACTTGCGGTCAGCTGACTGCCCTCATTTAGGGTCCAATGAGGGCGGTCTCCTAAGAGCTCAACTCCCTCATAGCCAAGCTTAGCAATAATCTCTAAGGCCTCTTTGAGAGGACGCTGAGTAAAGCCATTGGTGCTGTAGGCAAAAGGGAGTGAGCGCATAGTTATCGCCTTGTTTTGTGTGGCTTATTGGGCCATTAAGCTGATTAATGCTTGATTAAAGGCGACTGGCTCGGTCAAAGGAGAACCTTCCGCAATCAGAGCTTGGCCATAAACCAAATGAGCAAAGTGATTAAGCTTTGGACTCTCTTGATCTGCTTCAAAAAGGTCTTTGAGCTTGGTAAATAGCTCATGCTTAGGATTGAGCTCTAGAATGCGCTTGCTACTTGGAATCTCTTGACCCATTTGCTTCATCATGCGCTCCATTTGAGGCGTCATTCCACCATTTTCGCTCACCAAGCAAGCCGGACTATCGGTCAAGCGATTTGAAAGGCGAACTTCTTTGATATACTCATCGAGTGAGCCCTTGATGTGACCTAATAAATCACCGGCTTCCTCTTGAGCTGCCTTACGCTCTTCTTCGGCTGCTTGCCGCTCTTCTTCTGAACCGAGTTCAACATCACCTTGACTGATTGACTGTAGGCTCTTGCTCTCATACTCAAAGAATGAACCCATCATCCATTCATCGATCGGCTGATCCATGTAGATCACTTCAATGTCTTTGCTCTTAAAGGCCTCTAAGTGTGGAGAGCGCTCGATTGCTTCAACAGATTCACCGGTGATGTAATAGATCTTGTCTTGGTCTTCACCCATACGTTCAATGTACTCATCAAGCGTGGTGTAGCCTTCTTCCTTACTGCTTTTGAATAAGAATAAAGGTTGTATCTTTTTGCCTTGTTCCCAATCAGCAACAGACTCCTTGAGAACCTCACCAAAAGTTTCCCAAACCTTAGTGTAATCTTCACGATTATCTTTCAGAATAGACTTTAGGTGCTTGAGAGTTTTATTGGTTACGCTCTTTTTAATGGTTTTGATATGGCGATCTTGCTGCAAAAGCTCACGAGAAACATTGAGTGAAATATCTGGAGACTCTACTACACCCTTCATAAAACGAAGCCATGTAGGTAGGATTTCCTCACAGTTTTCCTTAATCATCACTCGGTTAGCATATAGCTGTAAACCATGCTTGCTATCACGATAATGTAGGTTTTGAGGTGCTGATGATGGCACAAACAATAGGCCGGTAAACTCAATCGCGCCTTCTACCTTAAAGCGGAAGCGATCAGCGGGCTCATCCCAAGCTTTAGAGATGTGCTTGTAGAATTCGTTATATTCCTCATCACTGACCTCATCTGGAGAGCGCTTCCAAATGGCCTTCATTGAGTTTGCTTGTTCCCACTCCCAATAAGGCTCTGGCTCTTTATTTTTGACCTCTTCGTCATCTTCACCTTCTTTAGCAACCACCGGCTTGCTCTTTTTAACCTCGAGCTCGATGGGATACTGAACAAAGTCTGAATAACGTTTGATTGTATTACGGAGAGTCCACTCATCAGTGAAATCATCAAGTGCATCATCTTCATCACTGTCTCTCAAGAATAAAGTGATTTCCGTACCTGCTGTTTCCTTATCTGATGCTTCAAGGGTAAACTCACCATCTCCCTCTGAAGTCCAGCACCATGCTTCATCACTGCCTGCTTTACGACTGTGAACAACAACCTTTTCAGCAACGATGAAACTGGAGTAAAAACCAACACCAAATTGACCAATCAGACTTTCAACCGCTTCACCACTTTGGTTTTCCTTAGATTCACTGAGCTTAGAAATGAACTCTCGTGTACCCGATTGAGCAATGGTACCAAGATTGTTGATCATTTCTTCACGGCTCATTCCGATACCATTATCAGAAATGACCAAACGTCGTGAACCATTACTATCTTGAGAGCCCTCTCCGCCAAGTGTATATACTTGAACCTTAAGATCACCCTCGGGCAAAATACTTTTGTCGGTTAGTGACTCAAAACGAAGCTTATCAAGTGCATCTGAGGCATTAGAGATAAGTTCGCGAAGGAAAATATCCTTAGTCGAGTAAAGAGAGTGAATCATCAAATTGAGGAGTTGTTTGGCCTCGGATTTAAATGAGAATGTCTCGGTGCTCATAGTGCTGATCTCCTGCTTGAGCTGAATAGTGAACATAAAAAAGATAGGTATTTAAAGACGCATTAAAGATATGCTGTGCATACCATAGACCCCATTTCTAAGTTGGCAAGGGGGCAAACGTTGATTTCCTATGCAATGAAGTTTAAATCTGTAAATATATGGCATAAAAATAGTCTTACAATTTAAGTATGGCTGAGTCACTTACCCTGTAAATTAACGTTTTAATCGGATAGTTGTATGAGTCACAATTCAGATGGGCCAAAAGCAGATCACTTGCTTAACTTGGATCAAAAAAATCAATCAGCGCTAGAAAGTTTTGATGGAAAGCATCCACAGATTGGAGAGCAGGTATTTATTCATAGAACAGCGGCAGTGATTGGTCATGTTGAGCTTGGTAACCGAGTCAATATTTGGCCACAAGTCACCTTGAGAGCAGACGAAGGAGCGATTAGGATTGGTGAGGACTCAAATATCCAAGATGGCACAACCATTCACATGACCGGTGGATACTCAGAAACAATGATTGGTTCTAGAGTCACTGTGGGACATATGTGCTTATTACACGGTTGTAAGGTTGGTGATGACTGCTTAATAGGCATGGGTACAATCCTCCTTGATAACTGTGAAATTGGTGCGGGAAGCTATGTCGCTGCTGGTACAATGATTACCGGTGGTAAAAAAATCCCACCCAACTCCTTTGTTATGGGGCGTCCTGGGAATCTTACCATCAAAGAAATCTCAAAAATACGTCAGCAAGAAAAAGCATATTCATGGCGTCATTATGTTGAATTAGCCTCAAAGTACTTAAGTCAAGTGACACTCAGTGGTGTACTCATGCTAGTGGTCTTGAGTTTAGCGGCTGTACATCTTAGCGCTTGTCAAAGCCTTTCATCAAATACTCAACAAGCTCACTTGGTCAGCGTTCAAAAACAACACATCACTTTAGACACCTTCAAGCAACAAAAACTATATGAATATGAGTCATTAGCTCGCACGGAATATGACCCCTTTTCTCATCTTCGTGAGGTGATCGCCTTAACACAAAGCGAACCCATTACCATTAATTATTTAAGTTTTTCAGCACCAAGCTTTGACGATTTGAGCCAGAAAGCTTTTGCCTTGTATGGCCAGTTTCGTTTTGCACAAAATGCCACTCAAATATTTAAACACAAGGCCACCAAAAAATACGGTGATCAATTACTCAAGCAAGATGTAAATCAAGTGCAAGAGTTTTTCACTGATCTAGAGGGTGATGACAGTGTGACTCTTGATCTCCAACAAGGTGCCAAAGCTACTTGCCTTGCGATTCAGAGCCATAGATATATGGTTGAACGAGCAGTGCTTGTCAAAAGTGAGTTAAACGCTTGGGAAGATGTCATTCAAAAGGACCTTCAAACCAATATCAATTTAAGCGAATATTTAACTCAAATGGGCCAAGAGGTAGAGCGAGCACAACTTTTTCTTGATGAGGTCATGAGCGGGGCGCCCTTGCTAGCTCAAGCGATGAAAGAAGTCCGTTTTGTAGCCCAAGCGATCGATGATCAATGCATCTCTCGAATGGCTCAATATTGATAAACTTCTACCCCCACCTAAAACCAAAGAGAAGTTTGGATCACACAAGGCTTTAGGAGTTCAGCAATCTTGGCTGTTTTATCTAAAGCTTCTGCAATCGCTTGATGAAATAAAACTTCATTCTGCAATAACTCCAACCCACGTTGAGCCATAGCAATCGCTTGCTGATCAAGCATTTTTGCATCGATCAAGGAACACCCAAAAGCTTCCGACCATGGCAAAATAGCTTTTTGAGTTTGTAAAGCATTCCATTGATTGGGAATAGAATCATAATATGGCCGCCAATCTGTTGTGACCGCAAAAAAGCTTCTAAGTCCTACTTGATCGGCAAGCGCAGCTTGTAGACGATGACAAGCCAACTCATTAAGCAAATGACGATCATCGATGTTATCAAGTCCCCAGTCTGTTTTCTGCCAAGCTTCTTTTCCCTCAATAAAAGCATGACATAATTCATGTAAAAGAAGTTGAGCAAGCGAATCATCGGGATCTAAATCGGCTTTTTGCCCAATGGTCAAAACTCGATCTCCATCCCAACTTGCAAATACCTCACTTGAGCGCTCGAGTTGCCACCCTAAGCGCTCTAGGCAATGTACCCAAATGACTTCGATTGGATCACAATATTGTTTTTGAATCACTCTTGGCTGAGGCACTGGAGTCTTTCTCATTAAAATGTGGATGAGCAAGCTTGATATCTCATGATTATGTTGATCTCATTGAGATATTAATCATCACTCACCGAACTAAACTGCCAACGGCCAGTTGCCCCTTCCAAAACCTCCGGTAAGTGATACCGAAGTGGATAAGCTTCATTTGCAAGCCATAACCTGAGTTGATCGGCCGAATGAGGATCATTTTCTAATCCGGATTGCCCTCCTGGAACAATATTATACCCTTGAACTTGCTCTCCATTGAGTTGAATTGTCATACGCATGACGGGTCCATTACTAAAGGTATATCCACCACCAAAACCGGGGTTAGCGGCATCAATATTCCACTGATCACCGGCTCTTGGGAACCATTTCAACTCAGCTCTTGGATCACCGTCAGGGATATTATCAGCTAAGGGCAGCTTGGCTGTTGTAATCGAGAAGCGTTCTAAGATCGCGCCAAAGGGCCCTCCACCACCTAAGAAAGGACCTAAAAGCGATTCAAAACGAGCCATATGATGTAAGCCCCACAGCCAATCATCCATATTCTCGCTTCCAAAACCACCTTGTCCATACTCGCTTGTTTCAGCGCTGAGCTTATCAAGTCCTTCAACCAAGGCTGTGACCATGATTTCTTCACTTCTTTCTACATGCTCAGTAGTATCCAAACGATCAAAGAACATTGATTCTTGTTCACTTTCTGACCAAGAAGCCAAACGAAGTGGATTATCAGCCCCCCGACCACGAAGCATCCGATCCAAGGCATAGATTTTAAGCCGTGTGCCATCATATGGAATTGAACTCTCTGCTTCATCATCCCAAACCCTTTTTAATAAAACTCTAAAATAGGCGTTAAAAATGGAGGTTGCGACCGCATTTTTAATTTCTGTTTCATCGACAGTATTATAGAAAGTTTCTACACCAGATTCCGCTTGATATGCACCATCACGCCATACTTTTAAGCGCTCTACAGCCTCTTGGATCCGAATCTTATGATCATTGTATGTATCAAGTGCGATTTGCTTAGAAGGATGCTCATCATTTAGACCATCATTTGACCAAGCATCTAGCTGTTCGACCAACTCGATTAAGGAGGGGGTGAATAATTCACCTAAGCGAGAATCATGGTTGGCATGGATTCTTTGCATACTGTCTACTGTAATGGCTCCACGATCTAATTCATTGCCCAAAGCGCGCTTGATGGTACTTTGACGGAAAGGGGCCCAAGGCCCTCCTAAATACCAAGCGTCATTATCAACTCGGCCGTCATCAGCAAAGCCCTGTGGGTCATTGTTTGCAGTCGCTACAAAACCCTGCAAAGGGTCTCTGCTCAGTGGCATTTGGTCATAAGGAATCGTACACTTATATGGATCACTGTTTTGACTTTCATCCACATAGCCTTGATCATCACTTAAAATGGTAAACCCAGCAACTTGGGTGCCATCAAGTAAGGCCATAGGCGATTGTCCAGGTAAAAAGAATCCTGATTGGTCTCGCTCTAGATATGAGCGACAAGGAATAGATTGGTAGCTACTGTATAAGATACTGCCCTGTGCATCTCCTGCAGCACTGAACAGACCGCCTCCAATCAAGCGCTTAGTTTGCTCTTCAAACTCATCCATATTTTGTGCAAGGCCTAAGTTAAATAAGGCATCCACAAAACCACTTGCATCAAAGGCTGTATAATCAAAGCTAATCGCCGTAATGTCTCCATCTCCATCAATATCGCTTGGAATGATTTTGCTACCTAACATGGTGATCACACTTTCACCCTCAGCAAGTTCTTCATCTTCACCAAGCTCACGACCTTCAATTTCAATAATTCTTCGGCCATCAAAGGTTAGATAGGTCTGCCAAGTGACTGTTTGTGCTTCGCTACCGAGCAAAACGCGTTCGGCAACATTTACACTTTCTTCTCGAGTGTTTAGTGCACGCCATTCATCCTGAAAAAAGCTTGAAACCGGAAGACCTGCTTCATCTAGCTGAATCTTTTCAACATACCAATCGGTAATATCTACAACCGGATTCACTTGGGACCAAGCGATTTTACCATTTGTTCCAACGGCCATGACCGGAATTGAAGCGATCAAAAGACCTTTTTGTTTAATATCTCCACCACCTAAAACATCTGTATTTAAGCCTACTTGATACATGATTGACGGCACAGAAAGCTGCAAGTGGCCATCACCGGACACAATGGAGCCGGCGCTGGTTGCACTTTGTCCAGCAGCCCAAGCATTGGAGCCAAATCCTGCCTCGTAATCCTTACCAAACCAGCCATGTCGTTGAGCTAATTTAACTTTAAGTTTTCTCAAACGTTCTAAGCCAATTTGCTTGGTAATCATGGTTTGTGTGGGTAGATTAAGCGAGTTTGGCTGAGCAAATAAAATCGCTTCTTTATTTTCGGGTAAAGGCTCATTACCTGCTTGCATCATCTCTGGCATTCCACCGGTTAGTGCGCCAGCCATTTCTGCTTGCTCACCTGCTTGCTCACCGGCTTGCTCACCGGCTTGCTCACCGGCTTGGGACTCTGACTCATTCATTTGCCAAGGATTATTCTCACCCCATGTAGGGCTGGCCACTGCACTATTGCCATCAACCGGCGGGGCCATATTTAATGCTACATCCTTGATAAAAGCATTACGGCGCGCTTGGTCATCTCCATAAATGCTTTCAAGTTGTAAAAAACGCTCTGTTGCCGCAATATCTTTATCTTCAAAATTGGTCTGATAAAGAATTGAAGTCGCCATGCTGATAATATCGGTAGCTGTCCATTCTTGCATTAAATCGATGGGTTGTGCGCCAAATAAAGGGGCCGCTAACTTAAACTCACTGGGCGCTTCTTCTTCACCTTGGCGAACCGCTTCAATATAAGCGTTAATCCCTTCTGCAACCGCTGTCAAATAAGCCTTACTCCGCTCGGATGTATGTGCCTCAAGACGCTCGGTCACTAGACCCATCCCCAAACCTAAACTCTCTATATCGGTACTCAGACCGATATCTCCAAAAAGTTCACTCACTCGACCTTGTGCCAAGCGTCTCACAAGATCCATATTGAAATAACGATCTCTCGCAAGGATATATCCGAGAGTTCGTCCTAGATCAGACTCATTTTCTGCATAAATATTTGGGACCATCCCTTCAGTAAAGATAACCTCAACAGGTGCACTTAAATTAGGCAGATTAATCGTCCGACTCGCTTCAATCGCCTCAAATTGATTGCGGGCTTGATTGCTTTCACCCGCGTCTGATTCTCCAGCCGGTGACTCGCCGGCGGTTGATTCACCCGCGGGATTTTCTCCACCATTCATTTCCCCTGCCATAAAAGCATCGACTTCACGATTGGTCTTAACCGGCTCATCATCACATCCAATGAGTAAGCCAATGAGTGAGCAAGTAAATACTGTCGATAAGCATAAATTTAAGCAGAATTCAAAAGAACGGAATTTCAGCCAAGGTCTATTCGATGCCATGGCGATATTATATTGAACCATTTGTATGATCTCACTCTGTCCATGATGATTGAACTTACAGGAGTGCTATGAACTCCAATAACGGACTTTGAACATGGCTAAGTCAGAGCTTAAGATCAAGTATGAAACGTAAAAGCTTAGCCTTTGGGAACAACTTTTTGTTCAATATACCCAAAGATACTTTTGCCTTTATCGTTGAACATTTCGATCTTTACCTGATCTCCATATTGTAAGAATGGTGTAGAGAACTCACCTGTATCAATTTTTTCAATCATGCGTTTTTCGGCCAAGCAAGATGACCCTCGACTACGATCTTTATTACTGATCGTACCACTTCCCACAATGGTACCAGCAGCTAGGCTACGTGTTTTACAGATGTGGGCGATAATATCAAAAAAACTAAAGTGCATTTCTGGCCCAGCATCAGGGTCACCAAACTGTTCCCCATTTAAATGGGTAATCAATGGAAGGTGCAAGCGTCCTTCACGCCAATGCTCACCTAACTCATCCGGAGTTACGGCGCAGGGGCTAAAAGCTGAAGAAGGCTTGGAGGTCAAAAAACCAAAGCCTTTAGCCAACTCAGGTGGAATAAGATTACGCAATGAGACATCATTACAGAGCATAACCAAGCGTACATATTGCCCAACATCTTCAGCGCTCACACCTTGAGGGGTATCATCTAAGACCACGGCGATTTCTGATTCAAAGTCACAGCCCCATTCTAAGCTTGCCAATGGAATATCAGCTCTTGGTGCTAAGAAAGTATCTGAGCCTCCTTGATACACTAAAGGATCAGTTTCAAGAGTTGCCGGTGGTTGTGCTCCTCTTGCTTTGCGAACAAGAACAATGTGATTAATGTAGGCACTGCCATCAATCCAGCCATAAGCACGAGGCAAAAAGCTATGAGCTTGCTTTGGGTCAAATGCTTGAGCTTCTTGCAATTGTCCCTGATTAAGCTTTTGACTCATCGCTTCCAACTTGGGGGCAAAGCTTGACCAATCATCCATTAATGACTGAGCCGTTGTAGGGAGTGATGGGTCAATTTCTGACGGAATACAAGATAAAGTCATATCAGTTGAGACCAACATAAGTTGGCCATCACGAGTTCCATTTTGAAGAGTTGCAAGTTTCATAGTCTGCTCCTAGTCAGAGTAAAAGTTGTCCACTATCTATCATAATAGAGGATTGCATGCACTGTCTGTATCCTAAAATCTTATGGCAACAACAAGCCTGTTCTCATTAGTGAATACAAAAAATGATTCGCTTTGGCATAAAATAATCAAAACTAAGTGCCTACTTAAAAAGACTTTCCTCTTGATTTGTGGGCTCGTTAAATTGTAAATCATGCATATCAGTGTAAAGGGATTGTTTACACTGTGAACTTTTCATGTTTGAATTGGAAAAAACTTACCTAAGATCGTCTCGGCCACAAGGAAGATTTAAGAGATGGATATTAATACACTTGTTGGGCTTTTGCTCGGTACCTTCTTTATTATTCTAGCAATCATGCTTGGAGAATCTGGAATTCAACCCGAGAACCTATTGCTATTTTGGAACGCACCATCTGTCTTAATCGTTTTTGGTGGTACGATCTCGACTTTATTTATTCGATATACGATCAAAGATACCTTTGGCGTTTTCGGGATTGTAAAGCATACTTTCTTCTTTAATATTCCCAACGCTCCGGAAGTCATTAAAGAGTTTGTTCAGCTTGCTCAAATTGCACGTAAAGATGGTCTTCTCGCTCTAGAGCGTGTCACGATTGAAGACCCTTTTATGAGCAAGGGAATCAATTATTGTGTGGACGGTGCAGAAACCGACCAAATTAAAGGTATCCTTATGAAGGAGATTCAATATATGAAGGCTCGTCACGAAGCGGGTATGAATGTATTGAAGGCGATTGAAGTTTCAGCGCCAGCCTTTGGTATGATCGGTACTTTGGTCGGTCTTGTAAATATGTTAGCAAACATGAGTGATCCAAAAAGTATCGGTCCGGCGATGGCGGTTGCGATTCTAACTACCCTCTATGGTGCGGTCATTGCGAATCTCTTTGCGATTCCTCTAAAAGATAAACTTGAGGATCATAGTGGTTCAGAATTTGACCTCAAGCTTCTTATGATTGAGGGTATCGTGGGTATCAACCGAGGTGAAAATCCACGTATGCTTGAAGAAGCATTATACAGCTTTGTATCTCCTTCTGAGCGTGAATCGCTTCAGATGAACTCGTGAGGCTAAATCCGTGGCTCAAGAAGAGACAAAAGCACCAGAAGAAGAAATCATCGAAGAAGAAGATGAGTTAAAAGAAGAAGTCGTCTGCGAAGAAGGTGCACCTGGCTGGGTTGTAACTTTTGGTGATATGATGTCGCTTTTATTAACCTTCTTTATTCTTTTACTGTCCTTTGCAACGCTTGATCGTGTTCAGTTTGACAAGCTTTCGGGTGTACTTAAAGAAGGATTTGGCGTGATCTCTAAGACTGATACGCAACGTATTCCAAAGCGGGATACAATGATTAAGATTAATCAGCGTATGAACAAAAACTCTCGCCAGCCTAATTCGGCCGGAGATGAAGTTCGTCGATTAATGGATCAAATCAATGCGACTTCAGTGAATGATCAAACTAAAAGAGCGCTTGAAATGTTAGTTCAGGCCAATGATGTGAAAGTCTCACTACCGGCAGATGATGTATTTTTACCCGGTACTGACCAAATCCGCCCACGAATTTATCCTATGTTAGATTTGCTTGCTGTACAAGCTCGTGAAATCATGTCTGACAAGGAGCTTTCAATCGAAGTTCGTGCTAAGGATGGCAGTAAGTGTGACAATAGCTTCCTAAAAAATGGTGGCTGTGACTATTGGCTCATGACCTCTTATCAAGCGATCTCTCTCTCAGCATATATGCAAAATGAGGGCAAAGTCAGTTCGGCAAGTTTAGCACCTGTCGGACGTGGTACTGCACCGGCTGCCTTTATCAGTGAAAGAGAAAGATCCAAACTTTCAAATTCAACTGTTGAGTTTGTTTATATGTCACCTCCACAAGATCTTAACCTACCTCGTTAAAATATGAGGCAGTCATAAGCTCACTGCTGAAAAATAATTATGAACCGTAGACAATTAAAACATTGGATGAGGAAATAAGATGGATGATGATGAAGTAAAATGCGAACCCGGAGCCCCCGGATGGGTTGTTACCTTTGGTGACATGATGTCGCTTTTGTTGACTTTTTTCATTCTTTTGCTCTCTTTCGCTAAGCTTGAAAAAAGTAAGTTCAAAGTCTTTGCCCTCTCTATGCAAAAAGCCTTTGGTGTAGATAACGTCACGCCAAGACAAACCTTTGAAGATGGTCGTAGCCCAACGATGATGCATCATTCTTTGCCTTTTAATGCTTCTGAAGTATTAAATGATATGAAGAATATTGTTGCTCGCCAAGAAACACGTTCTCCCTCTGGAAAAGTCGACATTGAAGTAGACCAAAATATGCAAGGTGTACTCATGACTATTCCATATGAATCAATGTTTGAAAGCGGTAGTGCTGATATTAAACCTGAAGTTTGGCCTATGCTTGATGATGTAGCCAAAAAATTGAGGGATAATAATGCGCAAGTAAAGGTCATGGCTTTTACGGATAATATTCCGATTAAAACAAGAGAATTCCCCTCAAATGATCATTTATCGGCTTCTCGCTCAGTGGCTCTCATTAAATATTTAATGAGTACATCAGAACGCTTACCGGCTGAGAGATTCGAGTCCGTACCGTTTGGTCCTAATCGTCCAATTACTTCCAATATGAGCGAACGTTCACGTAAAAGAAACCGCCGTATAGAAGTTCAATTTTACACCCGACCAAGCGCAGAATGGAAGTCGGTAGAGCAAGGTGTAGAATAAGTCTTACTCGCCTTCTGCTGACTTTCTAGAAACGAACAAGTAAAGGCAGCAGCTAGGAATAAGCAATTAGGGAAGAGACTAGAAAGAGTAAGAACTTAGGGCATAACCACAAATTGGGTTTGCGCTAACAATCCACCACTTAAGTCTAGAACTTTGACACTCCATGTACCCTCATCAAGCTTACCTAATCTTTGCCAGCTCCATGTACGCCAGCGCTTGCTTACTCCAACTCTCACCTTTAATTTGCTTCTAAGTACATCGCCACGGTACCACTCCATCCAAATAAATTGTGGATGATCAATATTGGTCGCCTCAACATAACCCCACAAACGCTCATTATTAAGAGAAAACTTAGAAGAGACTCCAATAGGTTTACGGCGCTTAATTTTGGTGGCAATCAAAAGGTTCTTAATCTGTAAATTGCTTTCATGAGCTTGGTGATCTTTTTTAGAAAGCGGTGTTGCCTTGTTTTTCTCAATATGCTCTTGAACTAAAGACTTGGTTGAAGACTTGGCTGGCTTGTTCTGCTCTGAATGAGCTAATTGCTGGGTCTTTTTATCTGGCTTAGCATTTACGTTAAAATAATAAGTGGCCAAAATAGTCTGACTTTGAGGTTGGTATACTTCAACCCGCCACTGACCTGTTTGATGAGGTTGAATGGTCACCTTACTCCACTCACGCCATTTTAAACCTTCTGCAACCACAAATGAACTTACGCTCACTTGTTCTTCGCCTCTCCACCAGCGCATTTCTAGCTCTGCTGTTCCGCCCTGAGCATAAACTTCAGCTAAGCTCCAAACTGCACCTATATTGGTTGGAAAGCTTTGCGAAATACCAATTGCTCGGCGTTTTTTAACCGCTTCAGCAACTAATAGACGAACAATGTCCACCTTGACCACTTTTGATGCCATTTCTGACGTCATATTTGACCTTGTGTTAAGCTTTTTACTTGCAGAGTTAAGCCTAGTGTTTGCATGCAGAG
This sequence comes from uncultured Myxococcales bacterium, assembly GCA_937146725.1. Taxonomy (GTDB): domain Bacteria; phylum Myxococcota_A; class Bradymonadia; order UBA7976; family VGTA01; genus CAKZRU01. The sequence continues at coordinate 89,939 of CAKZRU010000164.1, forward strand.
ATTGATGCTGATCTAGTACACTTAAGCCACTTTTTTCTGAGCTTTTATCCAACCCGTTATGTCTATCAATAGAATAGGGATTATTACTTATATTAGGGTTATGAAGAACCTTATGATCTTGCTCACATGCTACTAAAGCAAAGCAGACCACAAACAACATGCACCTTATGCCCTTTGCGATCCAAAAGCGCATTGATAACTCACGGTCCATAGCATTCAAATAGCATGTAGAGTTTAATCTTAAAGGCATAAAATAACTGAAAAAGGCTAAGTCCAAATTTGATTAATAAAAGCAGAGCTTACAAGAATAATTGCAGAGTAAGCTATGACAAAAAGAGGTAAATTAATAAAGCACAACTTAGTCATTTCTTCAAAGAAATACAAATCATAGACCAATGATAGGCTTGCTTAATATAACAAAGCCAAACTGATCGTTCCCATAATGATTGTTGCTAGTAAGCCACCAATGAATGGTTTGTAGCCAAGAGCAAGTAACTTCTGAATATCTACCAACAAGCCAATGGCTGACATTGCGACCAACATTGATCCCTTGGATAAAAGACTAAGAACTTGCTGACTTGAGTGTTCAATGAAGCCAAGCGACTCCAAAAATGTTATATTTTTTGGAATATATCCTAAGCTATTTAGACTTGCGAGCAGCAAAAAGACAAACAGAAAAGGCGGAAAAACTTGATTTAATTGGAGTTTGGTTTTGCTTGGTGAACTTTTCGCGTCTGGCTGAGTTTGATGAGTAAATTGTAAAACAATTAACAGCGGAACAAGCATCATGACTCGAGTTAACTTAACCACAATCGCAATTTCTCCCGCAGTTGGCCCATAGCTATATGCAGTGGCAATCACCTGTGGCGTAGCATGAACTAACAAGCCAGACCATAAGCCAAATTGCTCCTCTGAAAGAGAGAGGAAAGTGCCTAGTGTTGGCATCACAAGCATACAAAGCACCCCAAAAAGAGTCACACTTGCAATGGATAAAGCAACTTCTTCATCACTCGCTTTGATTAACGGACTTGTTACGGCAATTGCAGTTCCACCGCAAATTGAGGTTCCAATCGCAATCAAGCGAGCTAAGCGACGAGATACCCCCAGCTTGATTCCTAAAAACTCAGTCAACAGTAATGCGATGACTACACACACCAAACTCAGTAACAAACTCTGGCTAGAACGTTCAAGAATCATCGGTAAATCGAGTTTAGCCCCCAATAAAGCAATACCGATGGAAAGCATTAACTTACTGATTGATTTTAGCCAAGATGAAGTTTCTAAGGATAAGTTTAAAACTGCTTTCAGCGCGATACCTAAGATCAAAGCAAGCGCCAAAATATCAACCGGATGCTCATCCTTTACAGTAAAAGGCGCAAAGGGCAGTACATGAACACACCATGATAGAGATGCACATAAAAGAGATAAAACAAAGGCAACGATAAAAGAGCGTTTTGTTATAGGCTCCATCGGTGACACTCACTTGTATAAAGGTTATATTTAGATGAAAATCGATCTAGGCATCAAGCAGTAAGTACGGTCTCTGATAAATCCGAATATAGTCCTCAAGCTCAGTGAAACGAAAGCCTTCCAAAAGATGATCTCTTATGTCAGCAAAACGAAGCTGTGATTCTTGAGGAGATCGTAACCAGTGTTCCTCGGCTGATACTAATAAACCTTCTAAAACAAAAAAATGATCCAAGATTTCAGCTCGTGAGCATGTGGCTAAAAGTTGTTCTTCAATGAGTTCAAGCAGTGAAGGAATCTCATCAGCTGGTAGCGGCACAGCATCTAAAAGCTTTTTTCGCTTCAAACTCTTACTTTTTAACCTTAGATAGTAAGTGCGCAAACAAGCTTGGGCATGCTTACGAAAAAAATCTATATCTTCTATTGTTTCCGGGTGAAGATTAGGCGCTTTATTCATAAAGTGTCGTAGCAGTGGGCGCGAAGGCGTAAAGCCGGTTAAGCGTGGCTGATAACCGACCCAAAAACGTTCGGGCAAACGATACGGACGACCATAAATATCACATATAGAGGTAACTTCTGCTTTGTAGTCTTCAAGATAAGGAAAAAGTTTTTCAGCGCTTTCGACCAAAGCAGCACTTTGCGGATGATAGTGGCGTTCCAAATAAGAAACTAATCCGTCAAAAAGAAGAAAAGCTCTTAGTATTTGATCGCGTGATTCAGCGATTAAAACTTGAGCATGGAAATACTTGCACATACTGACCAAAGACAAGCGGGTAGGCCTAATGACCTTAGTGACCTGACGGTCCGCCTCTCTTGGCGTGCAAAGCCCAAACTTAACAGCTTGTTCAAAGAAGGCGATCAAGCTCCCGGTATCTTCGATGGCCCATCGAGACTTTAGGCTCTTGGTTGCCTGTTCTTTCCAGTCGATCCAAAACTTAAAGCTATCCTCAAAGCTTTTTGGCACTTCCATATTTATTTCCCATCAGTGAGCCTAAGAGCTCTAAGAATGACCTTAATTTTTTTATGAAGCAAGAATAAGCATACGAATTAGATTATTTAACACAAAATAATCACATATTTTATGGAGGCGTGCTTATCATAGCTAGGTAGGTAATCTATACTTCCTACTATAACCTACCGCTTTATACAGTGACCCCTCTAAAAAACACAAAGGTATAAACAAGAAAGAAGATGAGCTATGCAAGATCTAAACTTGGAAAAAAGTTGTAATATCCTAAATAGAATCATGGAATTAGAATTGGCCGGTGTTGTTCGATATACACACTATGCTTTAATGGTGACCGGCCCATATCGACAGCCTCTGGTTGACTTTATGAAAAGCCAAGCTGCTGAATCTTTAACTCATGCTCAGCAGGCCGGAGAATTACTCACAGGCTTAGGTGGCCATCCCAGTCAAAAAATTGCTTCTATTGAAGAAAGCCATCTCCATGATATCTTCACTATTTTGGAGGAGTCTCTTGCACATGAGAAAAGCGCGATTGCAGTGTATCGAGAGCTACTTTCAGAGGTCTCTGATAAAAGTATTTATTTAGAGGAATATGCACGACAAATGATTGGTCAAGAAGAACTCCATACCCTTGAATTACAAAAGATGCTTCGCGACTATCAACCAAAAGAGCACTAACCATGATCAAGTTTTCTTATTTTAATTTATTTACAATGCTTGGTCTCTATTCACTTCTTAGCTTTACTGCATGGGCTGATCCTGCCCATGTGGCTCACAAGCATCATGAAGACCACAAGCATCATGAAGACCACAAGCATCATGAGGGCCACAAGCATCATGAAGACCACAAGCCGGCACATCATCATAGCTTTGATCACCCGGAAAAGTGGGCTAAAAAATGGGAAGGTAAAAAACGAGATCAAGAACAACAGCCTCATGCTGTGATGAAGCATTGTGGTATTGAGGCAGGTATGACCGTCGTTGATCTAGGTGTAGGTACTGGCTACTTTACCCCTTATCTTGCTCGACAAGTTGGCCAAAAAGGGAAAGTTTTAGCTTTAGATATCGAAGCGCAAATGATTGATTGGATCAAAGCCAAAGTCATTAAACACCAATGGACACAAGTAGAGCCAAAGCTGGTTAAGCCCAATGACCCAATGCTCGCTCCTCAAACGATTGATCGAATTTTAATCGTAAATGTTTGGCATCATATAGACCAGCGCCAAGCATATCTAAGTAAGCTTACAACCGCTCTTAAAGCTTCTGGGAAACTATGTATTGTTGAGTTTAAACTCGACTCACCATGGGGACCTCCTAAAAAACATCGCCTATCTCCCGAAACCCTCAAGGCAGAGCTTAAAAAGGGTGGTATGAAAGGCTTTCAACAGCTTGATTTACTTAATCAATATGTTTTAGTCAGTAGACCTTAAACCAAGTATAATCCCCCCGAATGATGATTATTTTAATGCTTTTTAAAGCTCCTGCTTGTTGAAAGTGCAACCTTTGAGGTAGATTCTCAATCGTCTCGAATATGAAGTCGGTTTTGACTTTACTGTTTTTTTCTCACAAGGAGATTTATATGAGCATTCAAATTGGCGATCGTTTACCAAGTATTCAACTACAAGAGGGTACACCCGGCACAACTCATGATATGGCTGAGTTGTTTGCAGGCAAAAAAGGCATTATTTTTGCCGTACCTGGTGCTTTTACTCCCGGATGCAGCAATACTCATCTACCCGGTTTTGTTGCTGATGCAGACGCAATCAAAGCCAAAGGAATCGACTTAATTGTGTGCATTTCAGTAAATGATGCTTTTGTGATGTCTGCTTGGGGTGAAAACCAAAATGTTGGCGATAAGATTCTTATGCTTGCTGACCCTGCAGCCGAATATACCAAAGCGATTGGTCTTGAGGTTGAGGCCGGTGCTTTGGGCGGTACTCGATCGAAGCGTTATTCAATGCTGATTGAAGATGGAGTGGTTAAAACTCTAAATCTAGAACCGGATGGTTTTGGGATTACCTGCAGCACCGCAAATACAATTTTAGATCAGATTTAAGATATTCTGAATCTAAAACAAACAGAACTGATAAGGCTTTAAGCTTTCAACTGATCACTAGTCAGAGCTGTCTCACAGCAAATAGAATCACAGCAGATTCTGACAACTAAGTTGAGCTCAAAGTTCACTCTATGCATCGAAGAAAACCTTGCTTCTTGGTCAGAAGTTTTCATAGCTTAATGTGTTAAAACTTTTCCTTAAGGTATTTCGATGACTAGTGACCCTCAATCTGAAACTCTGCTCAATCAGAAGTCTGAGCCTACTTTTACGCTTTGGCAAGGCCAAATCCCCTTACTTATTAGCGTGCCTCATAGTGGCTCAGAAATCCCTTCTCATATCTCAGCACAGATGACTGTTGCTGCTGAAGGGAGTATCGATACAGATTGGTTTATGGAGGACCTTTATCTGCCGATTGCTAAAGACTTGGGAGCAAGCCTTATTTCACCTAGGCATTCTCGCTATGTGATCGATCTAAACCGTCCGGAATCGGATGAAAGCTTATATCCCGGTCAAACCACGACCGGCTTATGTCCCTTACATCGCTTTGATGGGCAGCCTTTGTATAGTCAAGGCAATGAGCCAACACTTGCAGAAAAGCATAAAAGAATTGAGACCTATTGGCGACCCTATCATCAAGCTTTATCTGCTGAACTTCTACGTCTTAAAACAATGAATGGTTCAGTACTACTTTGGGAAGGACATTCAATCAAAAGTGTTGTTCCACGATTATTTGATGGACAGTTACCTCACTTAAATATTGGTACTCATCAAGGTCAAAGTTGCCATCCTAATATCGAAGCACAAATCACTCAGTATTTATCGCAAAATACTAAGTACAGTTCAGTAGTGAACGGGCGTTTTAAAGGAGGCTATATAACCCGTTATTATGGAAAGCCCAAGCAGAACATCCATGCGGTGCAACTTGAGCTCGCCCAATGTACCTATTTACAAGATGAGCAACATCCACAATGGTCAGCGCCCTATGCCCAAAATCTATCGCAGATGATTGGGGACTTGCTTAATATAGCTTTAAGTCACTTACCTAAGTGAAGCAAATAAGTATCTGGTTATCGCTTATATGCATTTGTCTTGAGTATCATGAAAAAACACACCCCCGAAATCACTTCGCTCTTTGATCAAAGGTCGGTCACTCAACCTCAATCCCCTATGTCCACTCACCATAAAAGCCAACCACTTGCCGAACGTTTAAGACCAAGAACGCTGAATGACTATGTTGGGCAAAAACATATTTTGGCGCCTGGACGTTTACTAAGAAGAGCCATAGAGGCAGACCAAGTTCGTTCGCTCATCTTATATGGCCCTCCTGGTACGGGGAAAACAACTTTAGCTCAGGTCATTGCCGAATACTCCAACTCTACTTTTGTGGCCCTAAATGCTGTTTTAAGTGGTGTAAAAACAATTCGGGAAGAAGTCCAAGCAGCCGAAAAACGCTTACAACGTTTTTCACAGCCGACCTTGCTTTTCATTGATGAGATTCATCGCTTCAACCAAGCTCAGCAAGATGCCTTATTACCTTGGGTAGAACGCGGTATCGTGACTTTAATTGGTGCCACAACTGAAAATCCTTATTTTGAAGTGAACAATGCACTCAATAGTCGCTCTCATATTTTTCAGTTAAAGGCCCTTGATCAGCAAGATCTAACCGAAGTGATACAAAGAGCCTTAAATCATCCAGCGGCCTATGCACATCTAGATATCACGATTAGACCCGATGCCTTAAATCATTGGCTTGAAGTGGTCAATGGTGATGCTCGTTCGCTTTTAAATGCCTTGGAACTTGCAGTGGAGAGTAGTTCACCCCAAGAAAATCGCTTAGTCATTGATCTAGAGCTTGCCGAAGCTTCAATTCAAGAAAGAGCGGTTTTATATGACCGAGAAGGTGACGCCCATTTTGATACCATGAGCGCTTATATTAAAAGTATGCGTGGTTCAGACCCTGATGCTTCACTGTATTGGCTGGCCAAAATGGTTTATGCGGGAGAACCGGCACGAAATATTTTTAGGCGCTTATTAATTTTTGCTAGCGAAGACATAGGTTTAGCTTGGTCACAAGGGATCGGTGTTGTTGAATCATGTGCAGCAGCCTTTGACCGAGTAGGTATGCCAGAGGGACGCTTTCATTTAGCTCATGCTACACTTGCAATGGCTACTGCTCCAAAATCAAATTCTAGCTTGGGCTTTTTTGATGCACTGAATACGGTCAAAGCTGAAAAGCATGCCGAAGTGCCTAATCACCTTAAAGACCCAAACCGAGATGGAGATGCTTTTGGGCACGGCAAAGATTATTTATACCCCCATGCCTATCAAAACCATTGGGTCGCTCAAGATTACCTGCCCGATGCGCTTAAGGGTAAGATTTTTTATCAGCCTTCTCAACAAGGAGATGAAGCACAAATCAAGGTTAGAGTAAAAGCTTTGAGAGAAGCACAGTTAGAGGGGCTGATCAGTGGTGGAGCCGGTGATCCTCTACTTAAACACAGTTCAATCACCGAAGAGTTTATGAGCGCCTCTCCGCATACCAAGCAGCTTGAACAATGGGTAGAAAGAGCGATGGGGCAAGTCAGTGATGAACTTGCCTTACTTAGAGAGCAAATGCTGAAAAAAGCCCAGTTGAAGCGGAGTGATCTTATTTTTGATCTAAATGCAGGAGCTGGTTTACTGACTTGGCCAGCCACACGTAAGGCGGTTGAAGGTGGAGTGTGGGCATACTGTCTTCATAGGCATGAGGCTGAAAGTCTGAGTGCTTTGGCGCAAGAATTACCTTGGGTGCATCAGCCTAATATCCACTACGGAAATCTTGAACATGATTTACAAAGGTTAAGCATCGAGCAGAACTTAAAAGAACTGAATTTTGATCAAATCCTTACTCGCTCTCTATTTACTCGACCTAAGTCTTGGACAAGTCGGCTCAATACCCTTTATAAATTGATTAACGTAGGACACACAACTAAGATTACCCTTGCAGAGCCCTATGTTTTCGGTGCGCAGCGTTTAAGCTCTTTAGCTTCCCTTAAAACATATGATTCAAGCAAAGCCGAGCAACTCTTTCAAGCATGGAACAAGGCAGAATCTCAAGTGTATCAAAAGCTCGATTCTTATTGGCATTATGATCAATTCCTCACCTTTTTAAATGAATCTAAGTTTTCATTAGATGAGATCAGTTTTGAGTTGGTAAACTTTGAAAGAAAACTGAGAATATCAAGTGAGCGAGTAAAGTCTTGGCTCAGCTCAAAAGAAGACTCATATATCAATCAACTTCGACATGAACTAGCAACACCTGAACTCATGATTCCCATTCAAGAATGCTTACAACAGTTGGCGGGTCAAAAGGTAGATTGGCAAGTCACTTGGCTCATTATTCAATTTAGCTTTAAGGGTGATGAAGTCATTGAAGATCTTGAAGCTCGAAAATAAAAATGGAATGCTAAAAACTTGTTAGTATTCAAGTGTATCAATTAAACCAAAGATTAAGTTTCATTTATGTATAAAGTATATGGCTCCATTCGAGCGTGTGAATATGAGTACTTAATCTTGATACCTTAGACACATTCTTCTGCAAAGTTTTTAATTATGCCAAGCATTTACTCTTTAAGTATTTTATTAATCAGTGTGTTTTGTTTGGCATGTGCACAAGGTGACTCTACTAGAGCTTCCTTGCAAACTGTTGATATTCCACCGGTTAAAGACGACCCCTACACTCAAGGTAATCCGACTGGCGAGTCCATGGGTGGTGAGTCTATGGGTGGTGAGTCCATGGGTGGTGAGTCCATGGGTGGTGAAACCAGCTCAGGTGAACCTACTGCGGGTGAGATGCCAATTTTAGATCGTGATCATGATTTAATTCCGGATGAAAGAGATAATTGCCCGAATATATTTAATCCAGAACAGTCAGATATAGATCGTAACGGTCAAGGCGATGCTTGTGCGCCGGATATAGACCAAGATGGAGTTCCAGACCAATGGGATCCGGCTCCCATGGATGCGACCTGGCCCGGACGAGCTCAGCCCGATACAGTGTATGCCCATACAAATAGCGATTTATATGCATTGGATGTAAAGCGCTTAGCTTTAAATTATGTCAGCACCTTTAGCTTTGATCAAGAGGGTGACTACCAAATCACCGATATTGCCTTTGACCGATCAGGGGTTTTATGGGCGATTTCATATAATTATTTGTGGCTTTGCCATCCTCAAAACGGCCGCTGTCGAATTCAAGGTCGCTTACCTACGCAGTTTAATGGACTTAGTTTTTTACCCGGCGATTTATTTAGGGCAGACCAAGATATTTTAGTCGGGATTGCGTTGGATGGTACTTGGCATAAATTAGAGGTGTTTAATGGCTCAATCACGAGTTTAGTGATGGGTCGTTACCCAAATGAAACCTCAAGTGGGGATGCTTTTTCAATCGCCGGTATCGGTACTTTTGCTTCGGTCAAAAGAGAGGGAATTACGGACGATCTCATCATTTCTCTCAATCCTCAACAAGTGGATGAAATTACAGATATTGTGACCTTGTCTGGCTATCAACGGATTTATGGTTTAGCCGGATGGCAAGGAAAGCTTTTTGCTTTTGATGAGTCCGGAGTAGTATTGCAAATCGACTTACGAGATCGCACTGTCATCATGATTGCCAATGATGGACAGGCTTGGTGGGGCGCTGGCGTTTCTTCAGTGTTGTATACTCGTCCTCCCCAATAATTTAGTCCATGATTACCATGAATGCAGATAGAAAAATCACTTAGCACTTGCTTCATCAGACACTCTCGCTTAACAAGTAGCCTTATTCTCATCCTTGTGATGAACAAACCTTGTCGGATTTTTAGAAATCACCTCTCCATTACTCGGTCTAATCATAAGAGCGGTCTATGCAAAGTATATCTAAGCAAAAAAATCAAGAGCTTAAGCATCCTAAATATCCCGATGAAGGGCTCATCGCCAATCATATGAGTAAGATTCTTGCGGAACTCGGTGAAGATCCTCAACGACAAGGCCTAATCAAAACCCCACAGCGGGTTGAAAAGAGTTTACGTTTTCTTTGCTCTGGTTATCAAAGTGAGCCCGCTGAGATCCTCAGATCAGCGCTATTTTCTAGTGCAGACCTCGCTTATCCCAACCGACAGCCAAATGATCGCATCGTGTTAGTAAAAGATATGGAGTTCTACTCGTTATGCGAACATCATATGCTTCCCTTTTATGGACGAGCCCATATTGCCTATATTCCTAATAAACTGAATGTTGGTTTAAGCAAACTGCCTAGAGTAGTTGAAGCTTTCGCTCGGCGCTTACAAGTCCAAGAGCGCTTAACAAACCAACTCTGTGCAACCATTCAAGATGTTCTTGAACCAGAGGGTGTGGCTGTCGCAATTGAGGCATCACACCTATGTATGATGATGCGTGGTGTACAAAATCAAGGTGGTAAAACTTGGACGACAGCCACCTTGGGCTCATTTCAGCAAGCACAGTTTAGAAATGAGTTTATGTCCTTAATTAAAGGTTAGCCTCAGAAGATATCAGCTTTTTAGCTTAGCCAATCACTCCATTACTCACTAATTGCTTAAGAATTGTTAAGGCCTGCTCTCTAGGCATAGCTGAGATAACGATTAGGTCCTCATAACTTGTATTGCCATCTACTTGGCTCATAAAGAAACCGGCTCGATGATCAAAAGCCTGCCAAGAGATTTGATCCGATTTCATTTTGACCTGTGGCTTATAGGAAAGGTCTGCAATCACTTCTGCCGTCTGATCGCTTACTTCATGATCCAAAGGCTTATTGGCGGGTGCGGCGGTTGGTGCATCTTCCGGATCCACACTAGGCGCCCCCAAGTGTGTCGAAGAAATGCTTGGCTGAGCAGTCATTTTGTCTGATTTCTCAGCTAAGGCTTCAGATTCTTGTGCGACTTTTTGCTTACGCTTCGCGGCTTGAAGTGCGGCTTGTTTCTGACGATGATATTCATCGATATAGCGTCGTGCTACAGCATGCTGGGGATCTTGCAGTAAGAGTTTTTTAGCGGTTTCCACAGCTTGCTCATATTTACCTGAGCGGTGGAAGTCAGCAAGTTGACGGCTGAGTGCTTGAATGGTTAAACCTTCAGCTTGAGTGGCTGGACCGGCTTGGCCTGAGATTGCTTTTTGAGCAACTTCAGACTGTACCATTTGTGAAACCGGATTTGCAAATTGCTCTGTTGGTGAAGCAAGTAAGGTTGCCGGTAGGACTTCTTCTGGTTGCTTGGTCACAACTTCTTCTTCAATTAAGTCTTCTGCACTTTCCTCATGGTTAGGAATAAGCCCTGCGCCCATCTGGGTGCCAATCGTTGCCGTACCACGGCGAACACGAATTGACTCTGGCGGTGGTGGGGGTTCAGGGCTCTCCACAGGAGTAATGACCTGTGCAATAGCACCGCTGGGTGCTTGCAACATATTTGGATCAAAGTTAGCCTGCATATCATTACTTGCATCTTGACCGCGTAATTTGTTGCTTTCTCTTCGTTGAGCCGAACTCACTTCATGCTCTGTATATTGATCGTTTAACCCTAAATAGCCTTGAACAAATTCGATATAGCGCTGAGCAACTTCATGATCGGGCACGAGTTTGAGGAGCTCTTTCCAACAACTCAATGCATTATAAATCTCACCTGATTCATAAAACGCAATGCCATCATATAGGGCAACTTCTGGGTCTGCACCACTTACAAGATGATGTGTCTCTGTCATAAGATTCTCCGATCAACGCCTACTTGCGCTTCATCTTTTCTATTACATTATGGAACATATTTAAGGTGCGGGCGAGGGCTTTTGAATCGCGCTCAAGTGATTCTAGATGGTCACCCTCGATCGTGAGCTTAGAACGCTCGATTACCTCTTTTGCTTTGATTAAAGCTTCTTCAGCAAAGCCATTATTCGCCAAAAGGGTTTCTACCCGTGGCATAATTCTATCCATGGTATCTAAGGTGCGTTTAATTTTTTGCTGAAGTTGTAAAACTCGCTCACGGCTTCTTAAAGTAACCAAATGCTCAGCATTTTCTGCAGCCATTTTCTCTAAGGCTTCACCACTCATACCGGAACGAGAAGTCACAGTTATCGCTTGTTCTACACCTGTTTCTAGGTTTCGAGCGCTTACTGACACAACCCCATCGGCATCGATTTCAAAGGTGACTTCAAATTCAACCTCGCCCTGTGGAGCCGGGCGAATATTACTAAGCGTGAACTCACCTAAAAGGTCATTTTTGGTAGCATCCTCATGTTCACCTTGTAAAACAAGGATTCTGACAGAGGTCTGTGCATCTCTTACTGTTGTGAATATATGACTTTTTGCCGTTGGAATTGTTGTATTCTTGGGAATCAAAGGATTGAACTCACCACCAGCGACCATAATCCCTAAAGACATAGGAGTTACATCGAGTAAAAGAACATCTTGGCCACCCTTTTGTAGTGAGGCAGCATGGAGTGCTGCACCTAAAGAAACCACTTCATCTGGATGTACATCCCGACGAGGGGAGCGCTTAAAAAAGTCTTTCACTCTCTCTTGAACCAAAGGCATTCTAGTCATCCCACCCACCAAAATGACCTCATCGATATCGACTTTTGCTTCCTTCATCCCTTGGCGACAGATCTCAATCGTTCGATCTACAAGATCTTCGGTCAAAGACTCAAGTTTATTGCGGGTAAGAACCTTTTGTAAATGTAAGGTCATTCCTTCTGCGGTGGAAATGATAAAGGGCAAGTTGATTTCGGTGGAACGAACGCTTGAAAGCTCACATTTTGCTTTTTCAGCGGCGTCTCGAACTCTTTGCATGGCCATTTTATCACGTCTTAAGTCGACTCGGTGCTCTTTGGCAAACTCGACAACCAGCCACTGCATAATCAAACGATCATCAAAGTCTTCACCACCAAGTTGGGTATCGCCTACAGTTGAAAGAACTTCAAAAACACCATCTGAAATATGTAGAACAGAAAAGTCAAAAGTACCTCCGCCTAAGTCATAGACAGCTACGACCTTATCGATATCCTTGCCATATCCATAGGCTAAAGCCGCCGAAGTAGGCTCATTGATCATTCTCATGACTTCTAGGCCTGCCAAGGTACCGGCTTCTTTGGTAGCTTGTCTTTGGCGATCATTAAAATAGGCTGGCACTGTAATGACAGCCTTGCTGATGCTTTCCCCTAGGTATTCTTCTGCAATTTCCTTGAGCTCTAGCAAAACCATACTACTGATCTCGGGCATGGCATAAGCTCGATCATTTATTTTTATGAGCACTTCACCATGATGGCCTTCAACCGCCTCAAACCCTCTTGACTCTAATAAGGATTGTAGCTGTGGATCTGACCACCGTCGCCCAATCAGCCGCTTTGCCGCCATAATCGTATTACTTGGATTCGTAACCGCTTGGCGTTTTGCAAGCTGTCCAACTAATCTTTTGTTATCTTGAGATATAGCAACAACTGAGGGCGTTGTATGCACTCCACCTCGACTAGGGATCACAATAGGTGTATTTCCCTCAACAATTGAGACACATGAATTGGTTGTTCCTAGATCGATACCAATAATCCGCTCCATGCGGAAACTCCTTTAATTAAAAGATTAGCAAAGAGTAGCTTAAGCGAATATCCTTAAAAACGATAACGTTTTTTTAGTCTAAGTGCACGTGGTTCAGATGGATCTAATCCTAAAATCATCTCCATATATTTCTGAGTGTCTGAAAGAGATTTACTGAGCTCAAAACATTGACATAAAAGCCACATATACTCGATATTAAATGGCTCTTTTTGCTGTGTTTTCTGTAATATGGGGATTAAGTCCTCAACCAACTCAAACTCTAATGAGTATTGGGTAAAAGCCACCAAGCGACGCTCACTTGGACTCAAAGCACAAGCCTCCTTAAATAAATCGAGAGCGGCCTGTTTTTGAATGCTGTCTTCACTTTTATATAATGAGTCAGCTTCCTGCCAAAGCTTGGATGCTCTGTCTTCAGCAACCTTTGCTTCTATACGTTTCAATGCCTCAATATACTTTTGTTCTTTAGGCATATACTCCACACAGAGCTTAAAATGGTTTAAGGCCCGACTCACTTGACCTCGTGCCTCGGCTTGCTCTCCAGCCATAAAAAAGGTTTTTGCTTGGGATTTAAGATCAGCGCTTTGTTTAGATTGCTCGTGGGCCTGTCGCCGACCTTGATTTTGGGCTAAACGTTCCCTTAATAAGGATTTACGCTCATCAATTTCGGCCTGAGACCGTTGATTTTGTGGCAGTGGGGTTGGTGTGGCTCCGACCCGCATACTTTTAGGAGGCTTAATCCCTTTTGATCGTGCTTCGGCTACTTTTTGATGCTGTCGTTCTCTTTCGGCCTGTAACTTTGAATGATAGGCTAAATCCCTTGCCTTGGTGACTCTAGCGTAGGCGTCTTTGAAGGCTTGATCATCCAATAGAAGATCACGCGCTTGCTGTCCATATTCAAAAACTAAGCGAACATGTTCAGCAAATGGACCTAAATTAAGTTCTCGGACAGCATCCGGATGAAAGCGCTTAGAAAATCGAAAAAAGGCCTTTTTTATATCACGCTCATTCGCATCAGCTGTTAATTCAAAGAATTCAAAATGATCAATTTTATGAAAATAATCAGCCAAAAAGACTAATTCTCGTCTTTGAGCGATGGTCAGATCATTTTTTTGTAAGAGTAAATAGCGATCAAACTGATAACGACCATAGCGACCTAAACCCGGTAAGCAAACCGGAATCGCAGGCACACCTCCCCAAACTCCATATTGAGCAAGATAGTTGAGGTCATCCGGACTCGCTTGATCAAACCACATATAAAACCGTTAAGTGACAGGGAAAAAAGGCAGGGTTAAAGAAAGACAAAGTTTAGTCAATAATGTTTAGTAATATACAGCAAGAAACTTAGACTTCAATCACCATTCAACGCTTTCTTTACTCAAGCAAACTGAAAGACTGATTTCCTTTGATTCTGAGGGGTCAATCAGTAGTCAATAAGTTTAAATCTGCAGTAATCTCTACCTTTGGGCTAAGCATATGCGCAACAGAGCAATAGCGTTCCAAGGATAAGTCTATTGCCCTTTGTGCTGTTTTTTCAGTCAAACCCTCTCCACCTAACTCAAAACTTAGATGAATACGTTCAAAAACAGCAGGGATGCTCTGTGCTCTCTCGGCTTTAGCCGTAATCTTTGCCTGAGCAAGTTCGGCTCTAGCTTTACGAATAATATGTAAAACATCCATTGCCATACAGCCAGCCAAGCCAAAAAGTACCATTTCCATAGGTCGAGGGCCTTTGCCTTGGCCACCTAAGTCAGGAGAACCATCCAAGATGAGTTCATTCCCCTCGGCATTGTGTGCCGTAAATGCAGCCCCCTCCCCTGTATAAACCAATTGAATATCCATATCTATTCTCCCCTCCGCAGTAATGAAATCAATACGTTGTTGATACCTAAGCCACTCCTTAGAGTATATTTTGGCGACCTTTTTCCATCGCTTTTAAAAAATCGGTAACCGCTTGATCTAATCCTCTTAGCATGGCTCGAGCACTTAAACTTTGATCTACATGAACCTCAGAAACCTGAGCGACTCGACATAGTTGCTCGGCAGCGCTAAGATTAATGCCACCATTAACCGCTACTTTTAGACCAAAGCGGTTAGCCAGAACTACACTATCCATCAATTGGCTGAAATGTGCTCTTCGTGCATCTCCGGCACTACTTGCAGTCAAAGCATGCGTAGAGAAAATGACCGTATCCACATCTAATCTTTGTAAGCGCTTAATAAGATCCGTTTTCGGTTCAACTTGCACAGCAACTTCTATATCGGCCTCGCGTAATTGAGATATGGTTGTTCTGAGTTGATCGGTCAAGTGGTAGGCATCTAAGCCACCCATAACAGTGGGCCCAACCCAACGAGGCGGAATCAACGTGACTCGATCTAGCTTGAGCTCATAGCTTAGCCTTCTCAAGTCTGCATCTGGTGTTACTCTTAGGCTGACTTTAAGATTAAGTTCCTCTGACCAACGTTTTACGGTTGCCAAGGCGGTTTCGTGCCAATCCTCTCTTGAACTCAGTGAAAGCCCATTTACCCCAGCCCATTCGGCTACTAAACCTAAGGCACTTAAACTTGGCTCTGTGGCAGCATGCTGTACTTTAAAGGCAAGAATACTATCAAAGCCCATGTGTAAGTCTACGTTCATCGCTCATTCCCTTTCTTGGTTTATGCTCATTGGTTGAAGTTAGTTTACAGACTGATCGTCTCAATCTCATTGAGCATTTGCTGGCTAATCTCTTGTACAAGTTGATTGACTTGGGTCACATCTTGTCCTTCAACCATGACTCGCGCCATTTGCTGTGTTCCGGAATAGCGTACTAAAACACGACCTTGATCGACCAAGTCAGCTTCTACCTGCTTAATCAATGTGCTGGTTTTTGGTAAAGCACTTAACGGAGGTTTAGCTTTGACTGTAAAACTTTTCAAAGCTTGGGGAAAATGCTGCATTTCTGCGCCGAGCTCACTCAATTTTTTGTGTTCTTGTACCATGACTCCTAGCACTGATAATGCGGTCACTAAGCCATCTCCGGTTGTGGCGATATCTCTCAAAATTGTATGACCGGACTGCTCCCCACCTAAATTAGAATTAAGTTCTCGCATTTTGGCGACCACATAGCGATCGCCAACCTGTACGCGCTCAACCTTTATCCCATGTGGTTTTAAGGCAGCTTCTAAACCTAGATTACTCATGACAGTCGTTACCACACATGAGCCTTTCAAAGTGCCTTTTTGCTGCATAAATCGGCCAAGAATCGCTAAAATCTGATCACCATCTAGAACTTGTTGACGCTCATCGACTAAAATACAACGGTCAGCATCACCATCAAGAGCAATGCCCAAGTCCGCCTGTTCAATCCCAACTCGCGCGACTAAGGCATCTGTATGTGTAGCTCCGCAATGGTCATTGATATTAGTGCCATTTGGTTCCACGCCAATACTAATCACTTCTGCACCCAACTCTTGCAAAACCTGTGGCGCAACCTTGTAAGCAGCGCCATGAGCACAGTCGATCACGACTTTTAGACCACTCAAGGACACAGAACTGTTTAAGGCCTGCTTAGCCATCACATTATATCGCCCAATCGCATCAGAAATACGAGCGGCTCTACCAATCTCATTGCCAATAGGACGATGCTGATTAAGCTCTATACTTCCATGCCAGTGGTGTGGTCTAATTTGTTCTAGGTGACTTTCTCCAAAAGCTTCACAACCCTGTCCATGCATCAAAGACTCGATCATCAGTTCTTCTTCATCGGGAAGCTTGTATCCATCTCGGGAGAAGATCTTAACGCCATTATCCTCATAGGGATTATGTGATGCAGAGATCATTAAACCAGCATCAGCGCGTCGGCTTTGAGTCAGCAAGGCGACCCCCGGAGTAGGGAGTGGGCCGGCTAAAAAGACATCCACGCCTGAGGAGCACAAGCCTGCCACTAAAGCGTTTTCAATGAGATAGCCGGACACTCGGGTATCTTTCCCAATCACTACTTGCGGTCGAGGTCGACCGATTTGTGCACCTTTTTTATACAGCAAGTAACCTACGGCTCTACCAAGTTGCAAAGCGACTTCGGCGCTCATTGCACCTTCATTAGCACGACCTCTCATACCATCGGTACCAAAAAGCTGTCGACTGATTTCTTGCTGCTCTTTTTTGGACATTTTTTTTGCCTATTAATGATGTAAATCTGTATACTTAACTAAAACTATAACCATAAGTATCTTAAAGCTTATGATCATGTGGATCACAAGCTTTAGCCTAATCTCATGTGGTTAGATGATGTGGTTAGATGTTGATGCATAGTCGCTCAAGCATAGTCGCTCAAGCAACTAAATCAGTCCATTTTCTGCAAGTCTACGATCTAGGAATGCTTGAGCGGTCAAGCCTTGACCTTCAATCGTTTGCTCACTGTCAATCAGTGAACTCAGTACAGCATCAGGACGGGGATGCATGAAAAAGGGCATTGATAAACGAGCTCCTTGACTTGCGCCTTGTGGATTAATCACTCGGTGTGTGGTCGCCGGTAAAGCACCACCGGTGACAGCCGTCATCATATCACCCGTATCTAAGATGATCGCTCCGGCAGGTGGCGCAATATCTAGCCACTCACCTTCTGGAGTTAAAAGCTGTAAGCCCGGCTGTGTAGCTGCCGGTAATAGCGTCAACAAGTTAATATCCTCATGCGCTGCCGCTCTTACACTTTCTTGAGCTTCTGTACCAAACATTTCCATTTCTGGATAATGAAGCACTCTAAGCACACTGTTGCCATGTTGAGCCAACCCACTTAAAGCACCTTGATTAATCCCCAAATAGTGCTCAATCACTCCAAGCATTTGATGAGCGAGCTGGTCCATTGACTCATAGACTTCACGCATCACAATTTCAAACTCGGGTACTTCATTTGGATAAAGATTATCCCGCATAAGGTTTGATAAGCGATGAGGATGGTCATGAGTGAGATGACGACCTATGTGCCAAAACTCTTTTAGATCTCCTCTATTTTGTCCCTTGGCTTTTTCTTTAAGTAATGGGGTATAACCGCGCTGTCGGCCACCGGCGGCATCTTCATAAGCAAGTTTATCTGTTTCTGATAAGGCAAAGGTCTGCTGTGCCACCTTGTAGGCACGATCAAGTAAGCTTGTGCTCAATCCATGTCCCGACAAGCTAACAAAGCCCCACTTTCTGAGTGAGTCACCAATTTCCTTAATCATTCTAGCACCATTTACAGCTGATTGATCACCAGCTAAGTACTGATTTAAGGACGCATCAATTTCTACTAAAGGGACCTCTATTTTCATGATCCAAACTCCTCACAAATGATTGATTCTTGTTAACGTGAGAAGGGCAATCATGCAAGAAAAACGAAGATGAAGCACTAAAAGAGTTCAGCTTGCTGAGCGGTCGCATAGCGCTTGAGATAGTTTTTGGCCTTGAGCTTACGCATGGTGCTATCTGAACTCATGTAACGCAACTTACCAAAAATCGGTCTTTCAGGACCCCAAGCACGATCAAAACGCCCCAAGCACCAAAATATCCCAGAATAGCTGTTGGGATCACGTCCATCCAAAGCATATTTATTGTTTAATTCGATCATAATTTCTAAAGCTGTCTCAGGGCTAGCACTCCACTCATAGATCTTTTTGCCCCACAACATACGCACATAATTGTGAATACGCCCCTCTCGAATAAGCTGTCGTTGAGCCGCATTCCATAATTCATCGTGAGTTTCCGCCTTTTCAAAGCTCTCCAAAGTATAGATATAGGGTTTAGGATCATCACGATGCTCGGCAATTGTTTTTAAAGCCCAATCCGGTAAGGAACTTAATTGGTCATAATCATCAAGCCTATGAAAACCAAAGGTAAAACCTATTTCGCGCCATGTCACTAACTCATCAATAAAGGCTTCAACTGCACTTGATGCACCCCACCACCCTTCTCTAGAACCATTAGGTTTGCTCGCCACTTTCTGCGGATGCCAATCACAATACTCAAAAGCTCTTTGAGCAATTTCATGCACAGAAATATGACCAAAGTGAATATGTGCGGATAGCTCACTTGCCGAACCGGACTCTAAGGCATTTCGATCACTATGATAGCGCCATAAGCGCTCGTCAATAAAACGCTCTAGCAAGCGCTGAGCTGCTTGAAATCCTCCTTGACCGGTTTCTAAATCCACCACCTTGACTTCATGATCAATAGGCAAGGTTTGTATACCACCATTGAGTAAATGATTGAGGTCAGCTTGAGGCCAATTCTCTAATATCTGTTCAGAAACTTGAGCCTTTTCAAGATCTTTTACCGCCGCCAAAGGCTCTCTCATTGGAAAATGTTCAGAGGCAAAAAAAGGAAGAAGCGTTTTTTGCAAATGTCGTCTAAAACTTGCGGCTGTTGTGAAAACTCGACCAGAGGCCCGTAGGGGCAAAAGCCCGTTGCTGTCTACCTGTTCCATAAGCATGGGGCAATGTTGGGCTGCAGCTTTCACCATACGGGGAATAAAATAGCATGGGTATTCATCTGTCACAATCATACAAGCCGAGTGTGCTAACTGTGCTAATAGACCTTTGCCCGCACCTTGTTTTGGCTCTACATATGGATAATAAGTAATCCCATATTCTTCGCACAAGGCTTGATTATCTTTCATGCCCTGAATCACAAAAGTATGTAAACGATCGCTCGCCCATTTATACCCGATCCGAAGAGGCTCAAAGATAAGTACAGGCTTTTTTAGTCGTTCTCCCCATTCCAAGGCTCTTTGTAAGCCAAAATTCCAAGAGACACGACGCTGAGCAACCATCCAATACAGAATATACTGTCCTTGCTCATTCACCTTACCTTGATTCAATGCCGATACTCTAATCGCGGGCACTGGATTGATTGCTGTTGTTACTTTTTGCTCTGTTGAAAGACTCATCATATCCCTAATCTTAACTTCTATTTAAATGGACTCTTGTTCATCAAGGCTAAGTTACGATTGAACCACCTTAACTGTCCCTTATCTCTGTTTAGATACTTCGGTTAAGATTATGTTTCATCTTCTCAACTTCGGGGCGCAAATCAATGATCCTTTAAGAGTACTCATAAATAAAGCTTAAATCCTAGTTTAAAGCCTAAAAAGCCTTGCTCACTGTCAAAACTCTGTTCAGAATAAGTAGCAATTTTATGTTCTTAGTTTCTTATTAGCTAAGCAAAACTCGAGTTAAAAACCAAAGTGATAAAACATGACCCAAGCACCATCTGATGATTACCTTTTGAACCTAATCAACCCTCGAACTCTGACCACGGAATCATTTACAGCTCATACAACAGCACAAGTCAAAGACTTGGTTGATCGTGCCCGAAATGCCAGTCTTTCTTGGTCAAAGCTAAGTTTTAAAGAACGGAGTCAAAAGATCAAAACATTGGCACAGGCGATCACGCAAGGTCGCGCTGAAGGCAGTGCGATGTTAGTGCAAGAAACCGGTAGAGCTCAAAGCATGTTGGCCTTATCTGAGTTTAACAATGTGATCACCTTTGCTGATACCTGTATCAGAGAAGCTAAGATTGCATTACAAACAACAAAAATTAAGTTATCTCCCTTAGATTGGCCGGGTAAATCAGCTTATGTTGAGCAATTACCTAGAGGTGTGGTTGGTATTATTGCGCCATGGAATTATCCCTTAAGTAATTTCTATAAATCCCTTTTCCCCGCCTTACTTTCAGGTAATACGGTCGTCATTAAACCTTCTGAATACACGCCAAAAATAGGGCAATGGCTCACTGATTTATCCCAATCCATTCTTGGCCAAGATGTTATTGTCTGCGCTCAAGGTGGTGCAGCTATTGGTAATGCTTTGATCTCGTCAGGCATTAATGCCCTTGTATTTACAGGTTCGGTTAAGACTGGTAAAATAGTTGCTGGCCAAGCCGCCCAACAACTGATCCCTTGTTCGCTTGAATTGGGTGGAAAAGATGCCGCTTTAGTTTTAGAGGATGCTGACTTAGAACGTTCGGCTTTAGGCATTGCTCAATGGTCAATGTTTAATAGTGGCCAAGACTGCTCCAGTATAGAAAGAGTGTATGTACTTGACAGCATCGCTGATCAATTCTTGACTAAGCTTACCACTACTGTTTCTAAGCTGACATATCATGGCGATGGTTCACTTGCAGATGACCAAGAAGCTGATGTTGGTCCATTGCAAAATCAACAACAATTACAAATTATTGAAGCTCAAGTTCAAGATGCTCTTAGCAAAGGAGCCCAAGTTCTATGTGGTGGGAAAACAAGTGGGCAAGGCTATGGATATGCCCCAACAGTTTTAGATCACTGTAATCAGCAAATGTCAGTCGTCACCGAAGAAAGCTTTGGCCCAATCATCGCTGTCATCAGAGTGCCTAATAGCAGTGAAGCGATCAAACAAATCAATGCTTCGCAATATGGTCTTAACGGCAGTATTTGGACGAAAGATCTTAAAAAAGGAGCCGAACTTGCACAGCAACTTGAAGTGGGCGTGGCCTTGGTTAATAACCACTCATTCACCGGTTCTATGCCACAATTCCCTTGGACCGGAGTTAAAAACACCGGCTATGGCATTGCATCATCACGCTGGGGCTATCATAATTTTGTACGCCCTCACACTGTAGTCATTGATAAAAATAAGGATCCCGATCCATTTTGGTTACCGGTAGATCAAAGTTACCAGCAGTTTGCAGAAGCCATTGCGCAAAAAAACTTAGGTGCTGGGCTCGGGCTTATTTTTAAACTCTTAGGCTTATTAAAACAGCGAATAAACGTAACTCGGAATCTCTTAAAGTAGGTGATTGGTTATATCACCTAATGTTTAATCATTTTATACCGATTATTGATGAGATACACAGGCTAACAATTCTTCTTCACAGTTCGAGGTGAGGCAAGATACATTGGTATTGCACATAAATCTTTGCCGACAGCCATAAAAGTCGCTCGCTAACATAGCTGCATCTTGGGTTGCATCATTTAAACAGTCAGTTTCACACATGGCATCTCCATTGGGACAGGCAAGCAAACAGGAGTTAACTTCTAAGCAAGTCGTCAAACTAGGTGGCGGTGGTGGTTCTGGTAAAGGCATATCAGCAGCACAGGCATCAAGTTCTGCACGGCAAGCAGTTTCTAAACAGGGCTGAAAAATTGTACACATATTGGCTTGAGCGCAAGTAAAAACACTACTCAGTAATTGAGCCGCTTCGGGGCTGGCTTGTGTATAACAGTCTGTGACGCAGTTAATAGAAGCATTACAGGTCTGCAAGCAATTCAATAGTCCCATACATTCACTTGGGTTCACAACTGGCATACCGGCCATCGGCATACCGGCCATAGGTACACCGGCCATCGGTTCACCGGCCATCGGTTCACCGGCCATCGGTTCACCGGCCATCGGTTCACCGGCCATCGGCATACCGGCCATCGGCATACCGGCCATAGGTACACCTGCCATCGGTTCACCGGCCATCGGTTCACCGGCCATGGGCATACCGGCCATGGGCTCACCCGCCATGGGCATACCTGCCATGGGATCACCCGCCATGGGCATACCGGCCATGGGCATACCGGCCATGGGCTCACCCGCTATGGGCTCACCCGCTATAGGCATACCCGCCATAGCTTCACCCGCTATGGGCATACCGGCTAGATGATCAGCTTCTTGTCCCCCTAGCTTAGACCCCAGCATACTTTGATTGGCTTCACCTGTACTCCCATCATCAAGATTGACGACCTCTACACAAGCAGAGGCTATGATGATCACGCAAATATAAACAAAATACTGAAAAAGAGTAACAGTGTTTAGTTCTCTAAGTACAAAGTTTAAATAAGTAGACTGAAGCATACTAACTATCCAAAGTATCTTGAGTTTCGTTTTTATCATACTTACATTAAAACATTTTCTTGCTATGCATAATATAAAAGTATTCAAAGACAAACTCGATCAGCTATTTTTAATAGGGCCAAGTTCTCATTAAAAATACAGTGAGCCTGCTAAAGCAATCGCAATAAACCACAGTATTGAACGCAAGCTTGCCTTGTCACTTATGTAAGCCCATCCATAGGCTAAGCGAAAGCATATGTAGGCTAAGCAGATGATATTTAAGCTCATAAACGAGCCGTCAGTTGGTAGGTTTTGATGAGCAACAAGCACACCAACCGCAAAAAAAGGAAAGGCTTCAAAGCTGTTCATTTGTGCGTTATTAGCACGTCGATGTCGGCCTTCAGCTTTTTCTAAAAAGGCTCTGGGGTCATGATTATTATATGGTCGTCCAGTGCCAAACTTGGCTAAACCGGTAAACATGTAGGGCAGTAGTCCTGCGACAAATACAACATAATAGCTTAGATCGTGATTTGAAAGTGCATCCATAACATTACTTTCTTGGAGTAAAATATACAGTTCAGACTATGTAAGCGGTGAAAAGCCTTCATTAGACAGTTCGTCTTATAAAACAGGTTTATTGATAGATAAGATTACGCAGTCTGCTTTGATGTTTCACGTTTTTGAAAAAGAACAACGCCTTCTAAGCAGGTCAAAATAAAGAGCCCAAATAATGCTAAATGCCACAACTCTTTTTGCTCTTCTAAAAGCATGGTCTCGCTCACCTGGTCTTGCTCTGTATTCTCTTGCTTACTTTGCTTCACAGCGACTTTACTTAATCGGCTTCCTCGATGATCAAGCGAGACTACAAATCGACGCAAAATATGCTCGCTTTGCTCTGTGTTTGTTGTTTCAAGATCGGTTTGACCAAGGATTTGATGATGGCCTAAGCGCTTAGCTGAACTCACTAACCACCCACGATCTCGTTGGTTAAGTTTGGTTTGCTGATTACTCGCCCTACTTAAACCTTCTCGTTCGCCTTGTGGAGATAAGCTAAAGAAAGGTCCATCCCCATTCAGTTCCAACTTTAAGCTAGAGCCAAGCTGAGTACTGAGTTGACCACCATTGATATCGCGACTCAAAAAGCGAACCGTCTCTGATGCCAAAGGCACAAAGTCAGGCCGAATCACCAGGTCATTCCACTCTCTATCCAAAGGGCCAGCAAACATCACTACCCGACCTTGAGCCACCTGACGAGTCATAAGGAAGGGGCTGCCCTCGTTGAGCTTTATAATCACTGCACTTTGTGGGGTTGGCTTGGGGTCAAAAAGAATATACTTTTCAATTTCGGCCAAAGCTAAACTACTTCTTTGTGGTGCTTCAAAGGGCCTAAGCAAAGAGTGATCTATATCAAACTCATTTAGGCGGGCAACGCCCCGACTTTGTACAGATGCTGCATCTCCTGCTCGTCTCATTCCTCGTAAAGGTCTTGGTAAAAAGTCACCTAAGGCTCTATTCCAAGTGTCGATCTCTGTTCTAGCACCCGGTGCCAACCAAAGTCCACCACCGGCCTCCAAATGAGACTTGATTTGGCGCGCCAAGGTCAAACTAGGCCTTGGCACATTGGCTAAAAGAATAATATCAACACCTTCTAACTGCTCATCTTTAAGATCGGCACCTAGCATCAGTCTACTTTGAATTTGAACCTTTTGTGCCCCTCCTAAAACTTGAGGCGCTAAGGCTCTTTCCAAATAAAAAAGTTCATCTTCATGTGGTGTGGGTCTTGGATCACCGTTCAAAGCCAAAAGCTTAGTGGGCTTTTTAGCTTCGATCCAAAAGGGCCATTGATCATCAATAGGTAAGGGATCATTCGCTAGCTTTATCCATCCTTTTTTGGCCTGCATACTTGTGATCTTTGTTTGATCTGTCTCCTGTTGTGAACTTAAGTCTACTTTCGCCTTAAAGTAGAGTCGTTTCATCCCACTTTCATAAGGTGCTAAGGTCACAAAGCCTCTCACTAAAACCTCTCCCTCAAGCTCTACCCAAATGGGCCATAAGTTCATTGGCTCTGGGCTATAATTGGCGATTTCTACCTCGGCTCTCCACTGATCTTCTCCTCGTTGTGGAGCAGAGGAAAGAGTCAGACGAGTAATAGCATGATTCGCTAGTTTTTTCCGTGCTTGAAGACTGATTTTAGGCAGATCTAATGCTGAATCTAGTTTTTGAGAACTAAGATCTACTCTTGTGGTTAAATCAACTTGACTTAAACGGACTTTTCCAAGCTCTGGCGGAGGTGAGCTTGCAGAGTCAAAGCTTCGGTTTGGTGTACTGAGTAAGGTAATCTGCTTAGCTTCTACTTTGGGTCGATCACGAAGTAATTGATAGGCAAGACTTAAAGCCTCATCGAGTTGTCCATAACTTTGACTGACCTTAAGTTCTTTTAGGCCCGAGGATAAAAGTTGATGGTCAGCGGTTAAACTTTGGCTCAAGCTTTTGGTCTCTGCCCCAAAAGTAATCACGGCCGCCGGTCCACTACTTTCCGCTAAGACTCTAAGAGCATGCGATCGAGCTAAATCAAACAGTCGACGCCCTTCCTTTTCATCAAGCAGATAATCCATGGCATAGCTTTGATCAAAAAGAATCACTTGTGTGCCTTCTAATTCGCCTAAATGATCTGAGCCACTCAGCAAGGGATTGACTTGCGGTGACCACATTGGCTTAGAGAGCGCCAAAGCCAAAAAAGCAAAAAGAAGCATACGCAAGGCCAACAAAAGCCATTGTTTCATTTTAAGACGACGGGCCGTTTTACGATATGCTCGTCTTAAAAACTCCATCGCCGGAAATACTTGTGGCTTAGCTTCTTTACGATTTAAAAGATGCAAAATGGGCGGAATCGCAATGGCCAATAAACCAAAGAGCATAAGCGGTGCTAGAAAATTCATATCAAGCACTCCAATAACTGCAAGAGGTTATCTTTTAAATCTAAACCTGTGGAACATAAGCAATACTTTGCCCCAACCGCTCGAGCTTCTTTTTCCAAAGACGCCCTAAAGGCATTCAATTCAGCTAAATAAGCAGCTTTAACTCCATTTGGATCAATTTTAATCGGATCTTCCCCCTCAAGACCTTCAAATAAAGAGAGTTCATCAAAGGGAAACTCAAGTTCACTAGGATCAAGGATATGGAGCAAAATAACTTGGTAGCCTCGTTTTTTGATACTACCCACTAATTCCGCAAAATAACCTGAGCTAGAGTTTTCATCCAGATCAAAGGCGTCAGTGAGCAAAAAAATCACGCCCTTTGGAGGTAGACGACTTCCTAAAGCAAGCAAGGTTTCTTTGGCGTTCGTATCAGCTTGCCAAGGTGTATTTTCAATCGTACGTATGATGTGGCCTAACTGCTCACCTTGGCTTCTAGCAGGCAAATATTGGCTAATTTGACTACCAAAGCACACCAAACCTACCGCTTCAGACTGCTTAAGTAAGGCACAGGTCAGTACTGCTGCGAGTTGCGCAGCATAACTGCCTTTTTTGCACAGTCCAGTGCCCTGATAGTTCATCGACATCGAAGTATCTAAGACCATAAAGGCACGTAGATTGGTTTCCTCGATATATTGCTTAACTACATAGCGATCGCTTTTGGCATAGGCTCGCCAATCTAGGTGCTTAAGATCATCACCCGGCACATAATCACGATGTTGGGCAAAGTCTTGACTAATTCCTTGTCGGGGGCTTTTGTGTTGACCGCTCAAGTTTCCTTCGACGATACCGCTTAAATGCAGGCGTCCCTTAAGCACTTGAGCCAAGTGCTGTAACTCATGAACTTCCATTCCAAGGGAAAGGGTCGGCGTGCTGTCTTTAGCCACGCTTTAGCTCCTCAAGTAAGTGGTTAACAATATCTTGAGCACTTACTCCTTCGGCTTCGGCTTGATAATTGGTCAAAACACGATGCGTTAATACAGCAGGCGCAAGTGCTTTTACATCATCACGACTAGCATGAAGTCTACCATTTAATAAGGCTCTTGCTTTAGCGGCTAGAATCAAGCTTTGTCCCGCTCGTGGTCCAGCGCCCCAGCGCACAAGTCTTTTAACCTTTTCGGTGGCTAAAGGATCATCGGGTCGGGTGGCTCGAGTAAGACGAACCGCATAAGAAACAACTTCATCAGCAGCCGGTAATTCTCTGACTAAAGCTTGATAAGCGATTAAATCTTCTTGGGTAAGTGCGGGCTTAATCTCAACATTCTGTGGGCGAGTGGTGCGTTTAACCACTTCCAGCTCTTCCTCCAGACTTGGATAGCCCACTTGAATCATGAGCATAAAGCGGTCGAGTTGGGCTTCCGGTAATTGATAAGTCCCTTCTTGCTCAACCGGATTTTGGGTCGCAAACACCAAAAAGGGTTGAGCCAATTTATAGGTTCGTCCCGATGCGGTCACCTCACGCTCTTGCATAGCTTGTAAAAGGGCAGCTTGCGTTTTAGGCGGGGTACGGTTTAACTCATCAGCAAGAAGAAGATTCGTAAAAATTGGACCTTCCAAGAACTCAAAACGACGAGCACCGGTTTCAGGATCCTCTCTTAAGATATCGGTTCCGGTAATATCACTGGGCATTAAATCCGGTGTAAATTGAATGCGATTAAAATCAAGTCCCAGAGCTTGGGCAGTTGTACTGACTAACAAAGTTTTGGCCAAACCGGGTACACCAACAAAAATGCAGTGACCTTGGGCAAAAAGTGCAATCAAACTTTGCTCTACCACCTGCTCTTGACCAACAATCACTTGGGCCACCTGTGAGGTGATGCTTTGGTATGCGGCAGCCGCTTTTTTGGCTAAGTCTGTTTTAGATAAACTGTGTTCACTCATAAATGATCTGACCTATCTTTATTTAAAATCTACAACAAGCTCTATAACCATAAAGAGCTTGTACTAACTAACAAAAATTAAACTAAATGAAATGGGCTTAGCGAGCCCCTAACAGCTTTAAGGCTGTTTTAGAACGTTCCGCTTTGCTCTTTTGGCCAAGTTGCTTGTAAAGGGTATACAAGGCTTTGTGGGCGATGGGGTGAAAGGGGTTAATCCCCACGGCTTCCTCAAAGGCCAACACTGCTCTTTCTGGTTCATTCAAGGCCATAAAGGCTTGTCCAAGATTTAGATGAGTGTTTAAGTGGGTGGGATAATAATCGCGAACTCTTTGCAATACTGCTGGGATTTCAACAGCTTGGTCTAATTCTAGTAAGCTTTTCGCAATCCCATTTTGCACAACCAAGTGCCCATCGCCTCCTTTTTTCTCGGCCTTACGATACTCTCTTAGCGCAGCATAATAACGACCTCGAGCTCTAAGTAACTCACCCAAATGTGCCCAATCCTTAACTTCTTTTTCTTCTATGCTGTCATATTCGGCTTCCGGCTCTCCATCTTCACCGGGTCGCTTAAACTTAAGAGAACGTTGCACAAGGCCTGGGTAACGTTTAAAGCCTTCCGCCTTCATTGCCTGTAACCAAGTGGCCCAAATTCCATCTAAATCAAGACCATAGGCCTCCATCAAAGCCATATCCATATCTAAACCTTTTTTAAGGTTTTGCAGTAGGACTCTCAGCTTTTCATAACCACCACGTTTATATAAAAACTCGATCACTAAATGAACTTCCGCAAATGCTAAACTCGCTGCATCTTGACTGGGCAATTTTGCCATAGAAGGGTGCATTTGGTCAAACGTGATCAATTGACCTGTCTCTAAAGATCGCGCTAATAAGTCTTCTTGTGGTGGTGCTAAATGTCGCATGGGCTGACTGCGCCAACGGATTTCCTGAAACTTAGCGATCCCTTCATGCAGCCAAATGGGTACAGTGTTAGCGCTATATTTAGTTACGTAATAGTGAACAAACTCATGAGCCACAGTATCTCGCCAGCCATAGCCTCTCACTAGGCCGCGAGGGCTGGTAAACATCAAGCGATTGTATTTACACAAAGCGATGGTACCACTGGTTTCGATATCTTCTTCAGTAAGCGTACTCACCTTGGCTAAATAATCGGCACTTGGATAAATCTCAACCACCACTCGACCCGCAGGCTTATACTGAAAGTCATCACTTAGGGCTTGATCTGTGGCCTGTAAAACCTCAAGAAGATAGGGCATCAACAGGCGATCTTCCTCAAAAAAGCGAAGTAAGAAACGGCCATCCTCAGAGCGAATCTCATTCATTTGCGAGAGCTCATTATGTGTATTACGAGCGGTTGTAATCACTCCGGCAGAAGCCATTTCTAGGCTTGAGTCTTGCGCAAGTGCTTGATCAAATAAGCGCACTGCCTCTGCATATTCACCCAACATAAAGGCCAAACGACCTTGGGTAAACTCATAGACTGCTTGTGAGGATGCATTAGGGCTAATCTCAGCAAGAACCGACTTGGCTTCCTCGGTTTGCCATGCACTAATCAAGCGATGAACTTCATTGAGGTTTTTAGCAAAAACGGCGTTGCTAAGACTCACCACTAATAATAGAGAGAGACTCCATCTTTTAAGTATACTTGTTTTGTTCATAACGACCTTCAACCTACTTAACCAAAGAATCATAATAAGCTTTAACTTGATCATCATAACCTTGCGCTGACTTAGACTTCATCGCATCTAGTAACTTTTTACGCATGGCATCTGGGCCACGTCCATCTTGCTTAGGTACTTCTACCCGCTTTGTTGAAGGCCCACCATGCTGTCCTGACTGTTTTTGACCACCTTGTTGCTGATCTTGACCGGGTTGCTGTCCTTTTTGGGGCTTTTTAGACTGTTGTAAGCCTTGCATCACCTGCTTGAGAGCCTCACTGACTTGTTGCTGGCCTTCTACACCTCTACCCGGATTACCTTGTCCTAACTGCTTGGCCGCTTCTTGAGAGCCTTTTTGAGCCTGCTCAAAAGGTTCGCTTGGTCCTTGATTTAAGCTCGGGATTTTTTGCTGTCTTTCTTTGAGTCTAGATTGAAGCTTTTGTAAGCGCTTTGAAATCCCAGATTGTCGCTCGGCAAGTCCCTGCCCCTGACTTGGCTGACCCTGACTTGGCTGACCCTGACTTGGTTGACCCTGACTTGGTTGACCCTGACTTGGTTGACCCTGACTTGGTTGACCCTGACTTGGCTGACCCTGACTTGGCTGACCCTGACTTGGCTGACCCTGACTTGGCTGACTCGCTTGTGCCTGTTGAGCTTCTTTTTCGGCTTGTTCTTGGCGTTTTTTTCGAGCTTCTTCCTGTTTTTGGACTTCTAGTTCTTGAGCATTGGATGCTTGTATTTCTAAACTTTGCTTGAGTTCCTCAAGTTCTTCGGCAACTTCTGCACTTAGACGAGAGGCTTCATTCAATTCTTGCTCCACCGGCGAAGGACCGGCCTGCTTACGGCGTCGATATGGGTTACTTTCAATACGCTTAAGGTTATCAAACTCTCTTTCACTTCGGAGAGCTGCACCCACGCCTTCTTCAAACATGATTTGCTCGATCGCTCGTTCTAGATCATTCACGGCCTTTTGCGCATCCGCTCTGAGACGATCGATATATCGACCTTGGCGAGTCAGTTTTAACTTGGACTCAATGCTTTTAATCCGTTGAACCTTGGCTTTGATTGCCTCAAGTTTTTTGTCAGCTTTCTTAAGACCTTCTTCAACCGCTTTATCCATGGCTGCTTGCTGAGCTTGTGTATCTTTTTTGAGCTCTTCTTGTGACTTCATTAGATCTCGAGTGCTATCCATGAGTTCGCTCAAAGCTTTTTCAAGTTCTGGATTACTTTGTCGATGAAGTTCTTCTACATCTTCCTGTAATTGTTGAGACATCTCTTCAAGAGAATTAGAGAGTTCGTCTAAGGCCTTGAGCGCTTCATCGATTTTGCCATCTTCCAAAAGTTGTTCAATCGAACTAACTTGAGTTTCACTTTCTTTCAGGCTGTCTACCACTTCATCATTTTTCATTCCATCAAGATTTAAGAATTCCTCGGGAAGCTTTTGCTTAAGGCGTTTCATGAGCTCTCTCATGGCCTTCATCTTCTGCTTAAAACGTTGTAGTTCCCTTCGAATTCTATCCTTGAGAGAATCGCTAGGATTCTCTTTATACATATTCATCAGCTCTTTAATATTGGCCCTAGATTGCTTAAGTTCATCTGCCAACTGCGACATTTGTTCTAAGGCCATTCGGGCGACCATAGCTTCAATAATAATAATTACGCCTTCATGCGCTTCTTCTACCGCAGAGCTTTTTAATTGAATCGACTGTATTTGAGCCTTTAAAGGTGCTTTATTTTGTCGGCTCATCGTTTGATTCATAACCCTTTCCTCAGTTGCCATGCTGTCTTCAAGCTTCATAAGGTGATTGGTTAAGGTTAAGTAGATTTCTTTTGGGGTTAAGGGGTCTTCGGCCACTAACTTAAGTAAGGCCTCAAAACCTTCTTGAGCGCTTTGGGATTTTTGACGTGCTTCGATCCAATTACTCAGCACTTTTGAAACGGTTAAAGTGTCGGCATTGGACTCTTGATAGGCAAGCTCTAAGCGACTGGCTAAGGCTTCGATTTGAACTTCAAGATGCTCTCGTAATTGATCTAAAAGCTTGCGATGTGCCCATTCCGGAGAGTCTACTTCCAAGTAAATCACTTCTGAGCTTGCGTGTTGCGGACCACCTTCGTCGTGGCTCTGATCATAAACCTCTGCCCAAAGAGCAATCCGGTCACCTCCCTGTGCTTGGACAACTCTTAAGTCAACCAGATCATCGACCTGCCATTTTTTCCCTTTGACTCCATTTAGGGGGAGCTCTTCTGGATGCTCCATATCGGCAGCAAGCGCTACAAAAATACTTGCTGACTTTAGGCCAAAGTCATCCTTTGCTTCTAGGCTTACTTTTAAGTCTTTAGCGGGATCGACCCGCTCTCCAGAGATGGGATTCACAATTTTAATGCTTGGTGCTTGATCAAACTTAAGACGTACATTGCGCTCTACGGCTTCTCGCCACACGGTTCCTTTTTGATCAACAAGCGAAACATTCCATTTAAGATGATCATTGAGTACAAACTTGGCTTCCACACGTCTTTGCTCAAGCTTGAAATCCAAAACCTTTGTTGTTTGGGATTGTTTTTTAGGACTTTTAGGTTCTGCCACAGGGGCGAGTCCGTCTTGAACCTGATCATCTTGCAGTTTGTGCTCAACAGCTTGGTTTTGCTCGGAGATCTCAGGATATTTAAACCATAATTGCGCTTTTTGAGCTTCACGACTTAAGATCGCTTCCAAGATCACTTCACTGCCCTTTAAGGCTTCAAACTCCCCATTCCCCCCCTCAATAAATCTTGGTCCTAAACCTGTATATTTAGGTGGAATAATTGTGAGTTTAATGTCTCCAATCAACGGCGTGTAAGCTAAGCGCTGAGTTAATTGTTCTGGTTCTTCCTGCAAAAGTTTAAAAACTTTTAAAACAGCACCACCATCTTGGTAATAGCTTATTCCGGTTATAGTAATGGAGAGTAACAATACATAAACTGCTTTTTGTAGCTGTCTTAAAGAAACCGGTTTGCTAAAGTTAGGATCCTCAAGCTTTTTTGCCACATCTTCTTGTAGCGCCTCAATCACCTCTATCGAACCTAAGCTTGGGTCTTTTTCTGCACTGATGACAGTGAGCAAGGCATCATTTAATGCAGGCGTTTTCTGTTCAATAAATTGAGCAATGTAATGATGGTTCGCAAGCTTGATCCCTTGGTAAATCATATAAACTAATGGTAGTACTATAGTCGTGACACCAAGCGCCATAAAAAGCCAAAGAACAGTATCGCCACGCCAACCATTAAGAACTAAATAAGCGAGGAAAAGAGTGCATAGCCAAGCCAAGCTCAGCACCCATAAACTCAAACTCGAGCTTCGTACGATCCAAAGGCCTAAGGCAACTCTGCTTAATCTTCGATGTATACGATGTATTTTAGACATGATCTCCCTAAAGGTTTAGCACCGTGTGAACTCGTTTTGATCAAAAACTATGACCTAATCTGAGTTCTTTATCATATTTTTATTGTGACAAGTTTGACATCATCCTAGATTTTGTCGTTCTTTATTAGAAACGATCTACATAAACATACTTGAGTTCCCAAAGTCTTCCCAAAAAAATTTTATTCATGAGGTGAAATCAAAAATCTATGACAACAAGACGCAGAAAAAGAGTGCAAAGTAACGATGATCAAAATGAACATGATCACAAGGCTATTGAACGATGTCTAGCCGGTGATCAAAGTGCTTTTCAAGAACTTATTGAGCGTTATCAAAAACGTGGAATTAGTATTGCACTTGGCTATGTAAATCGGAATTTTAGCGATGCTCAAGATATGGTACAGGAAGCTTTTTTAAGGGCTTATAAAGGATTAGATCGCTTTATTCCTGGAAGCTCTTTTTCGGCTTGGTTTAGTAGAATTGTGGTCAATGTTTGTATCGATCATTACCGAAAACAAAAAAAACGAAGTTCGGTTGAATACGATGATAGTTACAAACGAAGGGATGTAAGCGATGAGCATTCCTTTGTTGGAAATACTCGCGACCTTGAACCCCATCATAGAAGTGAACAAGCTGAACTTCGCCAAGCGCTTGAAGTGGCCATGAATAAGCTATCAGAGAAACATCGAACAATTATTATACTGCGAGAAATTGAAAATCGTAGTTATGAGGAAATTGCCGATATCTTAGAATGTAGTATTGGAACGGTGATGAGCCGTTTACATCATGCTCGCAAGAATTATCAAGAAGCGCTCAGGCCTTATTTAAAGTCAATCGGTGAATTCGAGCTTGCTGCTTTAGCCGGTGAGGGTGTGGGGACTAAACGAAGCATAAAAAATGATCCACAAAATCCCGATATGGAGAACTAAGATGAGTGAGCAAACCAAATATAATTATGATGAAGTGACCTTTGCCCTATATTATGATTATGAGCTAGATACTGATGAATGTACTCAGTTTGAGCATGCACTTGAGCAAGATCCAACACTTCTTAAAGCTTATGAAGACTGGGTGAGTGCCTTTGAACTTTTAAGTCAAAACTTTGAGGCAATAGAAGATGACTATGATCTCAAAGATTTTAGTCAAAAAGTGATGAATAGCTTACCCAATGACCCTTGGCCCAAAACACAGCCTGCTGAAAAGATTCAGGTCAAAGATACTGTCGAATCTGAACCTTGGTGGGCAGGCTGGTTTAAGCCCATTTTGATTGGAACTCTGGCCGCTGCCGCTGTTTTAATTGTTGCTCGCTCTATTCAAACCACCGCGCCAACTAATCAGCGCTCAACGGTATTGATCAATTATCCTGATCAAACAAGCAATCAAGAAGAAGCACCTGTTATTTGGCTTCTTGATGAAGAAGAAAGCATTGAAGATCTTGAACCTAGTAATGATAAAGATGATGAGGAAGATATTTAAATGTGGCTCTTAGGTCAAAAAAAACAAGTTTTTACAAGTTTTGTGAGCCGGCTGGGCAAAACAATGCTTCTTTCGATGCTAATATTTGGAGCCTTAGGCCTATCCACAAGTTGGGCTTCTCCCAAGATAAACATCAGTATTATTGAGGCTAGTCAGCAAGCGAATGCGTTTAACTCTTCTGGGTTAAATGAGATGAAAAGTACTTTAAAGGCAAGTTTTAAGCAGTTTAATCATTTCAAACTCATCAATCAGCTTAGCTTAAACTTGAAAAGAAATATGGTGGAAACGATTAAGGTAAGCTCTGACTTTAAGTTTAAGCTGGGATTTAAAGCTTTAATCAAAAATGGACTAAGGGTTGAAATCGACTTTCCGCAAAAGGCTAGCAAACATACGGTGAATGCTAAGTTTAACAAATTGTTTTTTGAGGGGTTCAAATGGCAAGGAAAAACATATCTTATTTCCTTTAGGCCACATGAATAGCAGCAGGTAAAATAAAGCTTTCTTGTTTTTTGACCTTTTATCAGACGTAATTTATACTCACTATCTATAATCTTCGTGACTTTGTACGCTTTTTCTTACAGTGTAAGCGATGAGTACACTTTGATTTTTATTAAGTGAGATGAGCCATGTTAGCACGAATCCAAGAGAGGCGCTTTGCATTACTGTTTATCATAATCGCTACGGTGGTGATCGGAAAGATCTCCATCCGGAATCTTCTAGTGACCGGTCAAGAGCTTGGTCAACAAGTTCAAGCGCGTGAGATGAAGATTCAAAGACTTATAGCTGAAGATATTATGCTTTCAGCTCAAATTGGTGCTTTGGAAACTGAAATTGATAGATTGCAACGCGACTCAGAAGAAACCTCATTAGTGGCAAGAACCTTACTTGGTATGGTGTCTAGTGATGAAGTGATTTATCAACTGAATAATCAAAGAGTAGAGGAATAGCCTTGTCACAAAAAGCCCAAGAAACACCAAGTCATCATCAACAAAAATCTCAGAGTACACTTAAAAGTACCACACGGATTGGGGCGGCTCTTAGTTGGGTTCAATATGTGACCAAAGGTGGCTTTCCACTCATTTTGAGCTTAATTGGGTCAGGTGTATTTATCTTTGATCTCATTGATAACGAGCTCATCAATATCCTTCTTCTGATTATCTTTAGTTATACCCTTTATCTGTATACTGCCCCTATTGTTAGAAGACCAAAAGATCCAGTCCCCGAAGTTCTTAAACTGACTTTGCCTTTATTGTGGATTACTTTTCTTTGGCTCATTGCAGCTATTTTTTCTGAAGCCATAGCGGGGTTCACTCTCTTATCTGCCTTAAGTTTTGGGATCCTTTTGGCCCTTGCCCCTAGCTACTTTATTCCCATTTTTTTATTGATCGCTTCTTGCTATGAGCTTGCCCTGATCTTTCACTATAAACCTAGTTTGTATGTATCCCTTTTCCACAGTCTTACTCATCTGATCGCCGCACTGAACATACCTAGAATGATCGATTCGAAGTGGGTTATTCGTTCAATTTACCCACGAATACTTGATATTGAAGAACTAGAGTTTAGAAGACGCTATTTTGATCCAAATAAGTTTACCCATTCTCATGAAGTAAATCCTATCGTAAATACCGGTCATGAGCTTTCAAATGCTAAGATCCTTAAAAATGAAAGTGATTTTGAGGACAACAATGCTTGGGACTCTAGCCCGCTCCAATCGCCAAAAGAACAATTCTCAACCGGCTCTCAAAGACATCATAGTGCCTCGTCTGATCTGATCAGTGGTCTCAATACAATTGCGGATGACCAATCAAAGCCAAACCATATCGTGGCTCAACCTAAACACGGTCAAGAGCGCTTAACCAAAGTCACAAGTTTGATCAAAGGTTATTCTCCAATCCAAAGTGAAGTTGAAATCAAAGAAGCCGTACGGGCTCATAACAACCAAGCGATTGAGTTTATAAACCGCTCTCTCACTGTGCATCTTGCACTTCTACGACAACAGCTACATGTCGAAACAGCCGTTTTATTATGGCAACGCTCTGGCTGTCAGCAATTAGAGATTAGAGCTGTTGACAGCTTACGAGATGAATGGATTAACAGCACCCAATTTGATACCGATTATGGTATACTTGAAGAAGCTTTGCATGAACCCTTAATCTTTAATGATCCGATTGAAGCTCATATTTTAGTGCCATACTATGACCAGAGTTTAACCATTGGTGGATTATTGAGTATGCCGGTTTATCTATCGGGCCAAGACCAAGCAAGTGGTGTATTGGTGGTTGACCGTGGATCTAATGAAACTTGGGATCAAAGCGATAGCTCTACTCTTAGAATCATTGCAGAAAAGATTGCGCTCGATATAGAAACCAGTCGACTGATTCGACAAGTTTCATATGACAGTGGCCAAGTTGAAAGGTTATGCTTTAGCTTAAGACAGCTGAATGAGGCATTTAACCTTAATGAAGTCGCTCAGTGCGCCGTTATGGGCGTTGGTAGCTATGATGGTTTTGAGTCTGCAACTTTTTTTGAAGTTCACGACAATGTAGGGTTAAAAGTATCTGCTCGTTGGCTAAGTTCACCGATGCAACAACGCTATTTAAGAGGTCAACGCTTGGATGTCGGTGATTTTATTGCATGGGACCACAGTCCTATTTTTCAAGTCATCAGCGAAAATCTAACTTTGTCGACTCTTGATGAACCCATTACTCCAGCTCATTACTTACCGGTTGATGACTATCCACTTGCGAGCGCGGCCTGTGCTAAAGTCATTGAACTTTGTGACCCACTCACCCAAAACACTCTTGGTTTATTGTTACTCACCGGCCATGATGAGGAGGTGATCCAAGCCAAAAATATGAGTGCCCTTGAAATCTTATTTGAACAGGTTGAAGTGAAACTTTCATCAATTACGGCGCATGAACGATTAAAGGGTATGGCTTTACGAGATGGTTTGACCGGTTTAAAAAATCACATGACTTTCCAATCGGAATCCACTGATATGCTCAAAAGAGCTGAAAGAGATCAAGCGCCTTTAACTTTTGCCTTGATTGATATTGATCATTTTAAATCTGTCAATGATACCTACGGTCATCCCTTTGGTGATCTCGTCTTACAAGAAGTGGCCAAAACACTGCAACAGCAGGTTCGAGATGTTGATTTGGTTGCCCGCTATGGTGGGGAAGAGTTTGCTATGGTACTGCATGGGACCGAGCTTGAGCAGGCCTTTGTGAGTGTGGAAAGAGTTCGGCAAAGCATTGAAGAACTGTCCTTTGACCACAAGGGAGAACCTGTTAAGGTCAGTATTTCTGTAGGTTTAGCATGCTATCCCATCGATTCTCGAGATAAAGAACGTTTGATTGAGCGAGCGGACAAGGCTTTATACCAATCAAAGCGTAATGGTCGAAACCAATTGACGGCTTGGCGATCAATCGCACCTGAAGAACGTGATTCTTCTGTCGGATGGACACGCCACCCCATTGCTTTTATGCCTCATGATCCACAAGAAGACCAAGCGATTTCCTCAGTTGTGATTCCACCGCTACAAGCATCATCTTTAGAGCCCGTTTTTGATTTTGATCAAATGATCCCTGAAGCTCATGATAACCATAATGACCACAATGAGTCTAATCTAGTAAAATCTCAAGATGGAGCCACAAGAGAAGACTTAGCATTGCATTCCTCATTTGATCACAACTATGATTAAACTACTCACTACATACTTTACGAACAGAACATAATTTACATAAAGTGATGGGGGAACACTGATGAAGCAAGTCGTAATTGGTGGAGGATCTTGGGGCACTGCACTTGCCTCTGTTTTAGCACAAAATACAGATGCTCTGATTTGGGCCCGTGACCATGCTGTTGTAGAAAGCATTAATAAAGAACATCGCAACTCTAAGTATCAAAGCGATTTGATCTTACCTGAACACCTTCGAGCAACAAGTTCCCTGCAAGAGGCGGTTAGTGATGCCGACCTGATTATTCTAGTTGTTCCAAGTCATGTTATGCGTATGATTGTGAGCCAATGTGTTGAATGGCTCAAACCAGGCGCCATTATCGTGAGTGCTTCTAAAGGGATCGAAAATGAGAGTCTTATGACCATGGAAGAGGTTCTGAGTGAAACCTTGCCACGCTCATTTAGAGGAGATTTAGCTTTTTTGTCCGGTCCAAGTTTTGCTCGTGAAACCATAGAGAGACAAGCGACAGCAGTGACGGTTGCAGCTCGTTTTTTAGATGTTGCTTCAGAAGTACAACAAATAATGAACCGGTCTTATTTTCGAATTTATACAAGTGAGGATGTTACCGGTGTTGAGCTTGGTGGCGCCTTAAAAAATGTTATTGCCATCGCATCAGGTGTGGCCGATGGTCTAGGACTTGGACATAACTCAAGAGCGGCCTTGATTACGAGAGGTGTTGCCGAGATTACTCGCTTGGCAGTGAAGATGGGCGCAAATCCATTAACTCTATCCGGTTTAGCCGGCATGGGAGATCTAATTTTAACCTGTACCGGTGGTTTATCAAGAAATCGACGAGTAGGCGTTGAACTAGGTAAAGGCCGAAGCTTAGAGGAAATTATTGGTGAAATGAATGAAGTCGCCGAAGGAGTAAAAACAACAAAAAGTGTGTACGATCTATCGCTGCGCGAACAAGTCGAAATGCCCATTACTCACGAGGTCTACAAGATGCTCTATCAAGGTAAATCACCAATACATACACTGAAAGATTTGATGGGTAGAGACCCTAAAGGTGAGCGGGACTACTAATGCTTAAACAGAGTACACAATTTGTTTATTCACACCGCAAATCCGGAAAACAATTTTTTCAACAGATAGCGGTCTGTTTGCTTCTATCAAGCTTCAGTCACATCACTTGGGCGCAAAAAGTCAGATATATTGATCAAGATAAAGCATTTCCAAGTGCTTATGATTTATATGCGGGAGATGATCCTTGGCGTGACTTAAAACTTGCCGCCGAAGAAGAAATGGGCCTATTTTTGGTAGAGCCGCCCCGAAGGCATGCTTCCGAAATCACTGAGTTTAGCAATCAACATCTTCATTTTCATATTTGGCGACCCATTGCTGAAGGTAAAACGGCAATGTGGTCTAGAGGTCTTCAATGGCTCATTTTTGGACGTATAAAGTACTCAAAAGGTGCTCAACAGCTTTTTTCAGATCTTCCCGACCTTAAACGTATCACAATCTCTTTTCATGAGGTGATTCGTCCTGAAAGAAAAGGGCGCAGACGTTCTAAAAAACCGGACAAAGTATATACTTACCTGACTTTAAGTATTAAGCGAGATGACTTTGAAAGACTTGATTTAGAGTCTATTAAACACTGTAGTCGCAACCTAGATTGCGATACTAATATCCGTTCTATGATCAGTTTAGTTAAATTTAATGCGCGCTATGTAAAACGGAGATTAAGGTGATTGATCCTAAAACTAGCCAAGAGATTGACCAATTAAAACAAGCTCAACGTTGGACCGAACTTGATCAGCTTTATACTCGCCTTGCCGAACAAGCTCCCGATTTGGAAAAACGTTTATTTTTGGATTGGGAAAGAGCAACCCTGCTCGCTACTGAATTAAATAACCCAGCTGGTGCCATCACTGTTTTAGAACATGCTGTGCACTTAGGTGGCCCATTAGAAGTCATGGCGCCTCAAATCGAAGCGATCCGTACTGCAGCCCTAGAGGACTTCAATACTCAAAGTCAAGCACGGACCTCGTATCAAAGCTTATTGAAAGCAGCACCACTTTCACGAATTACAGTTGACCTAAAACAATGGCTTACACTCTGTAATGAGCAATTAAATCGTTTTGCCCAACATAGTGAAATACCAGAACAAGATGATTCGGTACTTGACTCGCTTGATATTGTTGCCGAAGAGTTTATTTCTGATGTCGAAGATCTATTACCAGCTCAAGCAACGGCTGTGGACCCAATCTCAAAGCAACGCAGTGTAGGCCATCAAACTGATCACGCTTTGGCTTTACAGCGTTTTAGCGAAAAGTTTGCGCAAGAAAACCCATTAAACTTTATTAAGGAATTACCTCTTGCCCTCAAACAGTGTATCCTCGACAAGTATTTTTTAAGCGATCAACAAGAAGAAAAACTAGAAGCACTACTATGGAAGGCGGCTTCAAGTAGTCAACAATGGCGCTTATGGTCTCAAAGTTATGAACAAAGCTTTCTGAGTGGTCCTGATGAGAAAGGAAAACATGCTGATCGCACCTTTAAACTCGCATCCATTCTAGAAGTTGAGCTACAAGATTTAGATCGAGCAGTTGAACTTTACTCATTAGTTCTCAAATATGATGCTCAACATGATGAAGCTTTTGACCGCTTACGCAGTCTGCTTAAAGCAACATCCAAGTGGGACTTACTTGGCAAACTACTACTTGAGTTTTCAAAGCAATCTAAGAACCGTTGGTCTATCGAAGATCGCTTTGAAATGTGCCTTGAAGCTGGTGATTACTACTTTCAACACTTAAATAATAGCGCCAAGGCGATTACTGCATGGTTTCAAGCTCTGGAACTCAATTCTGAAAGCAAGCAGATTTTTGTTCGTCTAGTAGAGATTTATCAAAAAAATAATAAGTGGGCTGCCTGTATAAAGGTGCTTCGTAAGCTTTCAACTTTAGAAGAAGATCAAACCAAGGCGGCCTTTCATCTTTACAGTATTGGTCTGCTCCAAAAAGATCAGCTTAAAGATAATTATTTGGCGGTTAGAAGCTTTGATGAAGCCTTGGACTTGGATCCAAAGTTTATGAAGGCTTTCCAAGCGATAGACGACACCTTAGATGCGGAAGAACAAAGCCTTGCTGTGGTTGAACGACGCGATCGTTATTATCGTAAAATGTTGATTAGAGCAGTGGAAAATCACTTTGAAGATTCCATGATTGCTGAGCTAGCTTTGCAAGTTGGCAAGCTGAATGGCTCTATATTGGGTCGGTGGCAAGAGGCTTTGCAAGCTTATGAACTCGTTTTAGATTATGAACCGATGAGGGATGAGGCCCACTTAGGTTTAATTGAGTCAAGCGCACATGTATCCGGTCCAATAGAAAGTATGCATAGTGCTTTTACTTGGGTGAGGCGCCGTCCTCAACAAGCCATTGCTTACCTTGCCTTATTTGAAAGAGCAATGCAGGCTCAACATTGGGATCAAGCATGGTGTACAGCCATTACTTTGGATGCGATGGGCCATACAAATATAGATGTTAAACGCCATCTTGAAGCCGGTAAAGAACTGTTGGGCTCTCAACTTCAAAGAGTGATCAATGCCAACGAATGGCGCTTACTCGAGTGGTCGAGCTTTGAATGGGGAAGTACCGGTGATGAATGGGGAAGCTTAGCGGCCTTGCTTGGTCATGAGTTCTTAAGTATGGATGCTAAATCTGCTCGTGCGATTGGTTTAAATATAAAAAAAGATCTTGTTCCTTCCGATGACTCCACGATTGTCGGTAGAGTCGCTCATTATATTTGTCAGCATTTAAATCTGACCCGTCCTATGATTTGGCTCAACCAACCCAGTGATGGTAG
Source organism: uncultured Myxococcales bacterium (assembly GCA_937146725.1). Classification (GTDB taxonomy): domain Bacteria; phylum Myxococcota_A; class Bradymonadia; order UBA7976; family VGTA01; genus CAKZRU01. The sequence goes on from CAKZRU010000164.1 coordinate 131,759, forward strand.
TTTAATCACTCCGGTTTGCTTAAGTGAAGGCTACTTTGGCTTAGCACTGAATCGCGATATTTGCGCTAAACTGTCTGTTGAAGAATTAGCGTGTACCCTAACTGTTGGACTGATGCTTACTCAAACCAACTCGATGCTGGCTCTCTTACCGCATCGAAACCAGCTTATTTGTGACTTACAGCACGCGCTTATACAGACTGGATTCAAAAGGCAATTTGAGTCATCAAGTCTGATCAACTCAAGCCAAGTAAACCTTAAAGCAAGCCAAAATATACAAAGCCTCATTCAGAGTATTGCCCAAGAAAATGGGCCTGAGCTTCAAAGACTTTGTCAAACATTAGGCTCTATTGACTCATGGCTAGTCGCCGTTGAACAGACAGCCTTTAGAGCAAGTTTATTGATTGGCTCTGATCCTCGTTTGATTCAGCTTCTCATGCAAGGCCTTAAGCCGATTAGCTCTGACCAAGAAGTCGAAAGGCGATCCAAGCTCTTACTCTTTAGTGTATCTCCACCCTATATCAAGTTGAGATCGCAGCTTCAGCTGGCTTGGGCATAATTGATCAATCTCTTGTTGATCACTAAGGCTTTTTCAGTACAATAAAACGAGAGTTACGATCTCCGTCTGTGATGTGTAATAGCAAAGCGCCATTTGACTTTTGCACAACCCTTTTAAAGCTTTGCACACTTCTTACTCGCTTTTGATTAACACTCAAGATGATTTGTCCTGCTCTTAAACCTGCTTCTTCAGCCACACTGTTAGGCTTAACTTGGGAGATCAGTATGCCCTTGCGTTTACTTAACCGTAACTGAGCTCTTAAATCAGCTGTGAGCTCCTGTACTTCTAAACCATATTCATCATGTTTAGCTTGTTTACTACTTTCAAGTTCTGAATCTTGACGTGTTTCTAGATCGAGCGCATCAAGCTTTACCTTAATTTGTTTTTCACGGCCTTTACGGATAATCGTTAATTTGACTGAACTATTTGGTGTGGTTAAGGAAATACGATTTCTAAACATGGCCGCTGAGTGTATGTCCATCTCATTTAAGCGAATCACAACATCTCCTGCTTCAAGCTTAGCTCGGGAAGCCGGAGAATCTGGTACAATATCTGAAATCAGTACGCCCTTGGCTTGATCAAGGCCAAATTGAGTAGCAACCTCCGGAGTAAGCTCCTGAATATAAGCCCCGATTCTTCCTCGGCGAACTTCACCATATTTAATAAGCTGCTCCTTAATCTTAAGTGCCATATTAATCGGGATTGCAAAGCCAATGCCCATGTAACCACCACTACGACTATAAATCGCAGTATTAATACCAACAACTTCACCATTGATATTAAGTAAGGGTCCTCCGGAGTTTCCGGGATTAATCGCTGCATCGGTTTGGATAAACTCTTCATAATCGGTAATGCCCATGCCGGCTCTACCGGTCGCACTTACGACACCCACTGTCAATGTCGCTGATAGTCCAAAAGGATTACCCACGGCCATGACCCATTCACCAATCTCTAAATCACTGGAATTAGCAATGCTTAGAGTTGGTAATTCGGATTCATTAACCTTAATGACTGCAACATCTGATTTATCATCGGCCCCTACTAACTTGGCCTTTAATGATCGCCCATCTGCCATTTGAACATTGATTTCATCAGCACCACCAACCACATGATTATTAGTCAAAATATAACCATCATCACTGATGATAAAGCCTGAACCTTGACCCTGTTGTTCACCTCCATGCCGACGTCCTGGAGTACGTTTACCTTGTCCTCTAGGAAAGCCACGTCCAAAAAAATGTCTTAGGAATTCTTCTTCAAACCCACTCATTTCAGGAAGCTTTGTGCGCTTAATCACTTGGATTGAAACCACAGCAGGCATCGCTTTTTTAGCAGCCTTGGTAAAGTTGCTCGGCGCTGCATAAGCCTCATAATGGCTTAAACCTACTAGAGACAAAAAGTCTGATGAGGCAACAGATAATAACAATACAGGCATAAGGGATACACTCAAAAATGCCGTTAAACTCAAAGCATAAAACTTACGCTTAGAAAAAGATCTTTTGGACGTTCCAAATAACCCCGTCTCAAATGACGGAGTGTATTGAGTACTTATTGTTTGATTCAACATAAACAATCCTCCGAATAAAGTAATGAAATGAAAAAATACGATCTAAGTGACCTAGATCATCTCCTTCTAATCAGAATCACTCAGCTTGTATTCCATACCTATCTAAAGATAAGTCAAAAAAGTCTTTGGTGGCAAAAACTATGAATTTGGCCACTTAAAACTACATATTCAAATAGGTACTTAAGCTAAAACCAAAAAAGAATGCATCTGAATCTAAGGGCTGAGTGTAAGAAAAACTGAGTTGTCCATCACCACCACCAAGACCAATCATAGCCACCCCTGCACTCCATTGACTGCTCGTAAAACGATAGCGACTGACCAAGTTTGCAACCTCGAGTGTATTATTGGTAACCTCTTGATCTTGATTATGTAAGTAGCCCGCTCTTATGGCAAAGCCATCGCTAATCATTGCTTCAGCACCTATCCTATATTGATTTTGAGCGAGTTCAACCTGCCTAAGATAGTCCAAGTTTATAGAAAGTTGACGGCTTGTAATCCCTAAGCCCGCTCCAAAGCTTCTATCACCGGCTTCTAAAAGATCATAACCCACCGCACCAATACTGATAAAGCTCGAAGCCTGAAGCATGAGTCCAGCATTAAGATTAAAGCCATCACGTCCGGTACTTTGATCATAAATATATCGACCCGACACACCACCTAATAGCAAGGTTGTTCCTATTTTTGAGACCGCTTTTGAAAGTCCTAAAAGAACATCATGCCCGGACGTGTCACCACTTTTTAATTGAGTTTGATAACCAATCCCAACCGCAACTCGATCTTTGGTATATCGCAACTGCGAGTCAACAATATTAATCCCAATCAGGTTAGCCTCTTCTGAACTGCGGAAATAATTGGCATCGATGGCATAAAAAGAGCCTGCGCTCATACCTGCTGGGTTTAAAACTAGGGCTGAATTTGCTAAAGCACAGCCAATTCCCGCCTGTCCCATTGCTGTAACTCTTGGGGTAGTGACACCAAGCTTGTCAGCGCTTGCCGGCTCTTGTAAACAGATAGACAGCAGTAAAAAGATACTCAGGCTTAAACCTAAGGTGATCGCTGTCATTGATGTCTTGATCATGAGGCACTCCTAATTTTATAGATGGGTCATGGGCACGAGATACTATGCATATTTTATTTTTTAAACAATGGCAGAAAAATTTTGAGACGACTCAATAGAACAATTTACATTCATGATGAGGTAAACGAACAGCTAGAACGAGATCGCAAAGATCTTGCGCCTCGCTTTGCTATGCTCTGTCGACAGCTTGGAGTAAGCGAATGGGTTCGTTTTAAGCCAACCAAAGGCGATAATGCGGGTTGGCGCCGAAGCCCTTTAGGAGGTAATAATGGTAGTCACTATTATATGTGGTGGCTCATTGCCGGTGCCGGTCCGGGAAAGCAATTAGAGCTTGAACAACAAGATATTGCCATTCGTGCCATTCGACACCATGACTTAACCGACAAAAAACTTCATCATGGAGATTTGGATGACTATTGGGAATTTAAGTTTGCTGAAGAGCTAGATGATGAGCAAGTTTTAGAACAGCCATGGACGGAAGATCAGCAAGCCTACATAGAGCAAAAAGATGATTGCCAAGTCCTTATTGGGCCACCAGGCTCAGGAAAAACCTCAAGTCTATGGCGTGCGTTAGAGCTTGCTTTATTAGAAACACGTACTTTGAGTACACAAGATCAGCAAGCACGAGCCTTGTATATTACTTGGTCCACCCGTCTTGCTGAAAGTGCCGAACAGTATTTTTCCATTATGGCGCCAGGTGAAGTGCAAGTTTATGACCTAACAAGCTTGCTTGCTAAGGCACTTTCAAGCGACCTTGAACGCTTGGGTATACAAAGTTCTCGACTACGTTTTCAAAGCTTAATCGAAAATATGAAAAGCAAGTACGCCCTTAAGAAAAAGGCCTTAGAGCGTATTGATCATTATTATGATTTGATTCGGGCTTGGGTATTTGGACGCTCTGTATGGCAAATGAAACGCGTTGGCGATGTTAAGTCCAATGATGAACAAGATCGTCTCATACAAGATGAACTCAAAGATGCTGTACGTTTATATGAAGCCTTAAACTTAAGTGATGAGCAAATTAAGTATGTTTTTCCGGAACTACAGGCTGCCAAGCAAGTTGCTGAACTAGAGCAGGATTTAGCTTTTCCTTCCGAAACCCTTAGTTCTAAATATGCCTTTGTTGTTGTTGATGAAGTTCAAGACCTAACCCCTCTTGAATTAAAAGCTTCTTTAGATATTGCTCAAGCTTTGTCTCAGGCACATCCTCGGCTGTTTTTGGCGGGTGATGAAGGCCAAGTGGTTCGGCCAACCTTTTTTCAGTTTGCTGAACTCAATGACCAACTTTTTGAACGTGGTTATCATCCACAAAGCACCACCTTGGCCTCCAACCTACGCTGTCCAAAAGTAATCGCGGATACTGTGATTAGAGCTAAGGCCTTCAACAAGCTACTCCCCACCAAATACCGTCCTTCTGATCAAGCGGTTCGAGCCTCTAGTTATGAAACAGAAGCCTTAGTCGCTTTAGCACACTTTAAAGAGCAAAGTGAATGTAAGCGTCTTATCGAAACATTAGCACTTAATCCAAACGTCTATTTTATTGAGCTATTTGAAGACGAAACACGGCTAGAAAAAGATCTTGGGCATCTGGGTGAACTCAGAAAGGTCTTTAATACCTCTGAAACTGTGAAGGGCTTAGAGTTCGCAAGTGTCTGTATTGTAGGTGCTTCAGCGCTGATCCGCTCATTAAATTCAGAAAGAGCCAAGCAAGATCCTATTGCCTTTCGCCTGGATGTCAATCGCCTAAGAGTTGCGATGAGTCGTGCAGTTGAGCACTTGATCTTTATTGAACCTTTTTCAATGGTCAGCGAAGCTCTTCGTGAGCTTATTGGCGGACAGGCCTTAAGTGATACATGGCAGCAAGCTCTAAGCTACAATGAAATGATACAGAGTGATTTATCACAGGGGCTATGCGTAAAGTTATCGGCTCTTAATGAACTTCTGAGTGCCCAAGATTTAAGTGTTGATGAGCGAGTACAGGGCTTTATCAAACGAGTCGAGCGTCTCTTTTTTGATGAATATAGAGCAAATGAAGCCTATGAAGATCTCTTACTTGCCCTTGAGCTAAGTGAAGATAGTGGTGAACTTAGTGATGACTTACAAAAGACTTTGAATGAACTCGCAGCTAGAATTGCTTTAAGTGAAGCGTTTCAAGTCCCTAAATTAAGAGTTCTCAAGCAACAACAACTCAATCACCCCTTACTTCGAGCAAGCTTAAGGTTAGTCGGAGATGATTCCTTACTCCGCTTAATGGATACAATGTGGCTTTGGTCCGGTAAAGATCATTCTAGTGAAGATCATTCTAGCGAGCCCGCTTTTCCAAGTATAACAAACTCTGATTTTGAAATACTACAAACCCTTTATACTTTATTCTGTGAGCCCAAGCTTAGCTCTTTATCATGGCTCTCAAAAATCATAAATATTTATAAGTGGCGCTTATTTGAGGCACTATTAAATGTCAGTTCGGTTGAAGTTCTTCAGCTTGAAAACATTGAGAATATTCTTCAATTTATGGGCTTTGATGAGGAAGAAAGTCTACCTTTAGCACTTAAGTTTAGGCGTATGTCCTTTGATGCACTCATTGGGCATCAACATCAGCGAGCAGCTTCTATTTGGCAAGATGTAGTGAGTCAAGCTACAGAAGATCAGCTCAGAACGGCTCAGCTATTTATGGCCCAAGCCGAGTTTTATAGAGCGGCGAAGTTATATGAGTCACTCAATCGGCTTGATGAAGCTTTTAAGGCTTATCGACAGGCTGGAGCCTTTGATGAAGCCGGTCGACTGATTGAAAGTCATTCTTTAGAGCAGTTAGAGCAAAGCTCTATTACTAGTTTAGAGTTGATCACTGTGCTTAGTCGCTATCTTAAACGATATCCCTTAAGCGAAGAAGAAAAAAGCCACTTTTACCATTTTGGTGATCAAGAAATCGCCCTAATTAGAGAGGAACTAGAAAGCCAAAAACAGCAACTTACTCATCGCATTGAGCAAGTCAATGAAGATCATGAAACTCTCAAGCTAGAGCAAAAAAAATTGTCGCTTGCTTCGGAGGAGTTGCAGCAAGCTCAATATCGAATTGAAGCCAAAGAAAATGAACTTAAGCGCCAACATAAAAGCTTGGGAAGAGGCCTCAAAGAAATCACGACGCAACTGAGTGGAGCGTATCCACAACTCGATGAAGGCGCTCATGTTGCACAACCGATAAATAAGCCGAATGAGATCGCTAAAACTCAACTCCCAACTGATCAAGCTCAACAAGTTGAGTCAACACCAATAGCCTTAGCCGATTTGGTGTCACTCACAGAAACTTTGGATGCTTTGCCGGCGCTTGGGCAACAGCAGATTTACCAAGCTGAGTTACAAGCAAAGGAGCAAGAACTAATTCAAAGGGCTCAAGAACTCTCACATAAAGAGCTAGGAATTAGACGACAGCGTAACCGTTTAGAGCTTGTAAAAGAACGTTTAGATCAAACTCAAGCTAAATTAGAGCAAGAGCAACAGAGCTTACAAAGATTGCAAGCTCAATTACAGGAGCAAACGCTTGGGCTAGCTGTCCGTGAAGAACAGGTTAAAGAGCAGGAAAATAAACAAAAACAAGCACAAAATGAACTAAAAGAACACCAAGTATTTCAGCAGCAGCAAGAACATAAGCTTCGAGCTACTTTAAGCCAAATCACTCTAGAACAAGAGCGCCTTGAGTCCACAATCTCCAAATCAGAAAAAGCCGAGCAAAAAGCATATGAAGCGCAGCAGAAAAATGAACGATATGCTGAAGAACTTAGCTTACGAGAAGAACGTTTAGAGCGTAAAACTAAGGAATTAGAAGCCCGACTTAAGGACTTTGAAAACCGAGAAGCGCGTTGGGAAGAAGAAGCGCATGCCTTAAGTGCCTTCTATCCTGCAGTGGGGGCCCTTGAGCAAAGTAATGAGCAAAGCTCTTTGGCTTCAGAGGAGTTTGAGCAGGCATCGGCTTTGTCAACTCATCCTTCTTCTCCGGAAAGTCTGCCTCCTTCTGCCCTATCTGATGGTGATGATTGGTTGCCTCGCTATACATCGACTGCCATCAAGGTTGTACCGGCTCAAATGAGTTCTATGCCTGTTCCTATACCTCCGGTGAGCGAACTCTCAAATGATGAATCCCTCACCGAGCAAAGTGCCAAGCAAAGTAATGAATATGAGCCCAACGAACAACAGGACACGGAAGTCGATCTTAAGCCTATTGTGGACGAAGCTCACTTACCATTGCCCAAGTGGTTTGAAAAGCAGACTGATCAAAGTTTAACAATACTGCAAGCGGGTACAGTCATTGTCGATCAAATCGAGTCCTTAGCAATAAACTTAGTCTATTGTCCAAGTGGTCTATTCACGATGGGATCTGAGCGTGGAGAACCCTCAGAAAGCCCATGTCATGAAGTTCAAATCAGCCGAGCTTTACTGATGGGACAAAGCTTGGTCACTCAACGTTTATGGGCTTTAGTAATGGGCTTTTCACCAAGTCGCTTTATTGATCCTGAAAGACCAGTGGAACGGGTTACTTGGCATGAAGCGGTTCAATTTTGTAATCGTCTAAGTACCCTAGGTGGATATAAACCCTGCTATCAAGTTCAAGTGAATGGCCATGCCATCCTTAATCTTGAGGCTAATGGATATCGCTTACCAAGTGAGGCCGAATGGGAATATAGTGCTAAAGCTGGTGAGAGCGATCTATTTGCCGGCAGTCAAAGAGCGCTTGATGTGGCATGGAGTTCAAGAAGCGCTCGAGGTGAAAGCAAGGTGGTTATGCAAAAAGCACCTAATGCTTGGGGACTATATGATATGTGTGGAAATGTTGCCGAATGGTGTACCGATGTAGCGAGTACATATGAGCATCGTCCCAAACGATCACTCGATCCCTTCTTTGATGCTGAACAAGGGGATCGAATCATCAGAGGCGGCGCTTGGTCATGCTCAGCCTATTTATGCCGAGTAAGTAGCCGAGGAAGCGCGCCAAGTACAGCTCGTGGCCCTGATATTGGCCTACGTATCTGTCGACAGGCAACTTAACTCATGGGGCCTTTCGTTGTCTGGTTGAAACGACTGCGATAAGCAATAATAACCAAGCTAAGGAAAGAGGAGCTTGTTGACTTTGTTCACACCCTGAAACAGATTCGGCGACCTCGGTCATTTCAGCATTAGGATCTTCAATCGGTGGAATATCTTGCACAAACTCGTTTTCAGGGTCGGGGTCGCCTGTGTTCATTTCTTCACCAGCCGACATTTCTTCACCAGCAGTGACTTCCGGCTCATTCATTGGTGGCTCAGTCCAAGCACCGACACATTGTGCCTTACCTTCTGCATCAAGTTCACATGCTTCACCAGCAGGGCACTCGACAGCTAAGCAAGCGTCAAAGCGACATTCGCCATAAACACATACAAAGCCTTCATCACAGCTTACATCACCACAGAGTTCGGCAATGCATGAGCCATTCACACACTCATCACCAGCCCCACAAACAACATCAGTACATGGATCATCAATACAGCGACCATCCATACAATATTGGTCACCCGGACAGCTAATCACACCACAGCTATCAACACAAACGCCATCACGACAGAACGCATTGTCTTCACAACTTACACCAAAGCAGGGGTTAACTTCGCAGCCATTTGGACCACAACGCTGTCCGTCTGGACAAGGAATCTCTAAGCAAGACTCAATTTTACATTCACCTAAATAGCAGGCTTCACCCTCATTACAGCTGACTCCATCACAAGGATCAACACAGCGACCGGTTTCACAGACTTGACCATAGGCGCAATCAACATTGTGACATAGATCCACACAGAAACCATCTACACAAATACTATCTCCAAAGCATTCATTAGAATTACAACGATCTACACATTCACCTTCAAAGCAGGTCGCTCCATTTGTACAAGTCGCTTCTTCATCGATTTGTCCATCGCAATCCTCATCAATACCATCACAGGTTTCAGCAGGAACATCACCGCATAAGCCACAGCTATTTCTAGTGCCTTCATCGATTAAGCCATCACAGTCACTATCAATCAAATCACAAACTTCGCTGGAAGCTGTATTTTCAGCATTACACTGCAGTTCACCGGCCACACAAACACTAGTACCCACCGAACACTGACCGGGCAAGTCGGTGAAGCAGGTCTGTCCCTCATCAACCACCTGCTCATCGGTTTGACCATCACAGTCATCATCTAAGCCATTACATAGTTCTTCTTGAGCTGTGGTTAGAGGCTCACATATAACCTGCCCATTGTCACAGACTGGTACACCGATGCCACATGAGCCCCCACCAGGGACTTCACAGCGAGGAGAAAGAATAGGGTTTTCATCAATGACATTATCGCAGTCATTATCGATGCCATCGCAGATTTCAGGACCCACTACACCCACACAAGAGTCACAGGCATCTCCTAAACCATCACGATCATCATCGATTTGATCAGGATTAGGTACTAAAAGGCAGTTATCACAAGCATCACCAACACCATCACTATCCAAGTCCTCTTGGTTTGGATTAGGCAAGGCAACGCAGATATCACAAAGATCGCCCACGCCGTCTTGATCTCGATCAGCCTGATCAGGATTGAATAAGTCTACGCATACATCACAAGCATCACCAATGTTATCACCGTCATCATCGATTTGATCAGGATTAGCAACCGCCGGACAAGAGTCACACAGGTCACCAAGACCATCATCATCACTGTCAAGTTGATCAGGATTTGATACATTAGGACAGCTATCACATACATCACCAAACCCATCTTGGTCTAAATCAAATTGTTCTGGATTAGCAGCATTTGGACAAGAGTCACACAAGTCACCTATACCATCACCATCAGCATCGATTTGATCAGGGTTTGGTAGACTTGGACAATTATCTTCTGCATCACAAGCCTCATCACCATCAGAATCTACACAGCCACCACCTACAGAACGCTCTAACACTAATAAGGCGTATGAGTGTGCGGCAATTGCATTCCACTGGCCAAGGTTTGAGCTAATTTGTCCGGTTGATTCATTTTGTAAGCCCATCAAGGTGTAAGCATAGTCATAATACCAACGAGGTTGTTCATGAATACTGTTATAATAACCTGCTCCACCAGCGCCACGTTGTGCGACACGTACATCAGTGGTAGGATCTCTTCTCATTAAACGACCGGATTCAGTAGGCGCCAAATTACTTGGTAAAGTCCCCAGAACACTTGTATCAAGATTACCAACATTAGCGATCGCACCGGAATCTTCCAAAAAGGTATAGGCTTTAGCAGAAGACCACATATAGTAAAGGTGAGCATTGATCCACGAGTTACGATAGCGAGCAATTGTTTGATAGTTATAACGAAGATAAAGCCAGCGCAAGTACTGTTGTACGGAAGGTGAGTTTAAGTCATAGCCACCAATAATTTGTGACCAAAGTCCGGAAGCGGTTTGCTGATAACTTGGTGAGTGGCCAGGACTATATCCAAAACCAGAGCCATCATTAGCTAGATTACCGACCCTTCCATTATTGGCATAAGCATTTGCAGCATTAGTGACCAATGTATTTAACTGTCCTAACCGAATCGGATCAGAAAAGCGAGGATCACTGAACACAGCTTTAGCACCTGCTAAACCTGCAACAACTAACTGAGTTGTTGAGGAGTCATTCCCCGGACCGCGATAGTGCCAAAAACCATATCCGCCTTGATTACTATTGATCCGATCAAAAATGCGATTAATCGCTGTAATTGCAGCTGCTGTATTTGGACCTCCGGTTCTCACATAAAGGGAGATTGCCATCAAATCTGCGCCATCGCGATAGGCATAAAATGAGGCTCCGGTCGCTCTATTAATGATATAAGTCATCAGCGTTTGGATTTTTTGTTGATCAGCCGGAGTAGCGTTTTCATAGCCGCTTGGAGAGGCATTTTGATCAGCACTCACTCTACGTTCTAGCATTGCTAAAGCAGCAAGACCTATTGCATTTTGATAGCCACCACTAAGACCGGCAGGATTGCTAAATACATTTTGGCTATCGAGCCAATCGATTCCATCATCAATCGCTGAAGCAACATCACGACTAAAGTTTGTTTCTTCTGCCAAACTAGAGCTGGCTCCAAAAGAAGAAAAAACAAGGAAAAAACAAACGAACAAAGCAAGGCCTAACGGCGGCTTAGCTTGTTGCTGTTGCTGCAAATCACTTTTAGAATGCATAACATCAACCTCAGTATCTAACATCAAAGTAAATAGGTAAATATACCCTCTTCTTAGTTTATACTGATTTATAAAAGACTTAGCTAAAGCTATTTTGCTTTATATTATTTTATTCCACTCACCACTCTAGGGTTGCCACCATAGTCTTTACGAGTTTTAACCTGTTTAAATAAATACTCTTTGAAGAGTTGTTCGGTCTTCTCGGTTTGGTCAAAGCCCACTTCAATAAACAAGGCGCCCTTTGGAGGTAAAATATTAGTCGCCTGTTGTATCAAGCGCCGCGTTAAATCTAGGCCATCTTTAGCCTCATCAAATAAGGCTAAGTCAGGATCAAAAAACTTCACTTCTGGCATCAAAGACTCTTGTATAGCTCGTTTAACATAGGGCGGATTACTCACGATTACTTGTGGTCTTGGTAATTGCTGATCATCATAAATTGACAATAAGTCAGAGTGGGCAAAGCAAATCTGAGTGTGCTTGGCAAGCTCATGCTTTTGATATAAGTTCCTTGTGTTTTCCTGAGCGATTAACAAGGCCTGTTCACTGATATCAAGAAGTTGATAACTCAGGTCTTTTTTCTCACTTGCGAGTGCTAAGGCTATGCAGCCTGTACCCGTGCCTACATCACATAACCAAAAGTCTTGGGCTTTATGATCGATATTAACTGTTTCTAAATAAGTTAAAACTTCCTCAACCAAGACTTCAGTGTCAGCCCTAGGGATTAAGGTATCAGGGCTTACCTTAAAGTCTAAGCCCCAAAAGGACCACTCTCCCAAGATATGAGCAAGTGGCTCTCTTTGACAACGTCTGCTCACCATATTTTCAAGCTGTTGTAATTGGCTAGGCTCTATCCCTTGCTGTGGATAAAGCATTTGTTGACTTCGGTTTAAGCCCATTACGGCCTCTATGATAAAAGTGATCTCTAAGCGAGTTTCACTTACTTCAATACCTGCTTTTTTAAAACGCTCAAAAGCAGAACTACGCCATTGCTCAATCTTCATCAAGTTGATTTATTCCAAATGTACAAGCCGGCTTGGCTTTAAAAGCTAAAGTCATTGAAAGCTTAATCTTCATTGCTCTAAGGGTTCAAGTTCTATGACCCAAATCATACTTTTCTTTTTTTGGAGCTCCGGTGGTGTGAGATATAAGTCTTTATATCCTTGGCTCTTAATCACGATGACCTCATTGGCTGGTACAATACAAAAAGCAAGATCATTGCAGAGGATACTTTGCTCTGAATGCTTGATAAAAGTAGCCTTGGGTGCATTCACCTTAACCGTGACCATGTCATTGGCACTGATGTCAGCACTAATGTCTGACTTTGACGCAGGCTCAACGCTTGCTCTTTTTATGTTTGATAAGCTAGATTGCTTTGTCTGCCCTTCATAACCAGTTTGATTTGAACGCTCAGAACTAGGCACAGTTCTTTTTACAGCTAACCATTGCGTTACGGGTGCTCTGAGTAAAACCAAGCAACTCACAAAAACCAAAAATAATGCTATGTTTAATAACCATGAGTTTTGCGTATTTATTGGCGTTTGAGTTGAAGTAATCCGAGCATTATTTCGCTTAATCGGTGCCCTCTCTTGATTCACATAGGCTTGCCTATTGTAATAGGCTTGATTTTGCTGATGAGGCTGATCTGTATGCGGTGCATTTGGGCTAGAATTGATATACTCAGGCTCGGGCCCTCTTTTATTGAGAGTAATAGGTTCATGTCGGTTTGGATTATTGCTTGTTTTAACCAAAGGATAGGCAGAATGATTATTCACCGTTGAATTGGTTTGAGCGACTGTGGAAGATGAAAGTGGAGGATCGGGAATCTTCTCTAAGTTTTCATGTTGAGGAAGATAAGGAGCTGAATCCTTTGAATATTTAGGGATTGGTGGCGGATTGATTGAAGGGATTTGGATTTGTGGTTCAACTTCAACATAAGGCACCGAGCTTTCCAAAATAGCTTTAGGAGGATCGGTGGGGGCCTGCGAATCCAACTCCATTCGCTCATTTGGTCTTTGCGATAAGCTTTCCAAAGGCTTTGATGATCGAGAACGTAGATAGTCTTGAGTATCAGGTGGGATTGGAGAGCTTGACCAATTGGCATTTAAAATCGGTGCGGACTCAGAATATGCAGGGGTTTGTAGCTGTTTAGGTAAGTCACTAATTGAGCTTGGCTCTATGTCATGATCTGAACCATAGTAAGTTTGATGATGAGCATAAGGAATCGAAGAAATATCTTGATAGGATTCCGGTAAGTCTTGATATGACTGTTCAGGCTCGGCCGCTTGATATGCATGAGAGGGCTCTTGATATGCATGAGAGGGCTCTTGATATGCATGAGAGGACTCTTGATATGCATGAGAGGACTCTTGATATGCATGAGGCGGGTTGGAAAGAAAATCTTCGGCCTGGTGGTTTGTCTTATTCTGATCATTGTGATCAAGTGAATGTACATGGTTGTCAGTTCTTTCGACTCGCTGGCTTCTTAGCTCATTTGCTTGTCTTTCTTGATAATTATCCCAAACACCACTTTTTTGTATTGGCCGCGAATGACTCACTGTTCGCTGTTCAATACTATTTTCTGAGCGTTGTTGCTTGGCATCGTTTTTGAGCACAGAGCTCTTTTTTACATTCACATGTTCAAAGGACTGCTGATCATATGGATTAGCTTCTACTTCCCCTAGTAGCTCTGGCGTGAGCGCCGGTACTTCAGCAGTCATCATCCAAGGTAAAGCTTGAGGAGAGGCATAGTCATGATCAAACTCATCATAGGAGGGTATGTATTCAGTAATCGAACGTTCCGAGATCACATCGATGATCAGTAAAAGCTTTTGTTGATTTTTTATCCCGACGACATAGGGATGGATGACCACATCTTGAGCTCTACCTTCATTACTTTCATTGCTTAAATGCAGGGTGTGACTAGGCTCAGTATGTGCAACTTGTCTAAGGATTTGAAAGAGAGGCGTGATCGGTTGAAACCCGCCAAGAATATCGAAAAGTTTTCTGCCGGTTAAACCGGATTTTTCATCTCCAGATAAAGCAGCTCTCAGTTGGGGATGAGTATTGATCGCAATCCCAGCCATAGTACAAAATAACGGGGTTTCAGATCCCAAGGAAAATAGGCGGTACAGAGCGTTATTGTTTTCATCGATTCGCTTTTTATTAACCAAGGTAATAAATTGACGTCGGAATGAAAAGATCATCTCATCAATTTGCTTTAGCCATGATTCTTTTTGCCGTAATGCGCTTTGCTCAAGCTTTAATTCTTCAAGTAAACTGACCACAGTACGTCTAAATAAAGAGCAAGTAATCATTGGAATCAACTCGAGAGGTGGATGCGTAAAGCTAAGTTGAGCAAGTTCTTCAAAAAAAGAATTAAAAGCACTTGCCGGACGTCCGGCGGCTTGGGCGATAAACATATCAATGTAATCTCTTACTTTACGCTTCAGATTATGAGACTGCAGTCTTGATTGTTCTGGTCTTTCAGTAATCGCTTGGGTCCACTTTTGGATGATTTGAGTTTGATAGGCTTGGAAGAATGAGGCTAAAGAATCAATCGCAGAAGAACTGAACTCTGGTTGATTTTCATATGGGCTCAAACTTTTATGCTGTGGTTTAGTAGAGGATAAATTAGAGTGATTTGGAGCGAGTGATGCTGTTTGTTGAATGGCAGCATTTGACCAAGTTGCTTGGCGCTGATTGGGTGCTAAACTAAACACATCCTCTTGTTGAGCTCTTCGTTTAATTGTGCTTAGGATCTGCTCTAAGGCTCTTCGTAAAACATCAGCATTTTCGGGACGCTCTGTGGGCCCAATCGCTAAACATCTTTGAATGATTAAATCTAATTTAACGGGAGCCTTAACCTGTGGATGCTTATCTTTTAGCTTGGGTGCTGCTTGCTTAAAATGTGCAAAGCTCTTATCTCCGGCACTAGGCTCGCGTGGCGGATGCCCAGTTAAAAGCGCATACAGTGTTGCACCCACAGCATACAGATCAGTTTGAGCTGTAATGGCTCCACGCTCAGCTTGTTCGGGAGCCATGTAGTAATAAGTGCCAACCAATGATCGATCTCGAGGTTCTATCTGTGAGTGATTATGCTGGGTTGCCAAGCCAAAATCTAATATTTTGACCTGAGCATTATCTACAGATTGAGCTTGCTTAAACAGGTTACTTGGTTTGATATCTCGGTGTATAATCCCTTGCTGATGAGCTTCACTAAGTGCCTTAAGAACTTCAATCATGATTTCTAGGCCTTCAATCAGTGAAAATGGCCCATCTCGATCTAGCTTAGTTTGTAAGTCATGCCCCTCAAGCAGTTCCATGATGATGTAAGGGACTCGCTCAGGAGTAAGAGCATATTTCAAAACTTTTAAAGTTTGAGCACTGTTGAGTAGGCCGGTTAGTTCTGCTTCTCGTCTAAAACGTTCACGAGCCTGAGTAGACTTTAGGAATTCTTGCCTTAAAATCTTTACGGCCACTCGACTACGATCACGAGTATTAATGCCCTGCCAGATGTCTCCCATTCCACCACGCCCAATGAGTAATTCTAGCTTAACTGAGTCAATCATGGCACCTGGTCCGATTCCTAAACTCATGACGCTTCTATACTCCATCTAAGCAATATTAAAGAATGATAACTCGACTTAACACTAAACAATAGGATAAGAGAATCACATATAACCGGCTGAGATCACATACACGTGAACCTATATCGAATTAACATAAAACAAAACTCTGCTTTTTATTACAAGATTTAAATAAGAAATTACAAAGATTTTCTACATTTGCCTTTAAGTTAGAGGCTTATTTCAAGGCATCCGGTACATCCACATGCACCTCTAATAAAACGCCTTGTTGTGTAAAGTATAGTTCTAGCGATCTAAATAATTGCTCCGAGCTTTTTAGAAGAGGCTTCTTGGCAAGCGAAGGACTTACCTTACTTTGGTACGCATCTAATTTATCTTTTAACCATGACGAAAACATGGGTGGTAAAGCAAACTGAAGAAAAGGGTTCAATGCCGGTTGCTCATGATGCTTTTCTTCTTTATTTTGCAACATGCTTTGATGCTTTCTTTCTCCCCACTTCCCAAGGCTAAACATTAGCTTTTGTTCACTGAGTGATAGTTTGGCCTCCTTTAATCGCTCACCTAAAAAACCTAAGGTCTTAAGTTGACCATCAAGGTGGTAGTAATCGCTAGGTAACTTGGGAAGCTGTAGTAAGCTCATTGTCATATTGAGTAATAATTGTGGAGAGCTGTGTAAAATCTCAGCCCAAAGTTCAAAGTTAGGCTGAGCTAAGGTACTCATTGTTTGCTGTTTTTGGTTGGATTTAAGTGGAGTTTTTGTGTTTTGACTTTTGTGTACAACAACGCTTAAGCCCTTTAGCTCACTTAAAAAACCACTGAGCATCATAAACTCAGGAGTGCTCAACATTTGAGGCCAAGCATTCAAGGATGAGAATAATGAACAAGTCCAAGGCTTGCTTTGCCAAAACTCTAGGGTTTGTCTGATAAAGGTAAGCAATGCTCCTGTATTTAAACGAAGTGATAATGAACCTGAGTCAAGACTACGTTTTTGTAGATTTGTAGGCATCAAGTTTTTAAAACTTGGGGCAAGCTGAGATTGTAGCTTTGTCTCTAAGTGTATTTGGGTCAAAATATTTAGTTGCTGTTGAGTTGTCTTTTTGAGCCCAAAACTTAATGTCTGAAACGTTGTAGCAAAGCGTCGAAAGTCTGGGGCACAGGCATCAAGAATCGGCATGGGTAGACCCAAGGCTGTTCCGCTATGTTTAAGGAGTGGTTTTTGTGAACCAAAAATCATATTTATCAGGTGATTCACTTTAATCAACCCAGAGCCTCGTGCTCCCTTGGGCAACCCTTTAAAAGATTCCATTAATTCAGAGCTTAAAGACTCAGCTTGACGATTGCGTAAAAAGTATGAGAGCAAAATAGGTTCGCTGCGTTTAGGAAGCAATGACATATGCAGAATATTTTCATGTAAACGAACTAAAAGTACCCATCTTTTCATTTCTCTGCGCCAGTAATTACCCTGATGATGATGCACCTCTTTAAAGCCATGGTTAATGGATTGAAGGTTTTTACTGGCCCATGTTTTTAGTTTTTGAGGATCGGTAATCTCTACCACCAAAGCTGGAATCATGCCCAAGCCATAAACCCAAAAAGCACTTGAGCTACGTATTCCCAACTCTCCTAATTCTGCTTCAGTCTGTGGAAAGGGTAGACTTGAAATAGTAGTCCATGCTTGTTTTTCTTCCTCTGTCCAATTTGGATATGCTCTTTCTACTTTAGCATGTATCTCTTGGCTCACCTTTTTAACCAAAGTCCAATCACTGGTTCCCTCAGAGTTAGAGTCATCCCAACGGGGTTCATAACCAAAGGCAAACACCGTATTTTTAGGGATACGATCACTCAAAAAACTCTTTTTTGCTTCAGTCAACGGTGTGCTTTTCACACTGAAGGGTTTTGACTGATCAACAAAACCAACTGAATTGGATTGGGGCTGTGCATGAACTATGTTTAGACACACACTCATGCACAGAGCAAAGCCACTTACTAAGAAAAAATGGATTAAAATCTGTTTTAGGGAATAGTTCACGCTATGCTCTCCGTTCTTAAACAAATAACGATTATTGATCAATCATGAGAAATACTTTTGAGGTGTATATGTCAAGTGACCGCCGTCGAGAGAGGAAAAGACTTGCTTCCCAAGCGGTCGATCTCACTCAGTTTGAACAGTTTTATAAACAATACTATAGGTTCCTAAAATCAAATGCTTTAAAAAGTTGTCATGATGCGCCTACAGCCGAGTTACTCACTCATGAGGCCTTTGCGCGGGCATCAAGAGCCTTTCATCGCTTTGATCACCAATATCCAAAAGCGTGGTTAAAACAAATTTTACGAAATGTAGTCATAGACTATTACAACAAAAAGAAAAGAGAGCAGGCTTTGTTTGCTCAAACCGACTTTGATCTTGTTGAAAAAATTCATCAGCACGAAGAAAGCCAACAACAAGATGTTAAGGATTATGAAATCCTTGAAAAAGTGATTAAGAACCAAGGAAACAAAGAGCAAGTCGAACAATCCAAGGCTCTCTTTGATACTTGGGGACAAAAGTATTTACCGGCTGATATGAAGGCTAGTTTAGAAGCCCTTTCTGAAGCTCATCGGAATATCATCTTAGCGAGAGAGGTTCTTGGCTATAACTATTCTGATATTAGCGTTACCTTTGAGATCAAAGAAGGCACCGTTATGAGTCGTCTAAGCCGTGCTCGTAAAGCACTTAAAGATCAACTTGATGAATACAAATCAAATCAATAAATCCTACTGATATTAAATATTCTTATAACTAAACTTACCTAGCTAGACTTCCCTCAACAAGATGGGAGATAATCATGAAGCCAAATACAATTCCACTTAATCCTTATTCTCCTCTATTTCCACACGGTCCAGCCCTTGCTACTTCACGCTTGGATTGGCAAGAGTTGGAACTGCTCTTTGAAGATTTTCCTTATGAGCTCTGCAAACGATTTGAATTAGTTGCCTCATTCTATGATGATGGAGCTTGCTCAGAGAAAGTAAATCAAGAACTCTTAATGCATTTAGAAACTTGTTCTCAGTGCCAAACAGAATTAACGACCCAAAGAGAGATGAGCGAGAGCTTTCTTTCACTTAGAAGTACACTTGCTGGCTCTGAGATTGAAGTAACCGAATCTGAGATTGAAGAGAGCTTTCAAAGTTTTCTCAATCATTACGGTGATCAGTTAGGTCAACAAGCGCAAGAAGTAGAGCCTAATGAACAGGATAACAGCAGTGTTACTTCTACAACGCATAAGCCTAGAATGACTGTTGAATATAGTCCATCCACTAGATTTGCGAGCAAACATAAAGCGCTATTAGGGTTGATTGGTGCCGCTGCCTTACTCTTTGCCTATGGACCAGCTTTGATTGAAACAGAAATTCAAGAAAGTCCGTTTCCTGAGGTAAATCAACCAGCACAGACTGAACTCATGCAAAAGTCACAGTTAAGTCAAGCTTCACAGGACGGTCTTCCATTCAGTATAGAGCTCAATACAACAATCCGTTCAAAACTCACGCAAGAGTCTGCTGTTCTTCTGAAGCTTCATCATATTGTGTCTGTTAATGGACAAAGCTCAGCTCAATATGATTGGCGCTTTAAAAGCCAAACGATCCCTGTGCATTTAACAGTGACTTCGCTTACACCAGCACAGGCTATACAGCTAACCCAAAAACTAAAGTCAAAGGGTGAGGGTCTCAAGATTTTAAAAGAGAGTAAACAGCAAGAACTATTGATTAACAGTCATCAATCGGAGCAAATGCAGCATATTGAATATGTACAAGATCATCGGCACTTCCAATGGTCTAGTCAACATTCTAATGCAATCCCCTTGCTACACTTGCTTGCTGAACAACAGGCCGCAAGTGACGATTAAAACTTTCTAGAGATGATGGCGTCTTGGCCACCATGGTCCATTTAAAAGCTCTCCTTGAGCTGATAGGTGCATAACACAAGTTTCAATCTCACCTGCGTTTTCATTCTTATCTTGATAAGGTAATTGTGAAATTAGCACTGCACTAATTTCTGGGCTAACCGGTACAGAAATCGCTGATATTGGATGATGATAACCAGTGACCTGATGATGTGATTCACCATAATGAATTAAAAAAGCATCTGGGGATCCAATCAGTTCGTCATGAAAGCAAAGTTTGATTTGATCAAAACTAAATGGCTTTTTTGGAATCGGTAAGAGGTTCATGTTTTGAGTCCATAGAGCGCCTTGGATTGGGTCTCTTAAAAATTGATTTCTTCTTTCTTCATGCAAGCCTTGCAGTAGACTGGTTTTGTATTGAGGTATCGGCGGGGGACGTTCAAGATTCTCCAATGCTGAACAAAGAACGTTCAGTTCATAGGGATGAGCAATAACATTAGAAACGCCAAGTCTTCTTAAAGTCCAAAGTAGATCAGAATACGGTTTTAGCTTTAGCTGTGGACTAGATGTGCTTTCAACTTGATCATTATTTAAATCAACACTAGTTCTAGTCGTCATACTCACAAGCGCGATAAGAGGTCTACTTTTAGGATGATCTAACATAATTTGGCTTCATGATTTCTACTGGATTATTAAGGTTGTTTATGCTCTAAGTGCTCAACACTTATTTACTTCTCCATGCTGAATGAGAAGGTAGGTGCATATCTAGATGTTGCCTTAATTCTAACAGAGGCGCTTGGCATGACTCAAATGAGTTTCTTTCGCACTCAAAGATCACTGCTCTTAACTCAGTGAGTTGATCTGCAATCATATTAAAAAGCGACCATGTTTCGGGTAATATGACCGGAGAATGGTCATCGGCAATATAGGCAAGTCCTTGATGCACTTTGTGGCTACCACCCGCCATATGAACTTCGATCACCTTATCTATTGGAAAGCCATCTATTCCGGTCTCTAAAGAAAAGCCCATCGCATTTTGATAAATACTCAAATGCGCTAGATCAAGAAGCATACCTGTGTCAGCTCGTTCCAAAACGATCGCAAAGAAGTCTAAGATATGTAAAGGACCAACATAGATATGTCCGGGCGGATTTTCTGGTAAAACTTCAAGGCCGGTTTCTTCTCTTAACTTGATAATGCCATCAGCCAAAGCATACGCACTATCCTTAGTCAAGATGGGTGGTAATAACAGCATATGTCCTTCAGAACGAGGACCATGATGCCACAGGCCGGCATCTCCACATAGCCAAGCTGGTTGAGCAAGTTCAATCAGCGCTCTTACCTGAGCCAACCATTCATCATCAAAGTCGTTTGGGTCATCAAGATTGATATCTAAGAAATGATAGGTTGTTGGTTGCTTATCCTTAATCCAATTTAAGGCATCTGTATCAAGGCCTTTAATCACCTCAATGCCTAACTCCAAAACCTCAGCACACTGAGGTAAGGTTTTTTTTAAACGCTCTAAATCTAATGAACCTTCAGCTTGAAAGGCACCATACTCGGTTGAAATTCCCATACCCAAAGTTGGAAGAGCTTCTAAACGTTTATAAAATTGACCCATATTAAAGCCTATTTCATCCTTTTAGAATTTCATTTAGGTAAGTTGACGTCGCCATATCACCATGAAGCATAAGAAAATTAAGCTCAACCCAAAAGGTTTTCTTTTGTGGTGACTATCACAGCCAAAGCCATCATCTGCTTTATTGCTTTCCTCATCAATAATGCTGATGCCCATTTCTGCACCAGCCTCACCAATAATCATAGGGCCATCCATGATTTCAGTAGTACCTGCATTCATTTCATCTCCTGCAGTTTCCATCATTGAAGGCTCCTCACCACATGTAAGTCCCTCTGGGCAAATCCCAACATCCTCATAATTGCTATTCACACATAACTTTCGGCCATTTTGATCTACGCAGCTTGAGCCTTCCCGGCATTCTGCATCTGTTTCGCAGCTTCGTGTACAGACATTACTACCACCTATATTTGCACACACGCCACTCGCACAATCTTCTCCTCTAGTACATGCCTCGCATACCTGACAGGTTCCATCGTCTTGTTGGGGCGTAGGCTGTACTCCTTCTCCTCCACATACATAGCCTTGAGGACAGACACCACTAAAGTAAACATCTGAATTTAAGCAGTACTTTTCATTATCACTTACATCAATGCAGTCTGTCGTTTCTGGGCACTCAAAATTACCACGACAAGGATAGGAACAGATTCCACCACCTTGTAGTTGTAAGCAAACTGCACCTTGTCCACCACATTCTTCATCAGTAACACAACTATTACATACTGGACAGCGCCCACCGCGGTCACCACTGACTAAGTCATCACAAAGATCGCCAATCCCGTCTTGATCATAATCAGCTTGGCTTGGATTTGCGACCTCAATACAGTTGTCATAACGATCTGGTAAGCCGTCTTCATCATTATCAGGAGCAGGGCCATTTTCAGGTCCTGCAACCCATGATGCCGGCTCATAGCCACCACTCACCGCAGCTTGGGTCGCAACATCCCTAATCCATTGAGCATAGCGAATGACATCGGTATATACAGGGTAAATACAGCCTTCAGGTCCTCTTGATAGAACACCAATCACCTGCTCATTAACATCTAAAGCGGGTCCACCACTATCACCTTGGCATGTCCCATCATTGCCTACCCATTCGTTATCATAAATCCCTTGATTATTATCTTGGCAACCATTTTGAAAGCCAGAACAAATCACTCTTCGGTCTTCAATTGAACGACGAACTCCTGCACCATCACCTTGTCCAGTATGGCCATATCCTGCCGCCGTAAACCGCTCATTCACAATCACAGGTTCATCTAAGCGAGGGCGAATTGGGATCGCATCAGAGCTCATCACATTCTGATTAAGTACCAGCAACGCAACATCATTACCACAAACCTCAGCCTCTGCTTCAGGAACGATAATTTCGCTTACCCCGTAATAACCAAAACGTGGAAACTCTGTTTTGGTGGTGACGTAAATGTCATTTGGACTGTATACTGCCCCAAAAGTCGAATAACCACAAGCAATCCCCTCTGAGGATGTTGGCGCAATACAATGCTGTGCAGTCAAAACTAAGTTTGGAGCAATTAAACTTCCGGAACAGGCACCACCAGCCCAACCTTGTTGAATCACTAAACCCACCACATAGGTTCGATCTTCTTCAGTCACTCCACCTTGTATTTCACTTTGCAGTGATTCAAAAACCGGACTCTCTTGCTTTTCATCAAATACCTCTTGATCATTTTGCTTTGCTTGACAGGCAGCCAAGCATAAACCGATCAACGCAACTAACCTTTGATTTACCATAATCTTACCTTTTATATCTGTCTGCACTACAAACACGGTTTAATCAGACCATGAGCAAAGATACGAGAGCGAGTGTAAAATCTGACACCTCACCAATCACAGATACCCTTTGGCTTTTAATGAATCAAAAACAGAAAAGAAGTTATGCACTTAGCATCGACGATCTCTATTTTTGCTTACAAAAAAACATAAACTCGATAAAGAAATCGATCAGTAATAGACCTGTAAAATGAGAATTTCAGTTAACCATAAAGCAGAATAAATCGCTGATAAAAGACTTACATGGTTTTGATATTAACCGATTTTAAGCTGAGTAAAGATCAATCACTGTCATGCTTATATTCATATCCTATTGTGGATGAAATATACGGATAGACTAGATCAACCTGATCAACGAATGTTCGAAAGATTTTGTTTTAGAGAGTGTCCGGAGGGGTAACTCGTTTACAATGATCAATCTTCTCTTGAACCAAAGGATGGTCGATAATCCCAGGGTGAATATGAGATTCTTGCTCTTTCCTAAAGCGAGAACAGGGCATCTTTTGAGACTTAATCATAAAGGTTCCAAGAAGATTTACATTATTCATGAGATCATTAATCCCTGAATGCCCTTGAGATAAATGTGGTCCAATCGCTTCTCGAACAGCTTTGAGGCGTCCTTGACGATAATCTTTACTCGCACGCTCAAGAAGAAGACTAATCTTGCGTCTTGATTGTTCTTTTTGCATCAAAATCTCGGTCTCACTTGGAGAAGTCTTTTGATGAGAGTCTGAATCAAACAATGAAGTGCTAGCACTCTTTTTGTTTTGAGATTCCTTCATGATATCAATCTTCTCATTTTGAGCCGTTGAAGTATCACTTTGGGTCTGCTTAGGGCTAGACTCTGCCGTCTGTTGGGTGAATCGATCTGAAGAAGATTGTTCTTGCATCCGTTTTGGCTGTAACCCAATAGAAATCGCAAAAACGATCGCCAAGGTTGTTCCTACTGCAATAATCATATGCTGAGGATTAAGCTCAATATGGCGATTAAAGTCATGCCACATTGACTTGAGCCACACATTCATACTTTTTGGAGAAACCCCCTTGACCTCAAAATCTTTTCTTGATGCCTGTGGCTCATCAATCACCAGCTCATTTTTTTTGTGACTTGACTCAAGTTTAGCATCGGCGGTAGCCCTTTGGACTTGCACATCATTGATAATCACTGATACTGGTAATTGCTGAGATCGCTGTTGCTCACCTTCTTGAGACAGTTTTGAGTCAACAAGAGCGTTGTGAGTACCGGTTAAACGAGTAAAGTCAGCCATGGAAGGATTGATGGGTAAATCGATTGAGCTGCCTTGCTGAAGAAGATCTAAGTCACGGGCAGGATGCTGATTAAAGCGAATACGCTCACCTGTTGGAGTTAAAGCATTAAACTTGGTGGGTGACACTTGATCATACTCACGCTCGGCAACATGCTCAAGCGCTCGAATCAACTCTTCAACGCTCTGAAAACGATCATCTGCATTTTTTGCTAAGCAACATTGAAGAAGATCTTCCAAAACTGTTGGGATGGGATAGGTGCTATGATCTGATACCAACGGAATGGGCGTGTAACAGTGGGCAGACATGACTTTTTGTTTACCGGTCGCTACATAAGGCAAACGGCCGGCAAGCATTTCAAAAAGTAATACACCCAATGAATAAATATCAGATCGAGTATCAATATCTAAGCCACGGGCTTGTTCTGGTGACATGTAGTCGGGCGTTCCACATACCGTACCAGCAGCTGTATAGCGCTCACCTTCATGATGTAAGTTTTTAGCGATCCCAAAATCAAGAAGCTTCACATGATAGTGACGACGGCTCTTAGTGAGCGGACTCAGCATAATATTATCAGGCTTTAGGTCACGATGGATAATCGATTTGGCGTGGGCTGCTGATAAACCTTGTGCAATCTGCATGGTGATATCAATGGCAAATAGAGGATGACATTGCCCGGTTCTACGTAAAAAAGTACCTAAGGTTTCACCTTTGACATACTCTAAAACCATGCGTAGTTCGCCATGCTGAGTTCGTTCAAAATCAAGTAATTTGACTACATTTGGATGATTGACTGACGCATAGGTCAAGGCTTCTTGACAAAAGCGTTTAGAGGCGTTTTCACCCGCGGTTCGCGGATTAATTTTAAGGTATTTGATGGCTACCTCTTGTTGAAGATCAACATGTTTGCCATAGACAACCTTACCCATTCCACCTTTACCAATCACATGACTTGTCAAATAACGACCAGCAACAAGCTCATGCTGTCCGTATTTTTTGGATGGCTTGGACGACATAATAAATCACCTCTACACTTCAAAAGATCCAATGTAGGATAAAGTTATACACGATATTTTTTTAAGAGCAATAGCAATTATTAAAGACTTTTATAATTTATCAAACCAGAGATGCCTCTCTAAATTGCTTGATAAGCTTGACAGCCTAAGAGTCTGTCTTTATGAAGACGCAAACGGTCATTTTAGGATCAACTTTAGCAGTTAAAGGGCTTATTTTTTATGTCTAGCTTACCCATTGATGAACTCATTGAGCTTAAACAGCTCGCTTTGAACGCGCTTGAACAGGCACAAACGCTTGATGCATTGACTGAAGTTGAGCGTGAATATCTTGGCAAAAAGGGCTCAATCCGCAGTCAAATGCGCCGTTTAGGTAAACTTGACCCAAGCCAACGTCCTATTTTTGGTAAAACCGTTAATGAGGTTGCCCAAGAAGTAGAAAAGATTTTAGAAGCCTCTCGTAGCCAGCTTAAAGAAGCTGAAAGGGCCGAAGCGCTAAAGGCACCTCATTTTGATCCAACACTTCCTGGAATGAAAGCTCAAAGTGGTGCATTACACCCACTGACTTTGATCGATTGGCGTCTTGATGAGATCTTCCGTTCAATGGGCTTTTATGTGCTTGATTATCCTGAAGTTGATAGCGAATATTATAATTTTGAAGGCTTAAACATTCCAGCCGATCACCCGGCAAGAGATATGCAAGACACCTTTTGGCTCACCAACGGCAAGCTTTTGCGAACCCACACAAGTGCTGGCCAAGTTCGTACGATGCAAACCTTTAAACCACCTTTTAAGGCTATTTTCCCCGGACGAGTTTTTCGCTACGAGTCTACCGACGCTTCCCATGATCATACCTTCCATCAGGTCGAAGGAATTTATATTGCTAAAGAAGTCTCGGTTGCTCACTTAATTTCTTCGATGAAAACACTTTTATCCGAAGTATTTGGTCGCGAAGTTAAAGTTAGATTACGTCCCGGCTATTTTCCCTTTGTTGAACCGGGCTTTGAATTAGATATTTCCTGCTTAGTATGTGGTGGCAGTGGCTGTTCTGTGTGCAAGCAAAGCGGATGGGTAGAGCTTTTGCCTTGTGGCCTCATACACCCCAATGTTTTGAGAGCCGGTGGCCTAGATCCAGATGAATGGCAGGGTTGGGCCTTTGGTTTAGGAATGTCACGCTTGGTGATGATGCGCTATCAAATCGAAGACATCCGACATCTTTTAGGTGGGGATATTCGTTTTTGGTCACAGTTTACAGGTACAGGGCTCGAGTGAGCCATTCTCCTAACTCTTTAGATTAAAGGTAAATTAAATGAAATTCTCACTCCAATGGCTCAATCGTTATGTTGATCTTAGCGATGTAAATGTACCAGAGTTAGCCGAGCGTTTTACTCTTTCAGTAGCCGAACTTGAGGGCTATGAAGAAGTAGGCTCTGAGCTTGATACTGTTGTTGTTGCTCGTATTGAATCCTGTGAGCAACATCCCGATGCAGACCGCTTACAGGTTTGTCAAGTGAATGACGGTAGCGCTGACTTGAGAACGATTGTCTGCGGTGCCCCTAATGCTCGTCCCGGCTTAGTGACTGCCTTAGCCTTACCCGGTTCCAAGTTTAATGGTTTTAAAATTAAAGTCGCTAAGGTCAGAGGTGTGGAAAGCTGTGGTATGCTTTGTGCTCCTGATGAACTTGGCTTGGGGGAAGGTCATGATGGCATTTGGGAATTACCAAGCGACTTAACGCCTGGCACACCTTTGCATGAAATCATGCCGGTAAAGGACACGATCTTTGAGCTTGATAACAAGTCTATTACCCATCGCCCTGACCTATGGGGACACTATGGACTCGCTCGTGAAGTTGCTGGTTTACTTGGTAAAAAACTCCGGGAACTCGATACTGAGGTAAGTTTAGGCAAAGAAGACGCCCCCTTTATTGAGATAACCGATGAGGAAGCCTGCCCCCGCTACATGGCACTTAAGCTCAATAATGTAAATGTAGCGCCATCACCACTGTGGATGCAAATACTACTATATCGCTGTGACACTCGAGCGATTAATAATCTTGTTGATGCCACCAACTTTGTCATGCTTGAATTGGGTCAACCCTTGCATGCTTTTGATGCACGACAAATCCATGGTTCACACATCATTGTTAGACGTGCCCATCCAAAAGAAAAAGTGATCACGCTCGATGGACAAGAAAGAAAACTTGTGGTCGATGACTTACTGATTTGTGACTCACATCGTCCGGTCGCTTTGGCCGGTGTGATGGGTCTACAAAATAGTGAAGTCGTTGATGACACACATTCCCTATTATTAGAAGCCGCAAACTTTATTCCTGAAGTTGTTCGTAGAACGGCGGTTAGACTGGGTCTAAGAACCGAAGCAAGTGCTCGTTTTGAGAAATCTTTGGACCCAAGCTTACCTAAGTTAGCCGCTTTACGCTTTGCTAAGCTCATTCAAGAAAGCTGTCCTGAAGCCGTGGTTTCTAGTCCCTTTGCTGATCACTGGTCAAAACAACCACAGCAAATTACGATCACTACCTCAGTTTCTTACATTAACAATCGCTTAGGTACAGATTTAGCGCCAGAACGTGTTCGTGCCTATCTAAGCAGTGTGGAGTTTGAAGTAAAGGATCTTGATGGCGACAAAATGGAAGTCAAAGTTCCTTCATTTAGAGCCACTAAGGATGTGTCAATCCAAGAGGATCTTGTGGAAGAAGTTGGACGACTCTTTGGCTATGATAACATCATCCCAAGTCAACCCGTTGTCGAAATTGCCAAACCTTATCGTCATCCTATGCGTACCCTACAACGCAAAGCGAGAACCATTTTAAGCTCAACTCTTGGCTTTTATGAAACGCGTAATTACTCCTTTGATTCAGAGCCCTTACTTGAGCGCATTGGACGTCCAACTAAAAACTACTTAGAACTTAAAAATCCCTTAAGCAGTGAGCAACGCTTTTTAAAAAGCTCTTTAATTCCAAATCTTTTAGCAGCGATCGAACGGTCTGTGGGACATTGTGATGCGCTTAAAGTCTATGAGATTGGTAGAGTTTTTGAGGACTTAAGTGCTGAAGAAAGCCAAGCTGATCCCGAGCGCTTGCCACATCAGCCATTTATGCTCGCCGGAGCACTTTGGCGTAAACATAGCCCAAAGCTTTCTGCCAATAGCCTAGGTGCGAATTGGACGAATAGTGATCAAGCTTACTTTGAGCTTAAAGGCTTTGCTGAATCTTTGGTGGATCAACTCAATACGCAAGTCAGCTTTAAGCTCAGTGATGGTGGGCAACCGGTTTGGATGCATCCCGCTCGCTGTGCCTTGGTTTTAAGTGCTCAAGGCGATAAGTTAGGATATTTAGGCGGTCTTCATCCCGATGTTATAGAAAACACCTCACTTGGCGAGTACTGTGCTTTCTTTGAGTGGAATCTTGAAGTTCTTGAAAGCTTAGGTTTGAGCTATGGTGGCTATTCCGAAATCCCTCGCTATCCTGCTATCTCTTACGATTTATCAGTGATTGTTCCCGAAACCGTAAGCTATGAGCAAATTAAAACCTTGGTACACCAAGCTCATAAAACTTGGGTCAAAAACGTGGATTGCGTAAGCATTTACCGTGGAGAGCCTATTCCAGAAGGTCAAAAGAGTGTCACCATTCAAATGCATCTACAAGACCCAAATGCAACCCTTGAAATGGAAAAGGTGAACAAGATGGTCGATCGCCTAGTGAAGCGCTTTAGCACTGAACTAGGAGGCTGGATTAGATAAGTTTTAGAGCTCGATAAGATGACCGCTCTGAGCTTTTAAGCCACTGGCACCCGTACCGACTGTATTATTGCTTGAGTTCCCTCCGGTGCCACCGTCACCGGCGGTATCAATCTCACTCGCCAAACTAAAAATGTTTTGAGTTTGATAGCTTGTAGGCGCTTGGATCGCATTGTTGGTGCTTACCGCAATATCAAAGCTGACCCCACCATTACCACCAGCGCCTGCTCCCCCGTGTCCTCCTCGTCCTCCGGTCCCACCATCGCCAGCTTGGAAAGAGCAGATCGGATTGAGTACATCACCGGCTAAGCCACCACTGCCTCCACTGCCACCGGCGCCACCACCACCACCATTACCACCACGGCCACCCACACCGCCAAAGCCACGCGTAATCGTATTTGAAACAAGGCTTGGCAGTTGACTTGATGAGGTGATATTTAGGCTAACATAGGTGACAAAGATCCCAAAGGAACCACCGCCCCCCGAGCCTCCCAAACCACCATTACCCGAGCAACCTCCATTACCGCCACTGCCTCCTGAAGCACCAAAGTCGCTTTGATTGGCTGACCACTCAACAACAATACCCGCTGCGGCGCCACCGCCACCGCCGCCACCACCAGGAATACCGGCTTCTCCGTCCGCGCCCGTTTCTGCAAGCCAATGTCCTAAGCGAGTTCGGCCTAGTGCTGTACCTCGATTTTGGCCACCCTGACCATCTCCTCCTGCATTACCCGCATTTCCTGAGCGAGCATCCGGATTAGTATAGGCTGTACTATCATTGGTAATGGCACAAGTGTTGGGATTGTTTGACTGGAAATGTGTTGCACTTAAGCCACCAAAACCAGCACCGATACCCTCGCCTCCAGAGCCAGAAGTGTTAGGCTCCATAAAAACAGGGCAGCCGGAATAGCCACCTGCTCCACCACGAGTACTTAAGCTTCCACACATTTGACTCGGTGCTTGACCTCCAATCACTCCCGAAAATCCATTACGCGGATCTCCCCCACAGTTCAAAGGGTGATCAATCGTACGACTCACCTGTCCGGAAGCTCCCGCTAAACCATCCGCTCCATTTTCACCTGAGTGACCATCAAGTCCGCGCGCACCGTCACCCGCAATCACTCGATTATGACTGATCACTAATGCTTGATTACAATCTCGTAAATAAATGCCATAAGCATTGCCTCCCGGTGCTGAGGAACTGCTATAAATTGTAAAGCCACTTAAGGTCGTGCTTGAGCGTATGCCAATGCCTTTTACTGCATAACTATGTGCCTCGGTTAAGGCAAGAGTTCTTGTATCGATTTGGCTCACATAAATGCTTGGATCATGTGTCCAACTCACTCGATCATGGCCACCAATAATACTAATGCCATCAACAAGGTTAACAACCTCATTATACACACCCTCAGAGACCAAAATTCGAGTTTTGGCGGTCGCTTGCGCTCTGACTAAACCATGACTGATCGAAAAACAAGGCGTGGAAATTGAGCCACAGTTCCCTGCTAAAGAACCTCCATTTTCTTCTGGCGTTACATAAATCACGTTGGGATCTGCTCTCAGTTCACATCCATTGCCACTTCTTCCATCAGCATCAAGAAAGCCTTCCAAGCACTCAAAACCACAAGAGGGTCGACCTTGATCATTGTGACAAACAGCTTGTACACCAACACTTGAAGGCTCGGCTCCACCCCAAGCTTGGGTACAATCATTACCACAAGCGCCACAGTGTGCAACCGAAGTATATTCTTGGTTATCATCAAGAAAGTCCTCATCGGTCAAGCCATCACAGTCATCATCTAAATAATCACAGCGCTCTTGTGAAGCACCTTCGATTTGCTCGGCATTACATACAGCATTGCTTTGATCTCCTGTGCATGTCACTACACCCGCTCTTTGACAAACGCCTAAACCAAGCACACAACTCTGTCCTAAATTAGGCCAAGTTTCATCGGTGGAACCATCGCAGTCGTCATCGACTTGGTTGCACAGTTCGTCACTGGATTCACCGGCGACAACCGAACATACAACACCAGCCTGTGTATCATCACAAATGGTGAGTCCACGTCGTTCACATGCCCCTAAGCCCACCTGACAAGCTTGGTTCAATGTTGGAAAGTCTTCGTCAACTTTATTATCGCAATCATTGTCAACCCGATCACAAAGTTCCGGTTGTGCATTTTGAATGGCTTCTATTTCGCTTACATCACAAGCAACCGCAGTTCCATCAGCAGTACATGACATAAAGCCCGCCTGTTGACAAAAACCAACTCCAACAACGCAAATGTCATTAAGGCCATCAAAACCATTATCGATTTGCCCATCACAATCATTATCAAGGCCATCACAGATTTCAAGTGTTGGCTGAGCTGCACTAACACTACAAACAACGGCTTCCCCAACATCACTACAACGGTTGATCCCCACTCGACGACACAGTCCTTGACCGGCCTCACAGACTTCCCCGATACCGGTAAAGCCTTCATCGGTTTCTCCATCACAGTCGTTATCAAGGCCATCACAGATTTCATCACTTGCCTCTGCTGGTACCACATTGCATAAGGTATTCTGACCATTTTCAGTACAGTCATAAATGCCAAAGCGCTGACAAACACCTTGCCCAACAGTGCAGAGTTCGCCTCGATTCGGAAAGCTTTCATCTGTTGAACCATCACAGTCATCATCAAGATAATTACATAGCTCTGCGACTGGTGTTTCTGCAGTACAGACCGGATCTAATTGTTCGGCTGTACAAATCATTCTACCAACACACATTTGAGTTTCAAGCTCACCTTGTGCTCCTATAATCTCAGCTTCATTCATACATGCTTCACCAAGCAGGGGCACATCATCGGTCAGACCATTACAATCATCATCAATTTGATTACATATTTCCGGCTGTGGTGCTTGTGCATCACAAGCGCTCCAACCTAAGGTTGAGTCACAGCGCTGTCGCCCATAACATGAGCCTAAATCATTGGACTGCTCACAAACACGCTGATTGCCTTCGGTATTTGCATTACAGCTACAAGAATATGTTTGCGGTACACACTGCCGATTTCCCAAAGAATCAAGCTCGGCGCATAAATAGCTACCTGGACAATCACTATCTTCCTCACAATCCTTACCGCACACTGACTGACCATCAATGGAAATACATTGACCCGCTGGGCAGTCGCTATCACTAGCACAAGCCTTGCATAAGCGTGATTGAATCGGACTACATAAATATTGAATATCTGGTCCTGTACCGGTGGAGGCAAGACAGCCCCATCCATCTGGACAGCTCGTACCTAAACAAGTCTCTGTACAGACCCCTTCTTCACCGGAAGTGATGCAATAGCCACTTGTACAATCACTGTGTGTGCTACAACTCTCACCAAAAGCTCGAAGGCTTCTTGATATATCCTGTCCGGCAGGATTTGGTTCTGCATCAAAGCCTTCAAACTGAGGTCTATACATGTCTTCGACACTTACAGAGATATCGATCGCGATATCATCTTCATCATCACAAGCAGTCAGATAGCCAAGGTTAGAACAAATAAAAGCATAAATTAGAAGTTTACATTGTAGCACTTGGTAAAAAGGTCTTTGTTTCATATTATACGCCCAAAGAAGTGTTGATCTTAAGTTTAGAAATCTAAGTCATTTACGGTTAAGTTTAGCTGACTATAAAGGATTCATGATTTAAACTCTAGCAAGCTCATTCAAGAAGAGGATTATCTTTTGTTAATCTTAAAATATTTTAACCTTCGATTTAACCCCAAATACTTATGTTATACGGCGATGATGGGCTGTTTGTGTTTGTCATTTTCAGAGAGTATGGCTAAACCCCAGAAAAAACATAAGTATTTAGCTTCGTTGATCAATGACAGCACGAATCACTTTTCTAAGTTATATGATACCTTAAGAATCCTAAAACATCCTCAAGGTCAAAGAGAAGCTTTAACTTATTTGGATGCCTTATCGTACTCGACTTTAAATAGCTTCAAAGGTGAGCATCTTTTTACCGGCCTTGAAAAAGTGGTTTGCATTGAACAAAGCACAGAGATCACGCCTCAGCAACTGTGGAACATATTAAAAACAATCAAAATCTTTGGTAAACTAGGTGAAGTCCGATCTTGTATGGCGCAGATTTGGCTAAGACCTCTGCAGACTCAAGCTCAATCAGCTCGAAAAATATATGGAGACTCTCACCGTGAAATAATCACTCGGGCAGTCGCCTTGCTTGCACGTCAAACACACCGAATCGATTTATTACAAGGCCTAAGCCGATCTCCTGATCCTATAGTCAGAGTTCATGTTGCCTATTCTGGTGCCGAACCCAATCAACTTTGTCATTTACTTAAAGATCCTTGGCCAGAAGTTCAAAGAGCTGCGATTATTGGAATCGAAAAAGTGTCTGCTTCTTCTGGACTCTGCCTACTAGATCATCTTAAGAGATTGAATGATAAACTCAAAGAACGGGCGATCCGTACTTTGGGTCGCTTAGGCCAAAGCGAATGGGCTCAAACAAGCCCCAAGCGTGATCACTTATATACTGTTCTCACTCAGTTCCTCAGCCATCGTCAAAATAAGCTCAAACTGAGAAAAGCAGCATTGGTCGCTTTGGCAAATTGGAATGATCTCAGTGCAAGTCGAACAATGATCAAAGAGCATCTTCATAGTGGCTTACTAGAAGAACTCACTCTTGCCGCTTTACAGGCCTTAAATGTTTCTAAACCAAATGACTTTTTCTCTATCTTGTGCACACTATTTAACAAAAGCTCAGTGACTCGAGTGAGGTTACATGCCTTATCTTACTTGGAACGTTACCCTTTGATGATCAAAGAAAGTTTGCATCATGATTCATTTGACTTGGATCGCAGTAAACAGGTGCTAGATTACCTCAATAAGGTGATACAAGACCCTAATCAATATCACATCCATCAAGGTTCACAACTGTATCAACGATTACTTAATACCTCCGCTCGGCTAAAAAAAGGTCTTACCGAACAAATTCAAGCCACTGCACTAGAAACAGAGCTTATGGTTGAGAAACAAGTGA
The DNA here is from genome assembly GCA_937146725.1 of uncultured Myxococcales bacterium. Classification (GTDB taxonomy): domain Bacteria; phylum Myxococcota_A; class Bradymonadia; order UBA7976; family VGTA01; genus CAKZRU01. The sequence goes on from CAKZRU010000164.1 coordinate 166,149, forward strand.
TCAATGGACAAGTACTTGATGAAGAAAACTAGATAATTTTGCTTAAACATAAGAACTTACATGACAAAAGAGTAGAAGATCAGTATAAAGCGCTCGCCAACAAGTAAAAGTCTGCTAGATGTGATCAACATCATAGTAACATACAACTTATATACAAGCTGAGTGAGCAGAGCATGAAAGTCCAATGTAGTCACTGTGAAAAAAAGTATACCTTACCCCCCGAAAGAGTTGCGGGTAGGATTTTAAAGATCAGATGTCGACAGTGCTCTAATCTTTTCGAAGTTGATGGCTCTCAAATTACTTTGACGACGATCTCAAATGAAGCTCAGTTGGAATCTGGCTCTAATCAAGGCTCTGATTCGGGTGTAAGTATGCAATTACGCACTCAAGAGTTTTCTGCGATCGATCTACCAAATAAGCCACTGCTTGGTACGGCATCAGCGTCTAGCTCAGCCCCCCTTTCTAATCCTAGTTCTCCTTCTGGTCTAGATACAACTCAAAAGCCTGCTATTGAAGTTCCATCAAGTGTGGACATTAATAAGAACCAAGCGACAGAAAACCAACTCTCAGTTGAAGTATCTCAATCGGCACAAGATTGGATGGAATCGGTCATGTCCGATGTAGATCGCCCAATCACCAGAGAAATTAAACTTAATGAGATTACTGGACATAGAACTCTGCCACCAGAAACTCGTTCTACAAATTGGATTTGGCTAGCTGCAGTCATGTTGTTATTAGGGCTTGGCTATTTGGTCACACAAATCAATGGTCCAACTCGAGATACACCTAAGGTATTGAGCCTAAAACTTGATGTTCAAAGCGATGCTTCAACCTTAAACAATGCGTCTACCTCTGTTGATCAAACACCCACTGCTGATTTGGACACAGAACCATCGGATTTAAAGCCAAAGGCTCTCGAAGAAGCTGATGTAGTTGAGAACAAAGTCGCTCAAACTAAAGCGACAAACGATAAAAAAGAATCAA
>CAKZRU010000165.1 GCA_937146725.1 uncultured Myxococcales bacterium
GTACGTAACTCTAATGATGGTATTTCAATGGCGCAAACTGCTGAAGGTGCGCTCAATGAAACAACTAACATTCTACAGCGTATCCGTGAGCTTGCAGTTCAAGCTGCTTCAGATCACAATAACACTAGCGATCGCCAATCGCTGCAAGAGGAAGTTTCTCAATTAATTGCTGAGGTTGATCGTATCGGTAATAGTACCAACTTTAATGGCGTTAAGCTATTAAATGGTGATGTCGTCAATATGGTATACCAAGTGGGTGCCAATGTAGGTGAAAATCTTCAAGTTGGTATCGATAAAATGGATGCCGAAGAACTTGGTCGTCAAGTAAGACGTGTTTCTAAGCAAGGTGTTGATACCAGCTTTGCAATTGATGCCGCCAATACCCTTCAAATTGAAGGTGTAGATATTCGTGCAACTGTCGCAACAGATGATGATTTGTCAACTTCTAACAAAGCAGGATCTGCGGTTGCCAAAGCAGCAGCTATTAATGATGCTTACGAGTTCACTGGCGTTCGTGCTATTGCGGGTCCAACAAAGATTTTTGATGCTGATACAGGCGCAATTGCCGGTGGTACCCTAAATGAATCTGACTATTTCACCATTAATGGGTCAAAGATCTCAGGATTCACTGTTTTAGCAAATGACTCAAATGGCGCACTTGTAGATGCAATTAATGCCAAATTCGATGAAACTGGAGTCCTTGCTTCTTTGGATGCTGATAGCACTCTCACTCTCACTGCAGAAGACGGTCGTAATGTTGAGATTGAGATAAGCCCTCTCGGTGGTGCTGTGATTCCAGGAATTACCGGTTTAGCTGCAGGCGTGTATGGTGGCTCACTGACTTTACAGTCAAATGATTCATTTGAAGCTAACTTTGGAAGCGATTTCGTGAATGATGCTCTAGGTGCACTTCGTCATGACGTTCCACCTCTGACCGGTATTGGACCAGCGATCTTTGGCTCAAACACAGATACATCAGTAAATGACATTGACATCACTTCAAGACATGCGGCAAATGTTGCGATTGATATTGTAGACCTTGCTCTTGAGCAAATCTCATCACAGCGCTCTGAACTTGGTGCGATCCAAAATCGTCTTGAGTCTACAATTCGTAACCTCACTACAAACAGCGAGAATCTTTCTGCTTCACGTAGTCGCATCCTTGATGCTGACTTTGCGGCTGAAACTGCAAATCTTTCTCGTAACCAAATCATTCAACAGGCTGGCGTATCTATTCTAGCTCAGGCGAATCAGCAACCTCAGATTGCTCTTTCACTTCTTGGTGGTTAATCGGTAGTGAACTAAAGGTTGAGCTAAATACTTAAGTGTAGCGTGCAAGTAAAAAAAGCACTCAGTACTTAAGTAAGTCACCTTGACTTTTAAGCAAGTTGTTTAAGAAAATCACAATCTACTTGCTTAAATTAAACTCATGACTATAATTTAATAGTATGTTCTTTGTTTTGTGTACAAGGAGAAACTATTATGTCTATCTCAAGCCTTGGCCGTAGTTTAGCAGGTCCTTCATTACGTGAACCAGTATCACCTCTATCCGCTTCTGATCGTTTGCAGCAAAGCACGGCAGCTACAAGTGATCTTAAAGAGACTCAAGTCACTCAAAAGGTTACCGAAAGTTCGGAAGCCAAAGTGGAAACAAGCACTCAAAAAACAAAGCAGATTTTTGAACATAAGGTTTCAAGTTCATCAGAAGATCAGCCCAAGAGTGACCCCGTTGAAGAGATGACAGAATTACTTCAAAAACGAAGTATTGATGTCTCGGCAAGCGGACCTTTGAATCGCCCTGACTTTAAAGTGATCGATCGAGTCAATAATATTGATTTTGAGAGGGCAATTCCGCCACAAGCCTTTAGAGAAAAAGTTTTTGAAATGCGAGAAGCCTTCATTTCAGATCTCTCCAAGGATAACATCTCCTTTGATTCAGCTTCTCCACTGGGTAAGCGAGTCATTGTGATTAAAGAAAACATCAATCAAACCGAATTTGTACGTCACCTTCCTCGCTCATATAACGCTGAGCGTGTTGAGCATTTAGTTTCGTTTGCTTCTGAACGTGGCTTCTCATTCCAAGCAACCGCCTAAATTCAAATTTTTGCCTTTCTGGTTCGAATCTTTAAGGGTGCCAAGTACTTTGATCTAGCTCATTGTCTAAACAAGATTATGGGCTGTTAAAAAATACTTGCTTACTGTGGACTTACGCAGAGCTAAATCCTTAAAATTAAAAAAAGATTTATATAACTTAGCATACGCCTATAAACTTGCATATTTGTTTAAGCTGGTTTAAGATCTACTCAAGTATAGTTTTAACAGTGATCTCTTGGAGGAGGCACATATGTCCGGTTTAAGTGTAGCGGGTATTGCAAGTGGTATTGACAGCGACAGTATTATTAGTCAAATGGTCGCATTGGAAACGCGTTCTATCGCTAAATTACAGCAGAGAATTGCTCTTGAAGAAGCAGAGCGAGTAACCTTTGAGGATATCAACGCACGGTTAGAAGCGCTTAAGGGAGCAACAGATGTATTTTCATCAGATTCCCTTTTTGCCTCACTCAGTGCGGTTTCATCAGATACAAGTTTAATCGGTGTATCAGCCACCGATGCAGCCCCTCGTGGTACGCACAAGATTCGAGTCATTCAAAACGCATTGGCCCACCGCATTGGTGGTATGGGAATTGAGGATCCACTGAGTACTGTTTTAACGGATAACTTTACTGTGACTGCTTTTGGTGGTGGAACAGCACTATCTGCAGTAGAAAGCGGTTCAAAAAGTAGCAGCAATGCAGACGGAAGCGACTTTAGTGCCGATGATGCAGTTACACTTTCAGGGACATATAACGACCCGGAACAACAAAACCGAAGTATTGTCGTTGAAATCACCAAGGACTATGATCCGGGTGCTAATACAGTCAGCTTTAAGATTTCTATGGATGGTGGGCAAACTTTTGAAAGCTACAGTGACAAAGCTGTAGCCGGTGATGGAACTATTACCCTTGATGCAGGTACTTACTTTGAAGGCAAGGGGATCTCTCTCACCATGGATGTGAGCAATGGTGGAGGTGCCAAAGATGGTGATAGCTTTATGTTTAGAGCAAGAGCTAAAGCCAGCCTAGAGTTCCAAATCGGTGATACCGGTGAGCGTAAAGAAATCTTATTTGAGACCGAAGACAGCTTAAGCGAGATTATTCGTAAAATTAATGATGACAGTGACTTAGGAATCAGAGCGGACGTTTTAAATGATGGCTCGCCCTCTAATCCATTCCGCCTTATTTTGACTTCTCTAACCGAAGGTCGTACCGGTGAAATCCAGATTCTGAATAATGGCACTGACATCGAACTAGAAGGTCTAAATGTTGAAGAGCCTCATAGTGACTCATTGACTTACACCGGTGCAGTCAGCGTAGCTGGTAATCCCAATGACTTAGGCAATAGCAGTATTATTGTTGAGATGATTGCTGGGGGTGACTTTAATGATGCTCGCTTCCGCATTTCAACCGATGGTGGCTTTACTTTTCATGATAATAATGGCGATGGATTCTCCTTTACGGATGATGGAAACGCGAACTCACTTGACCTCGCTTTGGACGAGCTTTTACAGGATGATGGTATCACCAAAGTATTTGAGGGCGCCTCCGGCTTAACCCTAAATATGACCGATGATGGCTCAGAGTTTTCGGTAGGTGATCGCATTTCACTAGATGTATTCAATTCTGAGATTCAATCAGCTCAGGACGCACTCATCAACATCAATGGCATCAACTTAGTGAAAAGCAGTAATACGGTTGATGATGTTTTTGAAGGTCTTACCCTTGACCTAAAAGGTGCTGATCCCGATAAAACTGTCACTGTGATTGTTAGTGAAAAATCAGGCGATATCACCGCTTCTTTAGGGGCTTTTGTTGAGCAGTATAACTCGGTCATGAGTGTGCTTCACGCCCAATCGAAGTTTAATCCAGAGGAGGATGATAATGCACCTCTATTGATGGGTGATGCCACCATTCGACAGGTTCAGACTAGCTTACAGCGTTATGTATCAAGTCGTATCAGTGTTTTAGGTGCCGATTCTCTAAGCTCACTTGGTGACTTGGGTATTACCACCGACAGTAAGACAGGTCAGCTTAACTTTGACACTGCTAGGTTATCTTCAGCTCTCAGTGAAGACCCATTGGCAGTGCGTCGTGTTCTTTCTCGTTTTGGTGACGTTCTTGAAGGAAATAATGCGACCTTCGTAGGAAGTACAAGTGCAACCAAGGCGGGTACCTATACTGTAGATGTGACTCAGGCAAGAACGCGTGCACAGTCAATTGCAACCAATGCGGCAACCAAGATTGTGGGTGGAGATGGAACGATACAGCTTAGCTTTATTGATGATGGTAGACGCACAAACTTACAAGTCGTTTTACCTGAAAACAGCACAGTAAATGATCAACTAGCGATTCTACAAGATACCTTTGATAATCGTGATTTAGATGTCACTGTCTTCTTGGATGGTGACAATAAAATAAATATTCGTCATAACCAATATGGTTCCAACTTTGCTATTGAGGCAGAGGCATTGGATGCTAATGGTGCCTTAAGCGGATTTGCAACAGGAATTAGTGCCTTAGGAGATCCATATTCATCAACTCAGTTCAGTGAAGGTACTGATCTTGAGGGTAAGTTTAATGGGATTGATGTAAAATCTGATGGGGATGTATTAATTGGTAAAGACGGATTTGCCTTTGAGGATTTGCGTATCAGAGTTTCTAATGACTTTGTGGGTGAGGCAGGCAAACTTCGCTTAAATGATGGTTTAGGTTCATCATTCTCTAACCTACTTGATAGCTTTGTAAGCCTTGACGGTATCTTAGCGGGTAAAATTAATAGCTTTGATTCAACGATCTCTCGCCTAGACCAACAGATTTCACGAGTAAATGAAAGAGCATCTCTTTTGGAAACTCGCCTAAAGAAGCAATTTGTTAATCTTGAGGTGACCTTGGGTAGGCTTAATGCGACCGGTGAATACTTAACTCAGCAGCTTAAGACACTGCCTGGTGTTCAGTCTAAGAAATAAGACTAGGTAGCTCAAGAAAGCTTCACTTAAGAAACCGGGCCATTTGAGTTAATACCTTTTAAATAAGCCTTAAATCTAAGCTGAGCTAAAAAGGGTAATGAGCCTTAGATTTAGCTTTTCTTTGGTTTAAGGCTCTACTAGAGCGGGGCTAGAGCTAAGTCCGATTAGCCATGACCTCGCCAGCGACCCTTACCACGACTTTGGCCAAATAGACTTCGCTGATAGCCTGTAAGTCCTCTTTTGTGAGTAGAACTTTTTTGTAAGTCATTACGCGAGTCACTGAGAAGCTTCTTGATCACTTTGATCATCTCGGCATTAAGCTCCTCAAGATAAAGCATACGTGTGCGTGTTTGAACCATATAAGGTGATGCTAAAGGAATAGGGCCTAAAGCCCTTAATGCTTCAAAGTGATCTGCATGCTTTTGATCAAAGCTTTGTAGATCAGGGGCCTCATTACGCTGCACACTATACAAAAAAGCTTGAGTATTTTGGATGAGTGCTTCGACTCTTCTTAGATGTTGTTCGCTCATACCTAAATCGCTCGATCTTTGTATGATGAAGAGACAGACGCTTGATTAAGCTTAAGTTTAGCTCTCACCATCATTTAATTTTTTAACGGTAGGATCTTGATCTGAGGCAAGAGCCTGCTTCCAACCATCACGTAATGTATTGAGAAGCTCGATCACTTCGTTCATTGCCTCAGCTTCCATCTTGATATTGGCATGGGTTAGACGCTCATTAATATAAATGTAGAGTTGCTGTAGGTTGCTGCAAAGCTCTGGCGCAATATTAAAGTCTAAGCTATTCATAAGCTCATCAATGATTGCTTGGGTTTTACTAATAAAAACTCCCTTGCCTTCAAAGTCTTGCTCCTCGATTTTCTTTTTGGCCTGCAGAGAAAAACGAATTGCTCCGTCATAAAGCATAATCATGATTTGTGCGGGTGAGGCGGTTTGGACCTTCATATCTTGGTAACGCCCGAGCCCTTTTTTACCGTAGCCGCTTCCGTATCCCATAATGACTCCTAAAACTGTTTCAAGTCAGTCTTGCTGTGAGTAAAGTTTATTTGATTAGACTTTGAATGAATGTGACTCAGATTAAAAGTATAAATCTTATATTTTAGTGATTATATAAGATTAAAGTTGCCACTTATATTCTTTGCGCTCGTATTTACCACGCTTTTTAGGCTTGACCGCTCTAGGCCTATATGAAGGCTTTTTCTCAACTCTTGGGCGTACAAGTTTGGCATGATCACCAATCTTAACCACTAATGGTTCTAAAAATACTTTATATTGGTTTTTCTTGGCAACACCATTGCTCAGATCATCCTTAAGTACTTCCGCCTTAATTGTAGATTGATAGACTGAAACAACCTTAAGAACACCGATTCTTTGCGATTCTTTAGTTTGACTTTCACGAACAACCGAGAGTTTTTGCCCGACCCAATTAAAGCATTTTTTCTTGCCTTCCAGATATTTACAATTCATCATTTCAAGATTTGGCACCTCTGTTGTTGTCATTACAAACATTCTCGGCGCATCAAAAACTCTTGAGTCTCGACTTAGGCCTCTCTCGAGTTTGATAAGTTTGAATTTGACGTTCATTGGGCTGATATATGCCGGTGCATCATCATCAATTGTTTTACCAGTTCTTTCAGATGGATCTTCCAAAACAGTTTTTTGAGTGGCTTGTTCAGCTGCTTGTTTTTGTACTGAACTCTTTGACTTTGTAAGAGTTTTTTTAGCTTGAACAACATGAGTCGAGCACAGAACTAAAGCAAAAGTGCAGAGTTTAATAAAGGCGTCATTCAACATAGGGCTGATACTTTGACGTGCAAGTGGTTTAATATAACGACCAAGTCTCTGAGGATTCACTTGAATTTTCATAACATTATCTCTGCTTCATACCGGCAAGGTGATGTTGAAGAATATAGTTGAGTGCTTTAGTGATTTCTTTTTGATACAAGCCAACCAAACGCAAATGCTGGGTGGCACCTTCTCCGACATCTCGATACTTAGGGCCAAAGTTTACTTTTGAACCGTCTAGGGTCCAAGTTTCAGGATCATCAAGACCTTGTTTTTCAACAATATGCTTTACGCAGGCATACACAAAAGATGAACCATAACGAGAGGCCATAAAGGTTTCTTTACCATAGACAAGACCAAGTCCGGCGCGACCTTGATCAAATTGCCCAACCAACCATAAGCCGGCTGTACCTGTATATGCTTGTGAGAGCGCTTTCAAGACAGTGCCTGTTGCTTCCGAGAAAATGAGCTTACGCCCACCGACCATTTGGCCCTCTTGGAACTCAAAAACGCGTAAAGCGCGACTCATATCTTTGGCGCTAACTACACCGCGCGCTCGTAGATAGGGTAAAGTACGTCTTACCACACGCATAACACTTAGCCTGGTCTCACGTGCGCTGCTTTGCTGGAAGAACAAGCGTCCTCGCTCATCACATACAACTACAAAGCCTAAACGCTCAGTTCGGCGCCAGCCAATATAGACCTTTGCTTCACTGTCTTCTTTCATTTTCAAGATCATCGCACGGATTTCTCGCAGAGATGGAGAAAGCTGGTCAATAAGAAGCTCTTGATTATAAAGATTAAGTTGTCCACAACGTCTGACCACACCACGTAGTGTACGAGCTGTACTCATACGGGCTGACTTAGGGTCTTTAGCAAGAATCTGGAATTGCCCACTCACTTCATAGGCAAAAACCTTAGATGTCGCACCTTCGGAACTAAAGACCTCAATCGCTTGGTTAATGACTTCGGTGATTCGTTTACGGACAATCGGGAGGACTCGATCATTAGGCCCAAGTACCTCGACTGGGAAATCTAAGTCAATGCGTTTTCCACCGTCAGCAAATAACGCTTTCATCGCTTGAGTAAAGGCTGATTCTCCTCGGTAACGCTTTGAGAAAACTTCACCCCAAGAGTTTTGCATGACCAAAGAAATATCGGTTAGCTGGCTCTTTTTGCGCTGCCCATAGTTTAGGATATCCCAACCATGGGACATGTACGATGAACTACTTTCTTCTTGGAAAGATGTGGGACTGATTGAGATAAGCAAACGTTTGATCTTAGGTGGATCAATGTAGGCTTGGTCGGGAAGCTCTGTCGCCGAGTCATAAGTAAGCAGATAATGAAGCTTGTGCAAAAGAGCGCGGCCCTCAATAAGATTATACTCAGCATGTGGACTTGTAATGTTAATCACGGTATGCGGATGAAAAATACCATTAAATACAGCCCAAGCAGCAACCCAAGTTAAGGTTTCACCGGTATAAAGCGGCGCTCCTCCAGTATTTCTACTTCGTTCACGATACACCTCCCAACGGGCTTGTGGCGCCGCTTGAGGATTGTCAATAAAGACGAGATGTTCTTCTTTGGGCTCGTTCGCTAAGAAATAGGTGAATAAGTGAGGCACTTTAGCAGGCATTCCCTCAAAACAGGCAGAAAGTCGTCGACGACGAATGACATCACTGCGAGAATCGATTTCAATTCCTCTGGCTTGGGCCTCACGACTCATACGACGGTACAGATCAAGTAAAAAGCCACGTATGGTTTTGCCAACAGCATCAACCTGCTCTGCAGTCCATTCATTAAACTGATCTAATTCTTCAAGCAGAGCATCATCCCAGCCCCATTGAGCAGCATAGCGACGCATCACATAAGCGCTTCGATGTGGTGTCCTAATCTTGGAAGCTCTTGGTTTAAATTGTAAATAAAGAGCTGCTCTAAATAAACGTTGGAAGAAGCGGTCTTTACTTTGTCTAAAATGATGATTTAAGACATCTAAGCCAATGAGATTAAACTCGGTTTGTTCGACCTCGTGTTCACCTTGACAGACCGCTTTTTTGATACGATCGCACAAATAGCTAAAAGGCACACCTTCAAAGCGGGCATAATATGTTGCCATTGACAACATACCTGCAAAAGGATTCTTTAGGCTTTCATTTAGGCGTTCAAAGGCACAGTCAAGTAACTCATTAGGCTGAGGATCTTGAATTGTACCAAGATCAATAAAGGTGAGCTGGTCTCTATCACTGATAAAGGACTGCAAAGTTCTGGAGCTTTGATCTGACTCCAAAATAACACCCGAACTCGCGGCAAAGCGCTCAGAAGTTTTTTTAATGCCAGCAACGAGCTTGGTATAACTTTCGGGTTTAATGCCAGCCGGTGCAGCCCACCACAATGGGATTTGGCCCGCAAAGAAGCCACTTTTCACAAATAAATGCTCTCTAATGAGATCAAGGCTCATTGATTTGAGAAAGGGCTGCTGTTGTCGGTCTCTGAACTCATCATAGTCATCGAAATCAATGAGGATAAAAGATGATTTAAGGCCCTTTTGACTGAGCCACTCACTGATCACTTGAGTTTTTTGGCGGAGCAATTCTCCTTGACTGCCTTGTAAAGCGCCGGCCCGAGTGACTACCCAAAATCGGATTTCAGGGTTAGCATTTAAGGCCATACCACCTATATCAGTGTCAAAAAACAAACTGAGTAAGGCCGCACCACGGCGTGCGGTAAACTTTTTACGATGGCCAAATATTTTTTCGACTGCACGCATCGTTGTTGCATTGAAATCAACATCAAAAAGACCATACTGAGCGGATGGATCAGGTTGATAGCCAGGAATCGCAGGTGCGTTCGCATTGATTAAATATGGGACCAACGCTAAGTAAGTTCTTTGCTTAGGCTCTAGGTCTTCGAAAACTCTCGCTAAGCGTGCCCGACTATACTTGAGAAATTGGGCTATATTTTGGCCAATAATTTGGCCTTCCCTTTTTTCTGCAAGAGCCTTAGCAGCCCGCTCAGGGCGTTCGAAATAATAGCGAGCTAAACCATTTCCCTCACTATCGTCTTCAACTGAAGGTACACCGTCTCCCTTGGGACTTAAAATCCCTGGAAGAGTAGGCAATGGAGGAGGAAGCAAAAACTGATCAGGCCTTACTAAAGACTGCAACCAATAAGAGCTAAAGAGGTCTGAATGTGTGTTAAAAGCCGGTGTATTCATCTTACCTCAGTGAGAGCGCGCGTGACCCACCATCAATCTCAGCTGGCGCTGGCTGAGCGGAATTGGTGTCATTTTGGAAGATGCGAAATCTGATCGGATACTTTCGATCATTAAGAACATACTGCATTCCTCGCCGATTAGCGAGATTAAAGATGAGTGGAGCACAGAGATTTGCGCTCGTATCCTCGGGACGTTCACTGATTGTCACAATGACCGAGATAATCAGGTCATCTTCATTGATCTCTCCAAGTGGAGAAAGTTCATTTCTTTCCACAACAGCACAGTATGAAGGGTGAACTAACAAAGGATCACTCAAAACAAAAGCGGTTGAGGGATCATCAATACTTTGAAGCCATTTAAAAGGTTTTTGGCTTTCAAGATCAATAATGACAAAAGACTTTGAAGATGCGAAGCCTAAAATCCCCATGGGAAAATGGAAGATTTGGTCTTCTGAGATTTCTAGTTCTCCAAAACGAAGAGTATTAATTTTCATCATCCCGATCTCCAATATCTTGTGTAGAACTTGAAGTTGTTCTTTGGGCATGTTGCTTGGACAGGAGTAAGCTACCAAGTGCAGCTAGATTATCCGTTGATTGAGAGTGATTTGGCGATGGAGAAGCAAAAATTGCGTTTCGATTGGCTTCTTCAATTTTTTGGAAAAGTTCTTCACGGCAGACATACACATCTCTAGGAGCCTCAATCCCTAAACGAACCTGTTTTCCTTTGATTTCTTTTACGATGACAACAATATCATCACCAATTCGAATCGATTCACCAAGTTTTCTTGTTAAAGTGAGCAAGGCTCCTCCTTGAGCGCTCTTAAAAGAGGTATTTGCCTATAATCCTTAAGAAATAAACTCTTGGATAGGCCTAAATCCTCTGTACTTTACACACTTCTCACATAATATGCTAGAGCTTACTTATGAAATACTGTGTAAAAACTTAGAAACAGCTATGTGCTTTAATCGCATTAGCTGGTGTTAAATGATCTATGAGTACAATCGAACACATGATTGGCAAGATGAACCGTTATAGATACCAGTTCATATCCTAGCCGAGTGATTTTGCACTCAGCTAGAATATGTGTAAAACTTGATATAATTAACGTAAATAGTCTAAGAGGGAAATCCCCTGTAAAACTCTTGAAGTGGTGCTGGTTGCAGCTTGTAGAGAAGTCTCAATCATGTTGAGCTCACTCACAGCCTCTACAAAGTCAGAATCTTGAACTTGAGCAAGGGTAGTTTGCACTTGCTCATTCAAAAACTCATTGGCAGCATCTGATGAATCAACTTTGTTGAGTCCAAGACCAACAAGGCTTTGATTATCTGAAACTTGATTCAAGGCATTGTCAATGCGTCCCAATAGATTTTGAATACGAGCATTTGCCAATTCCTCAAAGCGGTTATCTCGAGCTTTTTCTACAAAGTAGGTCAGCTCGGCACCAGTGAGAGGATTGGTAATCTGATTACCCGGTCCAGGTGTATTTTCATCAATAACTGCTTGCTGGGCATCTGCAAGATCTTGGGCATCGGAGATTCCGTTACCGTCATAATCAACTGCACCAACAGTCGCTAGGTCATCAAATTCTCTTAGCGCAAGCTCAAGTTCATCAAATAAAGCAAAGACATCCTCATGATCACTTTGAATTAAGGTCATGTTCACGACATCATTAGCATTGAAAGCTGTTGTACCAGGGAGTCGAAGTTGAACACCAACATTTGCTAAGGGCCCAACAGTATTGAGTTCGGCTAAGGTATAGCCTGCACCACCATTGTCATCAATGGTTGCACCGCCATCGAAAGAAACACTGAAAGTAGCTGTATTTGGATCGCCCGGATTGATCGCTGTTACTTCAACATGAACGTTGCCTAAGCTACCATCATATTGACCAATAACAGCCGGTTGACCTGTGTAACCAGCACCGGCTGCAACCGAAGCGATTGCACTGCCACCACCAAAGGCGCTTGTGCCTTCAAGAGTAGTGTTTACTAAGCTACCTTCACCGATCTCTAGTTTCATAGAGTTCATATCACCGATATAGCTGATTTTACCAGTGACCTGATCAATCGTATATGGCTTACGAGTACTCTGGGTACCACCAAAGATATAGGTTTCGCCAACTCGGCTATTTGAAAGGTTAAATAAACGCTCTTTCAGCTGTGAAACAGAATCAGCCATCACTGAATGGCTTTTGTCATCACCTACGGCACTCACTGAAGAAATCGTGATCGTACGAGCTTCAGTCATGATATCAACGGCTTGGCTTAATGCATTATCAGCAGCATAAAGGTTGATACGGGCGGTATCAATATTGCGGCTGTATTGATCAAGAAGTCGTTTATGGGTGGTTAGACCGGTAGCCTGAAGGACACCAAAGGGGTCATCAGAGGGTCGATTAATTCTTTTTCCGCTACTGAGCTCTTTATACAGTTTACTACTACGATTCTGAAGACGATTCATGTCGCTTCTGGTAGAGTTAAACCGCATTTTATCGGTAATTCTCATTTTTTAGCTCCTTATTGCACTAAGTTGAGGACGCTATCCATCAACTCATTAACGGCTTGTATGACCTTACCGTTAGCAGCAAATTGTTTCTCGAACCGACTAAGGTCGAGTAGTTCTTCATCTATACTTACACCCGATACAGACTCTTGTAAAGTCTCAGACTGCGAAAGACGAGTACTATAAATGTCGCTTTGTTGAAAATTATTGGCGGCTACTTGGCCAACCGATTGTAAGCTTTCAGCAACCTTACGATTGAAGGTGGCACCTCTCGAAAGAAGATTAACCGCAACTTGATCACCAGCGGTGAATGTTGAACCGTTTTCTTCAAAGTTGAGAGTGACATTGGCCGGATTAAGAATTGTGTTTAATTCAGCTACAGTATAACCAGCACCTGCATTATCGATACCATTAGGTAAGGCCAAGCCGGCCGGAGCACCATTGAAGAAGAAAGTTGCGCTTGCAGGATCACCGGCATTGAGAACTTGTAAGTCAATAAGGCCATTTCCGAAGGCATCATTATATGAGCCACCTACTGCAATTGCACCGGTGTAAGTACTACCGGTTTGTACGCTTGCAATGGCATCTTTGACCATATATTGGAGTTCAGAAATAGCGATACCATTAAGTGCATCACCGGGGACACCACCATTAACTGTACCACTCACAGGGTCTCTTAATGCAGTTGAACTAATCGCAAGAAGACTTCCATCATCTTTAATGGCACTGTTTAATCTAATGTTTGCAGCCGGATCTCCATTTGGGTCTTCAAAGGTAAAGAGATCTTGGCCACGGTTACCATTTAAGTCAAAGCCAGCACGATGCTGAGCATTGACTGCTTCAGCAAAGCTAATTGCTAGCTCATTACCCTCATTGATAAGACCACCAATGGTAGTGTCTCTTAGCTCAAGTAAACCACCTAGTTCACCACGATCGATTTGTGAGGTGATATTTCTAGTATTTGTTCCACCTACACCAGTAAACTCGATCGAAACTAAACGGCGATTACTAGGGTCTGGCAAAGCTTGGAGATTGGCCGCAAGATGATCCTGTACTAAAGTACCAACACCATTAAGCTGGATGTTTATTGTGCCGTGATCTTGAGGTAGAACAGTGATTGGCACTAGCTCACTTAAGCGACGTACTGCTTCATCACGCTTATCTTCAAAGTCCATACTTGCTGCACCAGCAGCAACAACTTGTTCGTTAAGCTGAGCAATGTATGAAGTAAGATCATTGATCTCGTCCACACGACCACCGATATCTTGGTCCATATCGATCTGCAACTTACGCAAATCATTATGCATAGCATTGAGGTTTGAAGCGATTCCTTCGGCTCCTGCAATAAAGTGCGCTCGTGCGCCACGATTTGCAGGGTCTCTAGTTAGGTCTCTTAAGCTATTAAAGAACTGATCAAAGCCTTCATTCACACTAGGAGCGACATCTTCAGAGTAAATAGACTCTAAGGTATAAAGCGCTCTTTCACGACTAGCAAAGAAACCTAAAAGGGTACGGTCTCGTCTAACTTGCTCCGATACAAAACGGTCATTCACTCTATTGATGGACTCTATGCTAGCGCCACGACCACCACGACGGGGGTCGCCAAACTCAGCTGCTTGAGAGCTCATGCTTACTCGTTGACGACTATAACCTTTTGTCTCAGAGTTTGATAAGTTATGACTAACGGTATTGATCGCGGTCTGGGTGGCTCTCAGGCCGCTAGCTCCGTTGAGGAGTGCGTAATTTAATCCCATAATCTATACCTATTTTATCCTTTTCCATATCCTCGGCCTCTCGGCACTTGGATATTCATTTTGCCCTTGGCGCTATACGTCTTCCGCTGGTGTTCCGGATCAGTAGTTTCTAGGCGCTTTCGGGTGGCTCGTATTATCTGTTGCGCATTCCGCGCAAATTCTTGATTACGAGCTTGGCTTGATTTGATTGAAAGTGCAAGAGATTTCAACGCTTCTTGATAAGGTTGTACATAAGCACGTAATTCCACCTGTAGATGATGACAGATATAAGAGAGAGTTGGCGTCTCTCCTGTCGGTGGGGTAAAAGGTGCTAAATAATGGGCTCTTGCAACAACAAGCTCTTGATGTGAGGCAAGAATTTGAAGCTTATATTGGTTAAGTTCAGCCATGCGGTCTTTGTTCATGGCTCGCAGTGCTTCTAATTCATGCTCAAGTATATAATAGAGTTGCTCAAGAGAAGCTCGTTCAGCTTCTAGATGAGTGCAAAGAGCGCCAACTGCTTGTTCGAGAGTCAACATTTGAACATCCCGATTTCAATTAGCGCTTTTGATTAGTGGGTAAGTTAAGACGCTGATAAGCCTCTTTAGCTTTTTGCGAAGCTTGGCTAGATACGTCAAGTTTGGGCATAAACTCAGAATGATGACTTGGCGATAAACCCGGCAATACTTGACTACCTGCCAAAGGTACAGGATTTGTACTCGATGATTGAGTATCCTTTTGAGCAGTCCAAGGGTCATCTTGGATTTCTTCCAAGGCCCAAGCAGGGACCTCTTCACCATCAATCATAACAGTTTTTTCCGCTTCAGCTTGCTGAGCCTTGGCCATTTCTGCTTCTTTTAGAGCAATGTCCGCTGGATCTGCACCTAGCTGTCTAGCGATGACATCCGCTAGACCAAGTTGTCCAGATTTAGAAGCAATCTGTGAATATTCTTGGTCAAGCATACTGTTGAAGACATTGTTAGCAAAACCTTGATTTAATAGGCCATCTTGAGGAAGTGTTTTACGCATATTCTTCATAATCTCATTTAAGAAAAGAGACTCAAAAGTTCGTGCTGCTTCTTTAATGGCTTCTGGAGAATCTTCGATTGCTCCGCGAGTCGGTACTTGAGTTGAAATATGTTCAAGCCCTAAGTTTTGGGCCATTGATGGATCAGAAATTTTCATAAGACCTCCAATTTAGCACGTAGAGCACCAGCTCTTTGGATAGACTGTAAAATGGTGATTAGATCTCTTGGACTTGCCCCAAGCTGATTAAGCCCATCAACCAAATCTTGTAGGCTTTGTCCTTTTTCGAGCAAGGCAAGATTAACTCGTTCTTCTTCGACCTCAAGAGTACTATTGGTTTGAGTGGTTGCCGGTGCATTAGTGAGCGGAGTTGCTGGAATCACTTGATTGTCAACTTGAACTCTCACTGTAATATTACCATGAGTAATTGCAACCGGATCAACTCTCACATCTTGGTTAATGATCACTGTACCAGTACGTTCATTGATAATCACCTTAGCGATCGAATCCGGAATCACAGGAATACGTTCGATCTGAGCAATAAAACGAGCGACATGCCCTTGTTCAAGAAGGGCTGCCTGTGCTTCATCTTCAAGAGTTTCTTCTGACTTTGGAACTCTTACATTGATTGTACGGCTATCCTCTGCGGCAGCAATATCGGTTGCAAAATGATAGTTGATTTCTTGGGCCATACGTACGGCAGTAGTGAAGTCAGACTCATGCAGTTGCCATTTAAGGACTTGGTTATCTTTAAGCGTAAATGGTATCTCATTTTCTACAATGGCACCGCCGGGGATACGCGCTACCGTAGGGTGGTTTTGGATCTTACTGTTTCCGCCACCACCTGACATGGAGTATCCACCGACTGATAATGGGCCTTGAGCCATTGCGTAGATGCTTCCATCATGGCCTCTTAATGCAGTCGCAATCAAGGTGCCTCCAGATAAGCTCTTGGCATCACCCATACTGCTGACAACAACATCGATTCGGTTACCTATTTTTGAAAATGGCGGTAAATCGGCAGTGACCATGACTGTGGCGATATTACGTAAAAGTAATCCTTGAGGGGAAATACGAACATTTAAGCGAGCTAACAGAGAGGCTACTGTTTGTGTTGCAAAGCGAACCTGCTGTGAGTCACCTGTACGATTGAGGCCAACAACGATGCCATACCCAAAGAGTTGATTGGAGCGGACTCCACGTATGTGAGCAATGTCTTTTATACGTTCGCCATTGACAGATCCCCGTGGGGCCGCAGTGCTGTCTTGTACCGGTAGTCCTAAACAAAAACTAGCCAACACTACGGTGAAAAAAGCTTTTTTAACTAAACGAGTCTTAGAGGTTTGCATGGATTGTTCCTAAATCTTAAACTCTATAAAGAGAACGGTCCGCTTATGATAATTAATAAGTGATTGTCGTTAAGTGATAATAGTATTTGGTTAGCTAGCTTTAAAAAGGCCAGATAAAATCAAGGGCTCGTGAAAACCATCCTTTTGATGTTCCACTTGTTAAATCTCCACGACCGACAAATTCGATCTGAGCATCTGCCATTTTACTTGAAGAAACAATGCCATTCCCATCAATATCCTCTGGGCGGATCACTCCACTAATGTAGAAATGATGTTCTTCATTGTTTACAAGCACAACTCGGTGACCTTCAACAAACATACTGCGATTTGGGTAACGTTTACGAACCATTGCAGGCACTGTTGCTTGTAGACTGTCATTGCGAGTAGTCGTACCTTCACCCTTGAAACTGCTTTGGTGTAAAAAGTTAATGGCTGCGGAACCATCAAAATTAGGATTATCTTTTTCAAGCTGCTTTAGTAGGCCTAAGAAACTAGTAATCTGTGAAGAATAGCTATCATCGCGGCCCACTTCTGTACTGGTGTCACGCTGAGCACTCGCGCGTTCTTCGATTTGAATGATCACCAAATCATTAACCTGCTGCGCTCGGGGGTCGGTCATCAACCGGCTTGCTATACTATCTGAATTAAAAACACTACCAGTATTGCTAACATGATTTTTTCTTCTAGCCTCTTCTGCTTGATCACGATTTTCAGCAAGAGCATCTGGGCGTTGGTAATTTCTGATTTTGGGCTTATAGGGCTTAATGTGTGTTACACAGCCGGTTGTCCAAAGAGCAACTATCAAAAATAGAAAGATCTTAGTTAGTTTCAGAGTGGGTATACTTGAATAATTTAAGTCGTGGCTTTGCATATTTGGCTTGCTCCGTAAAAAACTAAACTGCGTTTAGCGACCAACGTCTACCTTGTTTACACCGATAACCCGACCGGTGACAATCTTTTTACTCTTTAAATTCTTAACTTTTATCATATCACCTCTTTGGCCATCACCCAAGGCTTCTCCTTCGGCAATTAAAAATATTCCACCTTTTTGAAAAATAAGCTCTACGAGTGAGCCTCTTTTAATCAGTTTTGGAATCTTTAGAAGTGACTTGCTAAGTGGTGTATCTGCTTTACTTGCTCTTCTCAGTTGGGCACCGATCGCTAATTCATGATCAGTAATCTGTCCGCGAGCGACTTTGCGACTGGCAAGTTTAATTTCGTGGATGTCTTCTTTTACGATCGTGTGCCCAGCATCTAAACTCTTGTTCAAAGCCCAAACTTTTGTAAAAAAATCTATCTTTACAAACAAGCGTTGCTTTCTGATGATGCGTTTATCTTCTACAAGCGTTAGTTCTACAGGCAATCGTCCATTTCGAATATCGCCTACTACTTTCAAATTAATTTTAGCAGTCTTTGAGGCACGAATCGGAGAAAGTCTGGGAGGGATGATTTCAGCAATATTATCCAAGTCATCTTGATGAGCTTGCTGGACTGAAGTAATGACTTTGTTGTGAAGCTCTGTCTCTGGAATCAGAGTGTAGTCTTGACCGTGTGCAAGACGGAAGGAACTTACTTCAAGCAAACTTGTCACTGATAAAATAGAAAAAGCCATGGTAAGTACAACCATGGCCATTCTTGTTAAGAGCTTAAAATACATAAATCATTAGCTCTCTAAGCAATGTATTTACTCCGAAGAGTACCCACATTATTAGCGCATTTGGCTCAAAGTTCTGAGCATACCATCAGCAGCCTGCACCGCCTTTGAATTGAACTCAAAAGCACGTTGTGCAGAAATCAAGTTGATCATTTCCTCAACAACCTTCACATTTGAAGTTTCGAGGAAGCCGCCTTGTAGGCTACCAAAACCATTTTGTCCTGGGATACCTGCCAAAGGTGGTCCACTAGAACCAGACTGCATAAATCTGTTACCACCCACAGCGATCAGTCCGCCTGGGTTTACAAAGTTAACTGTTTGAATCTGACCAATTTGGATGGGATCAGCCTGCGCACTGAGCTGTGCTGTAACTGTACCATCTTTACCAACAGTCACACTGACCGCTTCCGCAGGTACAGTGATGTTTGGATCAAGAAGATAACCTTCAGCACTTACAAGTTGACCGTTTTCATCCGAGTGAAAAGCACCATCACGAGTGTAATGGATTAAACCACTGTTTGGCTCAACAAGTTGGAAGAAACCATCACCCTGAATAGCAACATCGAGTTGATTGCCGGTAGGTTTAAAGGTACCTGTGGTGAACTCTTTTTGGGTACTAGCGGTTCTCACACCCAAACCGACCTGAATACCACTTGGCATTTCATTGACCGCATTGGTTGAGGTACCGGGGGTCTGCTGAACTTGATACATCAGGTCTTGGAAGTTCGCACGGACCTTTTTGTAACCGGTAGTGTTCACATTCGCAAGGTTATTTGATGTCACATCAATATACGTTTGCTGTGCGTCCATTCCGGTTGCCGCTGAGTGCAATGCTCTAAGCATGAGTTACTCCTTTGGGCTTAAGGTTATAGAAGTTAAAGTTGTAAGTGATTTCTTTATCCTCAACAGATGAGGCATAAGATTTCAAGAAAATTATTAATAAAGCTCAGATTTAATTATGACTGACCATGTTTAGCGAGAAGTTTATCCTTGGACTAGGGCAACATCCTTAGCAGCTTGGCTATCCATTTCACCCATCGCTTTAGCAGCTTGCTGATTAAGATCAAATAAGCGTGATGCACTGAGTAGGGTCATCATTTCGGTGACCGCATTCACATTTGAGCCTTCCATGAAGCCTTGACGGACAAGTCCATTCGCTTTGTTTTCAACTGCGCTGTCATCATCTAAACGGTAAAGGCCTTCACCAATGTGGGTGAGTGAGCGATTCAAACTCGCGCCAGTACCATCTCCAATGGTGACCACATCAATTTGGCCAAGTTGAGTTTCGCCCACAGACACTTTGCCATCATAGGCAATATCTAAAAGACCTTGAGTTGCAGGTACTTTAATGGGTGCATTATTGATCCCTAATACCTCAAGACCACTTTGGTTTGTAATCGTTCCGTCTTTACTTAGTTGAAAGCGACCATGGCGGGAATAGAATACATTGCCGGCTTCATCTTTAACCTTGAAAAGGCCATTGCCTTCTAAAGCTAGGTCTAGAGGATTATCGGTTTGGTCAAGACTACCTTGTTCCCATGAAGTGTAGCGGTCGCTTAGCTCAACTCTAATACGATCTTCCGGAAGAAAACGGTTAGGAGTACGTACACCCATAGCTTGATCTGGAGAACCGATAGAGCTTACATCGTTGTGTACTTCGGTGTAGGTTGCTTCTTGGCGTTTAAAGCCAGAGGTCATCAAGTTTGCTAGGTTGTTAGAAACAGTTTCTAAACGATCTAATTGGGCTCTTGAGCCACTTGATGCTACATATAATCCGTTGGCCATAACTGCCTCGCAAGGATAAAAGATAAGTAAATTAACGATTGTTCAAAACTTAAATTAACACAGTCAAGAAAACTTGGAAAGTATCTTTTGATTTTGTTCACATTGGTGGTTTTTTAATGTGTATTTTCGACCAGGGCTTCACCAATTAAACGAGCAAGAGCCATGATCGTGACTTGTGGATTCACTCCGATTGTTCCCGGCATGACACTTGCGTCCGCAACATATAATCCTTGAACATCCCAAGATTCGCCGCTTGGTTTAACAACGCCTTCACTGTGGGTTGCACTCATTCGGCAAGTTCCCATTAAATGCGCTGTAAAATATTCGGTGTGCTCAACTTTTGGTAGAACATTGGCCAAGCGTTGAATCTGTTCAGGATGATCAAGTGTAGGAATTTCAGTAAAGGGTGTATAGACTTTACGAGCACCGGCCGCAAAATAGATTTGGGCTAGCCTTTGTACACCACGAATAAAACGCTCTTGATCATAGTCACTGATATCGTATTTGATGAGATCGATTCCAAACGGGCCTGCTTTCACTGTTCCAGAACGACTATCATCCACCAAAACTCCCGCTGTGGCAATATAGGGCGCTAAGCGCATTTGCTCTGTGAGCTCGGCTCCCATCAATGGAAAACATTGGGCAATAACCGACAGTGGAACACCCCCCGGTGCCATTAAGATTCCATCCTCTTGAAACTCAGTACATTGCCAAGCTTGATGTACGCCTTTCATGCTATCTACCGGATGGTCAAAAAGAGCTGCGACTTTAGCATTAGGATGCACGGTAAAGTGCTGACCTAGATGAGGGTTTTTAAAGATCTTTGATCGCTGTAATAAGAGCGGTGTTTGCACTGCACCACAGGCAACAACGACCTTGTTTGCTTTGATGATAATATCTTGATGACCGAATGGCTTTCGTAAACGGACTTTAACCCCTGTCACCCTTTGCTGTTTGACAATTATTTTTTGAGCGCTTGCATAACACAGCACTTGACCGCCAGCTTTAAGTAAGCGAGGCACCCAAGTCAGCGGTGTACTTTGCTTGGCGCCGGTCGGACAGCCCGAAACACAGTCATTGGTACCAACGCAGTGTACTTGATTGCGTTTATTTCTTTGTAAACGCCATCCCATCGCTTCAGCACCGCGCCTAAATACCTGATTATTTTCGCCTTCGCTGCCCACATTTTGATAACGGGCTTGGATGACTTCTTCAACTAGGTCAAAATATGGATCAAGTTTTTGAGGCGAAAGATGCTCTAGTCCACGGGCTTCCCACTCCTCTAATACTTCGGTCGGTGTTCTCCAGCACATACCCCCATTGAGTACAGTGCTACCGCCCAAGACCTTTCCTTCTAAATATGCAATTGGGCTTCGTCCTAAAATGACGGTTGCTCCGCCATTTCTCATGATTTCAGAGGTCATGCCACTAAAGTTGGCTGAGTATTCAGAAGACTTATAGGCAGGTCCTTCTTCAATAAGAAGCACTTTTTTACCATTTTCAGCGGCGGTGGCTGCGACTGTTGCTCCACCCGCTCCACTGCCGATCACTAAAACATCACAACTTAAACGTGGGTCTTTTCCCTTGAAGTCAAGCGGAGTAAGAACTTCACCATGCACAGCTGATTCTATATTTCTTTGCATATGTTTACTCAGCCTTATCTTGATCAAGTTTGACATGAGTTTCGCTCGTGGTCGCAGTAAAGTCTTCCACATTAAATGGAGACTCTATCTCGTTTGATATGGAGAGATCTGGGGTTTGGTGCTTTTCAATTAAAGTAGGCAATGCAGCCCGAACTAATTCTTGATGTGACTCCCAAGATAACAGTTCATGCTGTTTTTGGTCATTGAGAGTGTATAGTGGCTCGGGTACAGGTGTGATCTTTTGCGGGCTGATCTTATCCATTAATACTTGGCGAGTCGCAATACGTTGCTTACGCCAAGCTCGACGCTCAAAGCCAAACCAACGCTCAACCTCTGTATGCCCATAGGCACTCAAGCAGACTAATACTCTTAATCCATTTGCTAAAAGGCGTATGGGAGTGAGCCGACTGTGCAAGAGTCGATAGAGGCGCTTTGTAGCACGATCTCTTTTAAGTAATGAAAAAGGCAAAAGGCCCCAACCACCAATAAAGCCACCTAGTTCAATGAAATATAATCCTAAGCAAAAGCCAAGTCGATGAAGACGTGGAAACTGCCTTACTTGAGATTCGATTTGCTCTAGTACGTAAATATCCAAGGCTTCGACGCCAACTTCGATTGGACCAATCGCTCTACTTACTGCTAATAAAGTACGGCGATTGAGCATGCTAAATTGAAAATTAGGATTCATTCGTGACTCCATCGACTGGTGATAAGGAGTGCCAAACTGCTGAAGCGTTGGTAGAAGTATGAGTATTAACCTGCTTATCTTGATTTAAGTTATGTGTTGTCGGGTGAACGATGTGACCGGTGGACAATTCCAGTTGTTCCCCTTCTCCATTTGCAGTTTCCTCACAAGCTTTTCCCCCTTGGGCTCGACCTAAAATAGCCCGCTCCATTGCAGCACTATGCTCCATCCACCAATCGATACACTCTTTTGGAAGAGCTTGACTCTGTAAAGTTTCAAGCAGAAGCTGATTTCGTCTAAAAAAATGGCCACGCCTAATGGCATGTGCTTGATGAGCTCGAGCGATTCCCTTCCCCTTATATTCGATCGGATAACCAAGAGCCTTTGCTGTCCACTCCAATTCTCGTTCAACTAATAAGGCTTTGTTTTGTGCTGCAAACAGATAAGAGATCATGGGGTCTTTAAAAATGCGTTCATAAAACTCGATTAAGACTTTTCTTAGACCATCAAGGCCTCCAAATAACTCGATATTGGGCATGTTTTTTTGATCGGGAGAAGAAGCACTCATTTTGGATCTAATCCTTTAACACAGAGAAGGTGATACACTTTATAAAAACAAACGTGGAAACTAATCATTGAACAAGAAATCATACGTTTGTCTAAATTATTACTTTGAATTTGAAATGTTTTCAGCCACAAGAGCCCTATAAAGTTTTATCATCTCTTACTGACTGCACACTAACTTTATCTGTGAATAAAATTAGAAACAGCAGTTTAACAGAATCGTGATCAAAATAACTAGTCAACGATTTTCAACGATTTCTTATGAATACGGAGCTAACCTTGAGATTTAGTATACACACCATCTGCTTATCCTTAAGCTTGGTCTTACTCAGTTCAATTCAGCTTGAACAGAACTCACTTTGTTTGACAGCTTTTGCTGAGAAGAAAGAGGTTAAACCAGTACTGACTGTTCGCTACAGCTACGAAAAACAAAATAAGTCAGGCCAAAACCGTTATGTTCTTGTGCCCACTGTGCAAAAAGTGAATGGTGAAGACTACGCTGACCCTAAGAAGCGACATAAGGCGCTTTTTTTGGCCATGAAAAATGATAAAAAGTCAAACTATGGTCAGACCAAGTTTTCCTATAAGGATGAAGTCGTTTTTATCTTTTTAGATGCAGAAAAGTCTCGTAATGATCGTTTTATCATGGCTGAAACCATTTATACCTTCACTGAAAATGGCGCTAAGGCGGTACAGTTTCCTAAGTCAAAGTTTTCAGGGCGAGATTACACTCGAAATGATGTTGACTTGGCTTCATATCGCTTAATTCTTCCTTATTGGGAGGGGCTACCTCCTCAGAAAAGTCAGGGCGCATTATTTAGCTTAGGTGATGGATCATTGTTAAATGCAGTTGCGCTCAAAGCAAAACTTGATGCTGGGGATAAAAGCTTAGTTGATCAGCTGGTTGAGACCTTAAAAAAAGGAAATGAAGATTCAGTCTCTGCAATCATAGCCACAGCGAAGTTAAGTAAGTTGTTAGGGATTGAGCAGGGGTTTATTCCCTTATTGCAGTCAGCCCAAACCTCGTTGAGAGGATTGGCGATTGAGGGCTTAATGGGGATTGAATCTAAGGAAGTTTTTAAAGCCTTACGTGAGGTAATGGACTCTGATCCGGAAGCAGAAATCAAAGACAAGGCCGCTCTGGCCCTTTCAAAGGCCAAAGATCCCGAGGTGGCAGCGGCCGCCCTTTATCATAACTTACGATCTCAAGATGCTAAGACAGCATTGCAAGCTGCTGAGAAGTTAGCAAAAGTTAAAGGTGGGGAAGCAGACAAAGAACTTTTAACCGCAATCAAGCGGACAGAGGCTGAAGTCCGAAGCATGGCCATTAAATCTTTAGTGAGCCGTAATACGATTAAGCCCTTGGTTGAGCTGCTCAATGCTGAACTAGCGATTGACGTGAAAATTGAAATTGCTCACGCGATTCGCGGTCAAAAATCAGCGCGTAAATCAGCCTTTAACTTTTTAGTGACCCAACCAAATGGGCAAGCTGTTCTTTCTGCATTGGAAGATATCAAAGGCGATAAGCTTAAAGGAGATGTGGCTAATTGGTTTGAAAAGGCCTTACGACATCCAGATGCAAGTACACGCGTAAAAAGCGCTCAGATCTTGGCTAAGAGCCAAGAAGCCAAGGCTCTAAAGCTTTTGGCAACTGCTGATATTGACGATCCAGAAAGTGGAGAGCAAATCCATGAAGTTCTTCGTAATATTTATGCGAATGAAAGTCCAAAAACTGTTTTAAACGATAGTGCGCGTGCTTCAGCCATAAGCCTAAAGAGTGCTGCCACAGGAGTATTGGGTAAGCTTTACCAAAAAGCGAATGCCAAGCATAAAAAGAAAGCGTTTAAAGCAGTAGGTCAATTAGCTCAGTCCTCAAAGGCATGGATCCGTGCCGAGGCCGCACGAAGCTTGGGAGATATCGGGGGCGAAGAAGCCCGCGAAAGCCTTTTGAAATTAAAAGATGATTCAGATCTTAAGGTTAAAAGAGCTGTAGCTCGTGCCGCTTCGGCCTTTGAAGAAGAAAAGATGCGTCCTACTTTATTGGGGTATCTGAAAGAAAAAGATGAACGAGTGGTGGCATATAGCTTAGAGAGTCTTGGTAAACTCAAGTCGACCGAAACGCTTAGCGAATTTTTTAATGATACATATCTGGCTCATGAAGCAACGATTGTAAGAAAGGCAGCCATGGGAGCTGTTGCTTCGATTGCAAGTGCATTAAACATGGAAAAGAGAGAGGGATTGACGACCCGTATCAACTTGCGTTTGACTGCCGACTCTGATTCAGAAACCAGAATTGCCGGTGCAAAAGCTTTGTCACATATTCCCACTGAAGAATCACAAGTTGCTCTCTCTACTCAGCTACAAGATAAAGATATTGCGTTTGTGAAAAGTATCGTTGATGCATTGATTGCCCATGGTCTTCCAGCAAGTATTAAACTTTTGGAAGGTGCAATGGACCACCGTGAATCTGATGTACGTGCTTATGCTTACAAGCAGTCAATCACACTCAAGGGTGAAGGTCTTAAGAAAGTTGTCAAATCTCTTTTTGAGCGCCGTCTAAAGATTGAAGACAAGGAAGATCTGAAGAAGGTCCTAGCGGATGGTTTGAAAGATCTTTAATTGTAGATAATAATTATTATTTCAGACCAAATGGAGATCTTGATCTTAGAAGCAATTGGCGGCTTTAGTAAGCGAATTAAGTACTAAAAAAGTGCTAAGTCGCTTTGAAGACTAGCGAATTAGTTTAGGACATGTTAGTACACGTGCGGAAAATAAATTAAAGCTTCTCTCTTAAGATGATCTTAAGTGAGCGATCGCACATAAGGAGTATACATGAAGATCGGTATCCCTTTAGAGACGGCAGAGGGTGAACGCAGAGTTGCCGCCACTCCTGATACTGTCAAAAAGCTCAAAAAAATGGGCTTTGAGATTATGGTGAGCGCGGGTGCGGGTGCCCGAGCAAGCTACCGTGATGAATTATATGAAGCAGAAGGGGCAGAGATCACAGATCATGCTACCGTGTGGAGCACTGCTGATTTGTTGTTAAAGGTTGCTCCACCAAGTTTGGAAGAAGCTAAGGCAATGAAATCGGGCTCCGTTTTCATGGGCTTGCTTTGGCCGGCTGAAAACGAAGCACTCATGACTGCTTTTAAAGAAGCTGGAGTGAGCGCAATTGCTATGGATTGTGTACCAAGAATTACCCGAGCACAAAAACTTGATGCACGTAGTTCTATGAGTAACATTGATGGGTATCGAGCCGTTGTGGAAGCCGCCTATCACTTTGGAAGCTTCTTTAGCGGTCAGTTTACAGCTGCCGGTAAGGTGAATCCTGCTAAGGTGCTCATTGTTGGCGCTGGTGTTGCTGGTTTAGCTGCCATTGGTGCTGCCCGCGGTTTGGGCGCGCAAGTCCTTGCCTTTGATGTTCGTGCTGCTGCTCGTGAGCAGGTAGAAAGTATGGGCGCTCAATTCTTAGAGGTTGAAATCGAAGAATCGGGCGAGGGTGAAGGTGGATATGCTAAGGCAATGAGCGAGCGTTTTACCGAGGCGCAAATGGCTCTTTTCAAGTCGCTTGCTCCGGACTTAGATGTGGTGATTACAACCGCTTTAATTCCAGGCAGAGATGCACCTAAATTATGGCTTAGCGAAGCAGTGGCTGAAATGAAAGCCGGTTCGGTTGTTGTAGACTTGGCTGCTGAGCGTGGTGGAAACTGCGATGCAACGGTTAAGGGAGAATTGATCACCACTGATAATGGCGTCAAAGTGATTGGCTACACCGATATGGCGAGTCGTATGGCACCCACAGCAAGCCAACTTTATGGCATGAACTTTGTTCATTATCTGCGTGATATTAAATCAGGTGAGGGTGAAATTGAGCTCGATCTCAGCGATGTAGTGGTTCGGTCTTCGATTGTGACTCATGCAAATGAGTTACTTTACCCACCTCCGCCTTTGAGCGAGCTTGATCCTTCGTCGGTTTCTAAAGAAATGAAGCCTGCGCAAGCTGAAGCAAAAAAGGTAGAGAGTAAAGCAAGCCCTGCACCAAAGTCTTCTCATACTCCAGTCACACCAGTTGCAGAAACAAGTGCTGATGACAGCACTCCAAATGTAATTGGCGATTTTGGTTGGAAGCAAGTTCTAATTAGTGTGGCCACAGTATTGTGGATTTTCTTATTGATGCGTTCAACACCAGAAGCGGCAAGTGAAAGTACTAGAGTCTTCCTAAATCACCTCACTGTATTTGCGCTCTCATGCTTTATTGGTTGGCAGGTAATTTGGAATGTATCGCATGCCTTACATACGCCATTGATGAGTGTAACCAATGCTATCAGTGGTATTATTTTGGTTGGGGGAATGCTTCAAGCTCATGGAACAGAGTTGAATACAGCAAGCATCTTTGGTGGTCTAGCTGTACTTTTAGCAATGATCAATGTGGTTGGTGGCTTTGCAGTGACGCATCGCATGCTTGCGATGTTTAGAAAGTAAGGGGGTCTTAAAACAATGGAACAGACACTATTACAAATTGCTTATTTGGTAGCGAGTATCTTTTTTATCCTTAGCTTAAAAGGCTTATCTAGCCAAGAAACGGCTCGTCAGGGTAATTTATACGGTATCTTTGGTATGGGAGTAGCGATCGTTGCTACCCTTTTTAATAGCCATGTGACTCAGTATGATACACTGTTTATTACAATCGCAGTGGGTAGCTTGGTTGGTTATATTCTGGCTAAAAGAGTTGAAATGACCGCAATGCCAGAGTTGGTCGCGCTATTACACAGTTTTGTGGGTGCAGCGGCTGTTTTGGTTGGTTTTGCAAGCGATGCGAGTATGGGGCATGAGGGTGGTCATGCCGCTTCGGCCCTGTATGCATCTGAAGTTGGTGTGGACGTATTTATTGGTGCATTAACTTTTACAGGCTCAGTGGCTGCCTTTGCTAAACTTAAAGCGAAGTTCAACTTTTTTGGTAAAACTTATTGGGTACCAAGCAAGCCTTTACTGCTAAAGGAACGCCATAAGCTTAATGCTGGCATGCTTGCAGCTTCAATTATCTTGGTCATCATGTATGCAAATGGAGCAAGCGGTGAAGCGGGATCAGGTAGCCTTGTTCTTATGTCATTGCTCACCATTATTGCAGGTGTTTTGGGTGCACACTTGGTTTTAGCCATTGGTGGTGCCGATATGCCCGTGGTTGTGTCAATGCTCAACAGCTACTCAGGCTGGACTGCATCAGCTGCTGGTTTTATGCTTAATAATGACTTGTTGATTATTACCGGTGCCTTGGTTGGTTCTAGTGGTGCTATTTTGAGTTACATTATGTGTAAGTCAATGAACCGCTCCATCTTAAGCGTAATCTTTGGTGGTTTTGGGGCTGAGAATGATGCTCCGGCTAAAGAGCTTACTGAAGAAGAAAAAGCAGAACTCGCTGCTCGTACAGTGAATGAAACCGATGCCGAAACCTTAAGTGATAAATTATTATCTTCAAAATCTGTGGTTATCGTACCTGGTTATGGTTTAGCCCAAGCTCGCGCTCAGCATAGTGTGTATCAGCTGGTGAAAATTCTTAAGGCGAAGGGTGTGAATGTGCGTTTTGCGATTCACCCCGTTGCTGGTCGTTTACCCGGTCACATGAATATTCTTTTGGCAGAAGCAGCAGTGCCCTATGACATTGTGCTTGAGCTTGAAGAAATTAATGATGACTTTCCAGAAACAGACGTTGTTTTGGTCATCGGTGCAAACGATATTGTAAACCCTCTTGCTCAAGAAGATCCAACTTGCTCAATTGGCGGTATGGAAGTTCTTGAAGTGTGGAAGTCCAAGCTCACTGTTGTCTTTAAGCGCAGTCGTAATGTTGGCTATGCGGGTATTGATAATCCACTTTTCTATAAAGACAATACTCAAATGCTCTTTGGTGATGCCGGAAAAACAGTTGATGAACTTGTTGCTCAAGTCAGCGCTAAATAAGCTTAAAACCCAACGATTCGCTTTGGCATAGGCGTTTTGAGTGGGGGCATAAGACGCTTTGTCCAAGTTGACCACTCTTGATCACTGGCATAAAGCGCTAAATACCTAATAAAATGATCTGCGACTTTGCGTAAGTAATTACGACTTTCATGAGCACCCATTTCTTCTACCATCAAGTCAAAGTCTTGGTCTTGGAAAAGCTCTTGATGATCAGCAAAACGCATTGGACCACCATTGTAGGCACCGATCGCTAATAAAGGATGCCCTAGGTCATCACTTAAATGATGTAAATACCAAGCAGCATAGCGAATCGACAAAGCAGGATCATACAGTTGATCGCTAAAGAAATCACCTTGGGGCCAATCGATTGCTTCTCTGATTCTTTTGCCGGTTCTTCCTAAGATCTGTAACAAGCCTATTGCTTGCGCATAGCTTACTACGTCAGGTCGATAGCGCGACTCTTGGAGCATATGAGCCATAATCCACCATGGGCTGATCTGTTCGATTTCGGCAGCCGCAAGGCTTAAGTCATAGTAGGCAATCGGATAGGCTCCCACTCGCTCTCGAGGACTTTTTTTATGAAATTGAGTCAGCCAAGCGACTCGTGAAGATGCTTGACGCTTCCAACGAGCCCCATGATTACCGGTGTAATATTCTAAAGCATCACACATAATAAATCGGGTACGAGAACCTAAAACCCTTTTGAGCTTTCTTTGATTTTTAGCTTGGGAACATACGCCTTTTGCTTCAGTACGTGCCAAACCTTCTTCTCCTAAACTTAGAAGTGAAAAGCTTTTACTAATCGTTTGAGATAGACTGTGGGTACTCCGTTGTCGACTTAAGCGCTTAACACTTTTTTGGGGAACAGGGGGGGCCGCATAACGCCAATGTTTTTTTCGGGCTCTTTTTAAAGGGTTCTTCCAAGAAAATTCAGCGTTAAGAAGTCTTGATTTTAGAGTTTGTGCTAAAAGCGCATAATATCCCAAAGGACTTTCTTTGAGGAGTGCATTAAGTTCTTGAATAGCGCCTTTTTTATCATGATTTAAAGCATGACAGCGCGCGGTCCAATAGCTAACTTTTGGTCCTACAATAAGGTTGCGATTCTTTTTAAGTTTTCGCCAAGTCTTGATCGCAGTCCGGCAATCGCCCTGTCTAAAATAACTCCATCCTAAGAACCAGCGATACATACTTGGGTCTTTAGGCTTACTCGCTAAAAACTTGTCTAAGGCATCAATCGCCGCCGGATAGCGACCTGCTTGATGAAGAATACGACCTTGTTGATATCTAGCTTCTCGTCCTTTACGTCCTCGCGGTCGAGTTTTAAGATAATGATTTAAATGGCTTAAAGATTCATTCCAACGTCCTAAGCGACTTAAAAGATGAGTTAAGTAAAAGTGTGCACTTGCTGTCGTTGAAGCTTCCGGACCGTGTAAGGCAATCTCAAGCTGGCGTTGAGCTTCTTGAGGGTACTCTCGCAGTCGCATTAAAGAAATAGCGATCAGTAAAGCCCCTCGTTGCTGTGCTTTTTCAAACTCAAGTTTCTTGAGACTTGTAAAGAGCTCTGTAAAAACCTGTTCTTGTGCCTTAGGTACAAAAATCAGCTGTTCACTAAGAGGAGAAAAGTGCTGCAGGGCATAAATGGTTTGCTTGTAGTCACGTGCTTTAAAGGCCGCTTCGCCTCGCCTTAACCAATCGATCTCTTGATGTTTAATTTCATCGCGATTAAGAACTAAATCGACAAGTTCAGTTTGGGGATAATCGTGCCAAAGCTTATATCTTGCTTGCTGCCTTTCAATACGAAAAGGATGCTTATGTTGTAGTATATCTAGTGCACTGGCTCGGACTTGAATGCCTAGAGCCTCTGCCGAAAGATGGTCCAATAAGTTTATAGCACTCAAACCTCCTTCATCCAAACTGACAAAAGGGCTAGGGCCTTCTTCTAGAACTTCGAGAATGCTTTGTGCATAACTCAATTGTATACGTTCTTGAGTTCGTTTGGGATAGGGTAGATCTTTGAGCTGTTTTGCTAAGAGATAACTAAGTTGTGAATCAGAGTTTTGTTGGGCCAGATTCCATGATGAATACAAAGATCTAATATCTAAAGCATTTTGAAGATTTTTTGGTTGCTCAAGAGCTTCATGGATAGAACGATTTTCTTGATTCGACGAGCAATTTAACTCTTGTAACTTGTGATATTCCTGCCTTAACGCCGGTAGCGTTACCTTATGATCTATAAGCTTGAGTTGCTCTGGGTCTAAGCAAGCACCGACTCGTTGTAGATAATAAAGTTCCTTCTCGTTACGAGTGTCGCCAGATAAAAGCGCTTGGTGCCGTTCAAAACTTGGTCTATTTGGCCAAAAGTCTTGAGCCAAGCTGGTCGAAAAAACGAGGAGTGTAATCAGGAAAGATAAATAAAAATGCGGTATAAAAATGCGGTTAGCTCTCATTGTGGATTACGATTTTTAAGCCCTTTAAGCCCTTGGTACATGGTTTTGATGCTTTGAAAGACTTGATTCCAATCGGTTACGCCTTGTTGATCCATGGAACGTTCAAAGTTTAGAGCATCAATGATTCGAGTCTCATTGACACTCACCAAGGTATGCTGTTGATTTTTTTCTACATCGAAATAGCGCTCATTATTTAAAGCAATCTGTTCCCATGAGAGTTCAGTCATCAGCTTGATAAAGGCTTCTCGATATGCTGCGCCAGCTAAAGATCGAGTATATAAAGCCACAAAGCGCTTTTTTACATCTTGGGTCGCATTTGCATCAGCCAACGCTCGGCGCTTAGAGATCAATTGTTGACCCTTACTGAGCCCTTCTCCATGGATAACAAACTCGCCCGTTTGCGTGTATCTCTTTTGGTCCCATTGCTCAAGTGGTGTAAAAACCCACTCCGGAGCGGGACTCACACGTCCTTGAAAGGCTTTGGGCCCACAAGCATATAAATTGAGGCTGAATAAGATTAAAGCCAAGCATAAAAGCTGAGACTTGAGCGTATTAAAAGGATATCTCATTTGTGCTTTGCTTACTTCACTTGTGAGGTTTCTTGATCGGCTCTTTCTCTAAGGCCATCACGATCAACATCTTTTGGAGTTGATCCACAGGCATTCAACAGTGATAAACACACAAAACATAGGCTAAATCGTAGGATAAGATTCATATTTTTACTCCATTCTTACTCAAGGCTAATTAATAACTTGCTCTTAAACTAGCTAAACTTATCCAAAGATAAAAGTATATTCTCTTTAGCAAATATGTACATTTATCTCATTTATATCATACACTCTGTGTTAAAGTATGAGCTCAAGTAAAGTGATCAATAGGAACTGAAATGCACGGTTTAAATCCAATTTACATCTATGGCTTAGTATTTATGACTTTAAGCTTTGTTGCCTGCTCCGATGCTTCACTTTATCACAGTAAAAGGGCACCTTTAAGTGCTGATCGAGTTGCAATAGAAGGACGAGTTTGTACAGAAGACCCAGAGCAGAATCGATTTCCGGCTCGCTTAATTATCATGGCTGATCAAGCTCAAGGTTTCTTGTATAGCGAGTTTGACCCTGCCCAAAAACGCTTACAGATGTTAAATGCCTTGATCCAAAGCACTCTGGCTAAACCTGAATATTCGGTAGCGATCATTGGCTATGCCGGACGAGTGCAACGCTTAGCACCGGAGTCCGAGTTATTTACCCGTAATCCAGGGGTTTTATTGAACGCTGTCAGTCGCCTGTCGCTTCCGGAATCTTGTATTGGTAATGAGCTTTGTCGTGATTATCAAGGAGGGCTTGAGATGGCGAAAACCCTTATTGAAGATGATTTAGCTTCGATGGAAGCCGGCCAACGAGCGGTGACTCAATATACTCTTTTGTGGCTTGGGGCAGGCCCGCAAAGTCCGCTTGCCGAGCAGCGAGACTGTTGCCCAAGAGGCGACCGGAGTTGCCTTAATGCCGAAGGGGCTCAAAGGCCATCTTTAACCTGTCAAACTCAATTAGATATTGCTTTAGTTCAAGAGCTTAGAAATGATAGTTTAGCCATGGGGGCTGGTGGTTTTCAGCTACATATCATGCATTTAGCCGCCGAAGAACAGGATGTGAATCAAGATATGGCGCAGTTACTGGAGCAGCTTAGCTTTGCCGGTGGTGGGCGTTATGCGCGTTTTTCCTCAGCTAATAATTTGGACCCAAGAGCAGTGTCTATTTTTGATCGTCCAAGTGACATGGAGGCTGCTCAAATATTAGTGATCAATCAAAGCGCCGCACCAAGGCTTGGTGGTATTTTAGCCGATAGTGATCAAGATGGCCTTGCGGATGAAGAAGAAGACATAAATGGAAATGGGCAGGTAGATGAGGGAGAAAGTGATCCGACTCTACGAGACAGTGATGGCGATGGATTAAGCGATATGATTGAAGCAAGGGTTGGCTTTATCAATGGAGAGATTGATCGACCGGTCGTTTGTGATGACCTATTTATGTTTGAAGGCTTGGCTGAGCTAGATCGAGATTTTGATGGATTGAACGAATGCGAAGAACGACTCATGGGCACAAGTCCATCGCTTTCAGATAGTGATGGAGATAACCTGCCTGATGGCTTAGAAGTGATCCGAGGTACCGACCATTTGAACCCCGATAGTGCTCAAGATTTTGATGAAGATGGAGTCAGTAATGGGGATGAACTCAAAGAAGGTACCGATCCACGCAGTATTGATGAAAGTCAGCGTTTGGGCTTAGCTGCTCGATATGATGTGGAACGAGAAGGAAGAGTTAAGGAGCTTGAGGCCGACCCGCTTTTGCAAATCGAAGGTCTTAAAGTCTTTGAAATGAGTTTTGCCTTACAAGCTGGTTTAGCCGCTTTTGAGTGGACACCCACACCTGAAAGCGAGGAGCAAGTGGGTTTTTTAAGCTTTAAAGCACCTTCTCAAGAGGGCTTTGGAGCGATCATCCCCATTACTAAAGCTGGTCGTTATACTCTTTATGGTGATTTGGTGAGCGATAATGAACCTAGCCAAACTTCGTTTAACACCGAGGAGGGTGAACAGGTCATAAATAATGGCACAGAACCTGATGATCAAGCACAAAATCTTGGCGCGCTTTGGGTAGAGGTAGAGGTGAACCCTCAGAGTTTACCCACCATTACTTTTATTGAAGATTTTCTTATTCGCCAAAGAGAGCGAAGTTGTCTAAGTTTTGTGGCCCGCAATATTCGCTTGGTGGAAACCTTAGCTTTAGCTCGTGACCAAAGATTAGGCCGCGCGGTAGGTGCGAATGAAATTACGGTTTATTTTTCACAAAAACCCGCACGCCAAAGCGAAGTACCCGGACGTTTTAGAGTCGCCCGAGTTCCTATCTACTATCAAGCACCAGATCAAAGAAGTCCAAGCGGAGCAAGAATCAGTCTTGAAGAGGGTATTTTTGTAAGCCCTAAGCTAGGGACTGACTCCATTGCACCTAGTAATTAGCCCAAATCGCTGAGTGAGTAAGAAGCAATCGCTGACTATAAATAAAGCGATCTATTAATCTATGATGGGCACAGGGTAGAAAGCGTCCTAATGAAACTAAATCGAGTTGTATACTTTGGCCAATCTCTGAATATTTTAGATTTTCTACTGCTCAAGCATGATATTGAATTGGTGGCTGTTTTTGTTCCACAACTCAGTAAAGAGATACATCAAGAGTTTTTAAATCGTGTTATTCTAGCACAGGTAAAAGCCTTTTATGTTGGTTTAAATCCACATGCAATCTTGGAACACTTACCCGTCAATTTAGATCTTGGTTTTTGTGCTCATTTTGAAATCATCCCTCAAGAAGTCTTAGACCGTTTCCGTATGGGAGTAATCAATATACATCCGGCTCCACTGCCTAAATATGCTGGTCGTTATCCTCTTATTGATCTTTGCTTGGCAGGTGATATGAGCTCTGGAGTGAGTATTCATTGGATGAATTCAGAGATTGATCAAGGTGATTTAATCGCTGATGCTCAATTTAAAAGGCATCCACTTGAGGGGCCGGTTGAGCTTGAAAAAAGAGCTGAACAGTTTGCTTGTCATCTACTGAGTGAGCTTTGGGATGCCATACTAGATGGGTATGCCCCTCGTCAAATACAAGTTAAAAAGACGCTTAAAAAAGCGCCACGAACAATCCCTAGCCCATGTAAATATGACCGACTATTAGCTTTGCTGAGGGCAACTCAAGCGTATGGTCCTTATGGTGGTATGGCCCTATATGAGGAAAGCTTTGCAGTTATTTTTAGACTGAAGTCATTAAGGCTTCTTTCTCTGATGAGTAAGTCCGATGAGGGGTTGGGTACTCAATCCATAGTGAGTCAAGATAGAGGTTTTAGCTTACGTTCTTTGAGGCTTACAACTAAGCTTGCAGCAGATCAATTACCAACAAGTCAATTATTGACAGGTTCATTAGGGCAAGCGCAGGTCTTCATTCAGATCGAAAGTAATTGGGATCTAGAGTGTGATAGTAACATTCAACTCTCAAGCCTTAAATCATGCACAGCTCAAGTGACAACGGTGATGTTGGAAGCAGAAGTATCTTTATTTGATCGGCATCTTAAACCACTTAATTACAGTATGCAAAAAGTCCTGCATGATTATGTAAGCCATGCTCAGCATCAGCTATTCCTTTATGCTGTTCCCAACGAGATTGACATCACACTTCCATAAGATTCGGCTGATACACTCTGAAGACACTCTGAAAGTAATAAAGAGATCATACATGCAAAAACTTAAAGAAACTTATTTGGTTATCCTTGAGGACTACAAAAAAGAGGAAGCGCTTTCTACGGGCAAGTTAGGATTGTTTGAATGGGGCATATTCTTGGTGACCTGCCTAAGTCTAGTGGTGATGAACTTTACCGGTACACCCAGTAATTTTTTATGGCTTAGTCAACATATTGATGTTGTACCCGCCGAGTATTGGGAGTTAGGGCATTTGTGCTTATGGGTGCTGTCTTGCTTTTTGGGATTTGTATGTATTCCAATCATCTTTTTGAAGCTGACCAAGCGCTCGCTTGCTGATTATTATCTTGGCTTACCCAAGGGACAAGCGCATTGGACACCTTATATAGTGTGTCTGATACCGGTTTCCTTGATTGTGGTGTGGGTATCATATTGGCCTGATTTTCAGGCCATTTATCCCTTTTACTCATTGGCCGGACGAAGTTGGTTTGATTTGATCGCTTGGGAACTGGCTTATGGGCTACAGTTTTTTGCACTTGAGTTCTTTTTTAGAGCCTTTTTGTTGGAGTCCCTCAGAAAAGCACTAGGATATGGCGCGATTGCTTTTATGCTAGTCCCTTATTGCATGATTCATTTTCCAAAAACGGCAGCTGAAAGTTTAGGTTCCGTGGTGGCCGGTCTAATCTTGGGCTATCTAGCAATGAAGGGGCGTTCTATTTGGGGCGGTGTATTAGTCCATTGGTTTATCGCAGTAGAAATGGATGTTTTAAGCTTAATTCAAACCGGTAAATTGCCATAAAAGATAGCTTTATCAAGAGTCTATCAAGCTTGAAAATACCTTAGATTATAAAAAGATCTTAAAATAGTATTGGCATTATGTACTTGGATGGCTAAAGTTTATCATCAAATCAATTAAGCTCTTTTGAGGTTAATGATTAAGTTTTTTCTTAATATGCGCATCCAACACTCTTGAAAGGAGTACTCTAAGATGCAAAAATCACAACTAATTTTGCGTAGCATGCTTGCAGCCATGCTCGCGTTTACCTTTGCTTGCGAAGGTCCTGCCGGTTCTGGTGGTGAGGCTGGTCCTCAAGGTGAACAAGGTGCTGATGGTGCTGATGGTGCTGATGGTGCTGATGGTGCTAACGGTGCTGACGGCATGAACGGTGCTGACGGTGCTGACGGCATGAACGGTGCTGACGGCATGAACGGTGCTGACAGTGCTTGTGCTAACGTCCCTGCACTTACTATGGGCGACATTGTTCTTCCGGAAACCATCTATGAGTTTGAAAGCTACACCATCACTCCAGAGACCAATGCTGCTGACGCTTCAGCGCTTCGCTTTACTGTAGCTGGTTCAGGGACTCCTGTTACATTTACAGACAACATGGACGGCTCATTCGAAATGCTAACAGGTGTTGGTGGAGAGCTTGACTTCCCTGCTTATTATTCAGTCACTGCGACCGATGGTTGTAGCATTGCTACTGCAACAATGAGTCTACAAACATTTGTTGAGAAGAATGCCTTTGTAAGTATCTTGAATCTTACTAGTCGGAATTATGATATAGTCTTTGGCTCAATGCCAACAGGTGCGGATGAAATGATCTACCAAGAGATCAACTTTGC
This sequence comes from uncultured Myxococcales bacterium, assembly GCA_937146725.1. GTDB lineage: Bacteria > Myxococcota_A > Bradymonadia > UBA7976 > VGTA01 > CAKZRU01. Next base: position 37,291 of record CAKZRU010000165.1, read on the forward strand.
GCCTGATTTTGACGCTGATGATATCGAAGAGATTAAAGCTGCCGATAACACAAGTATGTGGATTTTTGATACATACACAAGTGGACCAGTTGAAGAACGCGAAGAAGATCTTTTCGGTCGAGTTGATGGCCTCAACTTTGAGCTTGATAAAGAGTATCTCGTGGTTGTAAGTATGAATGAGGCTGGCGAACTTGTTGCAGACGCTTTGGAGCTTGGTACACCAGCAATGGAAGATACCTTTCTGATTAGTGTTTCTCACTATGGTATGGGTGCTGATCCGGTTGATATTCTCAATCTTGATACTATGGAAGTTGCCATTGATGATCTTGCTTACGGCGTTACTTCTGACAGTCTAGAGTTACCTGTTTCAGGTGACTATAACTTTGGTCTTGATGTTGACCAAGATGGTGTTTCAGACTTTGATATTGCAATTGCAGCTGATGACTTCTTGGCGGGTGAGCGTGTTCACGTGAGCGCTTACTTTAATCAAGGTGTATTGAATCTGGGACTCACCGGAGTCGACGCTGAAGGTAGCGTTTTCTTCACAGCATTAGATACTGGTATTTTAGCACCTCCTCCTGAGCCGATGACAGTGGACGAGATTCTTGCTAACTTGCCCTACAGCAGTGGCACATACAGCGCAAATGAAAGAGGGACTCTTTATGATGGATCAACTCTTCAGATTCAGGCGCCAGAAGGAACCACTAGTATTACCCTAACTTTGGACTACGATGTAGAGTCAACTTGGGACTTCTTAGTGATTAAAGATTCAGAAGGTAATTTATTGGATCAAGATGGATCTCGCACTTACTATAGTGATGGCTATGATGCTGCAGGTTTGACCGGTGCAGCTACTGATTACCAAATCACAGTGCCTGGTGATTATGTTATGATTGCTATTGAGTCAGATGGTAGTGGACAAGAGGCTGGTTACACCATTACAGCCATCGAAGTACAGTAAGGTTACTACTTGTTTCGACTTGTGAATAAGCTGATTAAGGTTTAGTCACAAGTCGATGAGGTGGAAAGCCAACTTGGCGTCTTGCCTCACACAGTCCAACCGCTGCACACTGGGCAAGGTTGAGACTACGAACATTCGGATTTGTCATTGGAATACACACTCGACGCTCATCAGAATAGCGTTGTAAGAGTTCCATGGGTAAGCCGGTGTTTTCTGAGCCAAATACCAAAGCATCGCCTTCTTGGTATTGGGCTTCGGTATATGAACGCTGAGTATGAACGGTAAAAAACCAAGGTGTTTTTACATCTTCGAAAGCAGCTTCCCAGGACGGTGCAACCGAATATTTAATCCACGGCCAATAATCGAGTCCTGCTCTTTTGAGATAGCGGTCTTCAATTTTAAAGCCCAAAGGTTCTACAAAAACTAACTCCACATCCATGCCGGCACAGAGCCGTCCAATAGAACCAGCATTTTGTGGAATGAGTGGATGAACTAAGATTAATTTCATGGCAGAGCTCCTTTATAAAAGACAGGTCAGTTGATATTTTTGATGCCTATAGCACAGTCTGAGTTTAGGCTCAAAGCCTAGAAAGATAGAAACTTGAACCCGAAATTAACAAGTATGATGATTTATAGACGTGGATCAATGGCAAGAGCTTGGTTAGGACTCAGCATCATATTTTGAAGAATAAAACGAATACTTAAGGGAAGTTCACTAAATAAAGCCCACCAAAGTTGAGAGCTAGGTTGGGTAAAGTCAGATCGGTTGCTAGCTATAGAAACTGTTGTTTGTGAGCTTAAGCCAAGCGCACCAAGTACTTGATTAATTAAGGCATTTTTTGGAGGTGCGTAAGAACGGATTTCATAGTCTTGATGAGCCAAGTCAGCTTCAACACTTACCCATTTGAGAGCGTCAACTAATCCACCTTGTACATCCACTAAACCATTTACTTTGGCTTCTTCTCCGGTCCAGACACGGCCTGCAGCCAAGGGCAGAAGTTTCTCACGATCTAAGCTTTTGCGCACCGAAGAAATTCTGGTTAGGAATAAATCATAAATACTATCAAGTTCTTTTTGTAGGCTTTGCTTGGCTTGATCTGACCAAGGACTAAATAAACTACGAGAAATAGCATTACCCCGACTTTGTCTATGAATGTTAATCCCATAGTTTTCTAACAAGTTACTCAAGTCAACCTTACCCGCAAAAACACCAATACTTCCGGTTAGAGTATTTGCATTGGCAAAAATCATATGACCGGGGGCTGCTATGTAATATCCACCCGAAGCGGCCACACTTCCCATAGAAACCGCCAAGGGTTTACGCTTGGCAAAGTCCTTAAGCGCCTGCCAAATCGCATCGGCATCACTGACAGCACCACCGGGGCTATCAATGCGTAATACTGCCCCTTTAACTAAGGGGTCATAGGTTAATCTTTTGATGAGTGGCACATAGGCAGAAGCGGTAATGCCCGTATCACTTTTGCCAAGGCCAAGACCACTACCGATTTCTCCACTTGCATGAATCACGGCAATTTGTGGACGAGGTGCCCAGGTTTTAGCAGGTTGATAGAGTTCCTTGAATTCAAGTTTTAGGTTTGGATGGGTCTTTTTGATCCGCTCTTCAAGCTCACTGGGTGAAACGACTTTATCGATTAAACCTTTATCATAGGCGTGCTTCGCACCATAAGGACCCTCATTGAGCCAAGTAATCGCCAAAGCTTTATCTTCTCGGGATAGTGGCTCTTTGTCTTTTAACTTACGTAGGGCGATCAGTCTTTTTCCCTTACTCATGGATGGTGAGGGTTCTTTAGCCCAACGTTGTTGCTGTGCTCTTTGGGCTAACATTGTGATCAAGTTCGCAAAGCGCGCATCCAAAAGGTTTGCATCTACTTCTGCTGCTTCTTTGGATGGCTCTGATCGTAAAAATATCTCTGGGGCACTCTTATAATCGCCAACTGTAATGACTTCAGGTACAATATTTAGGCGATCGAGTAGATTTTTAAAGTACATTCGTTCACTGAGTAAGCCGGTGATCGCAAGCTCTACGGTAGGTGAAGCCCAAATGATATCACAAGAGGCAGCAACCAAATAATTGGCTAAGTTGGCCTGTGGTAAATAAGCATAAACAATAAGCCCCTTTAATCTGAGGGCTTTAATACTTGCACTGAGTTCTTCTGCTTGAGCATAGGCCATTGGGCCACCAAGTAATAAAAACACCACCTGCGCTGCAGGATCAGCCTGAATTTCTTCAAGTTTTCTTAAGGTATTAAAGAAGGGAGAATGGGCTTGGGCCGATGAAAATAGTGAACTTTTATAGCTTAACTCTCGACTATCCCGAGCGTTAAGCATGATGAGTTTTTTAGTAGAGTTGAGCTTAAACTGGGGTGAGCTTTGGCTTTCAAACCGCAAGCTCAGTCGAGCCGGCGTTTGGGGATTGGTTCCGCTTTCAATTCGCCAAGTGCTTAAGCCTCTCCATGCTAATGCAAAGCGAAAACTCAGCTGATCGTTAGCAGGATTATATGGCGAGATATTTTGATAAATAAGTAAAGGGTTTGTTAAGTTTTCTGTTGGAGTACCTTGATTGGCCTGGGCGACTAATTCCACATGCAATCCACGCCAAAGCCTAATTTGAGAACTCAGTTCTAAGCGTCCACCACCGGTAAAAGGACGAGCCTGTATACCCAATGAAAAGCGTTCGCTCGGTTTGAGACCTAAGCCAAAGCTTAACAAACCATGTTGTAAGGCTTTTTGATCAAGGCCACCAAGGGTGGCCGAAGCCAATAACCAAGAACTTAAACCATAAGAAATCCCACCGAGCCATTTTTGGTCTGAATGGTTTAAGTAGCTTAGGCCAATTGATAGACGATCACTTAGTTTAAAGGCTTGAGCAAGACTCCATAACTTTAGCCTTGAATCAAAGATTGAGGTTGAACTTTCTTGAGTTTGATAAGGTAAAGAAAGATATGAGCTGGCAAGGGTATAGCGTTGACCCAAGTTTACACCCAAAGAAAACTCATGTCCCCAAGAAGGAGAAGCACTATTTGGATTTTGTGGATCAAGAATTTGATTCAGCTCTGGTATGAGCAAATCATAGTTGACATTAAATCGACCATAATTCGGTGATAAGTGGGCAGGATTAACCAAAGAAAGTTGGGCGCCTTGTCCCCAAAGGGCATCTGCATCGATGGGTGGAGTCGCCGAAGCGGGCAAGGAGTAAGCACATATATAGGCGAGTAAAAAGGATTGAACCAAAGCTGGCCACAAGCGATAAGAATTCAATCGAGCTGAGAAGCGATTAAGAAAAATGAAACGAGACTTGTTGAGTGAACTCTTCATATTATGCAATACCTCTGAAACAACAGAAGAAGATGTAGATTAATCTGTTCTAAAACCCAAGGATTGAAGTACAGCAAATAGTCTTGATTGAATAGGAGATGGGAATGCTTGAGCACAGTTCATTAAGTGATGACTTGAAGCAAGAGATATGTCAAACAGCATGGACAGCTTTAGGACAGGATCAACCTCAGTTAGCCGCCGAAGCGCTTAGAGATTATGCTGAGTTTACCTCATCAGAGATAGAGCTTGCAGAGGTTTGGGCTGCGATGCTGGCTTGGATCGATGATCTTGATCATTTGGAAAGAGAAGTACGGCGCCTTGCTCAAAAGTGGGCCAATAAAGCAAGAGTCGTTGAACAGTTGGTCAGAGCGATCCTTAAAGCATGGAGTCGCTTACCCGGTGTTCAAGCGCCTGCGTCACGCGATAGTTTAATAGGTTTGGCTGTCGACTTACTTGACTTTTGTCTTGAAGAAGCACCGCCTTCTAAACCTCAAGATCGAGCATCTTTATTTATCTTGCGTGCTCGCTTATTACTTGAAGCCGGTCCCTTGGGGGATGAACGTGCCTTATCTGATTATGAAATCGCTCTTTCTTTATGTCCTGAAGATGCTGATGCATGGTTTCTTTTATCAAGACATCATTTGTTTATGGGGCGTTGGGAAAAAGCGATTCGCGCTTGCTTAGAAGCTAAAAATTATGGTTTTGATCTGCTCAAAGTGAGTTGGAATTTAGCAGTAGCGAGTACAGCTTTGCTACCCATGACCCTTGAAAGGGCTCCCAATTTAAAGAACCTATGGCAGGACGCAAAAAATGAGCAGTTTTTAGAGGAAGCTTATACCGATAAAAAAGGACGTTTAATGGCTTTGGGCTTAGAACGAATCCGAGTCAGTTTACACAGTCATATGATTAGAAAGGGAGGTGGCTGGATGCTGGTTGACGATGAAGATTGGGTCAGTGAAACCGTTTTGGTTCAGCCACTAAGTCCTTGTCATGGACGTATTCTTCATCCATGTCAAAGTGAGCAAGTGGCAGACTTTGATGATTTAATCTTGTGGGATCCACAACCGGTACATTTTGTTGAGTTAGATGGCCAACAGCTTCCGGTGATGCGCGCTTTAGCCGTTTTGGAACAAGGAGATGCTGTGGTTAGAGCATATCCACAAATACGACTCACAGAAGAAATGCTCATACAATTCAACAATGCATTGCCTGAAGGCGTGTTTTTTTATCAAGGACCTCAAACCGAGTTTACTCTTGAAGCTCATGGTAAGCTTTGCTGGCCAAGAACACTATCTGCTCAAACCGTCATTAATGCAGTTGAAAAGCAATGGTTAGCGCTAAACCTTGATTCAAAAGCTTAGTTGGTCATGATTCAATAATAAATAGGATTAGAAAGAGTTGTGAAGCGACCAAGGTACAGCTGTGGTCGGTAATTGCTTCCATGAAAAAGCTTTTACCATTTCATCGATTTGATCTGTATCAGGGCCACCTAAGCTTCTTGAAAGCGAGGCTCTAACTTGCGCCGGCTTGATCCCTTGCTCTCTTAATCCCTTAAGTTGAATGCTTCGATTGCGCTTTGCGAGTCGTTCTCCTGTTTCATCCACGACCAAAGCGACATGCGCATATTCTGGACATTCATTCAGATTAAGGCCTAAGGCATCAAACATGAGTCTTTGTCTATGTGTAGAGGTGATCAAATCTGCTCCTCGAGCGACCAAAGAACAACTTTGAGTGTAGTCATCGACAGCACAGGCGAGTTGATAGGCATACACGCCATCTTTTCTTTGGATCACAAAATCACCAATTTCATTGTCAAGATGGGCACTTTGAAAGCCATATACCAAATCTCGGTAAATGATACAGCGATGGTAAGACTTTTTAGCAAGAGCTGGAGAAGCCCGAAAGGCATGAGTGTTAAAGCGTAAAGCGGGTAAGCGCCCATCTTCTCTTGGCTGACGTACTTTATCTAAGTCAAGTATGCTCGCTTGCTTGGGACGGCAAGTTCCCGGATATACAAAGCCCTCATCTTGGGCATGAGGCGCAAAGGCTGCAATTTCTTTTCTTGAACAGTAGCAAGGATAGAGTAAGCCTTTTTGATTTAAGTATTTTACAGCTGACTCATAAATATGAAAGCGAGCCGATTGGCGATATGGTGCATGCGGTCCACCCTCTATTAGACCCTCATCAAACTCAAGGCCTAACCATGCTAAATCATAAAGCTGACCTTGCAAGCAAGCCTGTGGTAAGGAACGTACATCTAAATCATCCACTCGAAGTATGCTTTGATAGCCATAAGATTTAGCACTGATAATCGCTAATAAAGCAGTATAAGCATTACCAATATGCAAGGCGCCGGTTGGGGTTGGTGCAAAGCGTCCTGAGTTTTTTTTTGAGTTGGAAAAAAGATTCCACATAAGTAATCCTAATTAAAGGTTGAACAGAATTGTGAGTGGGTTTAACCTAACCGAGGTTGAGTTGTTTGTTAATAAGGTTTAAACCTTTGCGACTTTATACAAGTCATTGGGATAAGACGAGAGCCGGCTCCATGTTTTTGTCTAAAGCGCTTTATGTTCTTTAATTACACTTTAAAACTATAAAGAGAGTGTCAATGTCCTCAAGAGATAGTTCGATAAGGACTGTACATACATCCACAGTAACCCCAGCAATGAGAGAGGCTCGATCATATATGACGACTGCAGGCTCATTGTTGCTTGCTGTCTCTCTGTGGCTATTTATTGGCTTGTTGAACTGCTCGGTTAACCCTGAGTTATCAACAAGTGCCGATCATATATTTGGTTCAGTCACCCACTTTATCTGTTCCAACCTAATTAATGCGATTGGGTTTATGAGCCTATCGATTGCCTTGTTGCTATTTCGTCTAGGACTGATGTTATGGTCTGTTGTTCTGCCCGAAATCCACATTAAAGATATCATTTTTTATCTGCTATTTTTGATCAGTGTTGCCACTTTACTGCAACTCACACTCGATATCGAACTGCTAGGTGCCCCAATTGGAGGCCAAATTGGCTTTTTTCTAAATAGTTTTTTGCAGGAATTGGGTCGTCCGGTGGCTTTAGCAACGTCTTGTATGGCTGTTTTTAGTGTTATAGGTTTACATACTTGGCTCTATCAAGTTGAAATTAAGGCTAAACTCTCGATCTCTCCAGATCAATGGGTCAATGATGTTCATCTAGGCGCAGAGCCTATTAAAAGCTTAAGTCCGGCTCAACAAAGAGCGCATTCTCATATATTTTCTGCGGTGAATGAACTTCCTCCAGAATTTGATAAGGATTCAGAGCGTTTTGAAGCAGTCGATTCTTTTTATGATGATTTAGGAGAGGAGGGGTTTAATCACCCTCGTCACAAGCAAGATCAAAAAAACAATGAACCTGTGTTTCATTTTGACTTTGATCAAGCCGAAATCGAAGAACCTCGTTTGACTACTGAAACGCAGACAAATATAAAAAATAAACGTATTAAAGTGCATGAAACGCCAATACTTTCCACACAAGCAACTTCACCAAAACTGGCGCCCATCCCAGTGGGGATGAGTACGCCTCACCCAAGGCTGACAGACAGCCATCCACCAATTGGACGGTCTAGAACCCCCTTGGAACAGTTATCCCAAACCTTACATCCTAAAGTTTCTAGAGAAACCATTCTACAACGTGGTTTTGATGCTTTACAAATCACGCTTGCATTGACCAAAACGGAATCTGGAAGGGTGGCCGATCGCTATGTCTTTGTATCGCCTGTGCCCCCACCACTCCCTTTATATGAGATCACAGAGCGTTTGAATACTCATATGAAAAAGTCTTTGGGGCGCTCGGAGCCATCTATTTTACTTACGATATCTAATAATAATGCAAAGCATTATGTGATAGAGGCGACTTGGCCAAGAAGAGAAAGAAGCTTTCCTGAAACTTCTGAAGCCGTAAAAATCATCAGAGAGCTAGAAGCGAAGGGTGATTTAACTTTGTATTTAGGTGATGATGTATCTGGAGATAAAGCATTTTTACCCCTAGGTGAGCTGCGATCAATCGTCGTGACTGGAGGCAGCAAGATAGATCAAGAACGAGGCTTAGATTTAATCTTGACTAATCTGATTTACCAAGCTTCTCCAAATAAACTCAGATTATTAATCTTAGATGTCGCGTCCGAGCGTTCTTTATATTCAGATCTACCACATTTGTATTCTCCCATCATTAATGACGCTCACACGATGACTCAAGCTTTAGCTTGGCTTCCCATTGAATTCAGACGCCGAAAAAGCCTAATGTCTCGTCTTGGGGCGACGAGCTATGACGAATACCAAGCTAATGCCAAGCAACTCGAGCCGCGCATTGTATTAGTTATTCCTGAACTTTCCTCATTGGATAACAAGCAGCAAGATCTGTTAATTCGCTTGGTAGAAAAGTTAAATCAATCCGAGTTAGACACCGGCATTCATCTATTGATGAATTCACGAGTTTTTGGAGAGCGTTGTGCCAAGATTGTACAACATGTTGATGTACATTTAGCCTTTGCTGTCAATAGCTTTGAAGAAGCACGAGGCTTTGGTATTTCGGGCGCTGAATGGCTTTTGCCAGAGAACGATATGCTCTTGAGGGTTGGACATAAATTAAGTCGTGCTCATGCTTGGCTTTTACCACGTACAAGTTACATTCAAATCCTAAATGTTCTCTCAAAAGCCTCAAGTCAAACTTATATCAATAGTGAGGCCCAATTTCTGAATACGGAACATCTAAAGGGACAGGATAGAGAAAGACAAGTTCCTAAAGCAAATCGTCAAAGCACATCTCGTGAACGCAGTACTAGACAAACTCTTAATACTACTCGAAGAGTATCAGAATCAAGCTTACCACCTATTTGATCTCGCCGCTCGCTACTTACTACTCACTACTCACCATATTGAGTATAAGTTATAGGCAATAAGCTCTGATTAGATCATGCCTTGAGTATAACATTGACTTCAATAAGCTTTATTTAGAATGTCGCCACTGATGTGACTCACCCTGTACATAGTCAATCAATTGCTTAACATGGTCTACTGGTGTGTGCTGATAAATACCATGGCCTAAGTTAAAGATATGACCTGTTCCATCTCCTGCTTGATCAAGTAGACGATCAACAGCTGGTTTTAGCTCATTCCACGGTGCAAGTAGACGGCCCGGATCTAAATTACCTTGCAATGCTACATGTGGGGCTAACTCTCTTGCCTTTGTATAAGACAAGGTCCAATCAAAACCATATACATCGGCTTTAGATTGAGTCACCAAGTCAAAATAGCAACCGGTTCCCTTAGCAAATACGATGACTGGCACATTAGGACGTCTAACTGCCTCAACAATACGCTGAGTAAAGGGAAGTCCCCAAATTGCATAATCTTCCGGATCTAGAGCACCTGCCCATGAGTCAAAGATTTGAACCGCTCGACAGCCCGAATCAATTTGGAGATTTAATAGTTGAATTGAGGCATCAGTCAGACGGTCAAATAAGATTTTAGCCTCTTTGGGATGCTGATGTAAGAAAGCCTTAGTTTTCATAAACTGCTTGGAACTTCCGCCCTCGATCAGATAACTAGCGAGAGTAAAAGGTGCTCCAGCAAAGCCAATAAGTGGAGTATCTTTTGGAAGCTCAGCTACAATTTGCTTAGCGGCTTGACCAACACAAGATAAAACCTCACCCATTGGGGTTGGCTTTAAGCGCTCAACATCTTTTGGATCATTGATTGGGTCGGTGATCACAGGTCCTTTACCACCAATAAACTGTACTTCAAAACCCATGTGAGGCAATGGAATCAGTAGGTCACTAAAAATGATTGATGCGTCTAAGCCAAAAGCATTGATGGGCTGCATGGTCACTTCGGTGGCTAGGTCAGGTGTATGACAAACTTCCCAAAAGTCAGCCTTGGCTCTGATCGCCCTGTATTCAGCCATATAACGACCGGCTTGACGCATGAGCCAAATAGGTGTTCGCTCTGTCGCTTGGCCATAGCAAGCTCGAATAAATAAGGGAAGCTGATCATTGGGATGAGCGGATGATGAAGATGAGTGAGTGACAGGTTCCATGCAATTACTCTTAGAAAAAAAGGGTTAAAATACCGTGGACTAAATCCAATATTGATAGGCTGTTGATAAAGTCTATACCCTAAAGTTGTAGACTTGCCTACCTTGTAAATGGTGCTTACCATATTCCTTAGTCAAAACGATAGTAGAGATAAGATATGCTCAAGCAAAATCAGATTCATAATTTTAATGCAGGCCCTTCTGCCCTCACCCCCGACATAAGAGCTAAGATCTCGACTGCGATTGAATCAATTGATGGCGGACCCGGCATCTTGGAATTAAGTCATAGAAGTAAAACTTTTGATCAAATCATCGAGCAAGCTAAACAGCATATAGAATGTCTCTATGAGCTTCCTAGCACCCATGAAGTTCTATTTTTGCAAGGCGGAGCGAGCCTACAATTTGCGATGTTACCCTATAATTTAGGAACTCGGGGTGGATTTGTCACAACCGGAGAATGGTCTAGGCGGGCTTTTGCAGAGGCATGCCTTTTGCAGACGAATGAAGCGCAAGCACCACTTGAGATTCATAGTGAAGAAGCGCAAGGATTTTGTGCTGTTCCCAAGAAAGTTCAAATCGATTTAGCTATAAATAAGCACCATGACTCTGACAGTGTTTCAAAGTTAGATTATCTTCATGTAACAAGTAACAATACGATTTTTGGAACTCAATATAATGAGCTTCCTATCTTGGTAAATCAAGCTGATGAAGCCCAAATTAATCCCGGTTTTGTGATTGATGCCTCAAGTGATCTGTTTTCCAAAAAAGTCGATTGGTCAAAGGTTGATTTACTCTATGGTGGAGCGCAAAAAAATGCAGGTCCGGCTGGCGTTACGATTGTGATTGGGCGAAGAAGTATTTTAAGATCTGTACCTCAACATCCATTCTGCCCTAAAATCTTAGCATATCAAACGCATGCAGAAAAAGGGTCCTTGTATCATACACCCAACACTCTTGGGATTTATGCAGTCGGTGCAGTCGCTGAATGGCTTTGCCTAGAAGGGGGCTTAGATATGATTGCCGAGCGAAGTCACACAAGAGCGCAAAAGATTTATGATATCATCGATCATTACTCATTATATGAAGGGCATGCCCAAAAGGACTCTCGTTCCTTGATGAATCTAACTTTCAGAACAACGATCCCAGAAGCAGAGCAAGATTTGTTAGTACAAGCTCAGGAGTTAAATATCTATGGCTTGAAAGGTCATCGAAGTGTGGGAGGACTGAGAGCTTCTCTTTACAATGCTGTCGCTGATGAAAGTATTGATATTTTAGCTGATTTACTCACTAAAACAGCTCAAAAGTTTGGAGCTTAAGATGACTCAAGTCCACCAAAATCATACCTTTGATTTGAACACTACCCAAGCCGAACAGTTGCTTGGGATTCAACATCGAGCTGTTTCTTTATTGGGTCGTTTAAGAGTTTTACGCGATGGCAGTGTTGAAGTCGAAGACCAATGGGCGGAAAGTGCTTTGGAAGCTTTGGCCAGCACAGTACGAGCAAGTGTTCCGCAGCAAGCAATCCAAGAAACGGAAGGACGCAGTGGTATGCCGTGGTCGGTGTTTATTGGCCATTGTTTAACATGGTGGGAAGGTTCATCACAGCCTTCGAGTGGAGGAAGCATGTGCATGCCTAAAAACCTTAATCTAAGCCCTGAGTTAGAGCATGCACCTCAAATTAAAAGAAGACCAGAGCGAGAGTCTAACTTGTCTTCAGAGCTTTCTTCGGAGTTTTCATCACAAGCATTGGGCCATCTTGAAGAAAAAACAAATGGCTTAAGTACTTGGACCCCACAAAAAACAAGTGGAGCTCATGCACACTCCAGCTTTATCGATATTACTGTGCCTTCTAAACCTAGACCCGCAGTACCCTACTTGCCCTTTATTGTCGTGCTCATTGAACGCTTAGGTAGCTTAGATATTTTCTTTAAGGGCCTACAGTGGAACCAAAGCAGACGTGTACCTATGATAAAGTCAACCACTCCTTGGTGGCCCATTGCTTTAGGTGCTTTAGCCGCAATTCTTTTGAGTGGACGTTCTTGGTGGGCCCCTTGGCCGATTATGTCAATCTTTGGTGCAGGCTTTGGTTGGTTAATCAGTCAGTCTCTAGCTCGCAAGGAATATTGTGGAGGAACGGCCTGCCAGCAAAGCCTTTCTAAATCTGATCGGATCTGCCCTAGATGCGGTGGGGATGTAGTGCGTTAAAAGAGCATGAAGTCATGTAACCAAGTTTAGTTTGGTATGCTCTAGTGGATAGTATATTTTTATCTAAATATGTTTTGATCTGACTCTGACATGATCCACTAAAGGTAAAGTTCTATGCCCAAGCATTTATCAAGCACAGAATTCAATGATGCGACTATAGCAAAGCAACGTGCAGAGCTTCTGTCTTGGTATGAGCAAAATAAACGGACACTACCTTGGCGAGATATTCATGATCCATGGGCGACGTGGGTATCGGAGATTATGCTTCAACAAACTCGAGTCGCTTCGGTTTTAGAATATTTCGATCGCTTTATGACTCGCTTTCCTACGCCTAGTGCACTAGCCGACGCGGAATGGGATGAAGTTGCCTCACTTTGGGCCGGCTTAGGGTATTACAGTCGGGCTAAAAACTTATGGAAGGGTGCCAAGCAGGTGGTCAATGAGCATAATGGAGAAGTCCCCTCTGACCCTAAAGCTGTTTTAGCCTTAAGTGGAGTTGGTCCATACACAGCAGGTGCGATTTTATCCATTGCTTTTGCGCAAGAAGCGCCCATTGTAGATGGTAATGTAATTCGTGTATTTACTCGTTTGTATACAATTGGAGATAATATACAAGACAGCCAAACTCAAAAACAGTTATGGGGCTTGGCAGAGACTTGGGTCAAAGGTGAAAAACCTGGTGACTTAAACCAAGCAATTATGGAGTTGGGGGCTACCGTATGTACACCTAAAGTACCTATGTGTTTGCTTTGTCCTTTGCAAAAGTCTTGCTTGGCCTATCAGCAAGCTGATCCACTGCATTATCCATATAAGCTTAAAAAAACGAAAAAGCGCCCCATTGAGGTATATTTAGGACTTATTCTTAAAAAGTGTAGTTCAGACACGGATGAGAATGAGAGATACGCCATTTACCAAAGGAAAGCGACAGGGCTACTCGGTGGGCTTTGGGCTCTACCCATGCTTTTACGCTCATCAAACTCCAAACCGGTTAAAGCAAGTGAATATGCAGTCTTTTTTCCAGATAAATCAGATGTATCTGAATTCTTAAGCCCGAAGATAAGCCCGAAGGCTCAACCGATGGTTAAGCATGCTTTTACCCATAAAGAATGGCAGGTATGGCCGGTATTGATCGATGTAAGTCAGCAAAGTGAGCGTTTTATTAATGAGCTTGAAGCTCAACTTGCACTCTCCTTTTCTCAGCTACAGTGGTATTCCATTCATGAGCTAGATGCTTTGGCGCTTGGCGGTCCGAGTTTAAAAGCTCTGATTCAGGCCGGAGCTCCTCTAAAAGCTAGACGAGGGTCGGGACGATAAATATCTTGCACAAGCTACTAAAATCAATCAAGAAACACCTTTTGATAAAGTGGGGAAGGCTACCGATCTTATGTGGGGGATTGATCTTAGCCGGAGTGACCGAAGCCAAACAAAATAAACAAATACAGGAAGAAATATCAAGTGATCAAGTTAGCTCAAAACCCTTTCATACTACACTTGCCTTTAGTCAAACCCGTTATGAGTATAAGAACGATCGCTACGGACGTACACAAGCCTTGCTCATCAAGTCTCAATACCGTTGGCAAGTTGGTAAAGATAAGCTTTTAAAGCTTAAGGGGTCATATTTTGCCGGCCGAGACTCTGTGTTTTTAACCCCAAGCACAACACAAATTGAACAAAGTACCGCATTAGGGTCGGAACAGGCTTTAGGAGCAACAAATACTTATGCCGGGTTTGGCACTCAACTAGATCGACCACAAACGAGTCAAGATCACCTAGGATGGCTTCAGCGCTTATCCATTGGGGCACAGTGGCAAGCTGGGCATAGGAATCAGCGATATACAGCAGTTAGCTTGGGTCTAGTGTATTTGATGAGCCAAAAACAACAATCCTTGCCGGTGATTTCTCCATGGCTTTGCTTGGATGCGCAAGGAGAATATCTTTGGATCAGTTTTATGTATCAAGGAGAGCCTTGCTTAGTCTTACACCAAGCTCAAGCTCAGTTAATGATGGGCTTAAAGTTAGGACGAGCTAAGCTTGGCTTAGGCTGGGGAGTGAGTCAGCAGACAGAGATTGATCGGCTCATTGAAAAAGCAAAGCAGGGTGGCTTGGCCGCTTGGCTTTCTTTACCGCTCAATGCGGCGATTTACTTAGAAATGAGCCTAAACTTAATGGCACAAACTCAGATGCTTTTAGATCGAGTAGATGAGCTAGGGGCAAGCTCAACATTTATGGTGGGCCTAACTTGGACAGGCGAAAGCAAAGAGCTAGAACTAGAAGCACCAAAAACAAACGCTAAACAGCCCTATAATCAGCAGTCATCGCCACCGGTAAACCCAAGCCAAACTCAACCTTTATTTTCGCCGAGTCCACTACAAGGTCCACGACAGGGACAACCTATGCCGAGCAGACCAAGTACACCAAGTACACCAAGTACACCAAGTACACCTTTGTAATGTCCAATTAGACAAATAAATCAAGAGCTTGTTGCATAGATTCTTTATTTACCATCTCGCTCTTGGCAGCTAACCGGTGCTTCACTGTTTACTACGTTATTATCATCATCACACTCAATAATTTGGTTAGCCGGATCAGCAATAATAAATATTTGCGCACTTCTGTACTCAGGAAATTGCTGGCTGACCCAGTCGATTTGTCGCCTTTCTCCAGCGCTTATCTCATCTTCAATCCGATAAGTATCAATGCGGGTCCCCCCTTGTCGGGGGTCTCCAAGATATAAACCAAGTTCCACATTGCTTACATTCACTTCCCCAAGATTTTCTATACTTAGGTTCATTCTTAGCTCAGGGCAAATATCTATTTCAAAGCTGTTTAAAGTCAAAACTAAATCAGGGATTTGTTCAGATAGATTAGGCGTTGTTTGAGCTTCATTATTATTTTCATCACATTCACGTTCACGACCAAAGCTATTGTTAAGAGGTGGGTCAATGATTGCTTTGACCGCTAGCGGTGCTTCAAGACCACTTGAAATATGTGGGGCACTTGGGTCCTGTTCGGCATTATATACCGTACTTAAGCTCACACTTACACCAGCTAATAATGGCGTGTTGGTTGTTAAAATAAGATCTTCTCCATTGGCATTTTTTAAAGGAGTAAACTCCCCATTTTCTCTCCATTGAGCCAATAAACTCACCAAGATACCGGCACCGACTTGCACTTCACCATTGTTATTTACTGTGACACTTAGATTTAATAAAGGAATCGAATTGGCCTGCTCGGTTTGTCCACAACTATTGCGACTTGCACTTGCTCGTAAGTTTTCGATTCTTAAATCTGGCGCCAAGCCAAAGGAAGACGGTTGGGCTCGATAGGTATTGTAAGATCGGCCAAAAGTAATCAGCCATGACTTGGGCTCCTGCAAAGGCACAACACCAGATTCGCTGATATTGGTCACATGATAAGCGTGTTGATTCCATATCTTGCGAGCCGAAACCCAACGGTCTTCCGGATCCCCCCATACCTCAAGGCCCGGATTATACAAGCTTGAATAGGTTTGCCCAAGCGCATTATTTTGATTACGAACCGAACAAAAGCCAGATTCGGTTGAAGTACTAAAGATGATTTCGGCATTACCATCGGCATCCACATCAGCAACAATGGGATGTTCAATTCGAGTTCGGCTTTCGGAGGGCTGTTTAAAAAGTGTTAAACCAGTTGAGCCATCATAGATTCTAAAGAAGCATTCATCGTTATAGATGACTTCCATTGCTCCATCTCCATTAAAATCAAATAAGGTGGAGCCGGTGACCTTACTTGAGTCATCCTCGGTTTGACGACGCCAACCTTGATGCCCACATACACAAGCACCCGAGACACACCAAGCACCTTCTGCACAATCAGAGTCAGCCATACATTGATCACCAGGTGAACGTTCCGGACGGCCAAAAACACCATTACTTTCTTCGTCAGCGGTAGATACATCCCAGGTTGGGCAAGCAGGACTTGGTGCTTGCAGATCCATCATCACATAACCTGCTGCAAAGGCTGAGCCGACTTCGGGAAAGCCATCCCCATCAAAATCGCCCACATTAGGAGCACCACCTTTATCATTACCCGAACCATAGGTCGCTTCGTGAATGATCGTGCCTGTTTGAGAGTCCAAAATGATCAGTTTGCTATTGGAGATCAAGATGACTTCGGCTTGACCATCTAGTGGGTTATTCGGCCCCGGTGCTTGAGCTACATCAGCTCCCCAAATATCGGCAATGGCGCAAAAACCATCAAGATTTTCTTGTTGCCAAACAATTTCAAGTCTTCCATTACACCAAGCTGTTTCTTCTTCATTTTGTGGTGTAATCATACCACCGTTCTCAACACAATCAGCGGTTTTTATTGCTCCTTGTGGTGCTCTGGGATAGCGATAAACTGTGCCACCAGCGATAATTTCAGGCCTTGAGTCTCCAAGAATGTCGGCGACACAACTGACCCCACCTTGGGTATTTCTTCCCGCACTGCCCAAACCTTGGAAATAGTCTAGCACAACAATCTCACCAGCAACTCTAGCCACGGTGAAAACAACACGACTCACAATAATTTCAGCCATCCCCTTACCATCTAGTTGGGCAATACTTGGGGTTGGATTCCCACCCACTCCACCGGAAAGACCAATAAAGCCCTGAGCAATGACTTCTCCTCGGTGATTGTGAATCACAATTCCCTCATCTTCATGAATACCTACGATCTCGGGTTCCGGATACATGGAGCCCATAGCATCTAAGTTTGCTACTGCAATCCCAGCGGTAGAATCCAAGATCGCTTGGTCGCAATTGGGATTAAAAGTTGCTAAGTCATCTCCTTCAAACCAATGTTGCTCACCGACACTCACAAATAGATCTTGGCCCTTGTGAAGCCCTCCTCCATGAATGGCTCTTAGGGCACCATTAGAGGTAAAATCCCGATTACAAAAGGTCATAAAAATAATTTCAGGGATATCGCCTTCGTCAATCAGTCCATCACCATTGTCATCATCTAAATTAGCAACCAAAGGTGTCATCACGGCTTGTGATGAGGACGGTAAAGGATGACCATTCGCTAATGGAGATTCGGCCGTGCCTCCCCAAGTGATTTCCGGTGCAGGTAAAGAGGCACTAAAATCAACAGGCTCTAGTAGGCAAATGGCTTCTTCTGGTCTTCCGGAACAGCGACCCTGCTCACAGCGCATATGCTCGGGACATTCCCAATCATCCAAGCAAGCGCAACTTGCCGCTCCCAGGGGTGTATCTAAACATTGAGTTGCGCCAAAGGGACAGTTCAGCCAAGGAATGAGCTCGCTTCCGTCAGAATTACAAATCAAGATTTGAGCCCCTTGACACTGGCGTTCATTGGCTTGACAAACATCTGCTTGGCATTGGCCCTGTGCATCACAAAACTCGTTGCTTTCACAATCCTCAGTACCCTGACAGCCGACCATGGTACAAAGAGCGCCTTCTGCACTGTCTTCGCAGCGAGCATCAGAAGGACAGGGATTATCGGCGCAGGTGACTAAAGTACATTGATATTCACCTTGCATAGCGTCAATGACTTCACAGGTGGAGCCCGTTGAACAAGGATTGGGGTCACAAGGATCATCGATAATCAGCATATCCATAAAAGCATCAAGATAACTTGCATCAAACTCAACCGGTAATGGTCCTCCAGTTTGTCCTAAATCACTCGTTTGAATCGTTGTAGAGCTTGGCGTAGGTTCACAAGCAAAAAGCCCTAAACAGAGCAAACAGTTCAAGATGTAAATGATTCTTTGTGGATTTAATGAGTGAAAAGCACTTGTTATAAGGCTATGCATTTAAGATCTCCTTTATGGACTTAAGTAGAAGCCAAACCTAATCTCAAAGGCCGTAATCCTTATTGACCGATGAAGACGAGAAACCTACACTTATCTATACTTTGATCTGATCTTTTTTTACATAACATTTAGGTGAATATCCATGAGCAAATCTGTGCTTGACCGTTTAGAAGCTGATTATCCTCAAATCCCTGCAGTTGTAAGACTGAAGGCGGCCTTGCTTTTTTACGGTCTAAAAGACAGTGAAGAACAAGTGAAAGTGCTCGTTGAAGCGGGTGATTGGGCATTTCCCAACTTCATGCCTCATCACCTTGCCCCCAGTTTTCCGGCCTATCGTGGTAAGCGACAAGTGCCCTTTCCTTATTTGCTGCGCTTAGCAGATGATACTCAGGTGCGCCTGCGTTTAAAGACAGACAGTCCATTTGTACTTAAGCAACTTGATGGGCAGGCATATCCTACGTTTGCTGAAACTGAGGGAGATTTAGTTTCATCTTTAGCGTGGACTGAACAGTTTCAAGAGGCTCCCTTGCATACACAAGTCGAAGGCTTTCCTTATGCACTGTATGAAGAAGATAGGTTTATCACCACTTTAAGTTTTGAGCCCAAATTAGCTTGGTCGGCTTCTTTAACCGCTGATGGGACTCCATTTAAGGCGACGGGCTTAAGTCAACACGGAGACATGATGGTGCTTAATCCGGCGCCTGGCTGTGAGTATTTTGTGGCGCCTTTTGGTCATGAAAAGAAAAATTTGAGTTGTCAGTTTTGCTTATATGGTTTGCCGGATCAACGCATGACTTCTTTGGGACAGCGCTTATTTGAAGCCGAATTACCCCAAGAGAATCTAAACCGTATTTGTGAGGCTTGTGCGCATCCAGAAACCCATGCTCAGCATTTGTATTTAGTCTCGGGTAGTATGGTGGATATGGCTGAAGAAGGTCGCCGCTTTGTCCAACTTGCTCAGGCTCTAAATACAGCCGGCCTTACCGAGCGTTACTATGTTGCCTGTGGTTCGGGTGCCATTCCCAAAGAGGCTATGCTCAAAATGAAGGCTCTAGGCGTTAAGGGCGCTTGTTTTAACCTAGAAGTTTGGGATCCGGCTCAATTTAAGCGAGTCTGTCCGGGAAAGGATAAGTTTGTTGGCCGAGAGCGTTGGCTTCAAGCTTTAGAGGAGGCGGTAGAGGTTTTTGGTGAGGGTAATGTAATGACTGCCTTTGTAGGAGGTGCAGAGCTTGATGGCGATGGCGCATTTAGTGATCCTGACGAGGCTTTAGCTTCTAATTTAGAGGGGGCAGAGTTCCTTTTATCCAAGCGCATTCAGCCCATTTACTCCTTACATTGGAAAATGACCGGTAAGCAAAGAGGCTTAGAACCAATTTACAGCTTGGACCACTTTTTAAAGTTAAATCAAGGGCTTGCCGAAGCTCGTCAACGCCATGGTTTAGCCATTAATCCGGACTTTTTCTGTCGCCGCTGTGCTTATATGCAATTAGAGCCTGATTATGACTATTGGTTAAAACAAGAATCACCAAACACTGAGGGACAGGCTTAATGTGGGGTAAACCTGTAAAAGGGGTTAAGCCTGTCGATCTCCATGGTCTTAATCCCGAACAAAAGGCGGCGGTGGAGCATACAGAAGGATCCTTACTTGTTTTAGCAGGTGCAGGGTCAGGTAAAACGCGGGTAATTACCTTTAGAATCGGTCACTTACTTAACTTAGGCGTACGCCCTTCACAGATTCTAGCTCTCTCTTTTACCAATAAGGCTGCAACAGAAATGAAGGAGCGCTTGGTCGGTTTGGTGGGAGAGCCGGCCAAAAAGTGTCAAACAAGTACCTTTCATGCACTTGGGGTAAAGTTTATCAAAGCAGAATATGAAGCAGCTGGGCTTAGGCCGGGCTTTAGTATTTTTGATGAGGGGGATCAGCTAGAGGCGGTGAGGCATTCAATGCAACAGCTACAAATTGATCCCAAGCAATATGATCCTAAAGGCTTTTTAGAACAAATCACCCAATATAAGTCTCAACTCATTCATCCGGCATCGCTGAAAGATTCAAGAACAGCCGCGATGATTTACGAGGGCTATTTAAGACGAATGCGCTTAATGAATGCGGTTGACTTTGAAGATCTGATTCGCCTGCCTGTTGTTTTAATGGAAACAAATCGGGAAGTGAAATTACGTTGGCGAAGTAAGTTTAAATATATTCTTGTTGATGAGTACCAAGATTCTAATGGTGCTCAATTAAGGATGCTCAAGGCCTTGTCAGAAGGGACAGGTAATATTTGTGTAGTTGGTGATGATGATCAATCGATTTATGGCTGGCGAGGCGCGGTTGCCTCAAATATATTAAGGTTTGACCAACACTTTTCTGGTGCACGCATGATTGCTCTGACCCAAAATTATCGATCAACCAATTATATACTCAAAGCGGCCAATAGCGTGATTGAAAATAATCCGGAACGACATCCAAAGACGCTGTGGAGCGCTCATGGTGATGGTGAAAAATTGGTATATAGGCAGCTTGACCATGGTGAGCAAGAAGCGGAGTGGGTGGTTAAGGATATGCATCAGCGTCGCTACAGTACCAAAGCAACTGAAGGCCTACCCTTTCCGGAGTTACACTGGCGTGATTTTTCAATCCTCTATCGTACCAATGCTCAAGCTCGAGCCTTTGAAGAAAGCTTGCGTAGCTTAAATATTCCTTATCGAATCGTCGGCGGTACCCGTTTCTTTGATCGCAAAGAGGTACGAGATGCCATCGCCTATTTAAGACTACTTTGTAATCCGAGCGATGATAATGCTTTTCGGCGTATCATCAACTATCCCCAACGTGGAATTGGCGATAATACCTTAGAACGAATTGCCCATGTTGCTCAATCAAGAAGCTTGAGTATGTGGGCGATTTGCTTGGAATTGGACAGTATCGGTTTAAGTCCAATCAATGAAAAAGCAGTGAAAAGTTTTACGGATCTCATTTTACCCTATCAAGCTCGGATTGAGAGAGAATCTTGGTCAGTCGTTTTTCTAGACTTACTTGAGCAGATCAAGTTTAAAGAGGCCCTAGTCAAGCAATATAAAGATGGTCCACAAACTCAAAAACGTTGGCAAAATGTTGAAGAATTATCAAATGGTCTAAAGCATTCACAAATGAAAAAGCTTGATTACTCCCTCAATGATTATCTCAATCGAATATCGCTAGAGTATAAACCTAAGGATGATGAGCAAAAGGATGAGGTGACCTTGATGAGCTTACACAGCTCCAAAGGCCTCGAGTTTCATACTGTGTATATGGTGGGTGTTGAAGAAGGTTGGATGCCCCATGAAAGAGATCCCGGAGAAGGCAGTGATCTTGAAGAAGAACGTCGCTTAGCCTATGTGGGCATCACCCGTGCTCAAAGAGTTTTACTGTTAACCAGTGCCTCTAAGCGCTTATCACGAGGAAAAGCCAAGCCGAGAAGAGCCT
>CAKZRU010000166.1 GCA_937146725.1 uncultured Myxococcales bacterium
TGAAGCCATGGGCGGTGAAGCCATGGGCGGTGAAGCCATGGGCGGTGAAGCCATGGGCGGTGAAGCCATGGGCGGTGCAGCCATGGGCGGTGCAGCCATGGGCGGTGAAGCCATGGGCGGTGAAGTTCCACCAAACTGTATGACTCCAACGGTTGGTCAACTCGTAATCAATGAGGTTCTTGCCAATCCCGAAGGCAATGAATCAAGCGATCGAAGTGAGTGGATTGAAGTTGTGAATGTAAGTGACCAATTTGTAGAGATGGGAACAGTCAGTCTATGGAAATCCGGCCAAGAAGAAATTGCTTTCGCTCAAGGCTGTATGGCACCAAACAGCGTCTTGGTACTGTTTAATCAAGCCGAGGTGAGTGCTTGGCAATGGTCAAGTCCACCAACCGGCGTATTAGCGACTGAAAGTACAGGTAGCTTTGGCATTACAAATACGACGGATATTGTATTAGAAATCAAAAATGAAGCAGAAGTGCTCAATACCTTTAGTGCTTCATCAATGTTGATTCAAAGTGGCATCAGTATCAATCGTTCACCTGATGGAAGTCCCGATGGAAGTTTAGTACTACATAATACACTCAATGAGATGATGAGCACATTTTCTAACGGATTATGCGCAAATGGCGCTCGTTTTGAAGCTTCTTGCATGATTGAATAAAGTTTGCTCACTCTCAAAATATTGATGAATCATACTGATTACCTCACAAGAATCAGCGTAAATGATTGCAAAATGAATCTAATTGAGTAAGAAGTCACAGCGCCAAGCTTAATCAAATGGCTTTGAGAATTAGAGATGAGTGAAATAAAAAAAGATAAAAAGCCAAACCGTTCTAGTGATAAGCGAAAAGGCAAAAAAGGATCTAAAACTAGAGCCAAGAAAGGCTCTAAAAAGGGCTCTAAAAAAAACTCCAAGCAAGGTTTTGCAGTTTGGCGAGCGGTTTCTTTATTGCCAAGAGTTTCATGGGCTTTTTTATCTTCTTTCTTTTTAATTTCACTCTGCTTAGCCTATGGCTATTTGGTGATTATTCAAGCCCAAGAGCAATTGGAAATTGATCTTGATGTGCAAGGAGTGAAGCGTACCTACAAAGCACAGCGAAAAGTTTTTTTAAACTTGGAAGCCAAGTCTTTACCGTATGAAGCATTGATTATTGATGAGCGTCAGACAACGGTATGGAAAGAATTAACTCGCAGATTTGATCGCGACATTGGTACAGCCCCACCCTTTGTAAACAATAAAGATCAAACGATTAACCGTGGACAGTGGCATACAGCTTTACGAGCTCGCGGGATTGATTTTGTAGAAAGTGTTGGGGTTGGCTCGGCCGGAGAAGTGTCTTTGGTATGGCCACCGGTTCCGGCACCTTCTCCTACTTTGATTGTTGGACACTACCTTGACCAAATTGTATGGATTAGTCCAGAACAGGGCATTATGATGTCCGATATTCCACCAACTTGGCAATCGGCACCTTCCATGCGTCTACCTCCAAAATTAAGCCGGAGATGGTGATGTCTGAGCAAGAAAAAAGACTAATGCCTCAGCATTTGAAATGGGCTTTAAGCACAGTATCAGGATGTTTAAATGGAGCAGCCTTTATTTTTTATGGGCCTTTAGCGCTGATCGCTAATTTGCCTTTGTTAATCGCTTTACGCTATGCCACTTCATGGGGAGAAGCACTATCCCTAGGCGCATGGGTCGGTTTTTTAGGAGGCATCCATATTTTTGGAGTGCTCAACTATGGCTGGTGGATCTTTTGGGCCTTTAGTTTTTATACAGCAAGCCAGATGATCTTATTCTCGGCGGTTTTATATGGCTTTAGAGTGTACTTCCAACCTAAGGTAAGCTTTGGTCTAGGTTTGTTATATGAGTTGCTGACGCCCGCTGTAATTTGGACGCTTACCGAATGGTTACGAACAGTGGGACCGGTTGCCTTGCCCGCAAGCTATGTGGGCTGTATTGCAGATATAGAATGGTTGAATCCCTTACTTGCTTGGGCATCTGTGTTAGGAGGCTTGGGAGTGAGTGCGCTCATTGCCTTAATACCTGCATCTTTGTGGTTATTATTTAGTCCAAGCGATCTACCGGCCGGTCTTCTTGCAGAGATTCAAAATCCTCAAGATGAGGAAAAGGATACCCGAACAACGCGTCAATCTTCAATGCGCTCCTCTCGCACAGAGGATGATTCGGAAGATGAGAAAGATTTCGCTCAGCTAAAGATCCTTAGACTCAAGGCGATTCGCTCTTTGAGTGGCCTGCTAGGTTTATTGATCATTGGAGTTCTGTATGGATGGGCCTATTGGGCACCACTCTCCACCGATGGTGATGATTTACGAGTGGCTGGATTACAAGGTGGTTTTACCAATGAGATTTATCATGCAAGCGAGGCCGATCCTCTTCTAAGTGTTGATATTATTGAGACATATGAAAACCTGCTTCAAGAGGCCAAAACTAAAGAGGTTGATCTGATTGTTTGGGGGGAGAGCGCGATTCGAGTACCGGTGATTAACACACCGGAGCTTCGGCAACGTTTGTTACCACAAAGTAAAAAAGAGCCTTGGCTGATCGGTGGACTGGCTCATACTGATCCGGATGGGAAAAGTTATAACTTAGCCTTTTCGGCACATGATCAAAGAGTCATTGGACGCTATGCTAAAGTCAAAACAGTACCTGGCGTTGAAGCGAAGTTTACCGCCGGTAAAGAATGGACTCCTTTACCTACCGAATGGGGAGCGGTGGGCATATTAATTTGCTTTGAGTCTATTTATCCACATGCGGGTCGAGCTTTGGCCCAAGCGGGGGCAAGATTATTAATTGTGTTAAGCAATGATGCTGGTTTTGGTGAAAGTCCGATCAGCCATCATATGACAAATCGCGCAATCGTAAGAGCGGTTGAAACTGGACGATGGTTATTAAGAGTGGGACAGGCCGGCGTCACAACTCTGATTGACCCTCAAGGAAAAAAACATGGCACCTTAGGTCTTTTTCAATCAGGTATCTTATATGGTACAGCTAAACTCAGAGGAGGAGTGACGCCTTTTGTGCGTATTGGCGTCAGTTGGTTATGGGGCTTTTTATGCTTCCTATTGATTCCTTGGTTAGTATTGATGATTCCCAAAGTGGTTGATCTTTACCAAACACGAGAGCTTTTATGGTCAAGGGTAAGCAATCATCTGAGTCAGCAACCAAAGTTACAACTTGTGATCACAAATATTACAAAACTCATTAATACCCTAAAGAAACACTTGTCTTCATCAAAGCAATCAAGTGAGGATGAAGATCCCCCCGAAGATGATCCCTTTCAATGAGCATTGACCTCATTGGCTTGGGATCATTTCTGCCCCCTATGAGGTATACATGTTCAATTTAGTGAATCAGGTCAGCTTAAAGAACTTATATTCTATTCAATTAAGTTTATGTATTGGGATTTTGGTATTTAGCGCCTGTGATGATGAAACAACGAAGCCTGAGATGGCAGGTGGTGAAGTTACAAGTGGTGAAGTGACTAGTGGTGAAGTGACTAGCGGTGAAGTGACTAGTGGTGCAGTGACTAGCGGTGAAGTGACCAGTGGTGAAGTGACCAGTGGTGAAGTGACTAGCGGTGATACGCAATCAGCGACGGCTTTAAAGTTAAGCCCTCGTGAAACCTTGCTTTTGCTTCGTGAAGGGATTGATCCACCTAGTCAAAGCTTTACATTAAGTTTAGTGTCTGCCAATGGTGAAGAAGAACTTGCTTCAGAACGGGCGACTTGGCGCTTATCAAATGGGGATTTGGGGATTCTCACTAGCGGAATATTCAACTCTAATGGGACAGCCGGAGAAAGTCAGGTATATGCCGAGTTCCAAGCGGAAGAAGGGTCTGAATTATTAGTTGCCTCTGCAACCATCAGAGTCAGTGCAGCACAAGATGTGGTTGAAGAAGGCGTCAGTTCAGAAGCAGTGCTGGCTTTTGACCAAGCTGAAACAAGCTCTGATTGCAGTCCCTTATCTTTTATATATCCTGAACCATTCACCACCATTCCTTTGAACCTTCAAGGCTTCACCTTTCAATGGAATCAAAATACGACTCAAGGCCCTTATTTAGTGACTGCGCAAGCCGGTGATACTGAATTACGTTGGTTCACCAATGAACATAAGCTTACCCCAGAAGGAATCGCTTGGGAAAGTGCAAAGGTGAGTGGTCCCAATGGCCTAAGTTCATGGACGATTAGCTATTTAACCCCAGAAGGCCTGCGCTGTGACGGTGCCAGTTTAAACATAATCGCTGATCCTTCTCAATTGATCGGAGCGGTATACTATTGGTCGACGACCGATTCGGGGATTATGCGTTTGGCGGCGGGTGAAACAAGCCCCGAGCCTTTGTTGACTCCACAAACGGCGCCCGAAATTAACTGTCCGGCTTGTCATGCTCTGTCTAGAGATGGGTCTCGTATTGCCTTTACTCGAACTAGCTTTCCACCCTTTGGTGAGTTAGCTGTATCAGCCACAATTAATCCACGCATGCTCAATTATGACCCAAGTGGCGTAGTCGGTTATTTTCCGAGTTTCTCACCAGATCCTAATGTTTTGATTGCCGGCAACGGCGGTCGCTTGGTGATTATGGATAGCAATAATGGTATGGAACTTGATAGCTTGTCCTTACCAGAAAATACGGTCGGCGGATCACCCGATTGGTCTTGGCAAGGAGATCGCATTACCGCTACCGTTGGTCCTGTAGGTTTAATGAACCCTATTCCTGATGTTGGGATCAGTAGTGGCTCTATCTATGAGTGGGTACAGCAAAATGGGCAGTGGGGCACAGCAAATGAGCTCATTACACCGCAAGGTGATACTTGGAACACCAATCCAGCTTATTCTCCGGAAGGTCGCTTTATCGCCTATAATGTTGAAGGGCCAAGCCCAAACATGAATGGAGATGGTATGGGTAATCCAAATATTGAATTGTGGATTAAACGAGTGGGTGATTCTAGTGCACCCATTCGCTTGGACAAAGCCAATCGAGGAAGCTTACAAGGCAACAGTTGGCCCAAATGGTCACCCTATGATCGTCGTGGCAAAATCTGGCTCGCTTTTAGCAGTACACGAGATTATGGACACCAATTAATTCAAGATGGTCGACAGGCTCCCTTACCACAGATTTGGGTCACGGCCATTGACTTAGATGCACCAGAGGGACAGGATCCATCTTCACCTGCTTTTTGGCTACCTTATCAAAGTTTGAATAGTGGCAATCATATTCCCTATTGGGCTCCATACGAAAAGCAGTGAGCATTAAAATCTAGTTGCTTATTTTTATATTTTAATACTTTTTCCCCTTAATAAAGGAGTATTTATGTACTTTTTGCCCTCTACAAATGGCAATTCGCATAAGCTTAGTCTAGCCTTGCTATGCATCTTGTCATTGTTTTTTACTGTGGCCTGTGGTGGTTCACAGCTCACTCCTGATGAAGAAAAGCGCTACCAAAGCCTACAAGAAGAACGCAATAAAATTGCAAGCGAACGCGCTCAACTTGCCCGCCAGGTGCAACAGGACTTTGCTGAAAGTGGACGTCTTGAAAAACAAAAGAAGTCGCTCGCTAAACAGGCCTTGAATTGTGGCTATTCTTTGAATAAGCAAGCTTTTGGTCCACTTCCCTTTAAAAAGAAAAAAGGGAAAAATGCCATTTTAGGTTCTAGCCAAAATGCCAAACGTTCTGGCTGCTCTGAGCATACTCTAAAGGTAAAGTGAGTGAAGTGATGAATCCAAAAAATATAATGAAACGACTCACCCTGTTGTGCATGATGAGTGCTTGTGTGGCCTGTGGGCCTTCACAGGCTAGTTTAAAGGCTCTTGAATCGCAGATTTCACAAGAACGCTCTCAGATTAGAGGTTTAAGAAGCGCCCAAAAGGGAATCAAAGCCTATCATCAGCATTTGAAAACTGGTGAAGGTCAAAGCTTAATGATTTCCAAGGCAGCCTTAGAAGCCTCTATTCGTAGTATGCTTCCCTATACATACAAGGGCAAGGAGCTTGATAAAAAATATCTTCGTGGTCAAATCTCCTTTGTAAAAGTGGAAGGTTTTGAACTTTTTCCCGGCAATAAAGCCCGCTATTGGGTTCATTTTGATGGTCG
The DNA here is from genome assembly GCA_937146725.1 of uncultured Myxococcales bacterium. GTDB lineage: Bacteria > Myxococcota_A > Bradymonadia > UBA7976 > VGTA01 > CAKZRU01. The sequence continues at coordinate 6,115 of CAKZRU010000166.1, forward strand.
TAAGATTAGGGCCCAAAATGTGCCGGCAATTGCTAAAGGGACTGTGAATAGCTTAAAAAAAGCGGTTAAAGCTGGTCGCATGCTCATTGAGGTTGTAGGCTCAATCGATCGAAAAACCCAAAAATTAAAGCTAAAATCTACGCCAATCGCTGCTCAGTTCAAGCGTGAGAATACCTCAAGCAATCAAAGCCGTTTCTTGGATGCTGCGCGACGTAAGATCTTTAGAAAGAGTAAAAAGATTCCACTGCCTGCCGGCTTAAAAAATAATACAACGGTACTCACCACACCAAATCACCTAGTTTTTATAAAAAATAATTAACGGTGTAAGCATTTAAAATTAAACGTCTTTTTTTATTGAGTTGATCTTTTTAAAAGTTTTTATGCAACAGTTTTAAGTTTTTGGCGAGAGAGTAAAGGAGGCCAAACTCGAGAATGAGTTTAAGCCTCAGGTTTAGTTGGTCAATACAGACCCTAATTCATACTTACTCTGAGGAGCAATCGCCAATGAAAACAAAAGATCCTTCATGTTATCGAAATAAGCTTGATCACAATGCACTTTTAACAGTGTGTAAGAGCCGTGTCCTATCGTTTGATCCAGAACTTGAGTCAAGTCTGGTACAGCTTAACCTTGCAAGTGTTCAAAAGGCCCAAGAAGACCTAGGTGCCTTTCTTCTTTCCTTGCCCAGTGATTTTAAAGAAGTAAAGCACCGCTGCGTTTCAGAATCATTGTTCGTTTTAAGAGCCATTCTTTTTACTTATATTGATCAAGATTTACTCACCCTTGAAGAAGCTGATCAATTAGCACCTTTATGTCGTGTTTTAGGCTTAGGCAAACTTGAAACTTGTGTTTTACGTTGGTTTAAGCATGAGAAGAAAGCATACGATCATTGCAAAAACAAAGCACTAAAGATCAGTAAGACGCAGTTTATGCGTTTGGAACGTGGGCTTTCAATCTTATTCCACAGTCCAAGTGGGCAAATGCTTTTTGAGCAATTAAATGAAGCGGACCGTGTTTTACTCTCAGGGCCATGGGTCAGACCCATGTTTCGCTTGGCCGAACATGAGTTATTTCCAAGATATGCCATTTTTGCTCTATATAAATCTACGCCCGAAGCTCAGCGTTTGGATTTGCTGATGCAATTTGAGAAATGTCGCAGACGAGTTCGTGTTCAAGCTTTACCTGCTTATGAAAAGTTGATTACCGAACTAAATCTTGCAGAACTAGATTTCTTACTTGCTCATTTCGAGGCACTTAATGAGCTAGATGATTTGAAGACTTCAGCAAGCTATCTACCAGAGTATATTCAGATCGCTATTGAGCATATGAGAACTTGTGTAGATGAAGTAAGCTGAGACTTTACTTTAGACGGTTTGCTCAGAAAGCTTTTGGATTTGGGTTGTACTTTGAGCATCAAAGTCATGGCTAAAGCGATCAAGGTCGCTTTGGTCACGACCAAGCTTAACGTAAGTGCGTACAAACTGCCCAAAAACAAAGCTAATGACAATCACACTGGCAAGCGTGCTGATCTTCATGGCAGTTAAGCCGCCAAAAGAGAAAAGCATAAGACCAAAGGCATAAAAATCACGGCGCGCAAAAAATGAAAAATGCTTACAGATCTTTTGAAAAAGGCTTTGGCAGTCTTGATTATTTTTGAAAGACCAATCCATCGCCGGTAAGTATGTTTCACCCTTGGCATGAAGTGCCTTGGTAATGTTTTTGAGAATGACAATACTCAAGATTAAAACTAAGGTACTCATATAGGCCCAAATAGGTTCTCCACTGACGCGAGTCGCGGCAAGACCTAAAGTAAACAGATAGCTGTGGTTGATGATCACATCTGAAATGGTATCAAACCAAGCACCAAACTCGCTAAATTGGAAGCGTAAACGGGCAAGCTCTCCATCACAGCCATCAACAATAGAAGATAACTGAAAAAGAATACCACCCAAGGCAATAAACCACATATTGTCAGCATCAGCTAATAGGTTGGCGCCCGCTGCAAGTAGGCCAATGAATAAGGCGGCTGCCGTCACATGATTAGGCGAGACAGAAGTGCGCATAAGTCTACGACTAATCCACTTGCTGACTTTTCGGTTAATGTTCTTACTAATAAAACCATCGCTCTCTTTTGTGAGGCTTGCAAAAAGACGACGCTCGGCCTCGGCACGAGTCAGTAAGTCATCTACATCTTGCCACCAAGCTTTACCTACATCTACAGTATGAGCTCGGCCAAGATCAGCAAGTTTCTTGACACCTTGACTTAAAGAGGCATCACCTTCTTGGTCATATACGGTTTCAAGCGCTGCCAATAAGCCTTGGCTACAGCGAAAAACACCAGTATCTACCGCATCAAAATCAACTAAAGCTTTATCGATTTCAATAATTTCAGATTGAGGGCCAACCTTCACTTTAGTTGCGTCATCCATATCAAAGACATCATCGAGTTTATAATCTACAGCTAGCGCCAAATCCCCTTTCAGAGGGTGAGCCGCCAAAGCTTGATAAATTGCCGGTTCAACAACATGATCAGCCATGGTTAAGTAGAACTCTCCCTCAATAAAGGGCTTGGCTTGTAATACGCTGACTCCATTTTTGAGTTGATAGCGTTCGTGAAAAACCCATTCTATATCTAACGGCGCGAGTTGCTCATCATCTCGTAAACGAGTTTCGATGAGCTCAGCTTCATACCCTAAAATCACAATAAAGCGCTCAATCCCTGCTTTATTTGCGGTTAGAATTGAACGCTTAAGTAAGGGAAGCCCACCGACATCAACTAAGGGCTTAGGACTCTCGGCTCCTCCCGCTCTAATTCGGCTACCCATACCTGCGGCTAAAATGACCAGCTGTTTAATCTCTTGTTGCTGGGCTTGTTCTAGTTTGGCTGTCATAGTTTGGCTCCTGAGTTTTAAGGGGAATGCACAAGAGTGGAGTAGCTTTACTCCTATTGCTTTTAGCTTAGATTATGACCGGAGTATGAATACTCCAATATTGCTTAAGCTTAAAAACATGGGATAAAGCTTTGGCCCTTTTATACTCGTGTTATGCAACTCCGCAAGGAACTTATTTAATAGATTATGTAATTGTGAATGAATGATTTGTTATGCATAAGCTGTGCCGAAATTAAAAAAATAAAAAATACCACTAGCTCATTTCACAGCAGAACGCTCTATTTGACTCTTATCCAAATATAAAAAAGATGAGATGAGCTAAAGAATTCTTGACCTTGCTTAGGAAGCATTTAAATCTTATGAAGCATTTAAGTTCAGCAAAACTCAAAGCGAATGAGGACAGATAACATGGTTTTACACTCACCAAGCACAACTCTGGATTCAAAAGATCAGCCTTATCTCCAAGGTCGCTTAGTAGACGATGCACTATTGACCGATGTGATTAGTTTGATTTACCAAAGCCGGCGCCAAGCGAAGTTAGTCCTAGAACATAGTGATCAAAATGATCAAAAAGCAAAGCGTCGTTATCCAATCGACTTATATTTTATGAACGGTCAGGTCGCTTATGCGAGTAGCTCTAATCCATATCATCGCTTGGGTGCAATTTTGATCCGTCGAGGTGCTTTGAGCGAGTTTGAGCTCAGTAAGGTTTTATCTCAGTTACAAGGACAAAAGCTAGGTGATGCTCTTTTAGCAAGAGAACTGATTAATCGTGAAGATCTTGTGGCAGCTTTGAAAGACCAAGCTTTAATCATTTTGCAAAGCGCCTTACTCAAAGCGGTTAACTTGGATGAAGCAGAGGAAGTCTTACCGCCTTTTGATCGGTTTTCAGTGAGTACTTTTGATGAAGAAGTATTACCCTTGACTCTGAATATTGATGCACAAGGACTATTGTTGGAAGTGTTTAGACAGCAAGATGAAGTAAAGTCGATGTTAAAGCTTTTACCTCCCTTGTCAGAATGTCCGATTGCACAGCGACGACCGGTTGCCACCGACCGTTCTGAGGTTGCCTTTGCCTTGCAACAATCAGGAGGAAGCACTCCACTGAAAACTTTATTGTTTATGAATCCTATCGGTGCTCTTGAAGCTCTGAAACTTTATCATGAGTTACTGACTACCGGTGATCTAAAGGTGTCGGTAGAATGGCCTAGTGACAGAAGTCATCAAGAAGCAACAAAGAGCGAAGTAAAGCCTGAAGTCGAAAGTCAAGATGAGTGGTTTGACCTTTGTTTTACCCCAGATATGGAATAATTCATGTTTGCTTGATCATCTTGCCTTATCCTCGCTTGCATTCTGCTTGGCTTAAGGTTACAAACATGCATGCTTTTGACATTAAGTATCGCTTGTTGCTTCAGCCTCTGAGCGTAAACAACTTAGATTTTAAATCATCCCATTATTTATCTTTCTGTTCATTACAGCAAAGGAGCACTCTAATATGAGTCATCAATACGATTTAGTAGTTATCGGTGCCGGACCTGGCGGCTATGTGAGTGCCATTCGTGCAAGTCAACTCGGCATGAAAGTTGCCATTGTTGAAAAAGACAATCGCTTAGGTGGCACCTGCTTACTCAGAGGCTGTATTCCTACTAAAAGCATGCTCGAGTCCGCAGAAATTGCCGAGCATGCGATGCATGCTGAAGAATTTGGCATCTCGGTTGGCGAAGTTAAAATCGATTTAAGCGCTGTGTTGAAGCGCAAAGAAAAAGTCGTGAGTCAAAATGCGGGTGGTGTACAATATCTTATGAAGAAAAATAAGGTAGATACGCATTATGGCTTTGGTAGCTTGGCAGGCACAACTCCAGGCGGTATGAGACAGGTTAAAGTGGCTGGTGCAGACGGTGACATTACCCTTAAAACAAAGTTTGTACTTTTGGCCACAGGCTCTGTACCCCGTCGTATTCCGGGCTTTGAAGTAGACGGCAAAGCGATTTTAACCAGTGACGAAATGCTTGAGCTCAAAACCATGCCCAAGCATTTGCTCGTATTGGGCGCTGGTGCTGTCGGTGTTGAGTTTGCAAGTGTATTCCGTAGCTTTGGTTGCGAAGTGACTGTGGTAGAGCTTGCTGATCGCTTGGTTCCTGTTGAGGACGAGGAAGTATCAAAAGAGTTTGCTAAGATATATCGTAAACGAGGAATCAAAGTACATACCGCAACCAAGGTAGCAAGTGTCGAAAAAACCGATGGTGGTGTAATCGCTCGTCTTGAGCCAGAAAGCGGTAAAGCCGTTGATGTTCGGGCTTCTCATCTTTTGGTAGCTGTAGGTCGAGCACCGGTGACTGATGGACTAGGTTTGGAAAGAACCAAGGTCAAGGTAGAGCGTGGTTTTGTCCATGTGAATGAGTATAATCAAACCGCAGAGCCAAATGTTTATGCGATTGGTGATATCCTAGCAGGTAAACCCTTGCTAGCTCATGCTGCTAGTGCAGAGGGCATTCTTGCTGTAGAGCATATGGCCGGTCAAAATCCACAACCGATCGACTACAACCAAGTACCTGGCTGTACTTATTCTTCTCCAGAAATTGGAAGTTTAGGTTTAACGGAAGCCAAGGCCAAGGCGGCCGGCTATGAAGTCAAGGTTGGTAAGTTCCCCTTTAGCGCTGTGGGTAAAGCTAAGGTCATCAACCAAACCGCAGGCTTTGTAAAAATTGTCGCCGAAGCTAAGTATAATCAAATCTTAGGTGTGCATATTATTGGACCAAGAGCAACCGATCTGATTGCCGAAGCCGGTCCATTACTCAAGCTAGAATGTACTGTTGAGGAATTAGTGAATACCATTCACGCACACCCCACTTTGGCTGAGTCAATGCATGAGGCAGCGCATGCGACTCTTGGTCATGCGATACATATGTAAAGACGATTAAGCCTTTGAGGAGCTTTGCGTGAGTTTTACCTTACCCCCCATTCCCTACGAGCATCCTGATGCGTCGGGTCAACATACGTATTTAGAGGCATTGAGAGTCGCTTTGAGGCACGAACTTGAGTCTCGAGAAAATCTTTATCTTCTCGGTGAAGATATCGCTCAATATGGTGGTGCTTTTAAACTAACTGAGGGGATGCTAGACGCCTTTGGCCCCGAAAGAATCATTGATACACCAATCGCTGAGGGCGGGATTATAGGGACTGCCATTGGATCAGCACTAATGGGGATGCGTCCGGTTGTTGAAATGCAGTTTATGGACTTTATTTCCTGTGGGTTCAATCAGCTCACTAACTTTGCAGCCAAATGTCACTACCGCTGGGGTGCAAGTGTGCCGATTGTTGTGCGTGGTCCTGGTGGAGGCTTGGTTGGTGGAGGCCCGTTCCACTCACAAAGTATGGAAGTGTATTTTGCCAAAACAGCCGGACTTAAAGTGGTCATGCCAAGCTCTGTCAAGGATGCATATGCTCTGCTGAGAGCAGCGATTGCCGATCCCGATCCAGTGATCTTTATTGAGCATAAGGCCTTGTATAGAGCCCCACAACTTCGAGATACTTTACCTGTAGGTGATGAGTTTGCAAGCCTTGCCCAATTAGGAAAGAGCCGAGTGGTCCGTACCGGAAAAGATTTAGTGATTATCACCTATGGTGCCATGGTTCATCGGGCATTGGAAGCCGCTGAACTTGTTCAAGAACAGGGGATTGATGTGCAAATACTCGATCTAAGGACTCTGTCTCCTTTAGATGCTGCGGGGATTGCTGAATCAGTACAAACTTGCTCTAAGGTGCTTCTTTTGCATGAAGATACCAAAGATCACGGTTTTGCCGGTGAAATATGCTCGATCATCAATGAAAAAGCCTTTGAGTGGCTTGATGCACCGGTTAAGCGTTTGACTGCACCAAACACTCCAGTGCCCTATCATTCTCAGCTTGAAAGTGTGTTTGCACCAAGTGTAGATGCGATTAAACAAGCGGTTATTGAGCTTGCTCATTATTGAGTAGAAACAAACAAGAAGGGCTTAAAAATGTCTAATTTCAAGCTCTTAAGTTAAATCTCTAAAAATCCAATCTTAATTATTTAGTTTTATCTATCGAAAACAACTCAAATATGTGAGTCTAGCTCACAGATTTTACTGAGTAGAGGAGTAGCCCACAATGGCACATCAAGTCATCATGCCCCAAATGGGTGAGTCGGTCGCTGAAGGGACCATTGTACGTTGGTTAAAAAAAGTTGGTGATACCGTTGAGCGTGACGAACCCATCTTTGAAATTACCACCGATAAAGTTGACGCCGAGATTCCAGCGCCAGAGGCCGGTGTTTTGTTAGAGATCAGAGCCCAAGAAGGCGAAACTGTTGAAGTGGGTGTTGTTGTTGCTTTGCTAGGTGAAGCGGGAGAAGCAAGCGCTTCTGCACCTGTCGCTTCTGAACCTGTGCAAGCTGCCGCTCCTGCACCTGCTCCAGTTGCGACCTCAGCGGCATTTGATGTGATTATGCCTCAAATGGGAGAGTCGGTCGCCGAGGGAACAATCGTACGCTGGCTTAAAAAAGTTGGCGATACAGTTGAGCGTGACGAGCCAATCTTTGAAATTACCACCGATAAAGTCGATGCAGAAATCCCTGCTCCGGAAGGTGGTGTTTTATTAGAGATTCTGACCGGAGAAGGTGAAACCGTAGAAGTCGGGATTACAGTAGCTCGCATTGGTGCGCCTGGCGCAGTAGCAGCTCCGGTACCCGTTGCTGCAGCCTCATCCGCCGCTCCGGCATCAACTTCTGTCGCAAGCCCCATTGCCACTACAGTGCCTGCAGCACCTGTGAATCTAGGCCCCAAGTCTGAAATGAGTGCAAGTGAGCTGAGACGTGTGCGCAGTACACCTGTAGTTCGTAAGATTGCCGCAGAGCATGGGATTGATATTGCAAGAATTGCAGGCAGTGGCTTAGATGGTCGAGTGACCAAGCGTGATATTGAGGCTTATATCGCTTCTGGCGCTGCTCAACGAGATGCTTCGGCACCTGTGGCAAGCGCACCTGTGGCAAGCGCACCGGTAGCAAGCGCGTCTGTGGCAAGCTCTGCTAAGCCAGCGTCGGCGACAAATGGAGCAGTGCCGTTAGGTATTCCTATGGTTCCTGTGAAAATGCGTGATGCAGACACTATGGAGCCTATGTCAAAAATGCGCCGAGTCATCAGCGATCGTATGGTAGAGTCCAAGCAATACAGCGCCCACGTGCATACTTGCTTTGAAATTGATTATGGACAGGTTGATAAGCTACGTCGACGACACAAGCAAGCCTATCTTGATCGTGGTGCCAAACTGACTTTCACAACCTTCCTCGCAGCAGCCACAGTTAAGGCCCTACGCGCCTTCCCTATCGTTAATGCTAGTCATGATGGTGAGAATGTAATCTACCGTGGTGATATCAACCTTGGTATTGCAGTTGCCTTGGATTGGGGCCTATTGGTACCAGTGATCCATAGTGCTGATGATCTATCTATGGTCGGTCTTTCTAAGAAGATTGCTGATCTTGGCTCTCGAGCACGAAGCAAGAAGCTTAAGCCCGATGAGGTTGCAGGTCTTACTTTCTCAATTACCAACCCTGGCATCTTTGGAAGCCAGTGGGGTACACCGATTATTCCACAACCTTCTGTGGCAATCTTAGGTGTAGGTACCATTGAAAAGAGAGTCAAGGTTGTGACTCTACCTGATGGAACAGATACCTTTGCTGTTAAGCTTTGTGGCTACCTAACTCTAGGTTTTGATCACCGCGTGATTGACGGTGCTGTTGCTGATCAATTTATGACTCACCTCAAGAATACTCTTGAGAACTTTGATGAGTCTGCGCTTTAAAAAGGTGTCATTGTTTTGAGTTTGGGTCCAAGTATTCAAGTCTGTCGGCTTGGTCGTATTTCTTATCTTGAAGCTTGGGCCTTGCAAAAAGAACTCTCCGATTTACGTAAGCGTAATTTAGTGAGTGATTGCTTGTTGCTTATCGAGCATCCGCATGTGATTACCTATGGTCGTAATGTAGGCGCGGGCAGTCTTCTGTTTGACGAGAATAGCTTAAATGAACAAGGGGTAGAGTTAGTTGAGTCTGACCGGGGTGGCGATGCCACCTATCATGGTCCAGGCCAACTCGTGGCCTATCCAATCATTGACCTTAAAGTCGATATGCAGGATGTGCGCAAATATGTCTGGACTTTAGAAGAGTGCATGCTGTCCGTTATGGCTGATTATGAAATCAGTGGAGAGCGACTTGAAGGCGCTCCGGGCGCTTGGTTGAAAGCTCAAGACTTAGGGGAGATCGATCGTAAAATGGGTGCGGTTGGTGTACGCTTAAGTCGTTGGGTTACCCATCATGGCATTGGCTTTAACGTGAACACCGATCTGTCGTTTTTTAAACTGATTGTTCCTTGTGGCCTAGTGGATAAGGGCGTCACAAGTTTACAGCGTGAACTTGGAAGAACACTTGACTTTCGTGAGGTTCAAGACCACTTTATAAAGCACTTTAGTCGCCTATTTAACCGACAAGTCACCGAACTGAGTTATCCTGAACTTAGTCAACTTATCCAAGATGCTCACGCGAGTGTAGAGGAGCCCTCATGAGTGATCTCATTCATATTTCCGAACCACGCCAAAGTACTGAATCTAAAAGCAAAAAAGAGCCAAGAGTCCGCAAACGCGAACCCGGTCCACGTCCCGATTGGTTAAGAGTGCGTTACCAACGTAATGATACTTTTAAAGAGATCGAAGAACTAAAAAGTGGCCTTGATTTAGTGACTGTATGCGAAGAAGCTCGTTGCCCCAATATTGATGAATGTTGGAGTGCAGGCACAGCCACCTTTATGCTGATGGGTGACATCTGCACTAGACGCTGTGGTTTTTGTGCTGTAACCAAAGGGGCGCCAAGACAACTTGACCCTTTAGAGCCAGAGCATACCGCGGAAGCGATTCGTCGCATGAAAGTAAAGCATGCGGTGATCACCAGTGTAAATCGAGATGATTTGCCCGATGGAGGAGGCGCTCACTTTGCCTCTACAGTTAGGGCGATTCGTGAAGCTTCACCAAGTACTCGAGTTGAGTTACTTGTGCCTGACTTTCAGGGCAATCGAGAGGCTCTTGAAGAGGTTTTAGCGGCTGGACCTCATATTGTAGCGCATAATACTGAAACCATTCCTCGACTATATCGACGAGTACGTCCTCAAGCCAATTATGAGCAAACCTTACGGGTTTTGAAATGGATTGATGAATTTCCTAATGTCATTTCCAAAACCGGCTTAATGCTTGGTCTAGGGGAAGAGGACGAAGAAGTGGAAGATGTGATGTGGCAACTACGAGAAGTAGGCTGTCAGATCTTGTCTCTTGGTCAATTTCTTTCGCCCACCACCAAGCATCTTCCTGTTGAGCGTTGGGTGACTCCTGAAAGCTTTGAGCGCTTGGCTGAAATCGGTAAATCTATGGGCTTCATGCATGTAGAATCAGGGCCAATGGTACGTTCAAGTTATATGGCACACCGTCCCTTTGATATTTAAGTCATCTAATCCTTTATCCTTTTTAAAGCTATTTCCCATTATTGACGATTTGCATTGTAGCAAGGAACTCCCATGAGTACTGACCTTTCTTCATATTTTGAACCCAAAGATGAACAACAAGACCTCCATGCTTTAAGCTTTTCCGAGACAGCTCTTGGGATGAAAGCAAGTAAAATCCTCACCATTTCTTATTCTGTGCGTGAGCGTATTGCTGCCGGTGCTGATGTGACTCAATTCACCGTAGGTGATTTTAATCCCAAGTATTTTCCTGTCCCAAACCTACTTAAGGAAAGTGCTCGAGAAGCCTTAGCAAACGATCAAACCAACTATCCACCTGCCGATGGTCTACTTGAGCTCAGAACTGCAGTTAGAGATCATTATGAACGCTCTTTTGGCCTTAACTATCCTGTCTCTTCAGTTGTGGTTGGCTCAGGTGCTCGTCCGGTTCTCTATGCAGCCTATCAGTGCTTGATTAACGAAGGTGAAAAGGTGTTAGCACCGGCACCGGGTTGGAATAATGATAATTTTAGTCAATTAGTGGGTGCAAACTTGGTAAGTATTCCAAGTCGGCCTGAAGATGGTTTTATGCCCACAGCCGATGCATTAAGACCACATCTGGAAGGCGCACGTTTATTAGTCATTTGTTCGCCCATGAATCCCACCGGTACTTTGATTCGTCAGCAGCAACTTGAGGATGTTTGTGATTTAATCATTGAAGAAAATGAGCGTAGAGAGGCAGCCGGTGAGCGCCTTTTGTATTTAATCTATGATCATGTCTATTGGATGTTGACCTTTGGTGAGCATAAGCACTTAACGCCACCTCAAGTTCGTCCAAAAATGGCGCGCTACACAATGTTTTCAGATGCGGTGAGCAAGTGTTTCTCAGGCACTGGTTTAAGAGTGGGTTGGATGGTTGCTCCACCTCATATTGTGGCCAAAGTAAAAGCCCTAATGACCCATATGGGCGCATGGGCACCTCGTCCGGAACAGTTAGGAACAGCGGCGCTCTTGAATGACCCAACTGCCATTCAGGGTTTTCTAGAGGGCTTTTTGGAAAAGCTACAAGCTCGACTTAATCTTTTATATGAGGCCTTTAACCAATGGAAAGGCGAGGGATTACCTGTGGATGTAATTGCGCCCGAAGGTGCCATGTATCTCAGTGTAAAGATTGATTTAATCGGTAAAGAGGGCTTTCCGGACGCTGAGTCAGTGAGACTTATGCTTTTAGAAGAAGCAGATTGCGCAGTCATTCCCTTTGATTGCTTTGGTGATCATGTCAATCTTGGTTGGTTCCGCTTTAGTGTGGGAGCGGTGGGCCTAGAGGATATTGAGCGTTGTTTACCTAAGCTCGATAAGGCCTTACGCGCAGTACATGCCCGCTTAAACGGCTAATTAAGGCTTAAAAGTCCATACTCAACTCGGACAAGTACTTAACTCGGGAATAAACTTCCGATATTGAAGTCGACAATCGTGATCAAAGACGAGTGCTTGCCAATGAGGATAAGAACTAGGGGGTAGATACATTTCTTCGTTTTGGTCATAAGAGCCTTCAAAGCCGGTCAAGCGATAAATCACATCACTTGCAGCGCCTTTTACGCCATCATCGGTTGCTCTAGAGCCAATGTAATAGTCATTCCCCGGCCAACTGACATGATCCCAAGCAACAACAGAAAAAAGCACACAATCCGAAAAATCTAAGCCTTCTTGATTGTAAGTTTCGGGATAGCACAGTTGCGGATGTCCATTGGGAATGAGCGGTCTAGTGATGAGATGGCTAGTACTTGTTTGACCAGAGCTTGTTTGAGAATGCATAAAACTTTGGGTTTGGTACTGCAAAGAGCGATAAGGATCAAAGTAAAGCGCTTTAATGTGATCAAGTTGCGCACCATATTGCTTTAATATTGAGGCTAAAGCTGTTTCTAAGCAGAGCTCTAGTTGGCCTCTAAACTTGCCGGCAAAAACGCCACAGCCTAACCCAGGAATCGTGATTAAAGCTTGTTTCCCAAGTTCTTTACAACGTTGTTGAGCCCACAGTAAAGAAGGGAGTAATCTTTTAGTCATCAGTTGGGTATATTTAGCTTGATCTAACTGTGCATTGGTTGTGACCAAGTCATAGTCACAGGCGCGGTGATTTTGCCCTGAACAATGACGCAGTAAAGGACCCGGCACAAAAAGCAAATGCCCTTCTAAGGGGATTTGATGTGGATTTGACTTATGATGCAAGCCATCATCAAAAAGAGTACAGGGCACAGCACAGGCAATGGCCCCCAAAAGACGCAGTTCTTGAACAGTCCAATCAGACCCATCACCTGAAATACTCATTTCGGCAAAGATTTGCGGATGCTTGGTATTGATAAAGCGCTCAATAAACTCATCCAAAGCAAGTTGCTGGAGTGCTTGATCGCTGACATCAGCGAGAGCTTGTTTAAGATAGCGACCGGCGATTGAACGATCGAGCACAAGTTGCTCTTGATACTGCTTAAGTTCAGCTTCTGTGTCGGGGTGTAGGGTAAATATGTAAGTCAAAATAAACTCTGTTTTTCTTTGAGGGTGATATCTTTTTATTTAAAACGATTGAGAGTTTAAAAATATAACTGAAGCTAAGTGATAAATTCTACAAAACCTATCCTCGAGTTTTAGCAATCATTTTTTGCTTGATATTACCTAACTAAAAATATTGGACCCAAGCAAAAATAAAGCTTTTGTTTTAAGCTAAAATCTGACTAATGGGCGCGCTCGGTCATCTGTTTCATTTAGATGCTTCTTTTCTCTCTCCTTGTTGGAGGTGACCTATGATCACCACACTTGCTCGCGATGAGTTATTTAAGGCTACTGCTACTCGGGTTTTACCAGACAGTTTTAAACCTTCTGCCCACTATTATCCAAGGGTGCTTAATGCACAGATACATCCTTTGGTGTCTTCTTTTTTAAGACAGAGTCAACAGCAAATCGTACAGCGATATTGTCATTTAAATCCACAGGTTGACCCAAGTGCTTTGCATGATCTGCTCAGTAGAAATAACCAATATTTTCATTGGGCGGGGGCTGACTTATTTTATACCGTGACCGATAGTGGGGTTCGACGAATGATTGTGGTGGAGACCAATTCCTGTCCTTCGGGAAATAAGTCTACACCCTTGCTGCGAGAAGATGAGGAATTAGGTGGATATGAACGTCTGCTTAAGCAGTGCTTTTTGCCTTTGTTGAAACGTCGTAATCTACCTCAAGGCAGCCTAGCGGTTTTATTTGATAAAAATGGCATGGAAGCTTCTGGCTATGCGGCGGCGCTTGCGGAATTAACCGGTGAGCCTGTGTACTTGACTCCAATGCCAAGCTCTTTAGAAGAAGCTCAAACTCCTGTAAACCCTGTGGCTGTCTTTGAGCAAGGCATTCTTCATGTGAAAGCTCCCGAAGGGGAGATGATTCCAATCAGAGCCGCATTTAGATATGTGACGCAAAAGCCTTGGAATCGGATTCCATGCAATACCAAAACAGCGATTTGTAATCCGGTCATCGCTTGCCTAGCGGGTGGACGTAATAAGTTAGTCGCCGCCAAGGCTTATGATTTGATGAACGCTAAATTGCAAGGCACTGGCTTAAGTATTCGTACGCCCGAAACAATTCGTGATGTGAGTTTAGCAGAAGTCCCCTTGTGGGTGGAAAAGTTTGGTGGCTATGCTGTGATTAAAAATCCATATAGTAATGCCGGACAAGGCGTTTGGACGATCACCTCAGCCCGTGATTTAGATGAGTTTTATGAGGCGGCTCATAACTATGATCATTTTATTGTACAGGCTTTAATTGGTAACTCTCAATGGAGCTCAACTCAGGCGGGAAGCAAGTATTATCATGTAGGTACCATGCCCAATAAAAAGGGGGAGATCTATATTGCTGATCTACGCATGACGGTAGCTAGTGGGCCAAGCGGGTTTAAGCCCATGGCAATTTATGCGCGTCGTACCGGTCAAGCCTTGCCTGATTATCTTGATCCTAACTTACCCTCATGGCCAATTTTAGGAACGAATTTATCAGTAAGTGAGGGCGGTGGACAGTGGAGTGCTGATACCGATCGCTTATTACTCATGGATCAACGAGATTTTAATAAGCTCGGTGTAGGGATTGATGATTTGGTAGAGGCTTATATTCAAGCGGTGCTGTCCTCGATTGCCATCGATGAAATGGCCGAGCGTCTAAGTAATAAGGCGAAAAAAGGTGCTCTCAAAAAAAGGCTGTTTCTTTCATTAAATGGTGACCAATCATTAATGAATGAAATTAAGCAGGCAAGCGGTGGGCTCTGACCACATAAACGTCTTAGATTTGAGATTTAGGTAAAGGAATATATGTGATGATGTACTGTAAAAACTTAGATCTTGAATCATGGCCTAAGGGAGAAATTAGCCAAGGTTGGGTTCATATCGTGAATGATGGGATTGCTAGTCCCATACAAGTCCCAATCTTGGTGGCAAGAGGCTTAGAGGATGGCCCTACTTTGGGTTTAACAGCCGCTGTGCATGGGAATGAATTAAATGGGATTTTGGTGATTCAAAAGCTCTTTTCAGCATTAAATCCAAAGCAGTTAAAAGGGAACATTGTTGGCGTATTAGTGATGAACGTGCCAGGTGTTTTACAAGGAACAAGAGCCTTTAATGACAAGGTTGACTTAAACCGAATTGCTCCGGGACATCCCAAAGGTACCATGAGTGATGTATATATTCATCGTTTGTTAGAACGAGTCGTTTATAAGTTTGATTACTTAATCGACTTACATACGGCAAGCTTTGGACGACGTAATAGTTATTATATTCGAGCGGATATGTCGGATAGCATCACCTCAAGAATGGCTAAACTGCAAGCACCCGATTTGATCTTAAATAACCCACCAAGTGGTTCATCTGTGCGAGGTTGTGCGGCCGCTCAAGGGATTAAAAGCATTACCATCGAACTGAGAGATCCAAACCTCTTTCAGTATTCTGTAATCGATGATGCCGTGACAGGAATTCAGAACGTTTGCTATGACCTTGGTTTACTCGCAGGAGAAGTGAACTGCCAGCTAGAGGAAGTCACGCTCTGTTCAGATTCTTTTTGGTGTTATACGGATGAGGGTGGAATTTTAGAAGTGCAACCTCAGATTTTAGATCTTCTCGACGAGGGACAGCGTATCGCAACGGTTCGATCTATTTTTGGTCAAATTACCAAGGAGTTTTACGCCCCGGCGACCGGCATTGTGATTGGAAAGAGTGTAAGTCCGATCAATCAAACCGGAAGCCGTATTCTGCACTTAGGTCTAGAGCCCAGCTTAATTCCCTGTGATCTATAAAATCTAAAACACGTTGGGACTAAAAGTCTTTTTGGTGAGTATTTCTTGCTTATCTTACAAAAATGTTCTCAAGTTTATGTATAAGTCACCGAAATAGACACAGCTGATTAATTCATGAAAAGAGGTAGAGTAATGAGCGGAATTACGATGGATGCAAGTGTAAATGCAATGGTAGGCCAATCTCAGGCAATGAGCCAAGCGAATCTAGAGACTGTTGCCCAAGTCAAGTTAGCCAAGGGCGTAAATGAAATGCAAAAGAATGCTGTGATGACCTTGATCAGCAGTGCGGGCTTAAGTACTTATTCTCGAGCGGGTGAAATGACAGTGGTTACACCAAAGGGCATGCAGGTTAACACGATCGCTTAATTTGGTCTTAGCGGTGACTCTTTCAAAATTTAATGTTAGTCTTCAAGCTTGTTATGAAAACATAAGAAGCGAGATAAGATGAGCAAAGCACCCTCAGTCCCCTTTGAACTTAATGAGCAACAAGTACAGCGCCTACAAGCGGCGATCAGTGAAGATAAAAAACCTGAAGTCTTGCTGTTTCGGATTCTTGGACCTCAACTACAACAACGTTTTACTGATTTAGTAGATTTAAGTTCTGTGCCTCGATTACTTTTGCACGGTAATCCACATCTTGATAATTATGCGCGTACATACAATGGTGCCGGTTTATTAGACTTTGATCGGAGTCGGGTGGGACCGAGTCTGTGGGATATTTCAAGAGCGCTTTGTTCGATTACCTTTTGGAGTGAGGGTGATGACCTAAGACCAAAGCAAGAAATTGTGGATTGCTTTGTAAACTCTTATATTAGAGCGATTGAAGATCGCTTGGTGTATTGGGAAGTACCGGACTTTTTACGTAAGGTTAAGCCCAAGAAGTTTCAATTATCGACTCAAAAATATTTAAGCAGTGGGAAGAAATGGGTCAAGAAGCTAAAAAATAACCTTGTTGATCCGGAAGGTGAGTTTTATGAGGGCTTATTCCAAGCTTATTTGGAGACTTTACCTCAAGGAAGTCTTAAGCATTGGGCGATCAAAGAGGTAGCTGAAGTCGCCGGAAGCATGGGAAAAAAACATTATGTGTATTGGTTAAAACCTAAGCTTAAAACCCGTGAAGCGATTTTATTAGACATTAAGGAAACCTATTCCGAAATTGATAATGAACACTTTAACAACCCCTTTGAACAAGAGGGAGAGCGAATGGTCACCGCATCAAGAATATATTCACCGGGCCTAGAAGAAGGGATTGGCTATTGTCGTTATCAAACCGAGGATTATTGGATTCGGCAGATTCCTACCTTTAGTGTTAAAGTACCCGTAGGGATCATACATGACGAAGCGATGCAGCTTGCGCAAGAAATAGGGATTCAGCTTGGCCGTGGGCATCGAGTGATTGATGAGATTTATAATCAAGGTCAGGCCAAGCAGGATTTAATTGACGCAATAGACAGTCAAAAGACGATACTGATCGATACCTGTGAACAACTTAATCAAGAAGTGATGATCGCCTATGAGTATTACCATGCTCAACTCAAAGGATAAGGGCTAGGTGAGTATAATATGAGTCTTCTACTCATGATGAGCTTTGTCTTGATCGGACTGAGTTCAGCCTTTATTTCTGGGCTCACCGGTCTGGCCGGTGGTGTCTTGCTACTGAGTTGCCTGTCTCTACAATTTCCACTGGCTGTCGTGATTCCGTTGCATGCATTCATTCAAGTGATTGCCAATTTTAGTAGAGTTTTTTTACTGAAAGAGCATATCGAATGGAAGATTTGGAGAGCGTTTAATCTACTCAGTATTCCCGCCGGTCTTTTGGGGGCGTATAGTGTGACTTTTCTGCCCAAGGATATGATTAAGCTTGCGGTTGGAATGGTGATACTTTTGGCTGCCCTTTATACCTTAAAACCAAGTCTAAAAAAGCGAGTAGCCCAGCCAATTAAGCCTAATAAATTACCAAGTGTATCAGATCATGAGACCTCTGCTTTACAGCTGACAGATAAACAGACTGCACAACAAAAAAGCTCTCAGAGTAGATCCGATGAACATGATTTGGATAACTCAGGACGTTATGTTGCTTTAGGGGCTTTATCTTCATTATTGGGTATGGTTGTTGGGGCAACCGGTCCCTTAATCGCTCCATTTTTTATGATTGCCGGTCTAAAGCGAGAAAGGTTTATTGCAACTAAATCTGCATGTCAGTTCACAGTACAGATCATTAAAACAATCCTATTTGTGCAGTTTTTGAGTTTTGATTACAGTATTTATGCTACTGAACTGAGTTTGACAATTATTGGTGTTTTTATAGGTACTTGGTCAGCTAAAAAAGTCTTAGTACAAATTAAAGGGGCTTGGTTAGAGACCGTCATTGCCTTTATGCTCATTACACTCGCTATCCGAATGATCGTGTCAGTCATATAAAGTCATTGAGTATGCTTGCCTTAACCAAGTCACTAAAAAGATGACAAGCGCTTCACTTTTTAATCCGATGATTCAAGCTAGCTTTATTTAAGATCAATTTGCTTTATTGTTTAGATTTTAAAGGTTTAGATCTTGTTTATCTTTGTATATTAATGTATGTTTAAGTATCTTAATATGTGTATTTTGTCATTTAACAAGTTAAAACTAAAGCAACTAAAGTACCTTATGAACTTTCATTCTAAGCCAAATCATTATCGGAAACAGCTTGAGTCAATCAGGGATCGCTTAGATGCAGTAGGTGTACAAACCTTCAATTTTGCCTTTTATCCTGAAGGCACAAAAATGCTCGAATATAACACCGAGCAAAACTCCAAAGCTCATGCTACGCGTTTTACTTCGCACGGAGTTTGGGAAAAAGGTTCATCCGAAGAAATATTGGCTGAGTTTCTAGGCTTAGTACACCCTGAGGACATTAATAAGTTAGTCGACTATGTTCAGGCTCATCTAGAAACATCAATGAGCGGTCGGGTAGGCTTGACCCCAACAGCCTTTAGCAGTGAGCGCTTTAGGGCCAAAGAGACAGGTCAAGACTATCGTTGGTATGAATTACGTTCACATCTCGTCTTGGATCCAAAACTAAAAATAGTGATTTGTGAGGGCTGCTTTTTAGACATTACAGACCTTGTCGAACGCGAACAGGAGTTGGCTAATGAAATCGCTGAACGCAGCCAAGCTCAAAAAGCATTAGAAGAAACTCTTAATACCCTTAAAAAAACCCAAAATGAGCTTATTAACTCATCTAAACTTAAAGCTTTAGGTGAAATGACAAGCAGTGTGGCACATGATTTTGGTAATTTAATTAACCCTTTGCTCTTTTACGGACAATCCTTACAAACTCAGCTGCAAGAGCTACAAGAGCTGACCAATCAGCTTTCTTTTTTAGAGAGTGATCAAAGTGATCAATCTCTTGTTAAGAAAGATCTGTCTCAAGTCAAAAGCCAATTTACTAAGCTTATTGGGTTTGGCCAAGAAAACTTGCAAAAAATGGATTTAGCGATTCTTGACAGTCTTTCGTTAATTAAACGACTTCGAGCGACCTATCATCCTAAACAAGACAGCTGTAAATCTCATGAAAACTCATTCACAGCAAAGCCTGTTTTGGTAAGTGCGAGTGAACTTGTACAAAGTGCATGGTACTTAGCACGTTCAAAATGGAGAGGTGCACTAGAACTCCTACCACGTTTTGGTGTCTCTGGTGATGATTTTAGCATCTATCTTGATGATGAAAGTGAGTTACGGCAGGCCTTGATTAACTTGATCTGTAATAGCTTAGATGCGATCTATGAAAAGTTTCAGGCTCATTTAGATCAAGCCGATTTGGATGTTAGTGTAGAACTTTCCATACATAGTAGTGCCTATAAAATCTCAATTCTTGATCAAGGCATTGGCATGGATGCTCATAGTCTGCATCTTGCTCAACAGTCATTTTATAGCTCAAAGGGTGAATATGGTTCAGGCTTGGGTCTGTTATCTGTACAACAAACAATGCAAAAGCTGAATGGCTGGATAGAGCTAGTTTCAGAGCCAAATCAGTGGACCAAAGTCACATTGAACTTGCCAAAATAGCTAACTCGTAACTCCTGTGAATCGTCTCCTCCTTATTTGACCCAAGTATAAAATGTGATCGCTCTAAAGACTTCTTCAATTGTGCTTGGTGCTTTTGGAAGCGGATATTGTTTTAAGGAAGTGAGTAATTCAGGGGCAGGCTTTGCCATACGCCATGGTGCATACATCGAAGCGGTTTCTACGGCAACACTTCCCATACGACCTACTTCATAGTCGGCAGCTTCTACGGCCCTTTCAATGAGAGATTCTCGAGCGACCTCTTTTTGATCAAGTAAGATTTGATAGGCTTTTTTACCAGGCTCGGGATTTAAAAGGATCAGTAGTTCTGAAAAGCTTTTTTGATTTTTGCTAAAATGCAGAGCTAAGCCACGCTGTCCTAAGGAAACCCAGCCATTTTGTGAAATTGCTTTAACCTCTGGTGAAAGTTTAAGCTTTAATGGATCAAAGGCCTGTGCTCTTTCTTTTAGTTCACTTAGGCTCAGACTTTCGGCTTCCCATTCAAAACCTGGGTGCTCGTCCAATAAGGCTAAGTAGGCTTGACTCGCTTCGCCGGCTTCTCGACCTTCAAAATCCAAATCTACCGGAGCGCCATAAAGACTAGCTAAGGTGACTAGGTTTAAGGCACTGAGATCTACAAAATCTAGGATAATACAGTCTTTTTTACCCTCAAAAAGCCTCATACCTCGGCCGACACATTGAATATATAAAGCCTCAGATCGAGTGGGTCTTGCCATCGCTATACAAGACACTTCGGGATCATCAAAACCTTCGGTAAGTACACCAACATTGGTGAGGACTTGTAGAGTGCCCTCGCGGAAATCTTGTAAGACTTGCGCACGCTCTTTCCCCTTCATTTCGCCATGAATGACAGCAGCCGGTACACCACAGGAACGTAAAGTTTGGGCTAGGTTTTCTGCATGTTTTACGGTGACACAAAAGCAAATCGTTCGTCGATCTCTGGCAAACTCTTGTATATTTCTGGCCACTAAACCATTACGCTCTTGAATATCAACGCGTTCCTCAAGTTCTTCAAGCGGAAAATCTCCACGCCCTTCTAAGCCCTCCAAAGAAACCGCGGTTGAAATTCGGTAGCCTCGCAATGGGACTAAAAACTTGTCATTAATCATGTCTTGAAGATTACGAGAATAAACGAGTTCTTCAAAGACTTCATCTAAGCCAAGGCCATCCGCTCGTTGCGTGGTCGCGGTAAAGCCTACAAGAGTGCCCTCAAAGTCTGCATCAAAAACACCGAGTTCTTCTAGGATTCGCTGATTATCTTCTGCAACCGCATGATGACATTCATCATAAATAATCAGACCAAATTGTGCATCACCAATAAGACGCTTTAAGCGTTCAGCATGCAATGAACGCAAGGAGGCCACAACAATTTTGGCCTGATTTGAGGCATAGCTTTGTGCCTGCTCAATTTCAACAAGTCCTCGATCTCCCAATGCTTTTTGTAGCTTATCTTGCGCTTGACTCAACAGTTCCTCTCGGTGGGCAAGTACCAAAACACGACGTTGTGCCATAGAAGCTAAATGAGAAAAGATTACTGTTTTACCGGCGCCGGTTGGTAAGCTTATTACCATGCGTTTAATCCCGCTCCGACGTGCGCTTAAAATGGCATTAATCGCTTCTTGTTGATAAGGTCTTAAGGTGATTGATCCTTGCGGAGAGCTTTTTAGTGACTTTTCAAGCCCTTCAGCGATTGGTTTAGATGAGTTTGGTTCCTGATTTTGATTAAAAAGATCCTGCTTTGTTTTAAATAAGGTTTTGCTTGGACCAATATCCGCTACGCTTGTTTGCTGATGGCTTGGAGTTTCTTCTGTGCTGTGTTTTTTAAGGTCGTTAGAGTCTGTTTGAGCCGTTATAGAAGCTTGATCTTTCGATGTTTTATGCTTTGATCTTTTAGGCTCAGATCTTTGAGACTTTGAAGATTTGTCTAGATCCGACTTAAAAAAAAACGGGGGCTCCTTACTTAAAGGAGGTAATAATCTTGGATCTTGTCCGGTTTGGTTTTTATCAATGGCATAACGTGACTTTTGCAAAGCAAAGGAGTCTTCAGCAAGTTCTTGTAAGCTGGTAGGACATTCCCACAAAGGTAAGTTAAAGCTTTGCAAATATTTGTGAGAACCCAAAGTTTCCAAGTCACCATAATGTTCAAGACCCAAATAAGACATTCTTTCGAGCCAAACTTGCATTAAACGAGCTGTCATCCAAGTATCATAAATAGCAATATGTTGCCCGTCCTTGAATTCAATCCCAAAATCTTCACAAGTTTGGCTCAGTTTAGACCTTTTACCTAGCTTTAAAAGAGAGCGTGCATTGGCGGCACAAAAGTAAGGGCTCTGTGGTTCAAAACCTCTGTATTTAGCAAAGGAATGTTGTGCAAAACCTAAGTCAAAATACACATTATAGGCCACCCATAAAGCACCGGATAAAGCTTTAGCCAAAGCAGGTGCGATTTCATCAAAGCTTGGCGCATCTCGAACATCGCGGCTTCGGATTTTATGGATTTCTGTGCAACGCATTGCTCCTTGTGGTTTGATCAAAGAATCAAAGGCTACATAAGGCGCTTTATCAGGTTCAATTCTAACTACACTTGCTTCAACAATTTCAGCACCATAGTTTGTTGAACGTCCGGTTGTTTCAAAGTCGAACACTGCAATTGGGGTCTCTGCAATACGTAGGCTAGAAAGTGCATTAGTCAATGTGATGTCTCTTATTAGGTGAGGTCTAGTGAATTACAAATTAGGATTGATTTGGATGCTTGATTCTTCTTAGCATATTTATCTTGATCTTTATGGCTTGGCGAATGAGCGATAGAGCTTTTGCAGATGCGTCCAATGTCTCACCACAATGAGAGTGGCAGCACAGACCGAAAAAATTCTTACACTATCGCTGACATTTGTCGCTTGACTAAAGATAATAAAACACGCCGAGAGTGCTAAGCTCGACCATGCTGGTGTTCGGCTAAGCATCAGTACAGTCAACCAGACAAAAACAGATAGACTTGCCAAGCCAAAATGAAGCGCAAACATAACCCCAAGAGCAGTGGCTACACCACGCCCTCCTTTAAAGTTTAAAAAAGGAGAAGTGATATGCCCTAAAACGGAGCTGACTCCAGCAAAGGCAGCCCATTCCTCTAAACCGGAATGCCAAGAGATTCTAGTCAACATTTCTGCTGTGTCTTGTCCTTGTATTTGCTGAGGATTACAGATGAGATAGCCACCAAGTATGAGACTCGGAATCAAGCCACCTTTACAAGCATCAAGAATCAGTGTGATCAAGCCCCATCTCATCCCGGCTGTACGAGCAACATTAGAGGCTCCGGGATTTTTTGAACCACCCGTTCTAGGATCATTGCCGGCTCTACGCCCAATCCAGACAGCAAAAGGAAGCGCACCTAACACATAGGCAATGATTAGCCAAAGCCAAGGGTTATCTAAGAATGGAATGAGTAGATGATTAGAATCGGCCATAAAGTGTGTAGTCCTTGATCAAAAAGTCATCAATAGATCAAAAAGTCATCGCAGAATTAAACCCAATGAGGGAGTAAACCAAATAGAGTTTAATGGATCAATTGATGAACCTCGGTGAGACGAGCGCCTAAGTCAAGAGATTCTCTGACGACCGCTTCACCTTGTGCCTCAAAACCACTGACATCACTCATGGTATCGGTAATAATAAGAGTCTTTTGAGCGAATTCTTGCCCACCCCATTTAAAGAGATCTCTTAAGGTATTTCCTACACAGTGTGAGCGCGCCCAGCCGGCAACCCAGATTTGGTCACTTTGCTTTAATTCCCTAATTAGATCATGATTGACTTGAGTTTGTGGATCATGGGCAACCGGTACTTCGGCTGCCACAGCACTAAAATGTTCCGTCAAAGGGTTTTGTCCCTTGTAAATATAATCAAGACGACAAGGACGAGCCGACCATTCATGTAAGGCTTCTTGGATGACAGGGTAAATCGCATGCCCCTCACTCCCAATCAGACAGTGTTCAGGCCAAATTACATGAGGATAGCGGCCTTGACTTTCCAAAGTTCTTAAGTAGCTCAGAGTGTGTTCAGCGACAGCTTCTTGAGTAAACCATTTGCCCTGACTAAGATCATCTGCGGTAATCACTGTAAAAGGAGCTGGGGGTTCTCCGTTGTGGTCATAAAACCAAAGAGGGTGACTAATGTCATATCTTTGATGACTGTCCAAAGAGACTGAAATCGAGCTAATCTTTGCTGATAATCGCTGGATAAGATGAGCAAGCCTTTCGGCATCTTGAGCGGCTCCTAAGACAGAAAGAGCTCCATTTGGATCAACAAAGTCGTTTTGTGGATCGATAATTAATAGTGAGATTTTATTTGCTTGCTGGCTTTGACTCATAGTTTGTCCATGACGATAAACTTTGATGAGAGTAGATGTATCGCTTATTTTAACGATCAACTTGCCATAAATATGACATTTATGATGCTTGTTTTTTAAAAAAGAGCTCTTTAAACGTATATACTTAGCCTCTTAAATGACTCCGTAATGCTATTTTATGAGCAGAATAAAAGAAGAATCATAGAAGATTATTGGAAGAAAGTTGCAATCAGAGCCAATTGTGACTTTAAGTATCTTGAGCAAATGACTGCTCGCTTCACTTATGAACTGCGCTAGGCCTAAGATCTTTACTTGCATCTTTACTTACATCTTTATTTAGATCTTTAGGATAAGGCTTGATATGACAGAATTAGTAAATACAGCTCATGAAAGGAAATCTTGAGATGATGATCAGCTCTACTGAAACTCGGTCACTCACTATGACTAATGTTTCCCATAATACTAAGATTATAACCTTAAAGGCATTGGTGATGTGCCTAAGTTTAGGCTTAGTTCTAAGTTTATCTTGGTCAGAGGCTTCGGCTAAACGTCGGCGTAAGTCCAAGAAAAAAGTGCCTGTGCAAACAATTAATCCCGAAGTTAAACAAGGGGCCAAGGCCATCTTTACCGCTTTAGAGGGAACCAATAACGCAGCCGCTCGCTTAGCCCTAGTGAAAGGCTTGATTGAGCTAGGTGGTGAGGACAGAGAGGCTGCGCTTAATCAAGCAGAAAAGGCAGCTGATTTTGAGATTAAGCTTGCTGGCTTGAGTGAAATCTTAAACCATCCAAAAGACCATAAAAAACGTCTGAAAGCCGCCAAGTCAGAGGTAGAAAAGTTATTCTTATCCAACAAGGTTAATGAACATGAGGCCGGCAAGAAGATTATTGCGCAGCATTATGGTAAGCGTAACTTGGCCAAAATGTGGAAACTCGCTCTTAAAAAAGGCGAGGCCTATGCTCAAAACGAAGCACGCAAGCACTTTATCAGTATGGGCGGAAAACAAGCCTGGAATGTACTTAAGGCAGCCCTAAAACTGCCAGTTGGAAGTGAGGGTCATACACTTGCTCTTTCGCATCTACGTGAAAAGCAATATCCACAGGCTAAGTCTTGGGCTTTGAGTCATGCGGGTATGAAGGGTGAGGTTGGTGAAGTTGCTCAGCTGTGGATTGATCGTGTGAGTGGTAAGGAAGCCGCTAAGATTACCAAAGGTCTTTATAAGGAATACCAAAAGGCCGCCGGAAATCGCAAAAAGAAAGCAGACTTTCCTCGCCGTGTGAGACTTGCCAATATGCTGTCAAAACGTGGTATGGTGACGCAAGTTTTAGATACTTTAGCTGTGGCGGTTAAAAATAAGAAAGGGCGCGTTAATGCCGACCTCGATAATGCTCAAATTCGCGTTATGGGTTGGGAAGGTTTAAGAGCTTGTCGTGATCATGAAGTTCTTAAAGCGGTTAAAGAAATGATGATTGAACTGCAAAATCGTGAAGAGGCCGCACCGGCGACTTTATGGTTAGCAGATTGGGTTCGTGATACTCGCGATTCTTTTGCGATGCAAATCTTAGAGGAAATGATCGAGCAACCACGCTACATTAGTCGCTTAGAGGCGATTAAAGCGATTGGCTCATTAAAGGCTCGTCAAACTCGACCTAAAATCATTCAGGCCTTGATTAATGGTGATGATGATTTACGTCTTGCTGCCGCAGAAGCACTTACCTTGATGGCAGAAGCGGGCGATGAAGCAGACTTTCACAAGTTTCTCAACAAAGAGCGTAAGAGTTTAGCTGTTAAGGAAGCACTACTAAAAGGTGTGATTAAGATGGGAACAGCCGAGACAGAAAAAACACTTCGCTTTCATGTAAGTAAACCTGAACCAGAGCTTAGACGCTTAGCAATTTCTGGGATTCTTAAGCTAAATCCAAGTTTAAAAGATCTTGAAAAATACCTAAACCTAAAGCGTCGTAACGATAAGGAAATCGATATTCGCTTTACAGTGTGGCAAGCGCTTTTAGCGGCCGGTAGTGACAAGTTAGAGCGCCAATTTAAGAGCGCGGCACAATGGCTTGAGCCTAAGCATCTTAAAGTGTTTGCTGAAAACCCAAAAATCACCTCTGAGTTTTATCGAGTCATGGTACTGCAAGGAGGCAGTGACTTAGCAAATACGGCAATGGATATCTTTGCCGAGCGAGGGATTAAGGCCAAAGATGATCTTATCAATATTTTCAACGAAAGCTCTGAAGCCAAGATTACCGCTCGGGCTCTAGCTCTGATTGCAGATCATGTAAAAGCTGAAGGCATGGAGTTTTACCGTAAGGGCCTAGAGAGCCGAGATGAAGAAGTAAGAGCGGTTGCCTTTGCTGCCATGCGACGTTTTGCTTCTTTTGACCTACTTGCCGAAGTTAAAGAGAAGATGGAAAATGAGCGCAAGCCTCATGCAAGAGCCGAAGCTGCTCGTGCATATATTGCGGTAAGTTTACGTGGTAAGCCAAGCAAAGAGGCCAAGAAATAGTCACTGATTGATTCTTATGATTCGTTTCTGAAGCTTACTGCTAGTAACCATCTAAACTGAAAAAATAGACAAGCTCTCCGATCTCTGCTTTGCTACAATCATAAGTGAGCAAGCTTAAAAAGGTGGGCGAGTCGTTTGTGAATAAACTAAATAAAACTTCTATAATGATCTTGGTTTTAGTCCTTGGATATTTTGGTCTAATAGCAAGCTTGAAGTCATCTTTTAAGCCGGTTGAAGCACTCAAAGTACACTGCTTAGAACCGGTTGATAGCGAATCTAAAGCGGCTGAGTTAAACTTTCAGCAGTTAAACTTTCAAAAGATACAAGTTTATTCTTGGGATTTGGAAGGAATCACCGACAAAGAAATCCCCAAGATCTTGGCATATTTAGAAAGTGCGATCCAAAAACACAAACAAGCAGTTATCCTTAATATTCAGGGTTTAAAACCTCGATATATGCATTGGTTTAAGCCTCTTTTACTCAATGCGGGAGGCTGTTGGGCTTATGCTCCCTTATGGCATACACCGCACTATATCTCTTGGCTACAAGATATGGGCATTGATATTTATGCTTGGCTTTGGGGTGAGTTCGCCGGTAAAGAAAATTACGAGCATGGTTTATGGACAGCAATTATAGGTCAATGCAATTCACTACAGATTAAAGCGGAGCGCTGGGCTTTACCTGCAAGGCCCGGACCTTGGCCACAACGGATTTTACATAGGCAACCAGCTGTCCTTGCTTTGGAAATCAAACGTTCAGACTTGAAGCAAAATCCAGTCTCTCATCACATAAATAAGCAAGCATCTATTCAAGATAAAGGTCGCTTACAAATCCTACATTTAAAGCTAGCTGATACACGCCATAAGCATCAAGCCGGTGCCTTGGCTTTACAAAGTTTAAAGCAAGAGCCTCTTGCCCAAAGATTTAAACCACCTTGGTTAATGTTAGGAGATTGGCGAGTGAATCCACCAGAAAGCAAACCACACTCATTGGTGAACTATCGTTTTCAGCGTTTTTCAGTGGCTGAGCTATCCAAGCATTTTGTGAGTCTTATTCCTCAGCAAGCTGATCCGCAGCAGTGGGGGCGTTGGCGCTTAAACAAGTGGCAAGATACACATCAAAAGGGTCAGCAAAGGAATAAGCAAAAACGAGATCATGCCTTGACTGAAGCAAGCATTATTGATTTAGCCTATGCTTCCGAGGGTTCATTAAGTTCACCCTTTGTAGAGCCCAAAACCTTACCTTGGGTTGGCCATCAGGATGAAAAGCGCGCACCTCTTTTGATAGAATGGTCTTTGGAATAAAGCAGATAGAGGTACTTATGAAACCAAAACAGCAACTCAGTGATGAAAGAGTGTCCATATTAGTAGTCAGCTTATCCTTGCTGTCTTTATTTTTATTTTCGTGTATTGATGAGCAAGCCGTTCCCAGTTTGATGATTCGTTCGGTGCAACCAAATACACTTAGAGCCGGTGGACTGATGACTGTATTGGGGCATGGCTTTGGCGCAAATGGTTCTGCTGCGATCAGCGGTCGGAATTTAAGGATTCAAACTTGGGACAAGTCTGTGATTACCGCTCAATTACCGCAAGATCTTGTGGGAGGAGAACGGTATTTAGTGCTTACTTTAAGTGATGAACGTTATTCTGATCCTTTTCCGGTCTTGGTTGAGAATCCCAACCAAAGGGATAGAGGCCCTAATCAAACTTATTCTGCCCAAGATATGGGATTGTCTGATATGGCCATAGTGGACCAAATGATCGGACAAACAAGCGACTTGGGTCTTACAAATCAATTAGAAGTTATTTTAGATGAACCGGAAGCGACTGTGATTATGGAAGCTGAGCTTAAAGAAACGCCAGCCGGTATAGAATTATGGTTATCCTTTATTGCCCGTAATCCAAGTATGTCCAATCGTGGCGAAGGCTGGTCAAGTACAGGTTTATGGGGGGCAGCTGCTCACTTAAACTATCCGATAGATCGCTTAGATTTTATTTCAATGACCGCTGAACCCTCGGCCGAAATGGCCGCTTTAAGAGGAGAGATCTCCGGACGGATTTTTTGGTATCATGGACGTTTAGCAACAGATGTGGAAAGTTCTCGACAGAGTTTGATGACTTTACGATTTAAGATTTTAGATCCAAGCGATCGCTCGGCCATGCGTTTTACCCTGCCTAATCGTTTTCACTCTTTACGCGGACAAAATAACCAAAGGTTAAATGCCACATGGAGCTCTGCTTCGATTATTTTGGGAGAGTTATTATGAAAGGCATAAAGCGAATGAACTTATTGCTTAGCCTTGG
The DNA here is from genome assembly GCA_937146725.1 of uncultured Myxococcales bacterium. GTDB lineage: Bacteria > Myxococcota_A > Bradymonadia > UBA7976 > VGTA01 > CAKZRU01. The sequence goes on from CAKZRU010000166.1 coordinate 35,040, forward strand.
GATCAGCTTATTATTTTCTTGGTTCAATAGTCTGCAAGGATATGCGCAACCCCATGTGCCAAGCCACCAAGATATGATGCGCCAAGAAAGCCTTTTTGAGCAGTTTCTTAATGAACAACTTCCCCAAAGACTTCCCGAGGCATTTGTGATTCCCAATCAAGAAAAAGCGTATTCGGAGCGTGTGAGCGACCTAGATATCACTGAGGTAAACATTACTTTTGATACTATAGATACACTTCCAAGCTCAGCAACTGTGAGAATGTATTTTACCGCAGTTATTGATGATTTGAGTGAGTTTTCGCTATTTCTTAGAGGGCCTGATCTAGATACGTTGACGATCAATTATTCTAGAAACGGAGAATCTTGGCAACAGGCCACAATCTTATATCCTAATTATAGTTCTTTACAAGTCAGCCTTCCGGAAACCTTGAATATCGGCGAACAAGCCATGTTAGAGTTCAGTACTGTGCTTGATTGGAGTGAGCTTTTGCAATTTCCTAGAGCCGCCTATTCTAGTGAGCAACTCTCACATCTATTTACCTCATATTATATTCCCTTAAGTGGTACTTCATTCCGCAATGACTCTTTTAAAGTCACCACTGTAATTCCTAGTCTATCCGGTCAGCATCCTGTTGGTTTAGGTCGAGTGTTATCAAGGCCTAACAGCGGCCGTCCTGGGGTTTGGACTTATCAAACCGAAATCAACAGTGATCGCTTTGTATTTGGTTTGGGGGCTACTTATCCAACCAATATTGATGGACGAGTTGAGATTTTTGATCCGCCCAACACGCTTGGCGCAATCGATCATAGTGTTATTGCTCAAGCGATGACTGAGGTGATTGAGGTGTATGAGCGTTTATATGGCCCTTTTCCTTTTGAACGCTTAGGCGCATATCCACTGACTGAAGAAGCAGGCGTTGCCAAAGGCCCGCAAGCGCAGATCTTTTTACCGTGGTTTTTTTGGCTAGAGGACTATGAACAAGCGCTGAGGGCTTGGAGCAATCCAATCGCCACAATTTATCATGAAGTTGCTCATCAATACTTTTATAATATGGTACGTTTAACGCCAGTACAGATCTTAGGACAGGCATGGTTATCCGAAGCGATGGCTGAGTTTAGTTCAATTAGAGCCTTAGAAGAACTCGGCGGAGATGGTAGGCTTAATCGTTGGCAAAATTATTACAGCTATATGTTTGAAGTAGAACCTAGCACAGAGGTACCAGTAGCGAGCGACATTATTAGTGGTGAGCCTTGGTATACCGAAATTGTTTATTTTAGGGGAGCACAATTGGTCTATGGGATTTATCAACGAATGGACGACTTTACCGAAAAGTTAAGAGCTTGTGTTGAGTATTGGCGAGGCTTATTTATTTCGGCAGATGATATGTTTACTTGCTTTAACACGATGAATCCCAAAGAAGAGTATACCGGTTTTGATGTTGATGAGTATATCGAGCGCTACTTTCGAGCGACCACTCGTGATCAAATCACAGTTGAAGCACGCTTTATTGATGATATGAATAGTGCCCTGCTGGTCTCGGGTCATCAAGCTAATGATTTTCTTGAGGTTTATCGTTATAAACCTTGGGGAGAAATGATCAAAGCTTATATTGACCGGCTTCCTGAACAAGAGCTAATCCATTCTGATAGCGCTTGGTTAATTGACCCGCAAATCACAACCCCAAGAATCATCGTTAATCAGCATCCGGATGATGTTGATTTAAATGGTGTAGTTGATGGTCAGGATGCCCTTGACGTATTATTTGAGCGTGGTAAGAGTCTAAATACTCTTGATGCTATATTTCCACAGCATCTTGATGTCGATCAAGATGGCGTGATCTCTGACCGAGATCTGACCGATATTCAACGAAATATGGGTCAGACTTATCGTTAATGATAAGTATAATGAGTTTAAATTAAACAAGTGAATATGGATGAAGCAATATGAGTGATAAAGATAATTCCGAACATGTAAACTCGGCTCACCTTGAGTTTGCTCACCTTGATCTAGATCGTTTAAGCCGTCGAGGTGTAGGTGAAGTCATTTTTGGAGAGGGCAAAACCGCTCAAGAAATCACCTTGATTATGCTCACACTTGTGCAAGCACAGGGCATGGCACTCTGTACTCGCGTTTCCAAAGAAATCGCCGAAGCGGTGAAAAGTCTTTGGGTCCAACAAGAACATGCACCGAGCTTGGAGCAATTAACTTATGTTGAAGCTGCTCGCTGTCTCATATGGCGTAAAGAGCCCTTAACTCAACAAGGTCGAGGGCTCATTTTGATCTTAACAGCTGGTACCAGTGATGGGGCCGTTGCCTCTGAAGCAAGCTGTGTTTTAGACTTTTTAGGCCATCAAATTCAGCGTATTAATGATGTTGGAGTAGCGGGGCTTCATCGTCTATTAAGTCACTTAGAAACGCTACGCAAAGCGAATGTGATCATTGTATGTGCTGGTATGGAAGGTGCACTCTCTAGCGTTGTGGCAGGCCTAGTTGATTGTCCGGTGATTGCCGTACCTACAAGTGTTGGATATGGCGCAAATCTAGGTGGCGTCACAGCTTTATTAGGCATGGTTAACAGCTGTGCTGCGGGGGTCGTAGTGGTCAATATTGATAATGGCTTTGGAGCAGCGTATTCAGCGGCCCAAATTAATCGAAAATAAACTTTGAGTAAAAGCAAAGAGAGTACCATGAGTGGACAAAGTCTTTATATTGACTGCTTTAGTGGAATTGCCGGCGATATGTTTTTAGGCGCCTTGTTTGATCTTGCAGACGCTTTGGGGAACGCAGATCAAGTTAATCCACAACGATTAGAACAGGCTTTAAGTCATTTAGACTTACCCTCATGGTCATTATCATTAAAGCCCTGTAGTAAGCATGGTTTAGTCGGTAAAAAACTGAGAGTCCTTACGCCTTGGGGTGAAGAAAAAGTTGAGGATATAAGTACGGATCATGAACATAGCCATACGCACGATCATGAACATCCCCATACGCACGATCATGAACATCCCCATACGCACGATCATGAACATCCCCATACGCATGATCATGAACATAGCCATACGCACGATCATGACCATGGCTTAAACTTTTTAGAAATCAAGTCTTTGATTCTTGAGTCTAAACTGACAAAAAATACAATAGATAGAGCGATCAAAGTATTTGAAGTGATTGCTCAAGCAGAAAGTCGTGCGCACGGGATTTCGGTAGAGAAAGTTCATTTTCATGAAGTGGGGATGCTTGATTCAATCATTGATGTTTTAGGATCGGCTTGGTGCCTAGATCAACTTCATATTACTGAGATTATCTCTGCGCCACCGCCGGTGAATAGAGGTTGGGTTCGCTGTGCACATGGAACAATGCCTTTACCTGCTCCAGCCACTGCCTTTATCCTTGAAGGAATCAAAACCTGTACAAGTCCCTATCAGGTTGAACTAGTGACGCCTACCGGAGCAGCTATGCTTAAGGCCTGGGCCCAAGAAGTGACTTCTCACTTACCGGTTTATCCCATAAAAGCGATCGGTTTTGGAGCTGGCGAAAGGGACTTAAAGGATCGACCTAACCTATTACGCTTATTTACGTATTCAACAGATCTACAAGATCATCAAAAGCCACAGCAGTCTTTTTCCTTAGACCTGCCTACGACCTCATGTTGGCTGTATGAAAGTAATATTGATGATATGCGGGCCGAGGATTTAGCGGTGGCAACAGAGCAACTATTCCAAGCCGGTGCATTGGATGTTTGGCAGAGCCCGATTACCATGAAAAAGAATCGCTTGGGTTGTATGTTGAGCGTGCTCTGCTCTGATCAAAAGGCTCAAAAAATAGAGGAAACACTGCTCTTTTACAGCACAAGTATTGGGTGTAGAAAACAGCGTATGGAACGCAAAGTCCTTGAGCGAAGGTTTTTGACACTTGAAACTCAATGGGGTTCTTGTCGAATCAAAGTTAGCCGCTTAACATCCAAGCATTTAGGTGCTGAAAAAGATCTATGGCGCTACAAACCTGAATTAGAAGACCTAAAGCGTTTGGCTCTAAGTTCAAGTACAAATATTGAAACATTAAGAGCGCAAGTTCATATAGAGTTAAACTCAATGGGATTGACCGAAGATGAGGACTTTTGGAACACCTTACATCATGAAAGCTAACTGCGCTTTCTTGAGTTCGAAGTCGCTCTCCAATATGTCTTCAACCACCAGCTTTGGCGCCACTTAAAAAACATTTCCGAAAGTGAATTAGTAAAGATGACTCAGGACAGTCTGAAAACGCAGGAAAGTCTGAAAGAACATGATTGGACCACACTGTTTGATCGACTTATTAAATACTCACCAACCGCTCAAGCTCTTTCTAAAGTTCGCCAAGAACACAGTTTAAGCCAAGCGCTCAAGATGAGCTTATCGAAGGCACTTGAGGAATACTCTGGGCTAAAAGAAGAGCGAAAAGAAGAAAAAGCGCTTTATTACAGCTTTGAAAAAGCAAGTTACTCTCCCCAGCTAGAGACAGCCCTACAAGGGGATAGAATAAGCCAAGAGTTATTAATTTCTCAAGTGATCACAAACTACTTAAAGATGAATCCTTGGGGTCAGTTAAGTGAGGCTGAAGTTGCTCAATTATGGCTCAAATGGAGCGCTATTTTAAGCGAGGGTGTGAGTATACAAGAAGAAGAACTTTGGGTGACAATTCCCTCGGTCAAACTTAAATATTGGGTTGAGTTAGGTCTAAAAGAGTCTTTGGAACAGGTTTTTTCTTGTTATACATCCTTGCTTGACTCTTTTACCCAGCAAAAGCTTTTAGATTCTAGCCAAGCTACGGTCGCTTTATCTATCAAGGGTAAGGGGAAAAGCGCAAGTTTAGCTTACATAAGACGTTTTTTGCTTGCAGAAAATCTGCCCTGCTCATTTTATAGTCAGTTTACGGAGTTGGGCGTTTTTCATACTTCAGAAGAAATTGAACCGATTCTACTTATTGATGATCTCAGTTATCAGGGGCGATTAGCACGCTGGCGAGTTGCTGAGTGCTTAAGTCAATCACCACTTAAACCTATTCTGATGATTTGGACAGCTGATGAACAAAGAGTAAGTGAAAAGACTCAAACTAAACAAAGCTTATCTGCGCAGATCAAAGCACAGTTTAAGCATATCTTTGAGATTGACTTAGATCAACTTTGGCAGAAGCAATCAATCACATTAGCAGAGCGGTTTAATCACTTGCCGGATTGGCTTTGTCAAACGCAAGCGGAGCTGCTTGATCATGATTATCTAAGATGCTTAATGAGCATAAAAAAGCCACCCAATAGCGAACCAAGCGATCAAATGAGTGATCTTGATGCTTTTGCTGCTTTATTAGGTCCATTGGCCCCCATAAAAGTTCTTGTTTTAGCGACTAAGCAACATGAAGATAGTTTAAGTGCTTTACTCAAAGCAAGTGGTTGGGTTGAAGTAGGAGACTGCCCCATTGGAGGTGCTTTATATGCACCACCAAGTCTTCTTTTTTGGCGCGCCGCTATGATCGAAGGAGGACGACGAGCCCATCAATGTGCCTATACTTTGGTAGAGTCTATCGAACAAACTTATAATCCACATCAACGTTTATTTCTCTTTCATGCACTGCAGCGCTTATCCCGTTTACGAGGGCGAGGAGACTATCTTGGGCAAACTGAGCCTTATAGCGACTTAAAGCAGGCATTGGTGAGTCTGCGGCGCATCCAAAAAACACTCACTCATAAAACGCCTCATGCTTTTGCTTTGAGTACATTGTGTGGTTTGGGCTTTGATTGGGCGGCTCGTGGACCGCAAGAGGGCTATTGGAACGAGACTTTACATGCTTTACAGATTGCAGCCGCTGCTGCTGAGCGCTTGCGTGAACCACAGCTTGCTGGTCGATTTCTTCACTTATTAGGAAGCATTGCTCTCAAAGATGGACGAGCCGAAATGGCGGAATCATCATTAGAAACAGCCCTACACCTACTTAAAGCCACTCGTTTAGCCAAAGAAGCAAGTGATTCTGCATTACTACTCGCCGAAGCTAAACTTTTAGACTCAGAATTAACTGTGGCACTTGCTGCTTTAAAAAATGCCGAAAAGGTCGCTAAGAGTTTATTGGTCCCACAGGTCGCATGGCGGGCACGATTTAGGGCGGGTCAATTATATGCGATGAGTGGCCAAATGAAGCAAGCAATGAGACTTTGGCAGAGCTTAAATCCAAGTTTAAGTTCAGAGGATCATAAGTCAGAGCAAGAATCTAACGATTCAAAAATGCATGAAAAAAGTGCTGTAGGTACTCTTAACCTCGAACTCGCTAGTCTTATACTCAAGGCGGATAAACATGATTGGGGCCATGATTCTGCTCAAGATTACTCGGTTTTACCTTACTTAAAGCAACTAGAAGATTCTTCTTTATCGCGTTCTATTTTACATAGTATTCATGAACTTTATGCAATGCTGACTCAAACGAATTTAGCAGACGCTTTATCCTTGCAAAATCATCTTGAGCAACTTGCTATTCCCTTGAGCCAAGCTTTGATTCAAAGTCAGCAAAATCGCGATATAGGCTCATGGCTCGCATGGCAATATTGGCGAAGTGAAGTGAATATCAGACTTGAAGAACTGACACAAAGCTCTGAACTAGAATTACAGTCTATTCCCGATCTATTTTCAGCCAAAGAAACTCGTCTTGGTTTAGAATTAAGCCTAAAGGTGGTTGTTGGTGCCAGAGATCGTTTAAATATTATGATGATTTACCAACAACTTTCTGCAGTCTATTATTATCAAAGCGAACGAGAGGCCTCGCTGGCTTCTTGGTCTATGGCAAAAGGATGGGCTACTTCTTTAGGGCTCACCTTTGAAAAGCTGAAGAATGAAAGGTGGTCAATGATTATTGAACAGCTTCATCACCAACTTGATCAAGATTTAATTGATTCGACTTTAAGTGAAGCAAAGCAAGAAATTGAACAACTTAGGTCACGCTGGAAGATCACTCCATTAAGTTCAGTATTGACTGAAAATATTCATTAGGCAGAAGTAAACTAGCTTGATCGACGACTCGAAGTAGACAGTAACTCGTTTTTTTACTACTCTCTTTGCTGTTTAACGCTAATATCAATAGTCACCATATCTATTCACGATTTCTCAATGACTTTATGACAGTCATTTCCATTTTTTGAGAGTTCTTATGAAAGCATCACCAACATCAATCTTTACCATGGTCTCGAAAAGTCTAACTTGCATTGGAATGATCTGCTTGGTCTTTGCTTGTGCTGAAGAAGATCCTAAAAAAGATCCACCCATTATTATTCCAGATTCAGGAGTGATGGCCGGTGTTGAGATGCTAGGTGGTGTAGAAATCCCTTTAGCGGGTACGATGATAGAGCCTATGGCCGGTACGGAAATGGCCGGTACGGAAATGGCCGGTACAAACATGGCTGGCACAAATATGGCCGGTACAAACATGGCTGGTACAAATATGGCCGGTACGGAAATGGCCGGTACAGACATGGCCGGTACAGACATGGCCGGTACAGAAGCGCCTTTACCTCCTGACCCAATGGTGAACACAGGATGGATTGGTGGCCCGTGTGGCCGTGACAGTGATTGTGCCTACAGTGGTGGACTTTGTCTGCCTGAAAATGGCGGTTATCCGAGAGGGATGTGTACACAAGAATGTGATCGTTTTTGTCCCGACCAAGATGGTATGCCGGTGACTTTCTGTGTAGACAATGTTTTGATGGGACCCGGAGCTTGTGTACAGCGCTGTGATTATATTGCCTTTGAGGGCACCGGTTGTCGTCCTGGTTATAGCTGTGTGACACGGCCTCGTACCGGTGAACCAGATGTCTCCTTTGGTGTTTGCTTACCGACAGAACAAGTTGGTGAACCAGAGCCGGTAAGACCACCGGATGGTTCTTCTACTTGTGTGCAAGAATTAGCCGCTTTAGGCGTTCAGTTTGAAGTGCGTGGAGATCAGAGTGAGGCGGCTGGTAATGGCTTGACTTGTGAAATCTCGGATGCTGTTCGTGTACAAAATCCAATCAATGGTGTAGTTTATCGTTATATCGAAAGCGCTTCAGCAACGCCTTTATATGGCTCTTGTGAGTTGATGTTGGCTGTATATGAGTTGTCAGGCTTACTTCGTGAATATGGCATTAATGAAGTGGGGCATATTGGTACTTATAATTGCAGAGTGATTTCGGGTACAAGCACGCTGAGCCGACATGGTTATGGTGATGCAATCGACTTAGGTTCCTTCTTTACCACAAGTGGTCAAGAATATAATATCATTCGAGATTGGGAACATGATACAACCACTTTCTCAACCGAAGCAGCACGCGCTCTTTATGAGATTGGTCAACAGATGCATGCTCGAGGCATTTTTAACATTGTTTTGACCCCTAATTATAATGCTGCGCATGATAACCATTTTCACGTAGATCTCACCCCGGGAGGCAATTATCATGGCAAGATGGATGAGGGACTACACAGCTGCGGAAATGAGCACGCCGAAAACCGTTAAGGATAAAGATCAACAGCGCTTATGGCAAAGGCGTAACTCAAGCGATCGCTGGCTTTGGCTCAGTTGCTTGACCATTACTTTGCTTTCAACCGGCCTGTGGTATTATGCAAATCAGCATAATGCTTCGCTTCTGTCTAAAAGTCGTTCAGAGAATATAAATGCGGATGTAAATGGGATCAGCCCGCAGAGCCCAGAGAGTATTGGAAAAAAAACTGACCTTGAAGTGTTACCAGAACACTCTGATGCCTCTGACTCGCATAAAACTGCTTCTACTTTAGAAGATCACTTTGAAGAAAGTGCTGATGAGCATGCTTTAAGATGGTGGATTGATGCAGCTCCTAGACCACAGCCATCAGAATTACAAAGCTGTCTGAAAAAAGCACAGGGTCTTGAGCTTGAGTTAATGCAAGGAGAAAATGGTTTATCTATTTTGACTCAAGGACGAAATCGGCCCCAAGTTCTTTATGAGCAAAATGAACAGTTATGGATTAAAACACCACAACTTAATACAGCTCACCAGCAAGCATATGATCATTTGCTGTTAATTTCTTGCCTTAAAAGCCCAGGGGCCACTCTTTATGACCCGCTTCTTATTAGGCAGTGGGGTGGAAACACTTGGCCCAAACATAATCGGGAAAGTGGAAGTCTTGCGCTAGATGATCTTTTTGTTGTTCGGAGTAAGAATACAGCGCATTTCACCTATGGTTTATTTCGCTTAGGCCTTCCAGAACTTGGCTTGAATAGTCAGCATATACAAGCACGTGATGTACTACAAGAAATGACTCTCTTTTGGATCATTCACCCACAAGGACGAAAGCTCTTGCAAGATTTAGAGCTTAAATTTGAGTTTAAAGGCTCTCCTCTGCAACTGACCAAAGGCGAAAGGCTCTCAGCTTGGTTAGGCCCTAAAAATGTTATGGTTTTACAGGATCAAAAGCAACAAGACTTAAGCCAGCAAATACTAAAGAAGCTCTTAAAGCAAAAGGGGTCGACCACAGAATCTTCATCTCGTCAATCAACACCTAACAAAAAGCGTACAATAAAGCGTAGAAGACCTAAGTCTAGTAAGGGCAAATCAAGTCGATCTAAAAAGTCAAAATCCAATAGGCAACCCAAACCTAAAAGCAAGAAGAAGCCAACTTTGGATTTAAAATATCGCTAAAGCCTTAGCTCGGTATTTCGAGTTGCTCAATCTTGAGTTAAGTTATAGATACTCATTTTATTTATCATACTATGCTGTATCTTTTAGGTATCTTTTTAAGATCACAGACTTTGTAAGTATGATTTAACTTTTGAAACTGATTAATTCTTTAAATATAACAGGGGGATAGTTATGACTAGACAAGTGGGGGGCACTGCTCAGTTAGCAAAGCTAAGTTTATTAAGCTCAAGATTCTTTTTCCTTTTTTGTACACAGCTCATGCTTCTTGGGATGTTGAATGCTTGTGATGATAGCGACTCAAGTCCTAGTGAACCAGAGCTAGATATGGCTGTTATGACTGATATGACTGATATGACAGTAGCAAGCACCATTGATGATCGTTGCCCTAATGCGCGAGCCGGTGTGCAACTCTTGGTGCTGTATAGTGATCGTGTAGAGGCATACACTCAAGATGAAGTCGGTTTTAAAGTTACAAAAAGCTGCACGTTTATTGCTCAAGCTGAGCAGGGTGCAGATAATGCAACAGGTATGGCGATCGGTGCTGATGGGCGTATTTTTATTGTTGCTCCAGAAGGTGAAGCCGGTGGTGCTGTTTATGTGTACTCCAACAATGGTGAGTTTGAGCGAAAGGTTGAGCCAAACATCAATCTGAAAGATATTTCTAGAATTTGGAGAATCAATGAAGGCTTTGCTGTGTGGATCTCTCGTAATGCGAGTTTATATAAGCTTGATACAGAGGGGGACTTTGTAGGTGTGTACACCCCACCAGAGCAGGGAAGCTCTCGTTTACAAAATCTCAATGACCTTGAATATATTGATGATGATGAAGAAGGACGTCCACGTATCTTAGCCCTATTCTCTGATCGGGCACCGCAATTATTTGCCTTTCCTAATAGCCCTATCTTAGAAGGTATGGGGGCTTCAAATGCAGTATCTGTCATTGAGACGGCTGTTGGTAAAAAACTACTTATGACCGGTGAGGTTGATGGAACGACAAAGGGGGTTGGTCAATTTAGACAAGTGAACAGTGGACGTATGGCTCCTGCTTATGAGGAAACTTTAGTCTATGAAAGTGATCCGGGCTTTGGTGATGGTAAAGATATTGCTAGCTTTGAAGATGGCTTTTTTATCCTTGATAGCGGTGATGCAGGGGAACGCTCTCCAAGCCTTAATTCCTTCAATACCTTTGGAATCCCACAGGAACAAAGTACCTTAGACAGTAATGACATTCCTCTTGAAATGACTCGAACTTCAATTTTTGGCGATTTCTAGAGCACGCTAATGATTTAAAGTTAGGCTGATATTAACAGTAATCAAACAGATTCAGCCCACTATTTAGCCCGCTTACTCTTCCAAGACTTATGTAAAAATCGCAAATCATCACAAAGACTGAGAAGCGATTTAATGACTTAGTTCGCATAGCATATTCAAGCTTTCAGACTATTGAATAAACATATCGTTTACTTTTACAGAATAAACAGGCCTCCTTGTTAGTAAATGCCTAATTTATATAAATAAACCATTGTATAGAATTTGTTGCAAGAGTTGATTATTAGACATAAAAGAAGCATTCTCCAAAATTGTTATGTAATAAAGCTTTAAAATGATTGATTTATGTAAGGAGGCTATGATGGTGAAAGAGAATCAAGAGGGTGGAGAATTAATTCACCAACATTTAGGGGAAAACTTGAGGAAACGTCGTAAATCGCTTAAACTTACCCAAGAGAGTTTTGCTCAACGCTGTGGTTTACACCGAACTTATGTTGGTGCGATCGAGCGTGGAGAGCGTAATATTACTTTAAGTACCTTGGCATCGATTGCTGCCGCTTTACAAATCCAACCTCAAAACCTTCTTAAGGCACCCAAATCATAAAACTTAAACTTAAGCATTACTTAGCTCATGATCAGTTAATTAACTTACTAGTGACATGCCTGTTTGCTATGCTCACCACAGCTTTTTTTTATTCTAATTCTTATGCAGACTCACAAAGCAAAAGAGGTTTAGGATTAAGAAAAGTAGCCTCAAAATTAAGGGTTGAATCAGGCTTGCTTTCGGTTAAGTTAACCACAAGTACTTATAAAAAGCGTTCTAGAGGAAAGCGTTCTAGAGAAAAGCGAAATATCAGAAAGCAAAAAAGGGCAAAACGGGCTCGTTCTCCTCTAAAAATTGCGATCTTTACTAATGATCGCTTACTACGGATGAGGGAATGCGGTGATCAGCAATGTTTGATTAAGCTGTCTGTAGAAGAAAGCCATCAACTCCTATCCCAGTATTTACATACTAATTTACCTCAGCGAACAAATGAGTCTGAAGGAGAAGATCGCAATGATACTCTTATGGGGCCTCTACCTTCATTAAAGGTTGGCTTACTCAATGATCAGGCTGTTGCCACCTTGGCAGTTGAAGCTCAAGGGCAAGGACAAGGGTTGGACCCTGAACAAGTTTTTTGGATAAATAAAGTCGACTTTGAAGTGCCAAATCGCATTTTGAATACAGAAGAAATCAGTGTGATCAAAGAACCGGTCTTTATTCCGACTCCACTTGTTGATGTTATTGAAGATGTGAATTGTACTGGCGCCGAATGCTTGCTTACTCGGGAAGGGATTGAGATTTTCTCGATCGATCCAAGAAGAACTCGACTCAAGATTAAGCTAAAACTCAAACGCTCGGTTTACATAAGTGAGTCTGCCCGAGATGGCCGCACGCTCACTCAGACACTTGCTTTGCGAAGATGTTCAATAAAAACGCCCAATATTCCTTTGCTGGGTGGGATAAAGGATCATCGTTTCTTATTAGCGATTGCTCGTGGTTGTGGAGCAGGTAAGTTTAGAACAATTAAAGTAAAAACTTGGCCCCCAACCCGCTCCCATATTAGACAGGAGTTTAACTTTGATGACCCTAGTTGGCGTTACTTTGAGCTTTTATTGCAAGAAACACCAAGCCAAGGTAATGATTTAGAAATATCTTTGATTAAACAAAAAAGTGATGAGATCTTATTGGGTAAGGTGAATGTTGCGATTAAGCACACTTATCACCCCAAGCAATTAAGGCTTAAAATAAAGCAATTGGGTGAGGTCGATTTTATTCCTACAAACCACAGTGCTACGCTGACGCTTGCTTATGAAGACCCAAGTTGGCTCAAACTTTTAAACCCCAAATCTTACCTTGGATTTTACCATTTACAAGCATTGGCGGACCCTAAGTTATCCACACCGTCAAAACGCTTAACTAAGTCAGAAAGCATAACAGAACGCAAGTCGCTATCTGTTAACAAGACTCGGCTGAAATATTCGATTACTGCGGATCAAGGGTCTTCGGGTCAAGTGCCCTTACTCATGAGTTATCAGCCCTTACTGACAGAACCATTTCAAAAGTTTAACCAAGAACCGATCGAGCTGGCTACATTTAGAACCGAAGCGCGATATACTTTACGTAAGGTGAATACTCCGATTATTTTAACCCGAAGCCAAAAACAGGAAGCAGCTGTGCATGTCAGTTGTGCCAATCAAAAAGAAAGAATTGAAATTACGCCGCGTAAAGTCTTTTTAATTCCTTTTGAGAGTCGACACAGCTGTCGAGTGATCATCAGAAAAGATCGAATTCCTAAAAGCGCGGGGAAACAGCATATTTTGGTCACCGAAGACCGAGAGAAATTCAAAAGAGTTGTCACTGTCTCACATGGTGTGGGCGAGATCGTGATTGCGATTCCGGTGAAAAAGTCTAAAGAATTTGATCATTTGGAGATTGGTGTCGGGCATAATTACTCTAGCGCTCAGTATGATTTTGCGCCTCAGCAAGATTTAGGTGCTGAATCTCGTTATGAGGTTGTTTTAGGAGACCGAAGCTTTGGGGTAAGCTTAAGTACTTCCTTACCCACAGGTCTATTTAGATACGGTTTTAGCGCAGAAGATCGTTCCTCGGTTGCATTGAGTGCTGGTGGCTTGGGAAGATTGTTATGGTTATGGAGAGAGGGTCGGCCATTTCCCGTAGGTATTGACTTTGGCATGCTCGTCACTGGTATTGATGGAGAGCCTCACCTTTCATTTATTGGTGGCTTAGGCGTATCTGTACCCGTTTTGAATGCAAATACACCCTTTGAAGCTTCCTTTAACTTACACGCATGGCTTGAATATGCACCGACTCGAGCGGGGGCAGGCCATAGTCCTTGGAGCTTATTATTTGGTCCTTCTTTTGCGGTAGGTAAGTTTTCAACAAATCTCTAAGGCACTAAGGATTTAGGCATTTAGCTTTAAATTATGATTTGACCGGTCTTATCTACGATTTATTTTAAGCTTCAACTGTCTCAGATCTCGATCATTAGGATTTGTTTTCATGGCGATCGCTAATAGTTTTTGAGCTCTTTTTAAATCTCGCTGATTAAAGACCTTGATAATATAATTTTTGATCAAGACTAAATAGTTATAGCGCAATCGAGTTAAAGCTGTTTGAGCAGAGGATGATCCACGATTCCTTTGTTGATTTCCCTTTTGCCCACTGGCACAGGCCTTAGTAAAATATTGATCCGCTTCTTCAGTTCTCGAACGATCATCCAAATGAGTAGCGGAGCGGGCATATAATTGTGCTTCTAGATAAAACCAAGTCGCTTTAGGCACTTTTTGGGTCAGTTCCTTGTACTGTGCTAATACTTGTAGTGCTACCTCTAAGCCCTTGTATGAAGCATGGTCAAGATGCTGTTCGGCGACTTGCATCCATAAGGTACTCAAGTATTTATCTTTTAGGTCAAACTCTTCAAGTTGTTCCAAAAAGGCTTGAGCTCCTTGCCAACGACGACGTTTTGCATACCCTTGAATAACTTGGGTATGCGCTGCCAAAATATTATGCTTAATGACCGGATCTCGAGGAAAAAATAGATGCGCTTTTTGATAGGCGAGCAAGCGGTCCTCATGGCTTGGATAAGCACGGGTCATCCCCACATGGTTTGTGTAAATAAGACCGATCATTTCTAATAAACTAATTTCTTTTCGATTACGATAGCGACTGCGTGGAACAGACACGACTGCCCGATCAATTTGCACCGTACGTCCTGGATTAAAGCCTAAGGGCGTTGTGGTTTCGACATCCCAGCCACCAGAACGACTTTTCATCGAGCTTATCTTTTTAGGTAATGAACGCGCATATACACGACAAAATGCATGTTGATCAACCGCAATCCCTCTTATATTTAAGCCTAATTTTTCGCCGATCATTCCATACACAATGCAGGAAGATAAACAGTTAAACTTTCCGGTCTTAATGATATCAAAGGCATCGGTTGCTTGGGCTTTATATCTTTGGAAAACTCGCTTATGTAACCAGCGTAATAGTTGATCGGCTCGTTCATCGACCTTTTTATATGGTCTGAGTACTTCTTGAGCCTCGTTAAGCAGACCTTCATACCATTGACGAGCTTGGTTCAGTTGAGACTGCTCTCTAATCCCTGAGGCAATAAAGAAGGCATCAGCAAGCGACCACTGGCCCAATTCACCTTGCTTTAAGTCTCTAAAAAAATCAGCCTCAAGTTTAGAAGTGCCTCTTAAGTTTATTTTAGAGGCAGTGCGTTTAGCATCTCCCGACTTTGATAATGCGATTGTTGTAAATATAAATATACAAAATAAAAGGATAATATTAAGTAATGAGTTCAATGAAAATGTAGACATCTTGAAGCTCGCATAAATTTTTATTGTATGTGGGATTAAATAACGTGCACAGTACCTTAGGCCTAGCGCCATGTTAGCTTATCATGACGCTTGTATAGACCAAAACATGATTGGCCTACACATCGAGTTAGACAAGATTGTATCATGAATCAACCGATGATGTAGGATGGAGGAAATCCTTTGAAAAATGTATATGAGATCGCTCAAGCGCAGCTTGATAAGGCATGTTCATTTCTGAAATTAGATGAGTCTTTACAGCTCATCCTTTCTCAACCCAAAAATGAACTTATCGTTAACTTTCCAGTCTTGATGGATAATGGTGAGTATCAACTCTTTAAAGGTTATCGAATTCAACATAGTAACATTATGGGTCCATACAAAGGTGGTATTCGCTATCACCATGAAGTTCATCTTGATGAGGTCAAGGCTTTGGCAGCATGGATGACTTGGAAATGTTCACTGATGGAGATTCCCTTTGGTGGGGCTAAAGGTGGTATCAAGTTTAACCCTCGGGAACACAGTGCCCAAGAAATTGAGCGTATTACACGTCGCTTTACTCATGCTTTAGGGAGTAATATTGGGCCTGACCATGATATTCCTGCACCAGACATGGGTACCAATGCTCAAACCATGGTTTGGATGATGGACACCTATATGAATAATGTAGGTCAAGGTCAAAAGAATGCTGTTCGTGGCATTGTGACCGGTAAGTCAGTTACCTCTGGTGGCAGTCTTGGCCGTAATAAAGCCACTGGCCAAGGCTTGGTTTTTGCCGTTAAGGCTTGGGCTGAGGAGTTTAGCTTTGATCTAAGTTCTGCCACCTTTAGTGTTCAGGGCTTTGGTAATGTCGGATATCATGCTGCAGAACTTCTGTCTCGAGAAGGGAGCAAGCTTAAAGCTGTGATGGATCATACTGGTGCAATTTACAGCGCTGATGGTATTGATGCAGTTGCACTTCTAGAGTTTAGTAAAGAGCATGGTGGGATTAAAGGCTATCCGAAGGCTGAAGAAATCTCTCGCGAGACCTTCTTCTCAACCGAGGTAGACATCTTTATTCCGGCCGCTCTCGAAATGCAAATTACCGCCGAAACCGCACCAATGATGAAGGTAAAACTCGTTGCTGAAGGTGCAAATGGTCCTACTGATCTTGAGGGTGAACAAATCCTTCTTGATCAAGGTGTTATGTTCTTACCGGATATTTTGGCCAATGCTGGTGGCGTAACCGTTAGTTATTTTGAGTGGCTACAAAACCGACGTGCTGAATCTTGGACAGGAGAACGCGTGGATCAACGTCTTCATACAATGATGACTAAGGCATACAACACAATGAGATCTATTGCTCGTGAAAACGGTTTAGATAATCGTACCGCAGCCTTATCTCATAGTGTGAAGCGCATTAAAACAGTATATGAAGAGCGTGGGATTTTCCCTTGAGTCTTATTTCTCGGGAATCTTATTTCTCGGGAATCTTTTCTAAGTTTTTCTTGAGTGACTTAAAGACTCCTTGAGAGCCTTTTATATTGTTGACTTGTCAGTTAAGGAAGTGATTTGGTTCGCAAACGAAGAGCTCAAGATGCTCTTAATCAAACTGCTTTACAACAGCTTGATCCGGAGTTTCAAAAACTAGTTGAAATAGAGATTAGGCGAATTCTTAAAGTTTCAGCCATTGCCCGAGCAGAACACGAAGAAATAACTGCTTGTGCATGGCTTGGCTTTTTGGAAGCCCAAGGTCGCTTTGATCCTCGTCGTGGCGTATTATTTTCTACCTTTGCCAAACAAAGAGTTCGAGGTGCTATACTTGACGGGCTTGCGGACTTAAGTCCATTAGGTCGCAAGTCGATTAGAGCCATAAGTAGAAGTTTGAGAAGTCAAGATATCCAAGATTTTGATCAACAAAGTTTAGAATCAGAATCTAAAACTAAGCTTAAATCAGAGTCTATTCCAAAAAGTGATGAGCTGAACATAACGCAAGGACAAGCGAAGCATACTCATTTGCTCCAATCTCAAAAGGATTCATTAGAAGTCGACCGAGAAGGGGATGAAAAGTGCAATGACGATGCCGAGGCATTTGCACCAAGTTTTTTAGAAAGTTATCGTTCTTTATACTTTCAAGCCATGCATTTTTGGACAGAAAGCCTTTCACAAGCCTTAAACGGAGATCCTGCCGAACCGTATGAGAACCAAACCGATAGTAAACAGGCCAGCCAATATCTAAGTCTAGCGTTTGAAGGCTTGAGCTTGGAACAACAACAGCTTATTATTGCAATTTATGATTTACGTCGTGTGGGCGATAATGCCACCAAATATACAGAACGTATGGGATTACACCGTTCAACAGTGTCCCGACGACATGCGGCCGCAATCGATTATTTACGTACAGAAGTGCAAAAACTAAGTCGAAAGAGTCATTAAAGGCTTTGGCTTAAGGTTTATTCTTACTAGTAAGTGAGCGAATCACATCTGAAAAGCTACGTCGATCCTTATGATTCCGATTGGGTTGACGTGATTCTGCAAAAGGTGGGGGGGGCTGATTCAATTTAGCATTATTGATTTGAGGAGAGCCAGCTCTAGACTGTGGTTGAACAGAAGAATGAAATGGAACCGTATAACTTACTGGAGGGCTTTGAGGTAGAGGAGGTGCGGAAACCTGCCCAGTACGAGGTGGAGGAGGTGGGGTAGATTGAGGACGATCTTTGATATCGGTGAGCATTTCAAAATCACGAACATTTAACTTGGCAGTATCTTCTCTGCTCAAGGCCTCTCGATCCATTTGACTCGGGTTTGGGGCCTCGGTATTGATTGGGGCAACCTCTGTTTTATGATCATCCATTGAGAGAGGATCAGCCGGCTTGCTAAAAGTTTTGTCTTCTTTGGTCGCGACACGAGTAACAGCATCTTGTCTTTCAGTTTCAAGTGCTTGTAAAACCTGAGCAGTATCAATATCAACTCGGGTAGGAACACTTTCATCATTGAAATCAAAATGTTCGTTTTCATGCTGTGCTAAAGCTAAATCTAAGTCAGAGCTTAATTCATTTAACTGGTGTTCTTGAATTGAGTCAAAGTCAGCTGTACTCACATAATCGTTTTTTTCAATTGTGTACGGCGATTGAGCTCCAGTCTGGTTTGTTTTCACTTGATTAATTGTTTGATAATCGAATTCTTCTTCTTGCTGACCTAAAGCGTGTAGATCATCAAAACTTGGGATTTTGTGAGGAATGGTTTGGTCTGATAATATTACATCTGCGGGAGCTGGACGAGGTCCGCCTCCTATGGTTACCATTGAGCTTTTATTGTGCTGTGGAGGCGTTATGGAACGATTAATTACTAGGCTTTTTTTGCTTTGAAGAGCCGACTTTACTTCTTCAAAACTTGGATCTTCAAATTCGTTTGTATGAGCACTTTCTTTTTTGGCTTCATCCTCAGGGAGAGGGAGTTCACTTAAGCTAATCTCAATGACTTCACTTTGATCAAAATCATCAAACTGATCTTGTGTAAGTAAGTCTTGCTTAGCTTTGTTTTCTTCTTTTGGAATCACAGGCGCTATAGGCTCTATAGATATGTTTTCTTCTTTTGGAATCACTTGATCCATAGAGACTTGTAAGGTTGATGCTTCTGAACCGAGTCCAGACATCACTTCCTCATAATCAATGACAAAGGCTTGTTCATCATCTTGACTATGATGCTGATCAGCAGGTTGAATATTTGGTATTTTACTAAAGAGAGACTCTGATTCCCAACCGGCTGTGCTTAAAGTTTGTGCAGATAACTCACCGGAAGTTGATAAACTCAATATTTTTTGTACTTGGGGTAAGGCAGTTTGGCAATAATGGAGAAAGGTAGCGCTGTTAGCACATTGATAGAGATATAAATTGGGCACTTGCCAATGACCATAGCGTTGCATATTAGGCAGTTGATTTAAGAAAAGCCAATGCCAAGAATAAGGCAGGGCCTGTTGGCTACCACTTAGAGGATATTCAATGCTTTTGGTATATTGAGTGAGCCAAGAGGCTAAACTCATTAAATCAGCCTTTTGCTCAACAAGGATGAGAAGATCATCTTCTGACTCAATGCGTTGAATGAGTTTTTGATGATCACTATCCAAAAAGGACAGGGGTGTATAATGACTGAGCCTTAAAATAAATCCTGTGTTTACTGTATCGAACAGACTTGGCATAAGACCAAGTTGCATAAAATGGTCACGGTCCAAAAGACTCAGGCTAAAACTGTGCTTGTTAATCGTTTGGAAGCGGGATGAAAATAATTGATCAAGTTGTAGATGACTTGGAGTATCTTGGACAAGCTCCTGATAGTGAGGAAGAACTTTGTTGATAAAGGGATGCTCACTGCTTAAAGAGCGACGGTGCATCTGATCTTCAATATAGTTATCTTGTTGGATATCTTGATCGGTAAAAAATATGATTCGAGATTTACTAAAAACAAAGTAAAGATCAATGCTTTGCCTTAGATATGGCTCCAAGGCAAACTCGTTAAAAAAAAACTTTAGGATCTCACTAAGATCTTTCTTTTCTTGTTGACTCATCGACCTCTTTCCAATCTACATCGTATAAAACATACCTAGCTTTGGTGATGTTCATACACTTGTCAACAAGACTTATGTATGAATTATGGAATAAGATTTCAAAACGAAATCTTTACAATGAGTAATTTGTGCTTAGTTTTAAAACTTTACTTGTGCTTTATGTCATAGACGTTTTGACACTTGAGCCTAGTCAATGTTATCTCTCTGCACCGCTTGTTCTTTAGGACAAGTATGCATTTTACAGAAATACTCCAACCTTAAACCTTTGGGAAAGTAATGTCTCATGATTAAAAAGACTCCCCTGTCCCGCAGTCTAGTATTTGCTTGGCTGTTAGGACTTTTCCTCGCTTGCTCACCAGATGGACAGGTTGCTGCTCAAAAGACAGCACCGTCTATTCCTGTTGGTACTAGCTATGCAACCGGTGATAATAACGCCTTAGTCACCATCGTAGAATTTAGTGATTTCCAATGCCCTTTCTGTAAAAGGGTCACTGGCACTTTAAAACAGATTAAAGAAACCTATGGAAATAAAGTCCGAGTGGCTTTTAAGCATAATCCGCTTCCTTTCCATAAAGATGCCCCCTATGCCTCTCAAGCTGCCTTAGCAGCTGGTAAACAAGGCAAGTTCTGGGAGATGCACGATAAGATATTTGAGAATATGCGTGCTCTTAAACCTGCTGATCTAGAAAAGTATGCAGCAGCGATTGGCCTAGATATGGCTAAGTTTAAAGCAGACGTAGCTTCGGCAGCCGTCAAGGCTGAAATTAAGGCAGATCAAGCCTTAGCAGCCAAGCTTGGCGCTCGTGGTACACCACACTTCTTTGTAAATGGTAAGCGTCTACCTGGTGCTTTACCTTTTGATCGTTTCAAAGCGGTCATTGACGAAGAACTAAAGGCTGTTGAAGGACTCACCAAGTCTGGAAAGAGTATTGCTCAAGCCTATCAAGAGCGAATTGCTAAAAACTATGCAGCTCCGGCTCCTCGTAAGCCACGTAATGCACCAACTGCAGACAGTAAAACTGTTTATAACATCCAACCGGGTAACAGCTATGCCAAGGGTGGTGCTGAGCCGTTAGTTACCATCATTGAGTTTAGTGAGTTCCAATGCCCATTCTGCTCACGTGTTCTTCCAACCATGAAGAAGATTCACGACACTTACGGAGATAAGGTAAAAGTAGTATTTAAGCATAACCCATTACCTTTCCACAAAGATGCAACACCAGCATCCAAGGCAGCTTTAGCTGCGGGTGAGCAAGGCAAGTTCTGGGAAATGCATGATCTTCTGTTTGCCAATCAGCGTAAGCTTAAGGCGGCTGATCTTGATGGCTATGCGACTCAGCTTGGTCTTGATCTGGCTAAGTTCAAAGCCGATATGGCCAATCCAAAGTTTGATGTGGCAATTAAAGCTGACCAAGCTCTAGCCGCCAAGTTCGGCGCTCGCGGAACACCTGGCTTCTTCATCAATGGTCGTAACCTTCGTGGAGCGCAACCCTTTGATAACTTTAAGAAAATTATCGATGAGGAAATCAAAAAGGCTGAAGCTTTGATTGCAAAGGGCACTCCAAAGAAAGCGATTTACTCTGCTTTGACAAGCAAGGGACTCGCTAAAGCAGCAGCACCGGCTCCTCGTAAGGGAGCACCTTCTGCTGACAGCAAAACAGTATATAACATTGACCCAGGTACTAGCTATGCCAAGGGTGGTGCAAACCCACTTGTCACCATCATTGAATTCAGTGAGTTCCAATGCCCATTCTGCTCACGTGTTCTTCCAACAATGAAGAAGATTCACGAGACTTATGGACAAGATGTAAAGGTTGTCTTTAAGCATAACCCACTGTCATTCCACAAGGACGCAACGCCTGCTTCTAAGGCTGCTTTAGCGGCTGGTGAGCAAGGTAAGTTCTGGGAAATGCATGATCTTTTATTTGCTAACCAACGTAAGCTTAAGGCGGCTGATCTTGATGGCTATGCAACTAAACTTGGCCTAGATATGGCCAAGTTCAAGGCTGATATGGCTGGTCCTAAGTTTGATGCAGTGATTAAAGCTGATCAAGCCTTGGGCGCTAAGTTTGGTGCCCGTGGTACACCTAACTTCTTTATCAATGGCCGTAACCTACGTGGTGCCCAGCCTTTTGATAGCTTCAAAAAGGTGATTGATGAGGAAATTGCCAAAGCTAAGGCTTTACTTGCCAAGGGCACTCCTCGCACTGCGATTTATAAGGCTCTTACCGGTAAGGGCCTAAGCAAGGCCGCTGCGCCAACACCTCGTAAGCGTCCAGAGGACAACAAAGTTTACAAGGTTGATGTCAAGCCAGGTGATGCGATCAAGGGCAACAAGAATGCTCCAGTAACCATCGTTGAGTTCAGTGATTTCCAATGTCCGTTCTGCTCACGAGTAAACCCAACCATCAAGAAGATCTTTGAGACTTATGGTGACAAGGTACGCGTGGTCTTTAAGCATAATCCTCTTGCGTTCCATAAGGATGCACCTTTGGCTTCTGAAGCTGCTTTGGCTGCTGGTGCCCAAGGTAAGTTCTGGGAGATGCATGATGTATTATTTGCCAACCAGCGCCAACTTAAGCGTCCTGACCTTGAGAAATATGCAGCTCAAATCGGTCTAAATCTTGAGCAGTTCAATGCTGACCTTGATAGCCACAAATTCAAGGCTCAAGTTGATGCTGACCTAGCGCAAGCCAAGACCATTGGTGTTCGTGGTACACCTAACTTCTTCATCAATGGTAAGAAGCTTACCGGTGCACAACCTTTTGCTAACTTTAAGACTAAGATTGATGAAGCTCTTAAAGGAACTAAGGTTCCGACAGCTGTAAACAAGCCTTTAATTCCTCAAGTAAAGCCAAGTGCAGAGCAAATTAAGAATAGCTTAAAGCCCATTGTAAAGCCTGGCACACCTTTGCGCAAGGAAGCTATTGAGAAGATCAAGCCCATTGCTGAGCGTGCAGTAAAAGCTAAGCAAGTAGAAGCTCTTAAGAAAATTGCGGCGAATAAAAACAAAGCGATTGAAATTCCTGTAGGCAATAGTGCTGCTAAGGGCGGCGATGCAAATGCTTTGGTCACTATCGTTGAGTTCAGCGACTTCCAATGTCCTTTCTGTAAGCGAGTAACCGGTTCACTAAAGCAAATCCATGAGACTTATGGAGATAAGGTACGAGTTGTCTTTAAGCACAACCCACTTCCTTTCCATAAAGATGCACCTTTAGCGTCACAGGCGACTTATGCTGCTCAGCAACAAGGTAAGTTCTGGGAGATGCATGATAAAATCTTTGAAAATATCCGCGCGATCAAGCGCGCTGATCTTGAGCGTCATGCACAAGCTCTAGGCCTAGATATGGCTAAGTTCAAAGCTGATATTGATAGCCCTGCAGCTAAAGCTCAAATCAAGGCTGATCAAGCTCTTGCTTCCAAGCTAGGTGCGCGTGGTACACCACACTTCTTTGTGAATGGTACTCGCTTACCAGGCGCTTTACCTTTTGATCGTTTCAAGAGCGCAATTGATGCAGAGATTGCCGCAGTTTCTGCGATGATCAAAGCAGGTAAAACAGCAGCACAAGCTTATCAAGAGCGTGTCGCTAAAAACTATGCGGCCCCTGCGCCTCGTAAGCCTCGCAATGCACCTTCTGCTGACAGCAAAACAGTATATAACATCGACCCAGGTACAAGCTATGCCAAGGGTGGTGCTGAGCCATTAGTCACCATCATTGAATTCAGTGAGTTCCAATGCCCATTCTGCTCACGTGTTCTTCCAACAATGAAGAAGATTCACGA
>CAKZRU010000167.1 GCA_937146725.1 uncultured Myxococcales bacterium
CCACAGCTTGATAAATGTTTTGCTCATGCTCAACATCACGAAGATAGGGTACTCTGACCAGTTCTATTCGTCCCTTAAAACTTGCAAAGTCTGGCATTTCAATGAAGGCTTGCAAGGTCTCAACATTGCAACTGCCAATCATCACTGCATCCACATAGATCGTTAGCTGATCAAGTCGAACGGCCCCGCTTTCAGTGGTTGACAGTAAATACTTAAAGGCCTCAACCGGTCTTTTCAAAAGATCATTATACTCGATGATTCCTCGGTTACCTTCAACCAGCTGCCCCATGGGCTCAAAAAGGTTTAAGTGCTGTAATGCTGCCGGCAAGATCGCAAGTGAACGATCGGCAGTGACTTGTCTTGCTTGAGCATCAACCCGTAATTGCGGATCGACGGTACTGGCGCCTCTTCGGTATTTACGAGAGATGGTAAAGCGCTCGACTTGAATATGCTTAAGAACTTCTTTGATATCGCCTTGATAGCTTTTGAGCAAGGCTTCAAAGATCGCTGCCGATTGAGGACTTAGCGCACCTTCACTAATGTATTTGGGTAGTGCTTGAATACGTTCCTCTACTGCGCTTTCAAGCTCTCGCTCCACAAGACCTTGATCCTCAAGTCTCTGTTTGTAGACAGTTCGTAAAAATGACAAGCGGTCCGGTTTAGGCAAAAGCAGTAAGGGGTGATCTTTAAGTTCATTGGAAACCCTAGACTCAATCACTGAGCTACTCAGCTCTGAATAGGAGTTGACCCCATTTAAACTTCGGCTTTGCCCAAAACCAATCCCGGTACTCTCTGATTGCTTGGTAGGAAACAGCCAACTAAAACTATATAATGCCCCTTCTTGGCTTTGGCTATAAGCTTCTAAGCCTCGTTGCAAACAAGCAATCATTGAAGTTTTGGCCGAACCATTAGGGCCATTGAGTAGAATTAAACGATTAGAACGACCTTCTCGTATAAAATCACCTAGTAGGCCAACAATAGCTTCTTGCGCTTCTTCTTGACCAGCTACCGCATCGATTCCTTCATCAAAAGGTGCATCAAAAATATGATAGCGTTTTAAGGTACCGTACGGTCTATCCAACTCGGAATACCCATAAGAGCGAATCGCGTCGTAAAGGTAATGGGCACTATCTCGAGTATGAAGTTTAGGCTGTGCAGCGACTTCCTCAAGATAGTCATCAAAAGATAAAAGCGATCGTTCCTCATCAAACTTAGCTTTTACTTTTTCTTGTAAGCGACTCAGAAATGACTGGGATAAAGGACTCATAACTGCTCCTTAGATAATATATTAGTACTCGAGTGACTAGCATCTACTGACTAAAAATGTGATCAGTATGACCTATACGGCTTAGTTTATCACTAGCTTAGTATATCACTAGCTTAGTTTATTATTCGCTGAGCTCACCACTGGTAATTCTCTTTATAGAGCTTACACATTTGATCATTGCATACGCTAAAGCTTGCTTCGGCCTTTACGCCTTGTTTTGGTAGCTTACTTTTGGCAGGCGCAGTGAAACTTAAGCTTTTATCGCTCCGTTGGGCTTTGGCTGTTTCTTTAATATCAGCAGCCGTAAAGATTGCTCGATGAGGAAAATCAGCATTCATTTTAAAACCTGCTTTAGGCGTAATCACCAAAGCACTTCCATTTTTTGGAAGAGTCACGGTATAGGTTTCATCGTCTTCAACCGCTTTTTTTGCTGATCTCAATGACTTCTTACCTGTCTTTTTAAGGGATTTCCCAATCACCTTTTCAACAAGTTTTTCATTGTTACAAGCTGTGCCAAACATCAAAAAAAAGCTTGTAAGTAGAGTAAGTGTTTTGACCGACATCATTTTTACCATTTCATAAATTGAGTTTATTAGATTCGAGAGAAGTCACAAATCAACATCTAGATCACAGGACGACTTCCCCATTCTGTTAGTTAGTTTTGAAAACCTATCATCTTATGCTTGATCATGGCTGTCAAATCTTAACACCGATTTACAAGACTAAGTTAAATATATCAGCAACAGAGCAATCACATACACTTTCAGCAAATGTCTCTGATCTGTTTTGCATTTCTAAGCATGATCTGACTTGTTGAAAGTCATTTTATTGTGTAAGTGGATAGCAGTTTTTTACAAGTCGATTTTTTACAAGCCAATAATAAGGAGTGAATGATGCCAAGACTTAGAGGTCCTGCGATTGAATTACCACCACCTAATCAGCGTTGGGCCTTGCTCAATGAGGCGATTTATGGCGACCCTCTTATTGGTGGCCATCATCGAGCACCACAAGACAGTGCCTATCCTTGGTCTTGGGAAAAGGCTTTTGGCCGTCAAGCTCCACTGATGTTAGAAGTCGGTTTTAATCGGGGGCGCTTTATCACGGAGTTGGCACACAGAAATCCGGAAAAAAATGTGGTAGGCATTGAGATCCGTAGACGTTTTGGGATTCGCTTGGCTCAACAATGTGGCTTAAATGATGAACCAAAGAATCTCAGAGTGATTTGGGGCGATGCAAAAATCTTACTTCCAAAGCTTTTTGAAGCAGGTTCTCTGAGTGATATGTTTGTGACTTTTCCTGATCCTTGGTGGAAGAAACGTCATGCTAAACGTCGCTTAGTGGATACAAACTTTGCCGCTGAAATTGCCGAAAAACTGCAAAAGGGTGGTTTTATTTGGGTTAAAAGCGATGTAGAGATGATTGCCGAAGAAATTAAAGAAGCTCTTGTGGCTAGACCAGAGCTTGGTGATTTGGTGAGCTTTGAACAAGATGATTTACCCCTGACGCATCGTGAGCGCTCTTGCATCAAAAATGGTCTACCGATTCACCGCTTTCGACTGACCCGTAATGACCAGCCCTTTTCTGGCTATTTTGAAGAACCTGAAGAAGCTGAAGATACGGAAAACACAAGTGAAGCGGGTTTTGAAATCGAACAAAATGCCGAGTGAGAATAAGTTTTTAACATGTTAATTATGATTTACTACTACATGGCACTCGGCATACTCACCTCGATTGCATTTTTTTTAGATAAGCGCTTTGCTGAATTTGATATGCGTCGCATTCCCGAAAAATGGCTTCATAGCTTAGAGGCACTTGGTGGATGCTTTGGCGCTCTATTAGCAGCGCAGTTGTTTAAGCATAAGCGCCAAAAGCAAAGCTATATGCTAGTTTTATATGGCATCACGGTGCTTCATTTTATGATTTGGATTGTGTATTTCATAAAATCATAAGTTTAAAAAATATGAACTTTTGTGAAAACCGTATGTCTATAAGAAATAGACCATAGACAAAAGCATGCGATAGCTTGTAAAAGTTTAATGCATCAGTTGTGCTATGCATGATACAACTATTCAATCGAGTCTCTCTTGTAGTGATGACCTTAAACCCAACCTTAAAGAAAAGAGATCCATATGAGCAAGATCATAAAGCTTTCACTCATTTTTTCACTTGTCTGTTTTCTGTCAACCCAAGCGTTTGCCCAAGACAGCTCAGAAGACTCTGTCGAATATGACTTTGAAGAAGATGTCATTGACGGTAGCACAAAAAGCCCAGAAGAGCTTTATATCAAAGGTCTTGGTGGCTCAAAGATCAATAGTTTGATTACCATTCGTAAAGACTTCCAAAAAGAGATTGTCAAATCAGCCGAAGGGATCTGAAATCAGATCATTCATGGTTAATAGTCAAAGTCGTTTGAAAGGCCATCCTCATGGACGCTAATACACCGATTCGCTTCGAGATCTTTGCTGGTCACCAGATCGTTAGAACAGAGATTCTTATGGGGGCAAGCTTAAAGATTGGTAAACTCAGTTCTCATTCACTTAAACTTGATGATCCAAGTGTATCTCGTTTACATGCTGAGCTTGAAGTGCGTAACCCTAATGAAGTCATTCTGAAAGATTTAGGTAGTGACCAAGGAACTTTCCTTAATAATGAACCGGTTATGCGTGCTAAACTCTTTACCGGAGATCGAGTTCGCTTTGGTGATGTTGAGTGTATTGTCTCAGTTGCAGGACAAACCGTACGTCGTCCTGGAAGTCAGGCCTCTCAACCGGGTCAAACACAAGTGGCCGCTCAAAGCCACTTAGTCAGTCGAAGCTCTCTGCCTGATTTTAATAGTGAGGTCGACAGAGGATATGGTAAGATTTTACAGGTTTTGGGTCTATTTGATACGGCGGTTATCGCCTATGGCCACATCCATGAATCTGAGCCGGGTGAGTTTACGATTGGCTTTGGAGTTGATGCTGACTGTGTCATTAACCAGGGCGTTCTCAATAGCGTCGAACCTTTCCCTCTTGCCGAGGTCACCGAGTCCGGAGCCATGCTTGTCCATGTTCCAGACCATATCAACGGCGAGGTGATGTTGGATGGTAAAATATTTGACTTAAATGGTCTTAGAAGCGCCGGTCGCATGACTAGAGGTCGAGTAGCAAACAGTAGCTCCTTAGCCTTACCTCTTAGAGCACGTTGCCGCTTAAGCATCGGAGACTTTAGCTTTTTAATTGCTTCAATTCCACACCCTGGCTATGCACCGGCAATTCCCTTAAGTCAACGTGTTGATCCGCCCTTAATCGCTTCGGTGGGCGCGGTTTCTTTGTTTATGATCATGATTTTCACTTTGCTCAGCTTAATTCCGCAATCTCCGGAAAGCCTTGATTTAGATCGCCTAGAAGCCCTAAATCGCTTTATTGAGATTACCTTAGAGGCCGAAGAAAAGATCGAAGAAAAGAAAAATGGTGATGATGGGGCAAAGAAAGCAGCTGATGCTGAAGGCCAAATGGGTAAAAAAGAAAGCCTAGAGACAAATAAAAAATATCAAGTCAAAGGAACCGATACCGGTGATCCTACTGTGATTGCTGCCCGTAAACAGGCCATTGCTCAAAGTACAGTTGAGGAGATTTTCTCTTCCATGGATAGTGGTTTGTTAGATGGGAATCAGTCTGCGGTCGCTTTAGGAGCTTTAGAAGGTTTCAATGGTAACCAAACCGGTGAAATGGCAGGTAATGCCTTTGGTGTTGGTGGCCTTGGCAGTGTAGGTACCGGTATGGGTGGAGGTGGAGATGGAGTCGGTTCCTTTGGTTTAGGTGGTCTAAGCACTGTTGGCGGTGGTGGCGGTGGTGGAGGTGGCAAAGGCTATGGTTCAGGTGCTGCCAATGTTGGTAAAAAGCGTGCACGTAAACCTAAGGTTATTCCATTGGCGGCCAAAGTTGATGGTGGAAACTTACCCAAAGCCACCATTAGACGCGTTATCATGACTAGAGCGGGTGCTTATCAAAACTGCTATGAGCGCCAATTACAAGTTAAGCGTGATCTAAACGGTAAAATCGAAATGTTAATTAAGATTTCCGGTAAGGGGGTGGTCATTCTCTCTAAAGTCTCAAATAGCAGTATGAACAGTCCTAAAGTTGAAAACTGCATTAGAAAGAATATTCAGAAACTAAGATTCCCAGCACCCAAAAATGGTAAAATGGTGATTGTCCGTTATCCATTCCGCTTTAAGTCCGGTGGCTAGATTAAGCTGAATATACTCTAAGAGATCGAGCATAAGCTTGACCTTCGTGTATAAGAAAAGCAAAACTAAGTCACGAATTAGTCTAGCTGTTGAGTACTGCTTTGAGTGTACCACTAGACTGAGTCAACTTTATACAAGTCATGACCTTGTATAGTCAGTAACATTATAAGTATTAACCAACTTGAAGGTAAATCAGCGATGGATACTTCCTCTAGCCAAAAGAAAATCCAACTTTTAATTAAGCAAAAGTTAGCATCACTTAATCCAGACCAAAGACAGCTGTTTCTTTCTAGAGTTAAAGATTTACCACCATTAGAACGTAAGCTTTACATTGCTCAATGGCTTAAAGGGGCTTCTGTCTCTTTTGACTCGACTCCGGTGAATATTCAAGCCGAGAATTCGAGAGAAGATAGTAATTCGAGAGAAGTATTTATAGAAGCTCAAGCTGAACAAGATCATACTAAAAGTTCTTTTCTAAACTTACCAGACCAAGTTAAGCAAGATACAGAAGAAGT
This sequence comes from uncultured Myxococcales bacterium, assembly GCA_937146725.1. Taxonomy (GTDB): domain Bacteria; phylum Myxococcota_A; class Bradymonadia; order UBA7976; family VGTA01; genus CAKZRU01. The sequence goes on from CAKZRU010000167.1 coordinate 6,011, forward strand.
CCAAGTCATTCAATCGACACAAAATAACCAATCTCCTCTCAAAGATGAGGAAGTCGATGAGATCGAGGAAGTGGACGAGATTGAGGAAGTGGACGAGATTGAGGAAATCGATGAGATTGAGGAAGTCGATGAGATCGAGGCAGTGGACGAGATCGAGGAAGTGGACGAGATTGAGGAAATCGATGAGATCGAGGAAGTCGACGAAGTGGAAAGTAGACATGAATCCACTGAAGATCACTTAGAAGTAAGTGCTACCGAATTACCTGCTGAGTTTGATGAACCACCACCTGTGATTATTGATGATGAGCCAGCTGAGTGGGATTCGCTCAAAGAAGAGCTTGAAAATGCCTTATCTGAAACTTCTGAATCCCAAGACCATTCATCTGTAGAGCAAGCCGAGCGCCTGGAAATACTCGAAAACACTGCATTCACTGAAGAACAAGAAGTACAGCAAGAAGTATCATTGGATGAACCTAGTTCAGAGTCAACTGTTGAAGCAACAACCATGGGCTGGGAAGATCATGTGCAACTCCGTGAGCCTTCTTCTTTGGCAAATCAATCATTTGTGTCATATTCGGACTCTGAATCAGATGATGAGCCGGCCTTTCCACCTTTGATGACTGAAATGGGGATAGATCCTTTCACAGGTCCCATCTTTGTGCCAACTCAACAATTTAAAGCAATTGACTCTACTGAAGCTGAGTTTGCTAATGAAACATCAATCCAAGAGCCTGAGGAAACACAGATAGAGCAGAATGAGGCCTTCGCTGAAGAACTCGTCGAAACTACTGCTGAAGAATTGGGGTCACCCGCCTATGAACCAAGTGAGGCACTTGCAGAAGAACCAAGTGAGGCACTTGCAGAAGAACCAAGTGAGGCACTTGCAGAAGAACC
>CAKZRU010000168.1 GCA_937146725.1 uncultured Myxococcales bacterium
AGCATCTAGGCCAAGAGATCGAGATATTTAAGAGAATCACAAGAAAGGCTAATCGTTTAAGGCAGTCTTTAGGACATATAACAAGTTTACCAAGAAGTTTAGCCACTCATCAGGTTAATCAAATTAGACTGAATCGATTGCAAGCAGAATGGAGTTTGGCATTAGATTTAGCCAAGATCATTTTGTTACATGAACCTCCAAGTTTTGCAGGGGGGTCAGAAGGTCACCAAGGTATAATTTGGACAGTTCAGACAGATAAGTTTTGGGAAATGGTACTTGAAAAGAGCTTAGAAAGAGCTGAGGTCCAAGTTCAGACTCAAGTACAAGTTCAGCCTTGGAAGGGTATTGGAAAAGTAGCTAATGATGAAAAGTATCAGAAGTACATTGACTTGGTTTTAACTTATAAAAATAAGCTTGTGATTGCTGATGCAAAATATAAGTTTTGCGAAACCCCAAGTGCTCAAGACCAATATCAAATCTTTGTTTATTCTGTGTTATCAGAAACTTATCCAGAATCGTCACTACTATCAGAAGCTTATCCGGAGTGTGCCGTATTGATTTATCCTTACTATTTAGAAGGTGAGTTATTAGATCAAGATCATGTAAAAGAAGATCGTAAAGCACAACGTGGTAAGCTTAGTGTAGAAAAAAGCAAAAGCCTCACTTTAAAGGTGATGAAAGTACCTTATCCTCAATGTCATAATCTTTCTAGCCAACACACATGGGATGAGTACTTAAACCAAGTTGGTAAATTGCTCAGAGACAAGTTGTTTATATCACAAGAGCAAGCGAACGAAGATTTAGTTGCCGTAGTTGATGATCAGCCACCAACTTTATCCCATGAAAACTTAAACTAGAGCCCTAAGATTTCCTCATCTTCTGCTTCATGATGTTCTTCCGTTAGTCGCTGCTGCCTTTTGCTTTCACGGGCTTGACTTGTTGCTTCGGCTTTGCTGCCACTTGCATAATCGAGTTGCTGAAACTTAAGGCCATTTACTAATAGTGGCTTGAGTCTAAAGAGGATAATTAGCATGGCGAATAGGGGCAGTTTAGACCAATAAAGAGTATGTCCTTGGCTAAGCCAATCCCAATGAAAACTATGTTCATTAAGGACAAACACGAGTTCACAAGCGATAAGGATACCAAACATGGGAATGAATACACTGCGCCATAAGGCACTGAATAACTGCCTGAGTACATAGGCAAATAAACTACTCACTGCTGTGATCAGTAGAATGAGTTTAAGAAAGGCGGGGTCTTCATAACTAATATGATTAAATTGTGAGAAAAGCAGCGCACTAAAAATTAAAAAGACAAATAGCCCAGATTTAAAAAATCCTTTTTGCTCACAGCTTTGACAAAATAATTCCTGATACGCATTACGTTTACAAGCAAGGCAATGTTTATCGGTCATTGGTCCTCTTTTCTTTGGTATAATGTAGTCAGGTGAATGATCATTTTACTTGATGACAAGAAATCTATCCCAGTTAAAAACTATCATACATAAGCTCTATTCGTTGAGGTTATATTCCCGAAAAAGATCAATCATGGAGTTGTATTTTGTGACTTATGTGCATCCGAATAGAAGATCAAGGTATCTGTTTATGTGCATAAATGCATATTTAAATTGTTCAGCCTTAATCAATATTAAAAGGAAAAACGCACATGTTTGGCTTTCTAAAAAAAGATCCACAAAAAAAGCTCAAAGCACAAATCAAAGCTAAGTACGAAGAGAGCGTTAGGCTTCAGCGTAATGGTAAAATCAAAGAATATGGCGATATTATGGCCGAAATTGAAAAACTTGAGGCAAAATTAAAGCCTGAGTCCTGAAGATATTTTTGCAATATGTGCTTAACGGTAGTGCTTGGGTAAGCTGTCCAAAAACTGGGTCTTCCAGTAATAGTGATCTAATAAACTATCATCACAATGACCCATCATTAAATGAGCTATATATAAGGCTTCTACCGATGCTAAACCATTGCTTGGATCACTACCATCAGACGATTTTCGTGGATAGGCAGTGACAATATCCTTAGGAAGTGAACGATAGATCGGTGTTCCACTCACACAGGCTTGAACTTGAGGTAAGAGTCGCCAGGTTGCATCAAGTAGTAGCAAAGTGCCTTGATCCTCTTGACTCAAAACCGGTGCATCAACCGCAAGAACAATGTGATTTGTTCCATTAAAATCTAGATCAGGCGCTGTTAGAAAAAGTATATTTTCTCGATCTTCAAGTGGGGTTAGTGAACACTTTTTAAAGTTTTCTTTTTTATGTCGAATCACAACGGTTTGAATGGTCAAAAGTAAAGCTCCTACTTATTGGACATTGGGTTTGGCTAAGGATAGCATAAGTCAATCATGAGCTCCGCTATTCCAAACAGTTTTTAAGAGTTTTAGATCGTGATCGACAACTTATTTTCGTGAAAGCCCTTGTATAGATGAGGCTTATTAATTATAACAGTCGTTATATAAAGTGGAATGCGATTTAGATTTATACCAATCAATAACCCTAAGGTATGTATTAAGATGAAGAAATTACTTTGGATCATATGCTTGTTTGTAGCTTGTGGTGAGCAAACCACAGCAACAAACAACGAACCTACCGATTGTCGAGCTAGTGATGCTGCCTGTCCTATTGGCTTCACCTGTGAAGAATCTGAAATGGGCCAATTCCTATGTACTCAAGATATGCCCGCCGGTGCTGAGGCTATGGCCGGTACTGAAATTACGGCCGGTGCTGAAATTATGGCTGGTGCTGAAACTATGGCCGGTACTGAAATTATGGCTGGTGCTGAAACTATGGCCGGTACTGAAATTATGGCTGGTGCTGAAATTATGGGCGGTACTGAAACTATGGCCGGTGCTGAAATTATGGGCGGTACTGAAACTATGGGCGGTACTGAAACTATGGGCGGTACTGAAACTATGGCGGGTACTGAAACGATGAATGGTCAAAGTAATAACGGCATCAGTCCTAATGCACCCTGTCTTGAGTTTGAAAATGCCTGCCCGGATATTGAATGGGTTCGTCTAGAGGGTGATACTTTTAGTATGGGCTCTAACAGTGGTCAAAGTGATGAACAGCCGGTCAGAGAAGTTACGATTCAGAGCTTTGAGATCATGCGAACTGAAGTCACGGTGGCCATGTATCGTAAATGTGTAGATGCAAACGTATGTTCTGAGCTTAACACAGCGTTGCCGGAATGCACTTGGACAAGTGAGGCTGATGATAAAGAAGATCTACCCGCGAGCTGTATGAGTTGGTTCCAAATCTCCGAGTTTGCCACTTGGGTTGGCGCTCGTTTACCAAGTGAAGCCGAATGGGAATTTGCCGCTCGTGGTGGTAATCGAGATGTTCTTTATCCTTGGGGAAATGAAGCACCAGACTGTGATCGAGTTAATTTTGATAGTTGCTATGAAGGGATTACTTCTGTATGTGCAATTCCGGCAGGTAATACCGCCCAAGGTTTATGTGACATGGCCGGTAATGTGTGGGAATGGGTCGCTGATGAATACCGCACCGATTATATAGGCGCACCAGTCGATGGAAGCCCACGTTGTGAAACTGTCAATTGCACCGCTGAAATGATTGATGATCCTTTCCGAGTGATGCGTGGTGGCTATTGGTTTGGTCAAGCGGGTGATTTAACAGTAAGCTATCGTAACAGCGGTGGTCAAACCAATAGCTTTGGCTATCGTGGTGGACGTTTAGCTAGAACGATTACGCCCTAAACTAAACTTTGATCAGGCATATTAAGCGGATTGTCTATTCAGTATAGATTAGACCACTTACACCACTTAAGCCCACAGCTCCTAAACCAATATTTACATTGGCACTGATGCCACCTACACCACCGGTGCCACCGGTATTGACTTGGTCTCCAACCAAACTGATATTTAAGATTTCGTAAGGTAGGCTTTGCCCCGAGGTATTGTGCAGATAAAAGTCATAACTAGCACCACCTTGGCCACCGGCACCACCGCCACCGTTACCACCATCGCCACCTTTACCACCATCACCACCTTGTAGTGAGCAGAAGCCTTGGAAGAGTCCATTACCAGCACCACCACCAAGGCCGGGTAAACCACCACGGCCACCAGGACCACCTGGACCACCACTACCACCACTGCCACCAAAACCACGAGTAATTACATTATCTTGGATGATGGGAAGTTGATTAGAATTATTGATCGCAATGCTATAAGTCATGAAAACACCAAAGGAACCACCACCACTTTGGCCACCACCACCACCTTCGCCACCACAAGCTCCTGAGCCACCGCCACCGCCGGTCGCCCCAATATCGTAGTCAGCATCATTTGTATATAAGACGACCACACCAGCAGCACCTCCACCGCCACCACCGCCACTACCGGCTTCGGCTAAGCTTCCATTCTGTCCGTCAATTCCTGTCCAATGTTGGCTTTGTACTAAGCCTTGTGCACTGACTGCACCAACAGCTCCTTGCCCGTCATTGCCGTTTGCACCCACTGTACCTGTACCAGCATCACGTGGGCCATTACCTACTGTACAAGATGAGTTTGAGCTACTTCTAAAGCCATGAGCCGTTACACCAGGTAAACCAGGAGACGTTCCTAAACCAGCGGTTGCCACACCTGCAGGTTGGTCAAAATCAGGACAGATTGAGCTAGCACCTGCACCACCACTTACTGCCTGCCCACCACAGGTATTTACTCCGCCTAGTCCTCCAATATTAAGGTTGGTCCCATTACAGTTAGGATTACTTATGCCAAAGGAGTTACTACCGGCCTGTCCCTGAACACCATTAAAACCATTCGCTCCTAAAGAGCCATCTCTACCTCGGCCACCATCGCCGGATACAATCCGATTATTACTAATTACAAGGTTTTCATCACTATCAATAATATAGACACCATAAGAGTTTCCACGCTGAATGGGTGTATCCGCAGTGATTAAGAAGCCATCCAACAGCGTAGGCTGATCAATATTACGAGCAATCACTCCATATCGATGTTGCTCAACACTTACCAAGCCGCGTGCATCAATGTGCGAAGTACTGACTTCGGGGCTACGCACCCAAGAGTTTTGCTGATGACCCCCAAGAATCTCAAAGCCATTCGGAAGCTCAAAGTTTTCTCGATAAACGCCTTCGGCAACTCGCAAGCGAGCTTTACCCACCGATTGAGCGATTTGAACCGCATAATTAAGCGTTGCACAGGCTTGGTTAAAGCTTCCACAGTTCGCTACATCTTGGCCACCAAACTGAGTAGGCTTGACATAGATCGCTGTATCATCAGGACTAAACTCACACCCATTGTTAGATAAACCATCCAAGTCATAATGACCCGGCAAGCAGTCATAACTACATTGAGCAAGATTATTCAGCACTCGACATACAGGGGTAATGAAATAAGCTGCTGCTCCACCATCCCACAGTGTTGTACAATCACTATTACAAGCACCACAATGCGCTAAACTTAAGTATTTCCCATTAGAAATATAGGTTTCATCGACCAAGCCATCACAATCATCATCTTGATAGTCACAGGCCTCATTTGCAGCTCCATTTATCTGCTCTGCATCACAGGCAACCGGTAAACTAGAGTCGTTAGGATCACATTGATATACACCACTTCTAAGGCATAAACCTTGACCTACTGTACATTGAGTATTGACCAACGGGTGCGTTTCATCACTGCTTCCATCACAGTCATTATCAAGACCATCACAGACTTCTTGAGAGGCTTGATTTTCCACTGCTGAGCACAGAACGCTATCTCCTGCTTCGCTACAACGGTTAATGCCAACCGCTTGGCAGATGCCAATGCCTTGCGTACACGGAGCCCCTTTGGTTGGGAAAGTTTCGTCTAGCGAACCATCACAATCGTTATCAAGATCATCGCAAAGCTCTGCTTCTGGCGCACCGGCAACTACACTACAACTTAGGCTTTGACCATCAGCAGCACATACTTGAAGACCTCGTCGCTGACATGCTCCAATCCCTTCAGTACAAATCTCATTCAATGCCGGGAAGTCTTCATCAACGCTACCATCACAGTCATTATCTAGGCCATCACAGAGTTCGGCAACTGCCTGTCCTGCTTCTACTGAACAGCTCACGCCATTTCCATCAGCCGAGCAACGGTTTACACCGCTCTGACGACATAAACCAATGCCTACATTACATACTGCACCAAGTTGGGCAAAGTCTTCGTCGGTAACACCATCACAATCGTTATCGAGACTGTCACAGCTTTCAGCATTGGGTTGACCGGCGCTTGCTGAGCAAATTAAGCGATCACCTTCGGGCGCACAGCTATTTACCCCCACATTTTGACAGGCGCCAATCCCATCCGTACAAGGCTCTCCTTTACCGGCAAACTCTTCGTCAATCGACGCATCACAGTCATTATCGAGTCCATCACATAGCTCAAGACTAGGCTGACCTTCTATTGCAGAGCAGGCCACACTTAGCCCATCAGCACTACAGCGCGTGACGCCAATGCTTTGACAGGCACCAATCCCAAGCGAGCAGGGCTCACCGCGTGCCGCAAAACCTTCATCAAGACTGCCATCACAATCATTATCAATCCCATCGCATAATTCAGCGCTAGCCACGCCTGCTTGTGCTGAGCAAACCACCGTATCACCAGCAGGAGAACAACGGGTGACACCTACTTCTTGACAGGCGCCAACGCCTTCGATACATGCTTCACCACGTGCCGCATAGCCTTCATCGGTTAAGCCATCACAGTCATTATCAAGGTCATCGCAAAGCTCTATCTCGGGTGCGGCTGCCTCTACACTACATTGCAACTCAATACCGTTATCCGCACAGATCTTTAGACCACGACGTTGACAAATCCCTGTGCCCACAGTGCAGGCTGTATTAAGTTCTACAAAATCTTCATCAACAGCATTATCGCAGTCATTATCCACACCATCGCACAGCTCCGCTTCACCCGAACCAGCGCTCACCTCACACACAACACCCAAGCCACTTGAATCACAACGAGTCACACTACTTCGACGGCAAAAGCCTGTACCTTCGGTACAGATGACTCCTAGGGTTGGGAAGTCCTCATCAACTGTCCCATCACAATCATTGTCAATACTGTCACAGGTTTCCGCGCTGGGTGCTCCTTCTACAGCAGTACAGCTCACCGATTGACCATCTGCGGTACAGCGGGTTACGCCCACAGCTTCACAAGCACCAACCCCGGTTGCGCAAACCTCACCTCGAGCCGCATAGCCCTCGTCAATTTGACCATCACAGTCATTATCAAGGTCATCACAGATTTCAATTTCTGGTTCAGCAGCACTGACATTACAAACAACTGCTGTACCATCCAAGGAACAGGCTAAAAGTCCACGTCTTTGGCAAATCCCTGCACCTTGAATACAAAAGTCATTGATGCCAACAAAACCTTCATCAATCGACCCATCACAGTCATTATCAAGATTATCACACAGTTCATCACCAGCTTGATCAGCGCTGGCGGAACAAATCACCGATTGTTGATCGGGTGCACAGCGATTAATGCCATTGTTGGTACATATGCCCTGTCCGGCTGAACACAGTTCATTGAGTGTAGGATAGTCTTCATCAACACTGCCATCACAGTCATTATCAAGATTATCACACAGTTCAGCGGATGGTGCATTCGCTTGTGCTGAGCAAACGACTTCTGTGCCTTGCTCATCACAGCGGGTGATGCCCACCGCTTGGCAGGTGCCAATCCCAACGGTACAGGGAACAGCACGTTCAGCAAAGCCCTCATCGGTTATGCCATCACAATCATTATCAAGATCATCACAGATTTCTTCTGCGGCTTCGCCGGCCGTCACACTGCAGAGTGTATTTTGCCCTTGGTCATCACATACAAGCAAACCACGTCTTTGACAGATGCCTTGGCCCACTTCACAGAGTTCATTGAGATTTGGGAAGCTTTCATCAATCAAGCCATCACAATCATTGTCAGCGCCATCGCAGAGTTCTTCATTAGGCGCTAAAGCACTGACCGAGCACTGTGTGCCTTCTCCATTAGGCATACAGCGAGTTACGCCACTTTGACGACAGAATCCTGTACCTTCTGTACACACCTCTCCCAAAGTAGGAAAGGCCTCGTCAACAGATCCATCGCAATCATTATCAAGACGATCACAAACTTCAGCATTTGCCTCACGAGCTACAGCGCTACAGCTGACGGCTAAACCATCAGCGGTACAGCGGGTAACCCCCACCGTTTCACATGCGCCAATCCCTTCGACACATGCTTCTCCACGAGCGGGAAAGCCCTCATCAATTAAGCCATCACAGTCATTATCAAGATCATCACAAGTCTCTATTTCTGGCTCGGCGGCATTTACGTTGCAAGTCACTTCGCTCCCATCAGCGGAACACCCTAACAAGCCACGTCTTTGGCAAATCCCCTCGCCTTGGGTACAAAAGTCATTAATACCGATAAAGCCCTCATCAATTTCACCATCACAGTCATTATCTAAGTTATCACATAGTTCTTCACTGGCTTCATCAGCACTGACCGAGCAAATCACCGACTGCTGATCGGGTCCACAGCGATTAATGCCATTGTTTGTGCAAACTCCTTGGCCCGCTGAACATAGTTCATTCAGACTTGGATAATCTTCATCCACATTACCATCACAGTCATTGTCAAGATTATCGCATAACTCCACAGCAGGTGGATTTGCTTGGGCCGAACAGACCACATCTGTTCCCTGTTCATCACAGCGGGTGATGCCCACCGCTTGGCAAGTCCCAATCCCTACTGTACAAGGCACAGCCCGAGCTGCAAAGCCCTCATCAATTTGGCCATCACAGTCATTATCTAAGTCATCACAGATTTCTTGATTTGCCTCACCTACTGCAACGCTACAGCGAATATCTTGGCCTTGATCATCACAAACTAATAAACCCCGTCTTTGACAAATCCCGGAGCCAACTTCACAGATCTGGTTCAAGGTTGGAAAGCTTTCATCAATGCTGCCATCACAGTCGTTATCAGCACCATCACACAGTTCTTCGTTTGGCGCTAAGGCATTTACGGAACAGGCTGCGCTTTGCCCATCAGCAGTACAGCGAATCACTCCGCTTTGGCGACAAAGGCCTTCGCCTACCGTACACACTGAAGCCAAGTTTTGATAGTCTTCATCTACACTGCCATCGCAGTCATTGTCTAAGCCATCGCATAACTCTTGGGCAGAAGGATTTGCTTCCACAGAGCATTCAACGCCCTGCTTATCCTCAGTACAACTCAAAATACCAACTGCTTGGCAAGTGCCCTGTCCAACCATACATGGGTCGCCTAAACCAGCAAAACCTTCATCAGCTTCACCATCACAATCATTATCAAGTTGATCGCAGATTTCCTCATTGGGCATGCCGGCATTGGCAGAACAGACAACCGCTTGTCCCTGTTCATCACAACGCGTCACACCAACTGCTTGGCATTGTCCAACACCACTGATACAGGCTTCACCTCTTGGCTCAAAGCCCTCGTCAATCGTTCCGTCACAGTCATTGTCTCGATTATCACAGGTTTCTACTTCTGGCTCAGCAGCACTTACGCTACAGTTTACCGAAAGTGCATCAGCTGAACACACTTGTAAGCCTCGTCTTTGGCAGATGCCCTCACCCACTGTACAAAAGTCATTGAGGCCAACAAAGTCTTCATCAACGGATCCATCACAGTCATTATCTGCTCCATCACAGCGTTCTATTTCGCCCTGACCTTCGCTGACCTCACAGATCACTCCTAAGCCACTTGGATCACAGCGAGTCACGCTACTTTGCCGGCAAAAACCTTCGCCAACCGTACAGATTTCACCTAAATCAGGATAATCTTCATCCGTCCGGCCATCACAGTCATTATCCAGACCATCACAGCGCTCTTCAAGCTCAGGTTCACCAGCACTGATGTTGCAGATGATTGGACTCCATTCTTCATCACTACCTTCTTCTTCTGGGCGTGGCGTCTCATTACAGACCTGTACTCCATAACGACGACATATGCCTACGCCTACGGCACAGGATTGATCTCTTTCTTCAAAGCCTTCGTCAACAGTTCCATCACAGTCATCATCTCTAAAATTACATAATTCGGCTTGAGGTATATTCGCTGAGCATTGGGGTTGTTCTTCACCCATCACACAAAGGGTAATGCCCTCACAGCGACGAAGCTCACCATCAAGCATTGCTTCTTGGCTACAGGCCTCGCCAATACCCGGTAAATCATCGGCAATCCCATTACAGTCATCATCGATTTGATTACACACTTCAGCGACCGGTACTTGAGCATTACATGTACTCCAGCCATCGGTTCCTCCACAAGTTTGTCTACCATAACAGCGTCCTGATTCATTGACGCTTTCACAGATGCGAACGTCCCCACTTCGATTAGCATCACAAGAGCATGAACCACTGACTGGCGAACATAATTTACGTCCATCGGTGCCAATTTCTTGGCAGGAATAGCCATCTTGACACTCTTCATCTTGCTCACAGCTTGTTCCGCATACCTGCTCGCCGTCTAGGTCATAGCAACCACCGCTGGGACAGTCTCGGTCGCTTTCACAAGCCTTACATAAACGCTCTTCTTGCGGTACACAAATCAAGGTGACATCTTGGGAATTATTGGAGACCGCTCGACAGCTCCAACCGGTGGGACATTCATCGCCTAAGCAAGTATAAGTGCACAGATTTTCTTCACCAACACTCACACACCAATTATCAGCACAATCTAAGTTGCTTTCGCAGGGGTCACCAAAGCTACCTAAAATACGTGAAACCTGTCCATCTCCCTGATCGGGTAAGACTTGCATATCTAAAGTTGGTTCTAAAAAGATCGGTCCTAAATCAGGATCAAGCTCTTGCTGATTGGGATCAACCCCTCCTTCACATGCTAAACCTACCAAACTAAAGAGAAGTAAAAAGAGCAAGCCTCTATGGATAATTTGGGTTATTGTTGAATGATTACAATATTTTAGAGTTTGCTTGCTGATGCCTTGACTAGGCATGGAAGGATATTTCATTATTCACCTGCTTGTTATACTAGCTTAGTACACTGTGCATTAACTATTAATATAGGACGATAATTTTAGTTAAGAGCAAAAACACTAGAAGTCCTAGGCTCATACAAGCTTATAACTTACAAAGAAATAAGAATAATTACTCAAATGAGGAAATGCTCTTTTCAAGTATGATCACTTAAGGTTAGCATTTTAGACAATGAGGCCAAATCTAAGTTATACTCAATTGAAATGATCAAAGATGAAGGAAAGTTTATATGTTTAGGTTTTCGATATTTACCTGCTTAATGAGTGTTAATCTTTTATTAGTCAGCTTAGGTTTTTTAAGTAGTTGTACTGACTTTAGTAGATTTGACTGCTTTGAAGTCGAAGAAGGTTGTATGCCAAGTTCTCAATCTCTTGAGTTCGCCGGTATGGAAATGCATAGTGGTGCTTGGATAATAGCCGGCACAGAGATTCAAGCAGGCACAGAGATTCAAGCAGGCACAGAGATTCAAGCAGGCACAGAGATTCAAGCAGGCACTGAAATACAAGCAGGCACTGAAATCGGCGGCACTGAAATCGGCGGCACTGAGATCGGTGGAACAGAGATGCCCGGTGGAACAGAGATGCCCGGTGGAACAGAGATGCCCGGTGGAACAGAGATGCCCGGTGGAACAGAGGTCATGGGCGGTAGTACCGTTGAGCCACCAACTAGAGAATGCGATCCCAATGCCTTTAACGTATTCTGCCAAGAATGTAGTGAGGAAGGCACAATTGTACGACTAGAGAATGATCGTCGCTGTCAGAATGTTGACTGCCCATTACGCTACCAATTCAATAACCAAGAGTGTGCTGGTTATCAAACAGAGCTTGCCCAAGAATGTATGCACGAAGGCAATGAATCACGCTGTGCTACGATTAATGACTGCCAAATCATTGCCGGTGGACCAGAAGAAGAATACTCGGCCCCTGATCATGGTTGCTCTCAACTTACGAGCTGTACCGGTGATGAAGGTAATGATTTAACTTGGGGCTGTAACACAGATAGTGGTACCGGAATCTGCAACCAAGATGATCAATGCATACCTCCTCGAAACGCTTGTGTCTTTTTTGCGCTGAATACTGCTTTAAATGCCGGTTATCATCTTCGTATATGCAATGCAGCTGAGGTGTATAATACTGAACACTGTTATTTTACCCTAGAGAACGAACCAGATGCTGACACTTGTGAAGAGCTTTGTCGTCGAGAAGCTGGGTGGAGCTGTGTGGGGCGCAAGGATGGATGTGACTCTAATAATTCTGACTCCTCTAAATGTGATGAGTCTTTTGATGGTAAGGTTTGTGTTTGTAGTCGATCAAGCGATGGGCCATAAAAATTAAAGTTCATTTTTTTGTCCTAATCTCATGACAAACTTCGTTCTTTAAATAGATCGTTTTTTATGAGCCAAGGAGCAAAGTTTGAATACTTACGGAACTAAGTTAAATGCACAAGAGATCAACCGCTTTTTAGACTTTTCGTTCAAGCAAAATGAACGAGCTGTGGCCGAGGGGCGTCGTGGTACACCCATTTGTGTGTGGGGAACACATGGTATTGGTAAAACCGAAAGTATCATCAACTTTGCCCAAGAACGTGGCTATCAAAGCATTTATGTGGCGCCAGCTCAGTTTGAAGAAATGGGAGACTTACACGGGATTCCCGAGGTTTTTGATCCCAATCCAGAACTCCCTAACCATGGCAATCAACTCACCATTTACCGGCCTCCACAGTGGCTCAAAGATGCTATTCAAAATACCAGTGATCAACCAGGCGTTTTGATCCTAGATGACTTTAATCGAGCTGATGAGCGTATCTTGCAGGGCTGTATGCAACTTTTGCAAATGCATGCCTTGTTTAGCTGGAAGCTTCCCGCAAACTGGCAAATCCTACTGACGGCCAATCCCGAGAATGGTGATTATAAAGTCACCGAGTTGGATGATGCGATGCTCACTCGTATGCTTCATGTGACTATGAAATTCGATGCGACTTGCTGGGCCGAGTGGGCATTGAGTGAAGGTATTGACTCACGTGGTATAGAGTTTGTGATGACCTATCCGGAAGTCATTGATGGCGCACGTACGACAGCTCGTTCTATGACGCATTTCTTGCGACAAGTTGGTCCACTTGAAAACTATAGTTCCGAAGAAAATCTCTGGTTGGTTCGGGTCATTGGCGAGGGAACGATTGATCCCAAGGCTGTTGATCTTTTCATTCACTTTATGACCAAAGAGCAATCCTCGATTATTCAGCCGCAAAAGATCTTGGAAGCAAAAACCTTCTCAAGCATTGAGAAGAAACTTAAGCAAGTCATCACTGGCAAGGGTGTTAAGCGCAATGATATATTGGCGACGATTTGTTCACGCTTAACCTTACATGTCATGTCAAAAGACTACCAGTTCAAAGAGTTACATAAAAAGAACATGGTTAAGTTCCTGCTATGTGATGTTATGGAAGCCAGCTTACGCTTTGGGATTCATGGCGCGATTAGCAATGCTAAAGCTGAGGTTAAAAAGCAGTGTGGTCCCTTGATTCAAGATCCTAAATTAGCCAAAGCAATCCTCAAAAGTATGTAAGTGGCCTGGGCGTTTATATACAAAAAACTTAAGCAAATCTTGATACACAAACAGCCATTGGGAGTAAGTATTTGAGCAAGATGCAGAAGACAGCAGAGCCAAAGCGAAAGACAGCCAAGCCAAAGCGAAAGACAAACAAGTCAAAAGAAGCTTTAAAGCAACAAGCAACTTCTCAAGAGGATATCTCACTTATCCAGTTAAATGAGTCCATACTCAAGCAGGCTCAAGAGCGATTTAGCCATTGTCTTTTCGAACTTGAAACCGGATTTAATTATCATTGCTCTAGCAAGCTACATGCTCGGGTTTTGCAATATCTTCCCATCTCTTTCAGTCTAGAAACTCAAACGATTGGAATAAAGTTTGGACAAGATATTTTTTACTTAATGATCAATCCACAGTGGTTTTTAGGACTGAAAACCTTAGAAGCTCAAATCCAAGCTCTGCTTCATAGCGAACAGCATCTCTTTTTCATGCACCCAACCAGAGAGGCTTATTTAGGTCTTATGGAGGGAGCATATAGCCTAGAACTTTTTAGAACTTGCGCTGAGATTGAAGTTTTAACTCGTCTACCCAAAAAAGATTTTAGCTTAAGTTGTCTACAACTGAGTGCACAAAGAGTTAAGGTCTTGCAAAGTCTCAAATCAGTATCGGCCGAATCGTTATATCATGAACTCAAAAGTCATTGGCTTACTGAGCAAAAAGGGTCAAAAAGTCATCAAAAAGACGCTCAGCTTAAAGCTAAATTAGACCTAGTAAAAGCACTCAATCAAACTCAAGACTGCTGTGATCGCAGTCTGTGGACGATTCAAGGAGGTCCACAAAAAGTCAGAATGTTTAGAGCGGAGTTAGATCGCATCTTACTTATGGCCAGAGAGTCTTTAAATATTGAAGACCTTAAAACTTTAACGCCAGACGATCGCAAGCGAATTGAGCAAATTAATCAAGACTATCAGCTTAACCAAGGTGGCTTGGACTTAAGCCAGCAGACCAAACTGCAAAAACAGGCTGAAGCAGAAGTTGATCGCGTCATTTTGCAAATGCAAATCCAAGATTCATTTTTTGGTACTTACTTAGCAGGATGCATTAGACAAGTGTCGACAATGGTACCCACCGCAGGGGTTGCGATCCGTCGAGATCATATTGCATTGGTGGTAAATCCTCACTTTTTTATGAAGCAACTCAAGGATTTAGCTGAAAGAGCCGCGGTTTTAAAGCATGAAGCCTTACACATTATGCTTAAGCATGTGATTATGATTCGCAGTGACAAGTTTACAAATAAACAACTTTACAATATTGCTGCTGATTTAGAGGTAAACCAATATATTGGTCGGCCTTGGTCCTTACCCAAAGATGCAGTAACCTTGGATAGTTTTCCTACCCTAAAACTCCCTCGTCATGAGGTTGCAGAGGTATATTATAAACTCTTACTAGAGCATAAAAATGAAGCGCCTTGCCAAACGACTGTTGAGGAAATCACTCAGCGTAAAACGCCTTCAAGTGATCACCGAGCTTGGAATGATGAAGGCTCGGCACCCTCAAATGAGGCAGAAGATAATGAGGCTCGCTCTAGTTTGATGAGCCCATTAAACTTGCCAGATGAACTTGTGAAAGCGCAAGAGTTTGATATTGAAAAGCAATTAAAGCGAGCCGTTGATCAAACGCCAAGCCGACAGCATGGAAGCATTCCAGGGAAAATCTTATCGCTTTTGGAAGCCTGGGAAAAGGCTCGTAAGTCTCCGGTCAATTGGAAGCGAGAATTAAAGCTCTTTATGAGTTTAAGTCGTCGTGCTACGCGTACACACACAAATCGAAAGCCTAATACACGTCATTTTATTAGGCAGCATCTTGCTTTATCGACTCAAAAACTCACGGCAGATGCCTTGCAGGTTTTGGTAAATACTAAGCCTAAATTACTGCCCAAGATCACTTGGCGTCAGCTTTCTAAAGCATTACAGCAAGAAGCGCTTACTCTCAATCCAGAATTAAAGGGGCTGAAAGCGACTAGCCTTGTTCCTTGGTTAAAACTACCTCGCTTAATCATTCATAAGCTCCAAGAAGAGCAAGCCCAGCTCGCTTGGCCCGATTGGTCAGCACTTGATGATAGTCAACTCAAGCAAATTAAGGTTTTACGTACTCCCTTATCCACCAAAGTTCTGCCCTTGGACCTTTATTTGCTTCTGGCCAAAGAAGCACCCAAGCGACTACCCAAGCTCAAGTGGAGTGATTTTGACTCCGAATACTTAAAGCAACTCTTTGCTAGATTCCAATATCTGAGCAAAATGAAAAAACTTGCTTGGCCCATGTTACCAGCGCAAGCGATTGCCGAATTGTATCAAAGTAAACCCGAATTATTTACCCTTTCATGGTCAGATGTACCTCCACAGCTTCTCGCCCAAAATAACCTTTATCATTTTACCGGAAAAGAGGCTTTTAGGATCGATCGGGTGATCACTAAGACTCAACCGGGCACTAAGCGACGCTTCAAACGCAACAAAATCTTAGTGATTATTGATACCTCTGGTTCAGTCAGCAATGATGATATCAAACAGCTTTTTGATCACATTGATGGCATGAGATCAGAGGGGATCGAAGTGCATGTTTTACAGGTCGATACCAAGGTGCAACTCTACTATCCATATGTTGGTAAACGTCCAACGGCTGGTCGAGGAGGAACTCGCTTTGATCCGGCTTTTGAATGGGTATGCCAAGCACGGACTAAAGGTGTACTTACGCCCACTTATGATCGTCGAACAAGCTCAATCAAAGAACAACTCATTCGCTTAGATGTAGATGGGGTGATTTATCTAACCGATGGTCATGCACAAACGCCTACAGTGAATCCAAAGTGCCGTGTATTATGGGCTCTCACTTCGCATGGAAGCAGTGATCGAGCTCTTAAGGACTGGGTATACACCACCAAAATTATGACCCTACCTGAAACGGTTGAGGTTTAGTTTGGCTAGGTCAGTTCAAAGCTAAGCTACTGACATGGATGAGTACCAAATGATTAACGGTGAGCATCGAGCGCTAAGCGTAAATCTTTAATGCCTTGGTGTAGCGCTTGGCCTAAACCGAGTCTGAGTAATGAGCCACCCAAAAGATAAACGCAGTCTGGTCCGTAAGTTTGCATCATTTCAGGAATCCTTGCTAAGCTCATTCCCCCGCCTGGACTAGGCATGATGGGTTGAGCAAAACCATTAGGGTTATGACAGGCAGCCACGATTTGAGCACATTCAGCTTGGCTAAAGCCAAAGCGTCCACCGTAGTTAGGAAAAACTGAGATATCAGCGCCAGCCAGCCTCATTAAGTCACCAAAAAATACGCCATGACTATAACCGGTATCAGAGGATAGTACATAAGGTCCGGCAAAGGCAGGATGCGCCATAATCGGTAAGGCAAAAGACTCATCTTGGGCCAAGCGCTGAATCGCATCAAAACCGTAAAGACCCGGAATCACTAAAACCGCATCAGCGCCCTGTGCTTTGGCATAAAAAGCTAAATCCTTAACCTCATCTCCATGTCCACCTAAACTCGCAATATACAGCGCCCGCGTTGAATCTCCTTGTGCTGCTCGTTCTGCATTGGCTTTGGCCACAGCTTGGGCACAAGCTTTAATCCGTTCTTTTGAAGGTGCCGCTGGTTGGTTGGCTAAACCATGATCTTCCTTGACTAAGTCTGCACCGGCCAAGGCAAAGTGATAGCAAAGTTCAGCTAATTCTTCAGTGCTAGAGCCTTGAGGTTTCACCACAGCACAGAGCAAGCCTCCTTGTTTACGCCCACAGCGTTCTCTTACGCCACTAATCCCAAAGCGAGGTCCCGGAAAGCAATCAAGTACGGCTTGATTAAAGTGGGTACCAATCACTTTTACACCGGGCAAAATCGAGGCATTTCCAAAGATAACATTGAGTAGTTGAGGAAGCTCAGTCCCTACTGCATCCATATGAAAGCTAAGACGGGCTAGCCATGTTGCTCGTTGGCCCTCATGCTTGAATTCGGCTTGAACTGATTCAACTCGACCAAGAACTACATCTTCAATATATCCGGCGGGCACAAGATCTCTTGGAATCTCAAGGGTATTTTCTAAGGCGATTGCTTCAGCAAAGCTTTGTGCTTCGGCTTGGGATTCGGCAAATAAGCGATAGCTAATCTCAAAGCGTTCCATTATAAGCCCTCGGCCTTAAGCAAAGAGTGGACCGCCTCAACTCGAGCCTCATCTAAATCTTGCTCACTGATATTAAACCGCTGGCCAACCAAGTCTTCAATTCCGTGTACTAAGGCAAGAGCATCTAAGCCATAATAACGCATCAAATAACTACGAGAACCACCATGAGCAAAGGTATCTTTTAGCCCAAGTCGAACCAGACGTTTAGCCACACCGGCTTCAGCCATTGTTTCGGCAACAAGACTGCCAATTCCACCGGTGATCACATGGTTTTCTAGGGTCACTACGCCATAACGGACACTTGCAAGATGATCAAGCAAGGCTTGGGCATTAAAAGGCTTGATCGTATGCAGATGCAAATGGCGAATAGACAGCCCCGCATTGCTTAAAGCCGAACGAGCGCGCAATGCTTCTTCGGTGCTAATGCCCGAAGTGACAATTAAAATATCGGTTCCTTCAGAAAGCACTCGCATTTCGCCCACTTTAATTGGCGTGTCAAACAGACGAGGTACAGAACCACGTAGAACCCTACACCATACAGGGCCATCAATGCTGTCTGCCGCTTCACAAATAGACTCAACCTCGGTGGCATCACCGGTTTCTAAGATCGTCATATTGGGAATGGAACGCATCACCGAAATATCTTCTATCGACTGATGGGTCATTCCACCAGGTGTTGTAACACCAGGTAAAAAGCCCATTAAGCGTACCTTTCTCCGTGGGTAAGCGATTGACGCAATCAGCTGATCATAAGGGCGACGATACATAAACACCCCAAAGGTGTGAATGAAAGGGCGATATCCAGCTAAAGCCAAGCCACCCGCAAAGCTCATCATATTCTGTTCTGCCATCCCTAAACTCAAAAATTGTTCTGGATGACGATCTCTAAATCCATCGATTTCACATGACGAGGTTAAGTCAGCCGATAAGCACAAAACTTCAGGTCGAGTGATCGCAAAGTTTTCAAAAGCCGTCGCATAAGGCCGTGATACCATTTCAATCATCATTAACTTCCTTAGTGTGAATAAGTAACCGGGTCAATCCCGAGGTCTTGAGCAATAGAAATATTCATACGAGCACGCTCTTCTTCGGACTTAAAACGTACATAATGCAAGCGTGGAAAGCGTTCCTTTAAGATGGGCATCGCATGGTAGGGATTGGTTCGAGCTAAAATGATCAAGGGACGTTCTTCGTGGGGCTCCTGCATCGCTTGCCGCATCGCAGCAAGATCATGCCCATCAATTTCTACACAGGCCGCGCCAAAGCTAATAAACTTTTGCTTAATATCTCGTACTTCCATGACCGAAGACATGGCGCCATCGCACTGTTGATCATTCACATCCATAATCGCGTATAAATTATCGAGTTTATGGTGTGCGGCTGCCTGAACCGCTTCCCAAGTTTGACCTTCTTGTACTTCACCATCGGACATAAATACCCAATTTCGACCGGTCTCACCCTTACGTTTACGTCCAAAGGCCAAACCGGCTGCGGTGGAAAGTCCCACGCCTAAAGTCCCGTTGTGTACCTCCATACCCGGCGAGTGCTCGGCACCAATCATTTCTACACTAGAACCATCTTGATTAAACATTTCTAAACCAGCTGGCGCCATGCGACCAACCTCAATTAAAGTCGCGTAAGCCACCAAAGCATAATGTGCCGGTGCAATAAATAAGCGATCATACTCTGGGGTTGCCGGACCATTATATCCCGCACCTGTGCGATACTCTAAATGATCAGCAGAAGGAACACCACTAAAGGGCAAGGGAATCATGGGTAGGGTTGGTGCTCCTAGCTTGAGTTCCTCGTGATAAAGCCAAGCTAATTGCTCTGCAGCAGAACAGGCTTGGCTGAGATAGCCTCCATTATTACGAATCACATGCTCAAAGACGCGCCGTCTAATTCCCAAGGCGACCTCTGCAGTACTTTGACTTTGTTTCATTGTTCAACTCCATAACAAATAAGACAAATAACAAATGCTTGGCTCTCTTTTATGAGACACTCTTTTACAGACCCAAGTATATAGGCATGATGTACACTTTTAAGCCATAGATGTGTAGCCCGATCTAGCGGACACAAGTAGTTATGTCTTAGGCGATTGCAAATTATGAGCTCATTCACCGATCCTTTTCTTTAGAGGTCATGTAATAAAGTGATTGATAGATTTACAATGTATTCAGCTCTATAGATCAATTATTTAAGTTACTTAGTCTGCTTTAGTCCATCTTGTCACAGATAAGACCGACTTATCACAAAAGTTTGACAAATCTTGTGCATTGTATACTGTGCCGAACCGTTAAATAGGTGATCAGTATCTTACATCTACTTTATAAGTGTGCCTAAGCATACTTTGAAACACATGTAAGCTCATTTTCAATACTGAGCAACTCAGCACTTTAACTCAATTGGTTTGGGGCATGGACGTCAAAACTGTAGACTATAAAGCACTTCTTAAGGAAAAAACCGGCATCTGCTTAGATGAGCTGTATGAAGGCTATGCTTTTAAGCGCAAAGAAGGCCGTATGTTTATCTTTGAAAATGAAGATCAGGAACATGAACTTGCCTTTACCATGTCTACAGTTCAAGATTCCTTCTACCAGCGTGTACAAGAAGAACGCATTACCGACTTACAAAATCAGCTAGATGAATTAGGGATTTATAAGCTTTCTTTTGATCTACCGGGTTTAGCTTTGGAAGATCCTTCAGTGATTAATTTTAAAGTGGATGCCATTGATGAAAACCATCAATTTGTTCAGCTCAAAGATCAACAAGGAGAGCTAAAGCGTATACATCTTTCACAGCTTTATGATTTGCAGACCGATCAATTAATCTCTGAACTCAAAGAAATCGAAGACGGGTTTTGGAGCTTATCTTTGGGCTATGTTTTATCCAGAGTTCATCATTTACATACCCAAATCTTTCATATTCAAAACGAGTCTAATCGTCGGGCGCACTCACACTTGGTTCTATCCCGTCTAAGAATCTTAGTATTAGAGCGTGCAGAACAAGGGAAGGATGAACTTTCAGACCTAAATCTTGATGAATTAAATATTCTTAGTGATGTTCTTGAAAAAGGTCTACAAAATACAGCCTTAGGTCAGTTTCGGCTGATTCAACGCTTTGTGGGTCAAAAGTCCAAAATTGAACGCCGTAAAACTCTTTTGCAGGACCACGACATTTTGGCCAAGCTAAATGAGCAATATTTTATCTCTTTATTTGAGCCTTTAAATCTAAAGTATGAGCTAATCAATGCAATTTTGGAGTCTAATCAACTCGCTAGCTTTTTAGAAGATAAGGCACATGCATTATATGATTTAATTGGTGAATTGAGTTCATTGAGCTTAAAGCGAAAGTTACATTCAAACTTAAGCATAAATGACTTTGTTATGTTCCTATTTAACTTACAGGACCAATTTATCAACACACAGCTTCGAGTTGGACGTCATGATCATAGCTTAATCCAAAGATTTAGGGTCAAGTCCTTTACCAGCAAACTCACCTTGCCGATCTTAGAAGACTATGATGGGATTACCCGCCAAGAACGAGTCACCATTTATAAAGAACTTGTAGAATACCGCTTAAACTTAATGTTTGCCTATCAACTTCACGATCAGCAATTAAAGCAAAATGCCCATTATAATGTGCATGACTTTTATGATTTATTCTACAAAATGACCAATCAAGCTTAGTGGTAAAGTAGACATATTGCATCCAAGCAAGCATTTGGAGAAGCAGTCGTTATTGGGAGATTATTTACTTGAGGCTTTGTACTTGAAGTTGATTTACCCAAGGCCTTACCCAAGCAAGCGGGCAAGGTCTCAGCAATGAGTTTAATCTATAATCAAGACTAAGCTTGGCTTAAACAAAAGCTGATTTTTGTCGTTGTTTGTCAGCGAGTTTGCTTAGCCTTCATCGAGCTGGTCAAGGATAGCCGCGGCTCCCTTACGTCTCGCCTGAGCGAGCTCACTCTTTTTGGTAGTCTCTTTCTTGGTAGTCGCTTTCTTGGTAGTCGCTTTCTTGGTAGTCGCTTTCTTGGTAGTGGTCTTTTTAGGTTTTTCAACACTTTCTACCGCTTCAACGTTCTTTGTTTCAACGTCCTTTTTAGGCGTAGCCTTTTTACGAGTTGCTCGCTTTTTAGGAGCCGGTGCTTCTTCAGCAGGCTTTTCAGCGCTTTCAACGCTTTCAACAGCTTCTACTGCTTCCGCTTCCTTTTTAGGCATAGCCTTTTTACGAGTAGGACGCTTTTTAGGAGCCGGTGCTTCTTCTGACTTTATACTTGAATCAATCTTCTCAGCAGAAATTGAAGATACGGTCTTCGAGCTCACTGAGTCAGTTGTTTCTTCAGCTTCTCTATGTTCTTCACGCACTTGAGGTCTTCGGCCCCGGCCTCGGCGAGAACGGCGCTCATTTGAGTCATGTTCACGAGGTTTACGCTTTTTAGAAGCCAAAGCTTCTACAACTTGAGCTTGGGTATCTTGGCCTGCTGCAGTTTCCAAAGCGCCAGTTGCCTCATTAGACTGACCATCTTCATGACCGGTCACTGCCAAAGCACTCTCTTGTTGCTGTGCATGTTCCTGTTCATGTCGATTTTCACGCAGTCGCTTGGCTCGATTACGCATACGACTTTCGGCTCTACGACGAGCACGTTCATCCTTGCTTTTAGGTCGCTTACTCTCAACAGGTACAGTGATTTGTTCTGGATTTACCGATTCTGAGTTTGCTGACTCAGTGTTTACTGCTTCTGTTGCATGTTCACCACCGTTATGATGTTGAGCTTGTTGCTGAGGATGTTGCTGCGCTCGATCACGGTTTTTACCCTTACGTCTTCGACGTTTCTTACGTGGTTGGCGCTCATCATGCTCAGAGGCCTGCTGTTCATTATGAGCATCTTGTACCGCTTGCTCACCCTTTGATAAACGACCTTCAAAGCCTGATTTATTAGGCGCAAGAGTGGCTGCCTTACTTAATAATGAAGCCGCTTCAGCACGATCGAGTTGGTCTTTAGGAATGAAACCAATGATTTGTGGTGGCGTAAAGTCTTCAGTTTCTTGATCTGCTTGATCAATCGTGAGATCAGCGACCAAAGTGCTTCGACTTTTATTCTTATGGCGAGTTGCTTTATCCTTAGAAATCGTATCGCGTAAGGTGCGACGTCCACCTTGCGCGGTACGTTCTCGGCGCTCTCGTCTTTTATTCTTTTTGGCCTTTGGATGTGAGGCAGTCTCGTTTTCTTTACGACTACGACCAGCTTCCACAAATGGATCCGGAGCTAATAGGCTTTGTGTAAAGTCTGCTTCGATTTCAATGGTGACACCATAACGTTCTTCTAAATCCACTAAAACAGAGCGCTTGTCATTGAGTAAGTACATGGCATGAGCGACAGGTAATTTACCCTTAATCGATCGGCCCGGACCAACCTGCTCTGCTAATGCATAGAGTGAATTAATCAACTTAAAGGCGACTACATTTGGTGAAGGAATAAAGCCAGAACCACTGCAGGTTGGGCAGTTGGTATGCGTTGTAGATAGTGAGCGCTCTTGTATACGATTACGAGAAAGCTCTAAAACGCAAAAACGTGAAAAATTAGCAATTTCTAAGTGGGCTCGATCTCGCTTGACCGCTTCCTTGAACACCTTCAGGACCTGCCTTTGGTGCTTTTGCTCTCTCATATTGATAAAATCAATAAAGATCAAACCACCAATGCCACGAAGTCGGACCTGTCGTGCAATGAGTTGTGCAGCCTCACAGTTGGTGGCCAAGAACATTTGTTGCTGGTCACCCCCACCGCTTTGACGGCTAGAGTTGATATCAAAAACGGTAGCGGCCTCAGTGTTATTAATGCTGATATTGCCACCGCTAGGCAAGTCGATTTGATGTGAGGTGAGTTGGTTGATTTGTGATTCAACCTTATATTTTACAAATAAGGGCAAGCGTTCTTCATAAAGTTTGAGCTTGGAAACGGCATTAGGCAAGCGCTCTTCACAATAACGCTTAAGGTCGTGATAAGCTTCTTCATCATCTAAGATAATTTCATCAACATCATCGGTAAAGTGATCACGCACCATACGGGTAATCAGTTGAGATTCTCGATACAACAGTCCTGGTGCTGTTTTCATTTGGAAATCAGCCTGAATAAAGCCCCAAGCGCGTAGTTGATTTTGAAGGTCGGCCAAAACCTCATGAGATTCACGGCCTTCGGCGGCGGTTCGGAGCATGACACCATAGCGTTGCTCGGGGTCGCATTGGCTAAGAATAGACTTAAGCTCTTTTTTAGTTTTGGTATTGGTGATCTTACGACTGATTGTGGATTCGCCACCGCTTACTGGAGAGATGACAGTATATGCACTGGCTAAAGCAATATCGGTGGTAAAGGCTGCGCCCTTAGTACCATCCTCTTCTTTTTTGAGTTGAACTAAAAGAGCCTGTCCTTCACGTAAAACATCTTTAAGCTGAAAATTACGCATATCTTCCGGCTTGCGATAAAACAGATCAGGATGAATATCTTTCACTGAAATAAAGCCATTACGGTCTCCACCAAAATTGATGAAGGCAGCTCTTAATTTATTGTCGATACTTTCAACAACAGCGCGATAAATATTACCGCGCATTACTTGTTTACGACTTGATTCTACGAATAGTTCTTCAAGAGTACCATTCTCCACAAAAGTTGCCCAAACCTCTCCGGCGGGCGTTGCATTGATTAAAATTCGTTTGCTCATAAATTCCTCGATAGGATTGAGAAGGCTCACTGGCGCGCTCAAAAGTCTTTTTAGGCCGATCGGCGTGACTTAGGGGGGGAGTGAGAAAGATTGATCGTGGGTGCCAAGTTGATGTACTTTGTTGATCAAATGGGAATATCTTGATCAGCATTCGATCTTTAAAACCTGGAACACTGGCTCGTGGGCTTGCTAAGTGATTAACTTGAGCAAAGCTAAACAGAGTTTTTAAAGTCAAAAGCGGAGCGTGTGAATGCATTCGTTTTCGCAAGCTCATTTTGACTTGTGTTAAGAAAGGCCAACCAAGAATTTGACTTGAAAGTTGGCATTGCCAAGACTTGATTTGGTATGTTCTACACATAAAACGGCACCAACCACTCACGACTTGTGGTGGTTTGACAGGTGTATTTTGTGCTCGATGGCCATAAGTAAGATGGCGATCTAAATCAAATTCAGCATAGTTTAACAAAAGGAGTCTCTCCTTATTTAGTGACTCGTTGATGTCATAGCACAGCCCTTTATATTTTGACTAGCGATTTAAAGCGATAAACCTTATGAATGATCAAGAAAAATTACATAAAAACTCTTTAAATCATATATTTAAAGGGAGATCTTGCCCAAGAAATAACCATTTTTTTTCTGATCATGGGCAAATCTTTCTAAGAAGGTTTGGGGTGATCTTACTACTCAGTCAGTCTATGCTTGCTTGTATCGAGGAGCCTCCTTTACCTAACCGAGACAGCGAATCAGAACTCGACCAAGCCTTGCTAGTGGCAGATCATAATTTCGGTGATACAGCGGTTAGTGATGGGGTAAATGATGGGGGAATCAATGGTGATTTAGATGTGATCATCATGGATCAGGGGGTAGTGGATATGAGTGAGGCGAGTGATCGCGGATTTGACTCTGATATGAGCTCTAATGATGTGCTAGACATGAACGCCATGCTTGAAGACTGGCCCGCCCTAGATTTAAATCCGCCTCCCATCACCCAAGAAGTGTGTGATGGCGTTGATAATGACTTTGATTCTGTTGTGGATGAGGGCCTAAGTAATCCATGTGGAGGGTGCGCGCCCTTTGATGAAGAAAGTGGCTGTAGCTCATGGAGAGTCAACTTAGTTCAAACTCAAAGTGTAGATGAGCAAGCTCAAGTGCGGGTCGGGTCCTTGAATCCACAGCGTTTAATCGCTTTGAGTGCAGCAGTTATGAAATATGAGCGCTTTGACTTAGAAGGTGCTTCCTGTGTCAGATATGGTGCTCCACAAAGTTGGGAAGCCGCTTGGTCTATGGGGAATGCTCGTTTAAATACAGATGCTTTAAACCTAAGTTTTGTGCCATCAAGTGCCGACCCTGGACGCTATCGTGCTATTGGGGTAGATGAAAGTCCTTTTGCGATCCATGAGCCTCAAGATCAGCTTGTATTCTCCTGGGATGGTATACTTGACTCAGGACGCTTTGATACACCCGTACCTACCATTTTAGGAGATGAGTTTAATATGACATCACCCGCCCTAGTTCGCTTGGCTGAGCAAAATGAATTAGAGCGCTTTATCGATCAAGTGACCCAAGCAGAGCCTGATGTAGATGCAACGCCATTGGCCCTACGTTGGGTACCTGAACCCATTCGTCAAAACGCTGGGCCAAACTTAAGTTTTTATATAGGTGGCAGCCAATTATTATATCGTCGAGGCGCCGTACAAGGAATAAGGCACTATCAACTTAATGCTCTACTTTTTGATGATGGTCGCTTAGATCTAATGCTTCCTCAAGAGCTTCAAGTGCCCAATAGCTCAGTGTGGGTATATTTACAACGTAGTCAGCAAGAGCAAAGTGTGATGGGGAGTAATCCGGTGATCGCTAATATTGGACATCGTTATGAAGCTAGACGAAGCGGTGGTAACGGACAAAATGCAGATTTAGCCAATATCGAAATCGTGAGCCCAAATCCTATGGAATCCGAGCCGGAACTTGGTCGAGAAGGTTTAAATATAGCTTGGCGCTTTATTGATCCCACCAAGATCAATGAGGCCATGGCGGTTAGCTTGATTCTTTATGACACAGCCTGGTCAGAAAACTTGACCTGTGTTTTGGATAATCCCAGCCAAACCAGCCTTTTGATTCCGGAGGAGTTTTTGGAGTTTTGGCCTCAGGGGAGTCAAAGCGTGCGACAAATCACCTTAAGCAGTCAACAAAAAAGCTTAGATTTGACATATCCTGACCGAGGAACTTGGCGCTTATCCGAAAGTCTAATTTTACGCTTAAGTGACTTATAAATAAAGCGATAATAAGAAGGATGATAAATCGTTAAACTTATTATATTTAAAGATTTTACCTTGCCTTTCGACTATGCTTAAATACAGCAAAAGTCAAGCAAGGAAAATCATGTTTACAAAAGTGATAAATCAAAGAGTTGGATATTCTTTAATGGGATTATCCGTTTTATTATCCGGTCTATTTAATGCCTGTCTCGATTCGATTGCTCCGCAAACAGGAGTAGGGTGTGAGACTTTGGCAAGTGAATGTCCTGAGCAAACCGAATGTCAGCTGGATGCCTTAGGAAATGCTTTTTGTGCGCCTGTTATGGATCCACCTTTAACGAATAATGCCGGTACTGAAACAGCAGGCGTTATGGCCGGTACTGAAACAGCAGGCGTTATGGCCGGTACTGAAACAGCAGGCGTTATGGCTGGCACTGAGACCGCAGGCGCTATGGCCGGCATAGAAGCTGCTGGTACCGATATGGCGGGCAGTGAAGCGGGTGGGACTATGCAAGCAGGTACAGAAGCCTTTATGTGCGGGTCTTTTATGACCAACTTAAAGCCCTCAACCGGTAATATTCCCGAGGTGATGCTTGTCGTAGATCGTTCTTACAGTATGGTTAATCGTGAAGATCGTTGGACGCCAGCTTTAAGAGCAATGAGTCAGGTGACGCAGGCATTGGAAGAAACTGTATCCTTTGGCTTAACCTTATTTCCTGACCCAAATCGCGTAAGCGTTGATCCAAATACACTCAATACCTGTATGAGCTGGGGACGCGGCCAGCTCCTGTGCGAAGAGGATATTGGCGCATGTACACCTGGTCGTGTAATCGTCAATCAAGCGCTCAATAATTCTTTTAGCATTAGAGAGGCTTTAAATGACTACCCACCACTACCCAATCAAGCTACACCCACAGTGTCAGCCTTGCAAGAAGCCGCGAATGCTTTAATTAACCAAGGAAGTCAAACCTCTGAAAAGATTATTATTTTGGTAACAGATGGTTTGCCCGGCTGTAATTTTGAAATCAATCCACAAAACTGCACTTGCTTAACCAATGTGCCTTCTTTTTGTGCGGCTGATGACTTTGCCGGCATGTGCATGAATGATGAGCAAACCGTACAAGAAATCACCCGTTTGGCAGGCTTAGGTATCAAAACCATTGTTGTGGGGATTACCATTGGCTCTCCGGCTGAGTTTGATTGCATCGGTAATGATGAATGCCCCTTTGGTGGACAAGCTTGCATTAATGGCCAATGCGTGAACTTAGCGCCTAGCGTACTGAGTGCGATGGCTCGTGCCGGTGGAGATCCAAGCGGAAATTATTATAGCATTGAGAACCTAGCTGATATTGAGTCTCAGGTGACCTTGGCCACAGCAAGTGTAGCCCCTTGTATTTTTGACATTCAAAATATTCCCGAAGCTGTCTATGAGCAATTGGTTGTGTATCTTGATGGGATGGTTGTGCCACGAGACGAAAGTCGCATGGATGGTTGGTGGGCCAATCGGGGCGTGTTAGAGTTTTACGGTTCGGCCTGTGATGCGATTCGAGATGGGATGAGTCACCGAATTGCGGCACGCTGTGAGTAAGTAGTGTCCACTGGCTCAACAAGCATGATCACTTTATGAGTATGGCAATCATGATGACAAAATAATGGTGACAAAATAATGATGACAAAATAATGATTACAAAATAATGATGACAAAATAATGATTACAAAATAATGATTACAAAATAGTCATTGAGTCTGCAAACAAGTGTGGGACTAAAGTATCAAAGTGCATAAAAGTAAGTTTTACCATAGGTAAACCATTCAAGTGATCCAAAGAGCTTATCCTGTCTCTGTTTAAATTAAGGAAGAGTCTATATGCGTTTTCATGAAGTTGTTCATGGGGTTTATTTTGATGATCTCGATGTATTTGGTGTGCTTCATAATGCGCGCTATCCGTTATTACTTGAGCGTACTATTGGTGACTTTTGGAAGCGCATGGGTTGGGGAGGCTTGGCCGAATTAGAACGCAATCCAGATCAGTTTCACTTGGTCAGAGTCAATCACTTGGAATATATTCAAGCGGTTGAGGGTCTTGATGAAGTAAGAGTGAGAGTTTGGGTAGAAAAATTGGGTACTACGAGCTTAACCTTTGCTTTTTCGGTACTACCCACCGATGAAGATACTGTATTTGCCAAAGGGTATCGCGTTTTGGTCTGTGTCGATCCCGAAACTCGACGGCCAAAACCATGGTCAGATGAGTTTAGGGCACAGTTAGAGCCTTATCGTAGTGATCTGTAAAAGTATCAGTGAAGACTACCATTGAGTCATAAAAAACGGTAGGTTCAATCGCCTAAGCTTTTTATTTTATCTCAGTAGTTTATCTCAGTATTCTACTTAAGGTGGTTCTATGTTTTCACACTTTAAAACAAAGTCTTTTAAGCAGCATTTAGCTTACTTATGCTTTACCTTATTGCTTGCTTCCTTCAGCGCTTGTGATGATGAAACGATTGATCGAGGCGATGCAGTGGTTCGTGATTTCTCCCTTATGGCGGGAAATGAGGCAGGAAACGAAGCGGGAAATGAGGCAGGAAACGAAGCGGGAAATGAGTTTGATGAAGGTATGGCTGGTCGTTTGGCCAATGATTTAGGTCTTGCCGGAAACGAAACAGCCGATCTAGGCAATGCCGGTGAACCCATTCCCGCAACCTGTACAGAAGGTTTAAGTTATTGTGAGGGCGAAACGGCGGTAGTCACCTGTGTAGACGGAGAATATACCGAGCCGGAGGCCTGTCTCAATGGAGAACTATGCTTGGCAGGACGCTGTATTAGCAACTGTGAAAGAGCAGCGGTGCGCTCAGATTATCAAGGATGCTCATTTTGGGCGATTGACAGCGATAATATCATTGATGCCGAGGGGAATGGACCAGGGGCTGCCCCAAGTGCGGTTGTTTTAAGCAATGTAAGTGACAGTGATGCATCTGTAACGATTGAAGATGCCGAGGGGGTGATTGTGCATCAGGCTTTGTTATTGGCGGGCCAAACACAAAGCTTTAATCTACCTCGGGCAGATTTAATTGGTACTCATCTTGGTGGCCAAGCTTGGCATATTGGCACCAATCAGCCGGTTTTGGCTTATCTATTTACTCCGTTACAGAGAACAAGCACATCTAGTGTAGATGCGACCTTGCTTATTCCGAGTCCGGCACTTGATGATAGCTATCGGGTGTTAACTTGGCCGGGACAGGGTTATAACCAACGAGGAACTTTAAGTATTGTTGCCGTTGAAGAAGGCCCAAGTATAGTCACCATCGTGCCGCCTGAATCAGTGTCCGAAGGGGTCGATTTTAGAGGGGCGATGCAGACGACTATACATAAGCTGGTTTCTCCCTTACCAAATCAAGCTTGGACTGAGGTCTTAGAGCGAGGTGAGGTTTTAAATATACAATCAGGTCCCTTTGCTGATCTTTCGGGAACTTTGGTACTTTCTGACCAAAAACTAGCGGTTTTTGCCGGCACTCGTTGTAGCAATATCCCCGATCAAACCCCGCGCTGTGATCATTTAGAGCATCAGATGCTTCCCTTGCGTAATCAAGGGCGTAATTATATTGCGCCGGGTGGTCTACCCAGAGCCACTGAGTCAACATGGTATAGGGTTGTTGCGACCGTTGATCAAACCATCATCAACACCAATCCGGTATTGCCCAATACCCCAATCATTTTGAATGCAGGCCAAGTCGCCACCCTTTCTTCAGATCAGCCCTTTGCCTTAAACTCAAATGCGCCGGTGATGCTTGGCATGTTTTTGGCAAGTGCCGAAGCAGGTGCAGCAGGGGTAGGTGATCCCTCTTTTGTGCTTTTACCACCTGTGGAACAGTTTAAAGACCGTTATGTATTTTTAACTCCCGAAGATTTTGAACGAGATGGTTTGACCTTGATTGCCAATGGAGAAGCCATGGTTACACTCGATGGGCAGCCTATTGATGCGTCATGGACAGCAGTAAGCGATACCACGTGGAAAGTCGCGCATCTAGATATTAGTGATGGACCGCATGAAATCAGTTCAGCGCAAGAGTTTGCGATTATTGCGACCGGCTATGATGAAGAGGTTTCATATGCCTTTACCGGTGGCTTAAGACTCGAAAAACTAAGGGAATCAGAACCACCACCCTATGTGGGACTTTGTGCTGCTGGAGAAGCACCCGAAACCCCATGTGAAACAGGGCTATCAGGAGTGTGTAGTGTGGGACGATTAGCCTGCTTGCCAGGCCAAGCAGCAAGTTGCCAAGCCCTTTTGAGTCCCCAAGAAGAAATCTGTAATCGCTTGGATGATGACTGTGATGGACTGATTGATGAAGCACAATGTGCTGACTTTACCTTGGAGCGAGTTGCGCCACTCAGTGATCGCTTAACCCTTACCGAAGGTGAAACCGCAGTATTTAACATCAGAGCGCAAGGGTCGGCAAGTGGCCAGGAAGTGATTTGGAGTGTAGATGGTGTGCCCTTTTATGGAGTCAATGGCTTAAGTTTAGAGTGGACTCCATTGGGCTTTGAAGAGGGTGCTCGAGTGGTTTCGGCTAAAGTGAATAATGGAGAACGAGTTGCCGAAATCACTTGGCTAGTTTTGGTGAATGATGCACCTTCTAACAAAGCTGTCATTTGGGGGCAGGTGAGCTTAGCTGATCACAGTATATCTCCGGCGGGCTTAACCCTTGAGTTAAGCGAAGGCATTAGCGAGGGGGAAACCATTATTGACCCACGAGGCTATTATGCAATTGCAGTGGAGCCCTCACGTTATAACATCAAGATCGATACCCTTTTTCACAGACAAGAACCTTTTCCAAGAGGGATTGTGACTCTGGTTGAAGACATTGATGTCGATCGTTTAAATGTACAGCGCGATATTGTTTTACCCATCTCAAAAATCAGTGGGATTGTCAGTCAAGTGAATGGTCAGATGTTAGCAAACACCGAACTTAGCTTTGATGGAGATTGCTTTGTCTGTGATCAACAAGCGCTGAGTGATACCAATGGCGCATATGAAGCGTTGCTCTATCATGCAAGTTGGGAAATCAATGCAACGCCACCGGTCAGTACTGGTTTACCGACTAAAACCATCAATGATGTGAATGTAAATGCTGATCGAATCTTGGATATTGTGTTCTCGACTCTTTATAATATTAGCGCCTTGGTGGTTGACCAATATAACCAACCGGTCTCAGGCGCGACCATTACGTTTGATGGTGAAGAAGCCGAAGCTAGCCAAGCATCGGGGGCTGACGGTCGACTTAATATTAACCTACCGAGCGGTGACTATTTAGTACAACTTGATACGCTTTTTTATCCTCGTCCTCCATTGATTGGTCGAGGTATTGCACCGATTTTTGAATCCTTCAATATATCCTCAAATATGACTAATGTGATTCTGCCTTTACCCAATGCCTGGGTGTCGGGACAGGTGACCGGACAGGGAGATGGTCTACCGCAGGCGGGGGTTGAGCTGTACTTTGATGCTGATAGTTCTTGCTTTGCCTGTTCGGGTCGAACCACCAGTGATGTAAATGGTAATTATGGAGTGCCCTTACTTCATGGTCGATATGCTAAAAGCTTAACACCGCCTGCCAACAGCGAATATGTAAACCAAGATGGCTTAGCGATTACTGTCAGTGCAGACTTGACACATAATGTGGTTTTACAAGGGCCGGCTGTTGTTGTATCGGGGACTTTAATAGATCCACGAGGTGATCTTGTGACCGGTGTGGGCTTACGAACCAATGGGCCTACCGAAGTACAAACTACCACCAATGCACTTGGCCAATTTGAACTCAGACTATTACCTGGCGAATATGCCTTTAAAATCGATACCTTATTTGGCGCTCGTCCAGCCGGTATACCCACCGGGTGGGTAAACTTTTGGGAAGGTACTTTAAGCGCCGATGTCACCCAAGTATATACCGCACCATTTTCATGGATTAGCGGGCGTGTGCAAGAGGCGGCCGGTGATGTTATTCCCAATGCGGTCATCAACTTTAATGGCGATTGCTTTGCCTGCTCACAAGAGGTCAGTTCAGCGGCAGATGGAACCTATGAAGCAACCTTATTCCAAGGTGTATACACGCTTGAGGTAACTCCACCGGCCCCCTATCCACAACAAAGTATCGAAGATGTGGATTGTACGGCTTTGGACACTGTTTTTAATATTGATCTTTAGGTTAAGTGTTTAATTTTATTTAGGTTTGCTGGTTGGTAGTTTAGGCGAGTTATTTGGGCAAGGTTATACGAAAGCGAGAGATGATAGGTCTAGCAAATAGAACATCATGCTCGCTGGCATAAAAAAAGTGGGCGGCGTTATGGGCAAGCAGAGGATAACCACTCAGTTGAGTATGACCAGAGACTAGGCCGACATGTGTGGCCGTTTTACGACCCAATAAGTCCATAAACAGTAAGTCACCGGGTAACCAAGCCTGCTTACCTTTGGCATTAGGGTCAAACTTACTTGATAGCTTTTGGTAGTGTCTTCTGAAATAAGGATGAAGTTGACGCACTCGTCTGTGCTCATAATGTTTATTGGGCTTAGGACCCGAAAAACGATAGGACTGAGGAGAGCGATTCATATCTTCAAACAATAACTTTTGTAGGTTGATTCCGGCGTTACGATATGCCCTTATCACCACATCTGTGCATACGCCCACTTCGCGCTTCACATCACCATTTGGATAAGAAACACCATGATAGCTAGCATCATAACGAGCATGGTTTTTCATCGATTTCACCAAGCCGATTTGAATATCTAAAGAATCAGGGATTTGATCTTGGTCATGATCTCGCCAACGTTTTGCTCCCTTTTTCGCTCGACCTTTTTTAATCGCCCGCTCAAGTTTTTGGGGCAAGTGATCATCAAGAATATCTTCCAAAATCTCATAATCTTCTTCGCTTAAGCCATGAATAGCGCTTTTGGACTTTGATCTATCCTTTGATTTGTCCTTTAATCTATCCCATGCAAAAAGAGCCAAAATATGATCGGAGAAATGCAAGGCAAGTATATTACCTCGTGGGGATAACTCTAGCTTAAACTCTTCTTTAGGTAGCCATAGAGGAACCGGTACCGTTAAACCCTTATTTAGATCTGCAAATACACCCTTGTCCTTAAGGTGGGCGGGCAGTGAAACCTCTACTAATGCGCGTCTTGGAAAAAGATAAATATTAAGATAGTTCATGGCCAAGATGTAAATAAAACCATAGGCACAAAAACTAAAGAAGACCGATCGTATAGGTCGAGTCGGATTTAAAAAAAGTGAGCGTAAAAACGTCATGAGCAACCTCTTTAACAACATCCACTTCCACAATCGGGATCACAGCCATCACATGAACATGGGGAGCAGCAATTGTCACAGCAACCTCCACAGCAAGAGGCAATCGGTCCATCACAAGAGCATAAGGCCCCACAAAGATCGCAGGCGGTGCTGCATGTATAACTGATGGTCTCAGTGATCAGTTCTTCACAGATGCCATCCCCAATTTCCGAATGGCTCGAGTTGTTAGAGGATTTGTAAGTGGACTTGTAAGTGGACTTGGTATTTTGATCATTGCTTTGTATTAAGCTAAAAGCGACGCTTGCTACAGTTACATTGGGTGTGTGAGGCATTAGGTGTGGTGCTGTGTGAGAGCTAGGTGAATGAGCTTTTTTAGTTCGATGATGAGTGACATCTTTTTGAGTGCTTTTTTCTTTAAGTTGCAAAAAATCGATGGAAGCTTGGACTTCACATTCATGTGAGAGTTGCTGTTGTTGGTCAAATAATGCTTGATCTCGCTGTTTAATCTCTTGATAGCGCTTACGTCTTTGTGGCCAATTCTTAATATAACGGATAAAGTATGAGACCTTTGATCGTAGACCTAAGAGTTTATCTTTAAAGGTATTGGTTTGGGGTGAATATAATCTCAAACCGAGTAAGTCAGCTTTAAAGGCAAAGCGACCCACAAGATGTAGCAGTAAATCTTGATGTCTGAGCAAGGGCAGTTGTGGCAAAAGAGTTTTTAGATCTTGCGCGTGTTTGAGCAGGCTTTGGTGACAGCGCTTAATATGATACTCATTACGGACAATTCGGTCACCGACCTTGCGTAAGCACACATTAAACTGCTTGGAAGCTTTATCCTTCTCGATATCTTCTAAAGCGTCAGAGAGATAAATCGCTGAGCCCAAAGCCATCCCAAAACGACGAAGTTTGAGTATCGTTTTTTGAGCGTCTTTTTGGGGATTATGATCGGGATAAAGATAGGCAAAGCTGTGTATTAAGATTAAGGAAATTAAATTTGCGGTGGGTTCACAGGCCTCGTCAGAAGTGAGCTTTTCGCCATACTTAAGCTCCAAATCTTTTTGCTTTTGAGAAATGTTCATTAGCTCGGTCAATAGCTCATGCATATACACCAGTTGACGACCGGCTTTTTCACTGAGTTTTTTACTAAATCGTTGAGCAATCCCCCAAAGCTTACTTCGATCTAAATACTGGTCTTTTACCCACTGATCGATCAAAATAGCCTGATAGGCAGAGGCGAGTTGCATGGGAATAGACTCCGGAGAAAAGATGGGCCTAAAACGCCAAGGCTCAATGGGACAGCGACCCTTATCACGCGCTGCTGATGTTTCCTGTAAGGCATCAATAAACAGAGAAAAAAAGACTTGATCATAACTTAGGGTCATACGGCTTAGCTGACCATATTGATCACCTAAAGCCTTGCAGTTTCCACAATATGCTTGACGCCAAATATCATGGTCATTAGGACTAAGTTCACACAAGTGAGGTTTTAAGCTACCAAACACAGAGTCACCATTTCTAAGCAAGGATTACGCAAGCTCGCTATGAAATAATAAAGCTCTTGGTTAATTTATTCCCTGCACTAATTTATTCCCTGCACAATGTGATGTGACTTGCTTATGGCCCGATTTAGCTCTCAAATTGATTAAGTGAGTTGTGATTAAGTAAGTTTTTATCAAGCTTGTATTTTACTCAACCTTTGATCGAGCCAATGTGCAATGGCAAAGGAGGCCACGCCTAAAACACCGGCGACCAAAAAGAAGAGTAAGCCACCATCCCACCCATAGTGATCCACGCAATAGCCTACCCCAACGCCCGAAATCGTGGCACCCGTATAGCCAAATAAGCCATTAAAACCGGTCGCTGCTGCTGCACAGTGCCTAGGCGCATAGCTGGCAGCACTCACTGCGGTCAGCATTTGTGGGCCATATACCAAAAAGCCCACAATGGATAGGAGTAGGGCATTGAGTATTAAGGGACTCAAACCTAAAAACTGAGGTGGGCTATACAGTAAAACTAGGCCTAAGACTAAGCCAACCATATACAGGCCATTCACCAAAGAGTACTTACCTTTAAAGGCTCTATCTGCCAGATAACCAGCCAATAAGCCGCCTAAGATCCCTGCAATTTCCAAAGCGGCGACTAACCAGCCGGCTTCGTCAAGGTCTACTTGCCGAGCGTCCTTTAAAAACTTAGGAGCCCAATCCAAAAGACCAATTCTGACGATATACACAAAGAAATTACCAACGGACACCAACCAAATCATCGGACTGGTCAGAATATATTTTTGGGTTAAGGCCCAAGCGCTTAAGCCCTCATCTTCGTTTTGATTGATCGTGATTTGCTGAGTGCTTTCTTGCTTAAGGGTACTGTCTTCCTCTTCATGAGGAGAATGAAAGCCCATAGTTTCGGGTCTGTCTCTTAAAGCAAAGGCAATGACAACCGCATTAAGCAAGGCAAAGAAAGCGGGAATAAAAAAGACCGAGCGCCATCCCAATGAAGTGACTAAGTAGCCACCAAAGATAAAAACTAAGGCTCCACCGATTTGATGTGAAGCATTCCACAACCCCCACCAAGTCGCCAAGCGCTGTGGTTCATACCAAGAGGTCAGCAGGCTCGCACAAGGGGGCCAACCCATGGATTGGGCCCAGCCATTAAGCAACCACAAGACCAACAAGGCCCAATACGCCCCACTTAAGCCAAAGCAAAGATTAAGCAAAGCGGATAAGCATAAGCCAATGACCATAAACCAACGCGGATTGGCATGATCGGCTAAAATACCATTTAAAAACTTACCAATCCCATAAACCAAAGAAGTACCGGTCAACAGCAAGCCCAGCTCTAAATTACTATATCCAAGTTCTTCTTCCATACCGGGAAGCGCCATGGAAATATTTTTACGCACCAAATAAAAGGTCGCATACCCAAACATCATGCCGAACATCGTTCGTTTTTGCCAATATTTAAACCGAGTGATTTGCTCTGGCGAGCGCTCATCAGGCGTAACTCGGGCTTGTTTTTTAAGATGCTTTAAAAGCCGCTTGGACATAGTCATAGTAACTCGCTTTGATCATGAGATTCTGCTCATTTATATATGAAAGAGTATCACTGATTAAGCGCGTAAGCTCAATTGGCTTTATTGGGTTTGGTCCGTTTTGACTAACCAATGCGTATCACTAAGACTTGCGCTATTTGCTTATAATTAACTACTTGTTAGCTAACCCTAACCAGAGGTCACCACAGGTAAGGGCTCGCTCATGACCGCTTTGGCACTTAGGTAATCCTGAGCTTTATTGGCATCTACATAGTGAAAGCCGTAGCCACCGGTGGGATCTGAGCGGTCGGGTCCAAGACTGGTAAAGTCTGTAAAGGTGGCAAACTCACTTTGGGGAATACCCAT
>CAKZRU010000169.1 GCA_937146725.1 uncultured Myxococcales bacterium
CCGGCAGTGACCATTTCGCCGGCAGTGACCATTTCGCCGGCGGTGACCATTTCGCCGGCGGTGACCATTTCGCCGGCGGTGAGCATTTCGCCGGCGGTAAAACAGTCAGAGTATTCATCGACTAAACCATCACAATCATTATCAAGATGATCGCAGGATTGTTCATTTGCTTGATAGGACTCATGTGTGTGTTGCTCAGGATCACTCCAGCCTAAAGAACCTTGGCAAACTTTAGTTTCACCTGCACAAACACCCGCTTGATTTGAACTTGCTGGTGCGGTCAATGATTCATCGCTTTGACCATCACAATCGTTATCCAAACCATCACAGCTTAACTCTGGGAACTCAAACTGAGAGACTGTGGAATAGAGTGGTTCACCCCAGCCGGCTTCACCATTACATACTTGTAAAGCACCCAAACATACGCCTACTTGATTACGAGCAAGTGGTGGAGATAACGCTTCATCAATCAGTCCATCACAGTCATTGTCTAAGCCATCACAACTTTGCTCATTCACTTCATAGTTGTCTAGGTCAATGGGATCAACCCAAGTACCTAAATCACTACATACTTGGAATTGACCTGCACAAACTCCTCTTGGCCGTGAATGTACAGGCGCATTTAGACTCTCATCTACTTGACCATCACAGTCATTATCTTGTGCGTCACAACTCGCTTCAGTTGACTCATAACCATCAATGCTATTTAGGTTTGGATTCACCCAACCCACTTCGCCAAAGCAGAGTTTTTGACTACCAGCACAGATCCCTCTTTGCTCATTGGCCAAGGGAGCTTGAAGCGCTTCATCAATTCTTTGATCGCAGTCATTATCAATTCCATCACAACTGAGCTCTTCTATTTCATATCCAAGCAATTCAGAATAATTAGGTTCTTGCCAGCCCTGTACACCAGCACATACTTTTCGTGAACTTCGGCAAACTCCATTTTGTAGGTTCGCTATAGGTGCGCTAAGGTTCTCATCGATTTGTCCGTCACAATCATTATCCAAACCATCACAGCTTTGTTCATTATCTTCATAATTAGGGATTTGAGAATTAGGTATATCCTGCCAGCCTTGAGCACCTGTACACACTTGATTAAGGCTTGCACAAACGCCCAACTGAACAGAATGTGGTGGTGGAGAAAGAGACTCATCAATTTGACCATCGCAGTCATTATCAAGTCCATCACAGCTTTGCTCAAGATCTTCATATCCGCTGATGAAGCTAAAGTTTGGATCAATCCATGATCGTGAGCCAGCACAGGCTTTTTTAGAACCAGCACAGACGCCTGCTTGCAAGGTGCTCAAAGGTGGATCTAAGGACTCATCTGTCCGTCCATCACAGTCATTATCAAGGCCATCACAAGAACCTTCCGCTGCTTCAAAGTTAGCTACATCGTTATAATCCGGATCTTGCCAACCAATTTCACCTTGGCACACTTGTCGAGAACGCTCACAGACTCCGTTTTGATTACTTGCCAAGGCGGCAAAAAGTGTTTCATCTATTTGACCGTCACAGTCATTATCAAGCGCATCACAGCTAAACTCATCTTGCTCATATCCTTCATAAATACTGAGATCAGGCTCGATCCACCCCGATGATCCGGCACAGATTTTAGTTGCATCACTACAAAGGCCGGTCGCAAAGTCAGATGAAGGCGGTGTGAGCGCTTCATCGGCTGATCCATCACAGTCATTATCTAGAGCATCGCAACTTTGCTCTACAGCTTCATACCCTTGAATCTGCTCATAATTAGGTTCAATCCAACCCGCTTCACCAGCACATACCTTACGAGATTCTGCACACAGCCCTCTTTGACGATTTGCAAAAGGAGCAAGCAAAGCTTCATCAATCAAGCCATCTAAGTCATTATCAAAGCCATCACAGATCTCAGATTCTGCTTTTTGTACACTTAGGGTATAAGCACCCGCCGGATAAGAATGAGTCGGAGAGTTAAGTCTAATAAGATAGCGACCACTTTGATTGATTTGATAGTTAAATCCATAGGATCCATTTATTGAAGTCGTTTGCTGAATGATCGAGCTTTGATCGATTGAGACTAAACTAAACTCAAAGCTTTGCTCAGCACTATGATTTAGTTTAATTCCGATAAGATCACCCGCTTGAGCGTCAAAACTAAACCAATCCTCATCACATAAACTCAGCTGAACGGGATTTGGACTGAGTGATAAAGCCTGTGCTTGTTCCAAGCGATCATTGGCTTCAAAGGCATCTTCCGTACAGTGCTCTCTGACCAATAATTGATAGTCTCGATTCGGCCCAAAGTCTTGGTCAAAGCTTTGCACCCGAATATAAAAGGCATTATTATCCAAGCTTTGAAAACGATTTAGAGTTCCAGCCCCTCTTGCACTTGCGGCTAAAAGCTGTCCAACCGGATTAATAATATCGATGGAACGCTGTCCGCTTAAACCATATGTTTCGACATCGATGAGTTGGCCATAGCTCAGATTAACCACAAAAAGATCATTGGCATCATCGCATAGGTTAAGGTTGGGAATGACTTGACCTAATTCAATGCTGGCCGCCGTTCTCAACAAGTCATTATCTTCCAAAGCATCGGCTTCACACCCTAAAAACTGACATTGGCCTGCTGCGCAACGCTCATTATTGGCACATTCTTGCTTAAGATTACCTCGTGCTCCACAGGAGTTAAACCAATATACATCGCCCTCTACACAGGCTGAGTAATCTTCTTCAATACAGTTACATACAGCATTATTGTTTTGCACCTCACATAAGCGATTCGCACCACAGCTCACAAAAAGATCACCGCGCTGTCCACAAGAATCAAACCAATATACCGAGTTTTCAAAACAGCCCTTACTTTGATTCGTAACACATTGGCAAGACGCTTGATTACCTGATTCTGCACAAGGACGTTGTTCTGTACAGCTTTCTTTTAAAGCACCACGTTGATCACATGAATCATACCAATAGGCTTGGCCATTGAAGCATTGAGAATAGGCTTCGGATTCACAAACTTGTACACATTCACCAAGTACACAGCTTTGGGGACAGGTTGTTTCTAAACCTAAATCATGGCCA
Source organism: uncultured Myxococcales bacterium (assembly GCA_937146725.1). Taxonomy (GTDB): domain Bacteria; phylum Myxococcota_A; class Bradymonadia; order UBA7976; family VGTA01; genus CAKZRU01. The sequence goes on from CAKZRU010000169.1 coordinate 3,070, forward strand.
CAGCTATCAAACAACCAAATCTCATTGCCCTTACAAACCCGATTCAGTTTGGGCTGACACTGCTGATTCACACACAGACTTCCCGTAACGCAGTCCTGATCAGTTTGACAGCCTGGCATACAGCTTGCAACACCAGATTGCCCTTGTGGGCTGACACAGTGAGGCGCACTTTCATCACAGTCACCACTATCTTGGCAATCTCGACACAGAGCCTGTGGTTCATTAAAGGCATTGCTCGCTACCAAAAAAAGAGTGGCCGAAAATAAATGACCCGAAAGGACTTGTGGGTCAATGACCTCTAAGGTCCATTCGCCCGAGGCCTGTTCACCATTTAACTCATAAAATAGATTATAATGCACATCACTTCCCAAGACCGCATTGAGATTACTTCCGTTGGGTATGGCACTGGCCCCTAATAGCCCTCCGGCTCTTTTACCGTTGGGTGCATTCAGAAAAACTTCTAAGTTGTGAGGGCTTGGATGAGCGACTTTCAATACAACATAAGCTTTGCCCACCGAAAAGTCTTGGTCGGCCGGTATATCAAAACTTAAACTTGCGCCATCGGCATCGATTGTTCGTTCAGCGCTTTGAGTATATGCCAAAGGACTTGATTGACCCCAAGTAAAGTTGACTAAGCGATCTAGCTGAAAGTTTAAAGATGAGTAAATATGACCATTTGACTCAGTGGGGAGAGCCCACATCTTGAGTACAGAGATCAAAGATTGTGGATTAAGCTCTTGATTAAACAGTTGATCTAAAATAGCGATTGATCCGGCAACATGAGGGGCAGCCATTGAAGTTCCACTCTGAAAATAACCACCGGCTTGAATCGCCACACCTGAAGCCATTAAGTCAATGAGGCCATTTAAGTTACTAAAGCAAGCCACAGCACCCACCGCACCGCTTTGGCTACAAAGGCTTGAATTAATAGTATAAGGCAAGTCCATAACGGCACCCACGGCTACAGCGCCAGACGCACAGGCAGGACTACCAATCAATGTTTGATGCGCATCATTTCCTGTGGCGACAACCGGTAAAACACCGGCGGTACGAAGCTGTGAAAAATAGGAGATATAGGCACTGTTAAAGCAGGGATTCACACTCGCAGCACTGCCCAAAGATAAGTTTACTGCCACCAAAGGAAGATTTTGATTGAGTTTTTGATCTAAAACCCAATCTAAGGCCTCAAAAATATCAATGTCATATGCAGTTAAGCCATTGCTAGTATTTTGAAATACATTAAGCGAGTAAATATCGCTACCCGGTGCGACCCCAAGCGTAATACCTGCCACATTGGAACCATGAACCGGAGATATATCGCTGAGCAGAGCATCAGTGAAATTGACTATTTCTTTGACTCTACATGTTGCATTGCTTAGGTCACTACAATCTCCAAACTCTTCATGCTCAGGATTAACAGGCGTATCAATAATGGCTACAGCTCGTCCGCTTCCGGTTGCACTCGCATGGATTTGGTCAGCACCTACAAAGGGTAAACTAGAGCTTAAAGTTGCTTTATTTTCATGGTTGAGATCAATGGCTCTAATGATCGAAATCTCATCAAGTTTATATAGTTCTTGTGTGGCGATTCTTCCGTAAACAATGGGTGCATATCGGAAATGCTTTATCGCCTTCAGTTCAATATCTCGAGAGAGTAATTCTTGCATGAGCTCGGCTTGGCCCGCCTGGATTTGTTTTGGACTCAATAGCGTATTCAAATCAAGATTTAGGGAGATTAAAATATCGATATCTTGTGAAGGCAGCACTTGTGAAGGAGATAAGCGATTTAGATGGTTGTGTAAGCTTTCAGAATACTTATTGCTTTGGGCCCATACGGCCCATAAGGCTGAGACCTGAGTTGTAAGGATAGAGAAAGTGAGTAAAACGATGACTTTAACAAAGTTAAATCGTCTTTTGTCTTGATCAAATCTCATACTATTATCCGTTTAATGCTGTGTATTCTGAAGATATGGCTCTTTGTTTCATGGGCCAAGTGCTTTGGTATAGACCAATGCTTTAAGAAGATATCTCATGATAACTCGGCTATATCATCATTGAATTTTAAAAAAAGCTCAAGATGAGCTCTATACAAATTGTTAAACCAATCATCACGAGACTGATCACTTGTAGCAGAGAAGCCTTGATCATCATCCAAATTAAGCAGTGCAACAGAGCAAGTCTCATTAATAATTTTATGAACATGACCATGTATGGCTTGTGAGTATATTCTATCTTAATCGCTTCAAGAGATTGGGGGGGGCGGTTATCGAAATGTGAGCGAATGGGAGCTATACTTGTAAAAGAGTGACCGTGAGTAAGTGATGCACAAAGATGCTGAGTTGAAAAAGATTGAATGCTTTGACAGTACTCAAGATTTTGCTCTAATGAACTGTTTTGATGAGCACAGAGTTCAAGATAAGGCTTGCTTGCATAACAATTTATTTTTAACAAGTGCTTGCTAGATTCTTGTTGCAGATAAGTCCCTAGAAAAAAGCTCAATAATACAACTAAACTCAATAGATAAGGGGCTCTAAGAGCTCGTTTAGCTGGCCACCCAAGTTGTTCAATACTATGGAATAAGGTTGTTTGATGTGCAGCAAACGCAGTCCAGATCAAACTCAAGTTTAAGGATAGAGACAGCCAAGCTGTAGTACTCATTTGAAGACTAAAGCCTAGATAATTAATGAGCAGATAAAAGCCGAGTAATATACTTGAAATCACTATATAGCGAATGATGTGGTGATAAAGAATTCTTCTATCCATCTTAAATCATTAGGCTTTGATATATTTTTTGGAATTACTAAAAGTTTCACTTAACACTCTGCGCTCCCTTTGTCAGAATCATGGCCTAGGCGTTCCCTTTCATAGTACGTAAAATTGTGAGCTGTAGGATGAGAAAAACCAAAATAATCGCAACCTTAGGTCCGAGCACACGGTCGGTTGAAAACTTAGAGCGCCTCATTGAGGCCGGTTGTAATATAATTCGTATCAATATGAGTCACTCTAGTCGAGAGGAAGCTGACGCCATTATGGAAGATGTCAGAATGCTTTCCGATGAAGTTGCCATATTGATTGATACCAAAGGACCAGAAGTCCGAACTACTGTCGCACCGGAGCCAGTAGAATTGAGTGTGGGTGAGGAACTGATCATCGAAGGTAATCCCGATGGAGAAACGAGTAAAGGTCATATTTGTGTCACTTACAAAGATCTTCCACAGGCCTTAGAGATTGGCACGATTGTCTTAATCGCCGATGGTCAAATGGAAGTTAAAGTCAAAGCAAAGTCGGAGCAGGGTTTACACTGTGAAGTCTTAAGAGGCGGTACTCTGACCTCAAAAAAAGGCATCAATATTCCTGGTGTAAAGCTACCCATGCCTTTCCTTTCTGATCAAGATAGAGAGGATATCGCCTTTGCAGCTCGATCAGGGGCTGATTTTGTGGCTGCTTCATTTGTTGGTGATGTGAATGATGTTAAGCAAGTCCAAGAGGTGATCGCTTCAGAAGGCGGGCATGCCAGAGTCATTTCTAAAATTGAAAGTCAATATGCGATTGCTAACTTGCATGATATCATAGAAGTGTCAGACGGGATTATGGTAGCGCGTGGTGACTTAGGCGTTGAGATTCCAGCAGAACGAGTTCCGGTCGCTCAAAAGCAAATGATTAAAGCCTGTCGCACTGCCGGTCGTTCGGTGATTGTTGCCACCGAAATGTTGGAATCAATGATTCATAATCCTCGCCCAACTCGAGCGGAAACCTCCGATGTAGCGAACGCTATTTTTGAGGGGGCTGATGCCGTTATGTTGAGTGCGGAGACAAGTGTCGGAAAATATCCCTTTGATGCAGTAAGGATGATGGCTCGTATTGCCGAGATTGCTGAGCAGGAGTTTGCTCAAAATCAAACGGCCGCACCAGATGTGCTTGAATCTGATGTATCTGAACTGATTTGTAAGAGTGCGTGGTTAGCAGCACATGATTTAAAGATCGATGCGATTCTTATCCCCACTTCGAGTGGCCGGACTGCAAAAAGAATGAGTCGCTTTAGACCAAGCGCGCCCATTTTAGCAACCACACCAGATATGATCACCGCAAGAAGCTTAGCGTTGTGTTATGGTGTATATGCTCTGCCTGCTAGACACTTTGGACGCATGGAAAGCATGGTACGTCGCTCTTGCCAAGTTATGATCGAAGCACAATATCTGAATGAAGATGGTTTAATTGCAGTTGCTGCTGGTGTACCCGTTGGCCGAAGTGGCAGTACAAACTTACTGTCCATTCAAAAGGTATCAGCGGTCATGGGACGCGAGGCTTCTGACAGCTAAAAATAAATGGTCAGTTGTTGCTGTTTGACTCAAAATAATTGGGTCGCTTAAAGCATAAATTAATTGTTTTGAGTACTTAGCTTTATGCTTTTTATTTTCTATACCAACGCCAAAAAGAGTGTTAAATTATTACTCAAATCAATCGCTCTTGTGATGAGAGTGTTCTTGCATGACACTGTTAAATTATACAACATTTTAAAGTGTCTAAAGAGGAAGAAATGAAACATAAACTCAATAATATCTTAAGACTTGGTGGAGGCTTCATATGAGTGGTACTTACCCTTTAGTACAACCTTCTGAACAAGAGTTTAAAGAGGCAATGAGCCGTTTTCCAAGTGGGGTTACGGTCATCATGACCCGTGATGAAGAAGGCCAAGCCATCGGTATGACCGCGAGTGCATTTATTAGTGTGTCTTTGGCTCCACCTTTAGTGCTCGAAAGTGTTGCAAAAACCGCTCAAATGCATAGCCACTTAATGCGAGAAGATCGCTACAGTGTTAGTATTTTAGCGGCAAGTCAGTCTCAAGAAAGTAACCACTTTGCTGGCATGAAGCAGGATGACTTCCAACCAAGCATTGTTGATATAGAAGGTTTACCTGCGGTAGGTAAAAGCTTAGCCCGAGTGGCATGTAGAATCATTAGCCGAGTCGATACCGGAGACCACACTCTGTTTATTGCTCAAGCGCAAGGGATTCAGCTTGAAGATAGCGATGAGCCTGCTTTGATCTATGCTCGTCGTGGCTATCACAAACATGATGCCATTGAGGCTTAGATCTTAAGATAAGTCTTACTTTTTAGTGCTCTTACGCTTTGTTTTAGTGCTCTTACGCTTTGTTTTAGGGCGCTTACGCTTTGTTTTAGGGCGCTTAGCTTTGATTGGCTTACTTTTATTTTTTGGCTTACTTTTAGCCGAAAGATCTTGCTTCGCTGTAATACTTTTAGAGGGGAGTGATTTGAGAATATCACCCACCTTGGTTTTGAATTGTTGTTGATGAACACTAGGCTTCTTTGCTTCCTTCAAAGCCTTAAGTGCTTGAGATAACTTAGGTTCTTGATCCAAAATTAAGCTGTAGAAGCGTTCGAGAAACTTAAGAAGTTTAGGATTTGGGCCTTTTCGTGCCTCACGCTGGATTTTCAAAGTCGCTAAGTGAATAGAGAGTGGCAGTGTCACCTTTTGTTTTTTGGTTCTAAGTGCTTTGAGTCCTTGATAAATCTCTGGATCAAACTTTAAAAAGTACATACGCCGACCATTAATCATGACACGAGTGTAAGAACTCATTTTCTTAAAGCCGGCTCTGCTCCAAAGATCCACTGTGCTAAAGGTTGAATCTTCAGCGAGTGCATCCTCTAAATTACCAAACTTTTCATGTCCGGGACGACCGCGTCTTTTGAGTGGCTTATGTGCCACTCGAGGTGAAGTTAAGCCAAACAAGTCAAAGATGCGTACATCACCATAAAAGCCGATCATCCCAACGCAATCAACCGCCACTCGAATCTGCTTTTCAACCTCTTGTTGGAGTAGATTGAGCGCCTTACCCGAAATGACATATCTTGATTTGAGTTCAAGAGGTAAAAAGGAAGCCACCTGATAAAAGCTTTCTTCGGCAGCTAATCCCCATTTTTTCTTCATGGGTTTAACAAGGGTAATCGGTGTTAATGCAAAGGCTAAAGCCAAAGACAGGATGAGTTTATGCCAAGCTTTTTGGCCAAATAAGGCGCTGAAGATAAACCAATATAGGGGCACAAGAACCACAAAAAAGCGATAGAGCATAAAGTCTCCACCCACTTTAACGACATACGTACTAAAAATAAGGATACTTAAAGTACAAAAGCTCAGTAATACGAAGGATAAGTCAGCTGATTGCTTTGGTAGAAAAGCATTGTTATCTTGGATTACAGCTTGGTTAAAATACTTTTTATTGAGTACTTTATACAAGCCGGTCATACCAAGAATGATCAAGCTTACAATCATCCACCAAGCGCCGCTCCCAATGAGAAAAGAGCTTAGATATAAGCCGCCCTGCTTCCAGTAAGTTAAATGCCCTGATTTTGCGTAATAGGTGTTGGGGAAAAGCTCACCATAAGCATTCATACGCCAAATGAAGTAGGGCAGATAAATGGTAAAGAGTGGCAGACTGTATTTGAGATAAATTGACCATCTTAAGCGCTTTAAAAAAGCCTCTTTATGCAGATAAAGATGGCTCAATAATAAGCTTAAGCCACCGCAGCCCCAAAACAGTAGGTGATCCGGTCGCATTAATGCTGCTAATACAAAACCGAAACCAGCGAGAATATATTGTTTACTCAGCAAGAACGAAAGACCAAGCAAGACGCAAAAAGCAGCCGGCATGGTTTCTAGGCCAGAGGTGGCAAAAGCAATGCAAGGATAGCAGGCACTCATCACTAAAGCAGGCCAAAAAGCGAGTTTTACTTTTTGACAAATACGCATACTTAAAACCACAGAGCCTGCAAAAAGGATGAGATTTCCAAGCACCGCACTATGTGGCAATGAAACATTCAGCTTACCTAACAATCCAAGCAATAAGGTCCATAAAAAGTTGGTATAGCCTTCTACCCATTCACCTCGATTAAAAACGAGTCCCTCTCCGCGTGCGAACATATCGCTATATCTAAGTGAAATAAAGGCGTCATCACCAATCCACATGGTTTGCCAAGCTCTCCATAGCCCGACAGCTATACACCCAAAAATAAAGAGCTTGGGAAGATGTTTTCTTGAAAACTCTTTAAGTGAAGTCTGCGAAGAATGATGTGTACTTTCTAACCACACTACATACTTGTCTTGTAGGTAAAAAAGCCAGGCGCTAGAAAGACATAATATACTTAAAAATATGAACCAATGATCACTTAGTGATTGTAATGCTACATCTGGCATAGATCCTTTAAACATACTTTAAACTTTCTCCGTCGAACCAAGACTTAACTTGTCTTATTAATTTCATTGGATTCATCATATTGACTAGATCAGTCGTTGAGCCAAAGCTTGTAGCGTTTGATCAACAAGTGAGTGGTAACTGAGCTTTTGGGCCATGTTGGAAGCCTGCTCTCTTAGCAGAGTTTCATTGTCTAGGTGTAAATGATTAATGATGCTCAAAAGAGCGCTAGACCATGTATCAAGTTCTGCAAAATGTATACGATTAGAATATGTAGTAAGATGATTAAGACTAGGATCAGAAGGGCATAAAATCCTTAGTCCCGTCCCGATTGCTTCTTGGCAAGATATACTGGGTTGGGCAAAAAGCGCTAGATCAGCAGCATGATAAAAAGTAGATAAGCGTTGACGTGTTTGAAACGAAATTAAATGATGTCGTTCCTTGAAAACAGAGCCTTGGATGAGAGATCTAAACTCGTGACTGAGCTGATTATCGCTTGCCCCAATCCATAGGATATGAAGTTGCTTGAGTCGCTCGGGTTCGGTTTGATGAACTTTTTCAAAAAACTTTTCTACTTGTTCAAAAATACCTTGAAGAGCAGGCCATTTATTTGCTTCAAAACGACTTGAATGCAAAAGAACAAGATCATCGGCTTGAATCGGCAAAGCTTGCCGGGCTTCTTGTCGTAATGGGGCTCGATATGAAAAAGTATGGGGACAAAAACCCAAAGGGATTTCTTCGTGCTTTCTTGCCCATTTAATACGCTCATCACTCCATAAATATTGACGAATAATATCGGTACATTCCGGCGTATTCGCAACTGTCAACTGAGCTCTTTTTAAGGTCTGGGTAAGAATCGGTGCTCTCAGCACTTGAAAAGCTAAACTTTGTAAACGAGAACGTAAATCCTGTTGCGCTGAATACCAATTAAAGGCGTGACGGCCACGGCGACTCAAACTATAAATGGTAATGACAGGAATATGCTGTAAGTTTTCATTTAAATAGATCTCTCGCCCAAAAAACATCACGCCACCAAACCAAACAATCAGTTCAGGTACATCTTCTGCAAGCATATCGCCCAATTCATGAGTCAGAGTCTGATTTCGAGGGAGTAAATGCGCTGGAACTTCTCTGATACAATACTGAGCACCTGCTGGCGTATCTGATAAATAAGTACTTCTGGATATAGGTCCGCGACGATCAACAGGAAGATAGACGCACACATGGGCACCAAACTCAGCCAAGCTCTCTGCCCACAAGTTTTCTTGGTATGAGCGGCCAAGAGTAAAAGTACTACTCACGATCGCAACATTTAAACCAACAAGTCCTTTTTCGTGAATATGAATGAGCTTCTCTTGTAGGGCCTTATATTTTTTCGACAGCATTGTATTCATGAACAATTAAACCTTATTGTAGAATAGTGATCATGAAATAAGTCTTTTGGCACACTCATAGATAATCTTTTGGGATCGGTATTTATACAGGATGTAGATACAGTCGAACCCTTGCGTAGGGCAAGACCGCTGTTCCCGTATCAACCACTTCTTTAGAGAACTCAACATCTTCTAGGATCCCAGGCCCTTCGGCGGTGCTTGCGACAGTGCCTGAAAGCTTGTATTTCCCAGGGGATAAAAGTTGATGTTGGGCAGTAATCGCTTCGGTTAAGCGAATACTAAAGCCATTAGCACCACGTTCATCAGGCGTATCTAAAGTTGCATTTTCGACTTGTAGTGAAACTCGATCGATACTTGCTCCACCACCAATACGTCTTTGGATTTCAGGGTCTTTTTGAACTTGATTTAAGAGTTCAGCATGGCTTCTTTCACCCGGTCTAATAAAAAAGGTCCCTAAGTGTGGACGAAGGCCTTGCGGTGACCATTGGGCACATAAGGGCTCAATCACAAAAGGAGAGGTGAGTGCACCATGAAGAATCAAAGGCGTACTGCTTCTGGGTCGACCCAAGTCATCAAAAGGAGAGGCTTCAACCATGCCATCTGCTTTTGGATCAAAGGTTAGGGTCAGCTGTTCACTACCGACTTGAGCACCGGACTCAAAGTGACGGTGCGTACAAACAAAGGGTAAGCGCTGTCTTAGAATACGTTCGAGTACTCTTGGGGCTAAAATCACTTCTCGGTAACCTGAGCTCTGAGACTGGCTGACAGGCAGTGAAGCTCTTTTTCTCCATAGAACTGCACCCATCAAGGCCCAAGGTAATAAACTTGAAGGCGCGTAAATACTTTGTTTTCGGTCTTCAAAATGTTGATTTAAACGAATCGCAGCTTCCAAATGAAGTCGCGAGTCATCAACACTACCTTGACCATTACAAACGATACGATGTTGTAAATGTAATAAGGCTCTTCCTTGAACATGGGTGAGCTTACTGAGCTCATTAAATCTTTCGCCCTCGTGCCAACTGTTATCACTCATCGCATGAGCTAAGCGCTGTAGCTGATATCCTTCACCCAGTAAATCATGGAACCGAGGATCAAAGGTATTTGGACGAGGAAACTGTTGCATGGGCTTGGGGGGCCGGTAAAGACCCACAGCTGATTCCGGAAAAGCCTTAATTAGCTCTTTCGCGCCCTTACGCCACTGACTACTCGTGAGTGGATAGCGTCCCCAAACCGTATGACCGCCTCTAAAAAGACGAATATAAGCCTCCCCTTGTGGAGGAGGAGTTAGTGGACGCATTTGTTGCTGTGAAAAACTCCAGCCAAACATATTAAGGTGCTTAATATAAATTTCTGCATCATCGACTTCTTTCAGCAATTCTGAAACAAAAGCTTCAGCTTCACCCACCCACCGCTGACGAGTTTTTAGAACATCATCGGGTAGTGGACAGGCTGGGAGTTGTGCAGATGATCGACTCATAGACTTAATTAGTTTAAAGGAGAATGTTTAAGAGTTGAACAGATTAAAGCAATCACTAAAGTTCAGCAAAGCTTAAAAGCTGAACCTGCTTTGATCTAAATGAGACCTTGGCTATGTCATTTATTTTCTCATCATGCAATAGTTATGGCTGAGGCATCTCTGATTATCTCTTGCTACGTTCAAATCGCCAAAAGGTAAGTATTTCAATAAACAGCTAAATGCTACTGCTTAAATCGCATAGAAACCGACTGTTCTAAGTAAATAGATAGTGAGAGAATCTAGCCTTCTTAGAACACTTTTATCTTGATTTTTAAAATGCATAGCATATCATATGTAAGTGTTGATTTAATAATTTACAGATATAAAAGGAGGAGTTATGAGAGTTGGCTTAATCAGTCTCAGTGCTCTTGCACTATGTATTCAAGCGTCCTATGCCCAAGATGGAGAAACTCCTCCCCCGTTTGAGTGTGACAACAATCACGGCACCTGTGGTACCCCCAATATGTCGGGTGGTGGTGGCGGCGGTGGCGGTGGCGGATCAATTTTGATCGCCAACACCGATGTTGGAGATACCTATCAGCATGCAGACGACTTTGATGATGATGGAATTGAAGATCCACAAGATAACTGTCCTCGGATTCGCAATCTGGATCAACTAGATCAAGATGGTGATGGTTTTGGTGATATGTGTGACAACTGTCTCAATGTCAATAACCCACTGCAACTCAACAAAGATGGCGACAGCTTTGGTGATCTTTGCGATGTTGATCTCGATGGTGATCTTATCGACAATGCCATTGATAATTGCCCAAATATCCACAATCCACTCGTTGGAGAAAAGCAACCGGACTTGGATGGAGATGGGATTGGGGATGCCTGCGATGATGATATTGATGGTGATGGCTTACCCTCTTTATCTGACCCATGCCCAATGAACAAAGACATTAACACGCCTACTGAGTCTCAGGTTTCAGAATGCTTCCCAGACTTGGATGGAGATGGAATCTTTGAGATCGGCCCAGAAGGCTCAACTCTCATCGATAATTGTCCTGGTGTTTACAACCCAATGCAGATTGACCTTGATGGTGATTTAAAGGGTAATCTTTGCGATGATGATGATGATAATGATGACATTATTGACGCTCTCGATAATTGCCCTAATCATTCCAATCCATTGGTTGAGGGTAAGCAAATCGACATGGATCGAGATCAAATCGGTGATGCTTGTGATGATCACTTCTGCTTTGTTGTTTATGGTGACCAAGAAAACTGCCTAGACCCGCAAGAAAATCTTAAGGTCTACACTCCAAGCTTTTTAGTAACCACAGGTGATAGTACTCGCTTACGTCTATTTGCTAATCGTGAAAATCAAGAGTTGGAATATCGTTGGAGAGTGATTAGCGCACCCAAAGGGGCTTCGCTTGCTGTAAGCAATGCGACCGGTGTAGTCAGCCAATCTGAGCCTTTTGAATATCGCTATACTGAAGGCAAGGAGCCAATGTTTACTCCTGAACTTGCTGGTGAATATATCCTTGAGGTCAGTGTCACAACTGTTGGTGCTGATAATCAGACAAACGAAGTGGATGTAAGCTCAACATTTACCGCTCGTTTGGTTGCTGAAGGTGTTGCTCTTTCTAATGGCTCATGTGCACAGAGTAAATCTAGAACACCACACTTATTCTTAATCTTTGCCGGTCTTTTTGCCCTATTATATCGTCGTCGAGCAGCTTAACGACTTGAGTTACAAAACAAAGCAAAAAAAGCTTCGTGTTGATGAACTCGTCCTTGCTCGTGGTTTTGCCAGCGACCTAAAACAGGCGCAAGGCATGATTATGGCTGGGGAGATTCTTACCGGAGATCGCCCCCTCACCAAAGCAGGCGAACGCTTAAAATCCGATATTAAACTCCGTTGGCGCCCAAGACGGGGCCATGGCTATGTAGGTCGTGGTGGATTAAAAATGGAAAGCGCTTTACGACAGTTTAATATCGATCCAAGTGGCTGGTTCTGCCTTGACTTAGGAATGAGTACAGGCGGATTTACTGACTGTCTATTGCAATGGGGTGCAGACAAAGTTTATGGCGTTGATGTAGGAAAGGGATTAGCACATCAACGCTTGGTCAATGATCCAAGAGTGATCATTATTGAAGATACTCATATAAAAGATCTAAATGCTGACTTGGTTCCAGAATTATGTGATGTATGCGTTGCTGATTTATCCTTTAATAGCTTAGGTCGCTTAATTGAGCCGGCTCTTCCTTTTTTAAAGCCTAAAGCGACCGGTATTTTATTGGTTAAGCCTCAGTTTGAACTGTCAAGTACAGAGCTAGAGCAATATGCGCACAAGGGTGTGGTACATGACGAAAAAGCTCGCTTGATTGCCCTAGAAAGAGTTTCTAGTAAGCTCGAAAATATGGGATGGGAGGTGATCGATCAAAAGGCTTCAGAAACCAAAGGAACCAAGGGCAACCAAGAGTATTTTTTACACTTGCAGTGGAATACTTAAGCTACCAATCTTCTACTTATGAACTACTGTTGTATTGGTGATACTGAGTTTGGGCTCTTAGATTGAGCCGATTCGTTAGGTTGAGTAGACTTATTGACTTCAACAGAGTTTACAGGCATTTCAGTCGATATGGGCTTAAGCCTTTGGGTGAAGTTCTCAAAATAAGGGTAATAGATCTCCTTTAATGGCTCACTGAGCTGACTTGGTCCAAAGGCAGCAATGGGTAAAGACAGCGTAAAAAGCAGGAACAAGATGATAAATAGATTCCATAGACTCTTGTATATATAGCTCATAACTGATTTGGGAGTAAGCCGTTCAAGTAGATGATCCAAAGTATTGATTTGCTCAAGCTCTGGCTCTACTAATGACCATGATTCCGGGCTATGTTGTTTAAGTAAGTCAACAAGTGCTCGTAGGGTATATTGAGTCTTACTCTTTACCTCCGCTTCATCATGTGGATGAATATTTTTGAGTAAGATTTTGACTTCATTATGAACATTGAGTGCAAAGGCTAATGAGCTTGGATATAGATAGAGTTCTTGTCCATGCACAAGAGATCTTTCTGCATGCTTAATCTGTTCGATGAGATTAGTGATTTCTTGCCTTTTGATATGACGTTGAATGGGCTTGATATCTTGTTCAAAGTGGATCAATAATTCTTGTGCTTCAAGCTTGATCTCGTCGATTGGATGAAAGCCATTATTAGGTCTGAACTTAAGATGATTTAAGTTACCTTGCCTAACGCCATCAATATGAAAATATTGAATATTTAACGAAGCTTGATGAACACCAATTTCAATCATAGCTTGTGTAGATTCATCAGTAAATGAAGGTTCAGAGTTTTTTAATACTTGAGACTTATTTTGAAAGTGCATCAGTGAGTCCCTTAATGTGTGCTTGATTAAATAACAAGCGGATTTCAATGCGGCGACTTTTTACCTCATCTTCTTGACCATTCTTTTTAAGAATAGGTCGACTCTCTCCAAAGGCACCGGCAAAAAACAAGCGCTTTAACTGAACATCGCTCTTTTTGAGTTGGGGTAAACTTAAAAGAAACTGTAAAGTATGCATAGATCTTTGGGCTGAGAGTTCCAGATTTTTCCTAAAGGGGCCGGCTTGACTTGTGTGCCCTTCAATCATGATCCCCTCAACCTGAGCTCTAAACTCGGACTCTTTTAAAACTTCAATAAGGGCCGCCGAGATTTTACCAAGATTCTTTTTACCCTCAGCAGTGAGTTCAGCCTGACCCACAGGAAATAAAACTTCGCTTTTCAGGATGATCTTTCCACCCTCTTTGTCTAAGCTTACACCTTGGGTACTTTTTTGATTAAAGGTACTTTCTAGCTGATTCATTAGGCTTGTCCGTTGGGCAGCAGCCTCTTTGATCGCAGCTTGTAATTTAAGAACTTGAGCATTCAGGGCTTGAGTTTTATTAGTTAAAGCAGCCTTATCGCCTAATAACTTGTTCTTATCGCCCAATAACTTGTTCTTATCGCCCAATAACTTGCTCTTATCTCCAAGTAATTGATCCTTCTGTGCTTTAAGCTCACTTCGTTCTTGCAGCAAGGCAAGTTGCTCCGCTTTTAACTTTTCCTGTTCCTTAATCAATCTTGCTTGATCAGCGAGTAAAAGAGCAGCTTTAGACTCCAAAGCTTTTTTATCACTAAGCAAGCGTTCTTCACGAGCGATCAGATCAAGATTTTGGGCATTTGCTGTTGCAAGCTTATTTTGAGTATCACTGAGGATTACTGATTTTTCAGCCATCACAGCTCGTTCGCTTTCAAGAGCGCTACTCGCTTCACTTAGGTTGGTCACAAAAAAGATGACTGCCAAAAATAAAACCAAAACCAAAGCGCTCATTAAATCCACAATGCTTGACCATGGGTCTTCGGGGATCGGCTTTCCATTTTCATCATACATTAGACTTATCCCTCACTCTGATGATTGGACAAAGTCGAGTCACTTATGCTTTCAAAAGCAAGTGTGCTTTGGGCGACTCGCTGTTCACCAAGCTTTGCCTCTTGTAGACGCACCAACTGTTCAAGAAGTTGGGTTTGATGCTTCATTTCATTAAGGATTTCATTAAGTTGTGCTTGGTTTTCAGTGGTTCGAGAGCTTCCTAGTGGTGTAAGCACTGCAGGTAAAGCAGGCTGAGCTGCTGTTGAGTGAGTGTTAGAGTCTGAACTAGAATGCTCAGGAGAAGAAGCGCTTGCAGAATCTTGGACTAATGTTGCATTTGCTGAATCTAATAGTACTGAGGTAAGGCCATGGATCGAAGATGAAATTACGCCACCAAGATGACTAATTTGCTGAGTTAAATCACGATTCTGTTGCCATAATAATTCACGCAATGAGTGAGGTCTAAGCAAAGCACCCGGCCGATTATGCAGAAAGGCCTCACGTTCAATATGCTGAATGAGTTTTGGATGGGCACTGACAATCACTTTAAGAACTCGGCGGTTAAAGGTGGACTCCATAAGCATAGTGGTTAAGCGAATAATCATTGCAGAACAAATCGCTGATAGACTCGTCCAAAAAGCACTACCCATACTTGGCAAAGCCGATTGAACACCGGCTTGTATTTCAGCAGCTGTACCTCCAAAGGGAATTAAGGCTAAAGCCAAAGTTAAGCCAATAAAGGTACCGATCAAGCCAAACATAATGATGACCGGAGGAAGAACGATCCATAATTGAGCCGAGGCTGAATGTGGAGGTTGAAGTTCGTCCATTTTACTTTGTATCTTAATCGTTTTATCTTGATCAAAAGCGAGTTTTGCACTGACAAAGGCTCGACTCCATTGGTTAATCTTATCCCAAAAAATAACCAAACGAAAACTTTGGACCATAAAGGTGAGAATCAGCAAAAGGCTAAAGGCTTGATTTAGTGTATTGGCTCGATCGCCCCAAGCAATTTCAATAAGGGTACTCAACATATGATTACATCTCTCTTTTAGTTTGGTTTACGATAGATTGAAATAAGTTCGGCCATGATGCTCACTGCGATTTCAGATGGTGTTTCAGCATAGATGGATAAACCCATAGGGCAATGGGTCTTTTTTAAGTTTTCAATTCGGATCTCATCTTTAAGTTCAAGCTCAAGTCTTTTTTGAAACCGTAGCCACTTCGCTTGGCTTCCAATTAACCCTAAATATGATAAAGAAAAACGAGTTAATGCGGAGATTAAACGTTCATCTAATGCATGATCATAGGTTGTGACCACAACATAATCTCCATAGCTTAATTGAGCATGTCGAAGATAGTGTTCGGAATCATCACAAATTACTTCAACATTGGTGGGAAAACGCTCTAAGTCAGCCCATTCATCTCTGTCATCTACCACCCATACTTGAAAGTTGGAGAGACTTGCGATTTGAGCTAAAGCTTGCCCTACATGTCCGGCACCAAAAATAATCAAACGCGGAGTAGGGGGGAAATCTTGTAACATAAGCTTTATTTGTCCTCCACAGCACATCCCTAAATCATGGGATAAAGAAAATTGGAGATATGAAATGGGGTTTGCTGAGGGAGAGTTTTTTAAGCGTTCATGGGCTTCTTGTATGGCTTGATACTCTAAGGCCCCACCACCGATTGTTCCAATCGTTTTTTCAGCTGTGACGACCATCTGTGCACCAAGGCCACGAGGTGTGGATCCACCTCTTTCAATCACAGTTATTAAAATAAACCTTTGTCGTTGGGCGCTCAATACACTAAGTTGACTCCACATAAATCTCAGCTACACTCCACTCGTTGATTATTTTTGACTGTTTAATGGATGATATTGAATACCATTACAGTTTTGGTCAATGTAAACGCTGTTCATTTTTAACAATAACTTACTTCCCAAGGAGTAATCATGCGATTCAACCAGATTTCACTAGCAGCAAGCTTGGTGTTATTCAGTTCAATGGCTTTTGCTGATCCTGCAGCCAAGCCTAAGGTTAACCTCAACAAAGCAAAAAATGTAAAAAGCATTCCAATGAATGCAAAGGTCAAAAAAGCAATACCTGCTTTACGCTCGGCTAAAAGAGTCACCAAGGGCGCTAAAGTAAATGAAACCCCATTACCACCAGTAACCGGTAAAGATGGTTTCATTGCCAAAGTCAATGGACAAGGAATCAAACTCGCCGAGTTCACAGCTAAGTATGACCGCTTTACTCAAACCTTCAAAGCGCGTAAAAGACCGATTCCACGCAAAATTGATACCCGCTATCGTGATTCGATTGTTAAGCGCTTGGTCGAAGAAAACCTTATCGCTCAAGAAGCTGCCAACTCAAAGGTAAAAGTTGATCCTAAAGAACTGCAAGCAGAGTTTGAAAAGTATAAGGCGATGTTCAAAACCAAAGAGCGTTTTGCTAGCTATTTACAAAATGCTAAACTTACTGAGGCTGGTATCAAAGAGAATCTAGCTAAAAACCTTAAGCTTCGTCTTTTACTAGAAAAGCTTGGTGGTAAAAAAGTAACCGAAGCAGATGCTCAAGATTACTACAGCAAGAATGAAGCGAAATATAAGGTACGTGAGCAAGTTCGTGCTCGTCATATCCTTTTAAAGACCGCCAAAGATGCGACTCCAGACCAAATTGCTGCGGTTAAGGCTAAGGCTGACCAACTCGCAGCTAAGGCTAAAGCAAACAATACTGATGAAGCTTTTGCTGAACTTGCTAAAGCAAACTCAGAAGGACCTACTGCACCAAAGGGTGGAGATCTTTCATTCTTTGCTCGCAACCGCATGGTCAAAGAGTTTGATGAAAAGGCTTTCTCAATGAAGGTAGGCGAAGTGTCAGATCCGGTTAAAACTCGTTTTGGTTGGCATATCATTCGTGTTGTTGAGCGCAAAGAAGCACGTGTACGCCCCTTTGCTGAGGTTAAAGAGAGCATCCAACGTACTCTTGAGAACCGTGCAAATCGTACTGCTCGCCAAGACTTGATCACCAAGCTTCGCGCCAAGGCCAAGGTTGAAATCTACCTACCAAAATAAGCTTTTCAAGCTACCAAAATAAGCTTTTCAACGGGTCAGTAAACCTAAAGTGATCAGACATGACTTTAGGTTGATGATCTCGTTTTTTAAGCTGTACTTATTCTTGCTCTCATCGGTCTAAATCACATCTTAAGTGAGCAAGAAGATTTCTTAAAAGCTTAAAGAACTTAAATATCGCATTAAAAAGTAGCAAGCTTTTACTTTGGAATCATGTATGCAATGAAGTGACTGCATTCTTTAACCAAAGGAGTCATAACGGCTATGTCCGAGCAAAAGCCATCTGTACGCCCACCTAGTTTAAATATCTATTGGGATTCTCGCATCATTTCCATTGCTCTACTTGGTGTAGTCAGTGGGCTACCTTGGTCACTGACTCATACAACTCTTGGGTATTGGCTAAGCACCGAGGGAATTTCAATGAAAACAGTAGGGCTTTTTGCCCTCACTTCTTTGCCTTATGCCTTTAAGTTTTTGTGGGCCCCTTTATTTGACTTATATCATGCGCCCTTGATTAAAAAGGGTCGATCCGGCTGGATGATGATTTGTCAATTGGGCTTATTAGCGTCACTGATGGCAATGAGCTTACTCAATCCCAATCAGGATATTGAGTTTATTGCACTTTTAGCCTTATTTACTTCGTTTTTTTCGGCAAGCCAAGATATTGCAGTCGATGGATGGCGAGTCGATGCCTTAAGCGATGATGAGCAAGGCATTGGTTCATCGGTGGCCACTTTAGGGTATCGAATCGGTATGTATGTTTCTAGCGCTGGTGCGCTACTCATGTCAGCATATTTACCATGGCGTTGGGTATATATTAGTTTAGCAGGCCTAGTCGCTATGGGCATAGTGGCAGCAAGATATACCGCGAGTGAAAAACTGCAAGCCAAGCTCACACCGGCTGAGCGTACCAAAGCAAAAGCAAGTCCGTTATGGCTCAGTATAATCACCGGTCTTGTTTTGGCATTACCTTGGTTATTTATCATTCTCAAGGGGAACTTTGCCGAGTATCTCTCAGTAGACCAAGGTGCAAGTAAAGCACTCATGAAAAGTTTAAAGTGGGGTTCGGGCCTGTTAATTGTTTCCATTTTTTTGCTTTTGTTTAAGTCAGGCAAACATAGCAAAGCTCAAGCAAATACAGAAAGCACAGCAAGAGAGAAACAAGGCTTGATTGAGCAGGCCAAAGGGCGCTGGGGCGAGCGTTGGTTAATGATTCTGATGTTTGTTTGTGTTTTTCGCTTGGGTGACCATCTTTTGGGACTCTTTTTATTTCCCAGCCTAAACGATCTTGGTTTTACAGCCATCGAAATTGCCACAGTGGCTAAATCATGGGGATTATTGGCGACAATCATAGGCACAATGCTAGGAGGCTGGTTAGTATATCGTATCGGTTTGATGAAGGTCATGGTTGTTGCAGGTATTGCGCAAGCGGTCTCTAATCTTACCCTAAGCGCCCAATCATTATTAGGTCATTCTGTCCCCTTTTTATATGTTAGTATCGGTGTACAAGACCTAGCTTTGGGCATGGTCAACGCCACCTTTGTTGCTTACATCAGCTCCTTATGTGACAGACGTTATGCGGCTACCCATTTTGCCTTTTTAAGTGCTCTATCAGCTGTCCTTAAAACCTTTATCCAAGCCGGAAGCGGTTGGATGGTAGAAGCCTGCAAGTTAAGCTACGGAGTTCAAGAGGGCTGGGCTTTGTATTTCGCCCTAACCTCAGTCTTTGCAGTTCCTGGTTTGGTTTTACTGATGTTGCTTATGCGTTCTGAGCAAAGTGAGAACAAATCATCATAAATAGATAAGTTTAGATAAAAACTTGTATTTTCCCCTTAAAGGGAATAGCACTGATAACCTTATTGACTCATAAAATAAAAAGGGGCAGTACGTTTTGAGATTTATTCAGGTCCTATGTTTATTATCAGTTTTGTACTTGTTGCCTTCACATGCTATGGCTCAAACAATTGAGCAAGTTTTTGATGGTATTTCATTTATTAAAATCCCTTCAGGTCAGGTCAGGCTAGGGTCTCCAAGCTCAGAATCGGGCCGAAGACCTAATGAAGAACGTACATCTGTTGTTCTTTCTAATGACTTTTGGATTGGTAAATACGAAGTAACACAAGCCCAATGGACCTCTGTGATGGGGCGAAATCCAAGTACATTCAAGGGCGAGAATTCTCCGGTAGAAACGGTTTCGTGGCATGATGTTCAAACATTTATTAATAAATTGAATGAGTCTGCTGGTAGCGAAATCTATCGTCTACCAACAGAAGCCGAGTGGGAGTATGTAGCTCGTGCCGAAAGCGATACTCCTTGGTTTTTTGGGGCTGACCTTTTAGAACTTTCACTTTTTTCTCAGAGTGATTTAGTTACTGTTCCGCAAGAGGTTGGTTTGAAAGCGCCAAACCCATGGGGAGTACATGACTTATATGGTAATGTATATGAATGGTGTGAAGACTTTTATACACCTCATCGACATTCTCACTCAAGTATCAATGGACCTGCAACTGGTAGTTTTAAACTTCTAAAAGGAGGGGCTTTTGGTGAACATTGGTATTTTTATAGACGCGCTTATCGTACCTTTGCTTTCCCCAATCGAAGTAGTTATTCAGTTGGTTTTAGATTGGTGCGTGTGGATGAGGAGCGAAGACCTGAAAGCGAGTTTGATCCTAATGATGAACTATGTGCAGAAGGTCAATTCACTCTAGCCTCAGCACAAGCAATGAGTGAATCTTTAACATCATCTTCCAAGCTTATTGATCTTGATCATGATGGTTTCAAAGACCTTATTTTGATTGACCATGAGCAAGCGGAAACAACTGTTTATTGGGGACAATCTGAACTTATTTTTGACCCAGCCATTAAAACAATTTTACTAACAGGAGAAACCTTCACCGAAGACTCTGTTGCCTTTAGTGATTTAAATGGTAATGGGCTCAAAGATATTATTGTGACTCATCAGTTTGCAGATCAATTACAAATTATATTCCAAGAAAATCCTCGAGATTTTTCAGCGCCTTACTTTATATACAGTGGCGATATGCCTACAAAGGTGTCTGTTGGTGATATTAACGGTGACCAAAGACCTGATCTTATTCTTAATGAACTCATGAATAATTGTATTGCAACAAGACTAGGGGAACCTCTAAATCTTGCTGCCAGTCCTCGCTGTGTCCTCTTTGGGCAATACCAGTTTAAGTTAGGTGATGTAGATGGTGATGGAGATGATGAACTGATTACATTAGATCATCAGACCAAAACTTTAAGTATACATAATTTTAATGTCGATGGCCGAATTGCTACCTCTAATAACGTTGATACTGAATTTCTTAATCTTATCGACTCTTTTGAACTTATTGATTTAAATCATGATGGTCGCGATGATATCGTTTTAATTGGGGAGATCGTAAATCAAGGCCAACAAGTCTTTATATTTTATCAAAATGAGTTGGGTGGTCTTTCTCCTAAATTATTTGGAAATACACCAGTAGGATCAAATTTAAAAACGATTACAGATGCAAATGGAGACTCGTTACCAGATCTTCTTATCACTCAAGCCTGTGTAGATTGTGAACCAATTCGAGAGATTTTCTTAGGTGAAAATAATTTTTTAAATGATTGTGATATTTCTCAATGCGTAGAGTCAACCGGAGAAGCTTCTTGGCTTTGTGCTTCAGAAATCATCGGCAGAGGAACAGTTTACAAAGCAACCGAGTATAATGGGCAATGTTCCGGAGGAAGCTTTGTAGCCAGTGAGCCGAATCTTATCCCAGCAGTTAGTCAAAGAGCTAATTTATGTGGTGATGGAGCGATTCAACTTAATGAAGGTTTGGGACAAAAAATAGATTTACCCAAAGGTACACTTTCTTGTGATGGGCAGTATGAATTTAAGTTGGTCGGCCGTATTAATAACCAACTACAACGCAGTGTTAGCTTAAATGTGTTATTTGGTGAAGAATCCGATCCTAATCATACAACTGTAACTGTGAGTCGATGGGTATGGAATGGTCAGCAGGAAGCAGGTGTTGATGCCCTGTGGAGAAGAGGTACTGATGGGGAAAGTCATCGATTGGATTGGTGGAATATGCCGAGCAGTAATGAATGGCTAGACCTATATTTAAAGATAGACACCATTAATCAAACTTGTACGGCCACTGTGGTCAGCGACACTCAGATAAGAACTCATACCTTTTCTTGTACAGTGCCCACAGATATTGCACCATCTATTCAAATTGCGGCCTCGGCACCATGTCAAGATAGAGGAGGAGAAACAAACTCTGATATTCTAGGCCTTTATATGAGACCTAACCTCTACGCCAACAATGAAGCGTTGGTCATCTGTGGTGACGGAATTATTAACGGAAGTGAGGCCTGTGATGACGGTAACTTTAATGATGGAGACGGCTGTAGCTCGGCTTGTGAGTTAGAGACTGACCTTGGTGATAACGATGGTGTACCTCAAGAGTTTGATAATTGCCCATTTACAGATAATATTGATCAAGCTGATCAAGATAGAGACCAAATTGGCGATGCCTGTGACTTATGCCCGCATTTTTATCAGTCGGCTCAAACAAATACCGCAACGAGTGTATTTTCAAACTTTGGCTATTCTATTCCACTTTCTTTACCAGAGGCTAGCTTACTAGTTAATGGCGTTGCTATACCGACATCTTCAAACTTTGAAGACACATTATCAAGTGACTTAAATACAGGCTCAGCCATCGCCAAAGTGACTGCAATTAATCAAGTGACGAGTCAAACGGGTGTTCATGTAGAGTAT
>CAKZRU010000170.1 GCA_937146725.1 uncultured Myxococcales bacterium
TATTTTTTAACTCAATCTCATAGGAGAGATAAATGACGATCAAACAACATTCGCTTTGGATGAGCCTAACCATTGGCTTAAGCCTTACTTTCATCGCTTGTGATACTTCTGATGGTGGAACAGAAAGTACTGAAACAGCAGGAACAGAGATGGCAGGAGTAGAAATCGCTGCTGGTGAAATGCCTGCTGGTGAAATGCCTGCTGGTGAAATGCCTGCCGGTGAAATGCCTGCCGGTGAAATGCCTGCCGGTGAAATGCCTGCCGGTGAAATGCCTGCTGGTGAAATGCCTGCCGGTGAAATGCCTGCCGGTGAAATACCTGCCGGTGAAATGCCTGCCGGTGCTGAAATGATGATGGGCGCCTGTACCAATCCAGAAGATCTTGGCCAAATTGAATCATTAGGTAGCGATGGCTTAAGTGAAGCAATTACTGGCTGTGTAGCCATGTGCTTCACAGAATCACCCGGCTGTAATACTTGTCTTGAGGGTACAACAGGACTATCAACAACCTGTACCGACTGCTTTGCAGAGATCACAGTATGTACAGTCATGAACTGCGTTGGCCAGTGTCTTGATGCAACTTCTGAGGCCTGTGCTCAATGTCGCGCAGATAACTGTAACGCCGCCTTTGTTGAGTGTGCTGGAGTAGAACCCATTTAGGCTAAAGATCACTTTATGAAAAGACTTCTAGCTCAGACTCTTTGAACATTTTGTTGATAACAACGAGCGGAGTTAACAGTAAGTGAAGCTATAATTGTTCTGTAGGCTAAAAAGTCTAAGACAATATTGATAATAAGTTTCATTACTAAGTTAAATATAATTATTACTCATCAAATCGGGTGCTTCATGGTCTATGCATTTTATCCAAATCGACGTGGGTTACTTCAAAGTTTAGATCCTCAACCTAAGGACGAACACTTTTACCCACAGCTAGATCAACTTACGCCAGATTTCTTAAATCTAAGCCCTCGTTCTACTCTTCATATTTCAAAAGATACACCGATTGCTTCAATTGGAAGTTGCTTTGCAAGAGAGATTCGGCAGTGGTTAATTAATCACAACTTTAATTTTATTCAAACTGCCACAGGCCCTGGAACAGGAGCCGGATCAGCACGCTATGATCGGGTGTACAGCACTTTTAGTATTCGACAAGAGTTTGAGCGGGCCTTTGGTGAGTTCAACCCTTTGGTTAAATATTGGGAAGTCAATGAAGAAGGTAAGCAACATTTAGTTGATCCTCATCGTTACACCATTGCTTGGGATAATCATGAAGAGCGAAAACAAGAGCAAGAGGAACATAGACAAGCTGTCTTACAAGCTTTTACCCAAGCTAAAGTGATTATTGTTACAGTAGGCCAAGGAGAAGTTTGGTACGATGTTAGGGATGGGAGTGTTTTTCCAATTTTACCTCCATTAGAAATCTTTAATCCCACGATTCACAAACTTAAAGTAAGTGGCTTTGAGGAAAATCTCGAAAACCTAAGAAGATGTAGAGATTTACTAAAAGAACATAATCCTTACGCTCATCTTATTGTCACCACATCTCCTGTTCCTCTTAAGGTTAGCTTTAGTGGAATGAATAGTATTATTGCTAACAATGCGATGAAATCGATGTTACGAGCTGTAGTCGATCAATTTGTGAAGGAAAGTGATGATCAAGTTCATTATTTTCCTGCCTATGAGCTCGTGACTCAACTGATCCCTCAGCCCTTTACCGATGATGGACGACATGTAAAACGAGAAACTGTTGCTGTGATTATGTCATGCTTTGAAGAGACTTTTGTGAAGTCCAAAGATGTAGGCAATAAATCAGATCTAAGCTTACAAGAATTAATTGCATTACAAAATCAAGTACCATGGAGTAAGCTTGCTACTTATAGGGAATCATTGAAGATTGATCCAAAGTTGAGTGATGATTATCTCCAGTATCTAGACTTATTCGGAAAAGCTTTTCTGTTTTCAAATCGGCTCGAAGAAGGAGTAGGATTATTGTTAGAAGCTCGTAAGTTGCATCAACAGAAACCAAGATTAGACAGTATTCTTTCGGTCATTACTCGAAATAACCTTTTACTCGTTTCCTTAGCAGATAATGACCATGATTTACGTCTGGATGTTGCTAGAGAATTGATTGCGCAAGAGTATTGGCCCCCATCAATACTGATTAACTTTTTAGAGTCAATCAGTAAGAGAGCTCCATTAAAAGCAATTAAAATCTACACTGAGCTTGCCGATGAGGAACCCAAGTTAAATGACATTAACGAAGTGACAGAATGGCTAGAGGAAACTTTGAAAAACTTGCAAAATTAACGGCTTATTTAAAAGTTTACAACTTAGCCTCGGTTTTGCTGCAGTAACTCATAAGCTTCTTGTCGGCTTAAATGGCAGCGTTTACTCAAGGCCTTGGCGCTGGCGGAAGGGCTTAGATTTAAGGCTTTAACCTCGGCAATCAAAGCGTTTATATCAGTATTTTCAATACGCTCCGCTTCGCTTTGGCCCTGAATTAAAACGACCACTTCACCTCGGGTGATACCGGGATGCTGAGCAAGTTGGCCTAAGGTTCCTCTGCGAAACTCTTCATATTTTTTGGTAAGTTCTCTAGCGACAACCGCCGGACGAGATGCGCCAAAAATTTCGGAGGCATCACTAAGAAACTTGCCTAAGCGATGTGGGCTCTCATAAAACATTAATGTTTCTTGAGCTTCAACAAGCTCTTGAAGCTGTGTTCGACGGCTTCCACCTTTGGCAGATAAAAAACCAATGAAACGAAAACGATTGGTGGGCAAGCCAGATGCACATAAGGCACTAATCGCGGCACAGGCACCCGGAATAGGACTTACAGCAAAGCCGGCTTCAATCACCTGACGTACAACCGGATAGCCGGGATCACTTACACTAGGCGTACCCGCATCGCTGACCAAGGCAATGTCTTCACCCTGCTCTAGGCGCTGAATTAGGTCTTGTGCACGTTCTTTTTCGTTATGTTCATGGCAAGAAAGTAAAAGGGGAGGAGTCACATCAAGTAGCTTTAGAAGCTGTCTGGTGCTTCGCGTATCCTCACAGGCAATGCATGAAACACTACGCAATAAGCGTAAAGCCCGCAAAGTGATATCTTCAAGATTCCCAATTGGCACAGCAATTAACCACAAGGTTCCCGCTTCTGTGGTACCTGTTTGGCCTTGTAAACGAGATCTAGGGTCAAGCGGTGCCGGACCTGAAATGGGCTCAGGCGTCTGGGTCATCCTCAAAGCCTCCATCATCATAACCACCATCATCGTAATCACCATCATCGTAATCACCATCATCGTAATCACCATCATCGTAATCATCTTCGAAGCCACCATCATCGCCATCGCTGTATGCCTCGTCATCAGCAAACTCGTCATCAGCAAACTCGTCATCAGAGAACTCATGGTTATCATCAAAGAAGCCAGCGGCCTCATCTCCATCATGAATGTCTTGCTCTAACTCATGGGCATCTTGCTCATAATGGTCGGCGTCTGCGCGCATGACATCAGCTTGATAGCCCTCGTCTGCAGCCGCATTATAGAGATCTTCTCGTTGATCAATATCATGGTGAATCTCGGCATCAAGGGCCTCATCATAGGCTTGGCCACTGCCCCAACGATCATAGTTATCTCGGTACATACGGTTGGTGTAATGGTAACCATGGCTACGATAGAACATATCGCCAGAATCATAATAGCGACCGCGATAATAAAAAGGGCCACCCATGAAATGGCCATCATCATAGCCTACATCATAATAGCGAACCGAACGACTGCGACTACGTCCTCTTTTGCCAAATAAAACCGCAAAAATGATGAGTCCAATAATCAAACCAATAAAGGCTTTCACCAACCATGAACCACCACCGCTTTTGACTCGGCGAGTAGAGCGTTTTGGTCGGGTTCTTTGACGAGTTTTTGATTTACGGTCAGCCATGCGCTGCTTGCTATCAATGGTTTTGCTTTTAGCTGCCGCCATTTTATTAAGCTGTTTTTCTTTAGCGTCACGCTTTTTAGCATCGATACGAGTGCGCTTAGCTTTGTTTTTCAGATCCTTGGCCTCATTTTTTTTCATACGAGCTACAATGGAGTTAAGCTCTTTGTACTCATCCTCAAAGTCATCTTTAAGCGCCTTCTTTTGCTTACCCTTTAATGGTTTATTGGGTGGAAAAAGAAAGGTCCATTTTTTGCGCTTAGATAGCTTCTCATTGATATGAAGCGTCTCTGTCCATGCTTCATAAGCCTTTTGTTTTTGGCCAAGACCCATGTAAGCCTTACCTAGTAAATACCACTCATCGGCATTTTTAATATCGATAGCTTCAAGCTTAGCACTTGCAGCTTCAAAATTACCCGCCTTAATTTCAGCTTCACCCGCAACGCCCGGCTTTCTGGCTTGGGCTTCGTTAAGTGACATTGAGCTGAATAACATGGTAAGGCTTAATAGACTTAAACCTATTAGTTGCCAACTTTGTTTTGATCTCAATTTAAGTGACATACTGTCTTGAACTCCTTTTTTAAGTTTTAAGAGATGGTTATTTTTACTCTTTTTTACTCTATATTTACAGAAGAAATAAATCTTTTTTCTTTACAAATATAAGTACTTATATCTTAGGCTTGTTAAATCCAAAACGTTCCGAAAGCGCTTGAGCTTGCTCGGCAATCGTGTGGCCTTTGCTTGGGTCAAGTGCCCCTAAAACCTTTGCTTTTGCCAATAAATAACGCACTTCAAAAAGCGGAGAGTGTAAGTCTAGTTCAAGCAGCTCCAGCGCTTCCACCTGCTGTCGAGCTTGATAATAATCCTGTTTAAATAGAGCCAGATCAATTAAGCGTTCATGAGCAATAAACCTTAACTCCGGCCATACTTGGAGATCCTTACTTAGGGTTTGGTTTACTTGAATACAACGATCTAAGAACTCATGCTGTGCGTAGGCCTTAGTAAGCCATTCGGTGATTTGCCCTTTGAGAAGCTGATTTTTTGCGCTGATCTTTCCAAGGCTTTGTTCAAGTTTTACAAGGATTTCATAGTTGGGAACAACAGCTACTTGGTCTGTAGGAGAGGGATAGTCCTCTGCCCAAGCTCTAAGCTGTTCAAAGTCAGCTTGGAGATCTTGGAGATCTTGGGCTTCTTCGCTAAGACTTAGGCTTTCCTGCCCATTCACTTGCCAAGCTTGTGCGCTACCCATAGCCCGATCTTTCCATTGTTCCACCCGCGCGGGAGTTGCCGCTTCAAAACGAGATTTGAGAGCCCATAAGGCATCCTCAGCACTGATGGTATCAGCCAAAGGTTCGGTTACACCTTGCTGTCCAAAGCGAGCGGCGGTGGGATCTCGAACCTCACCTCTCCACAGTCGATAAGCCCAACGCCAAAGTGCATCTGCTTTGGGAGAAGGTTTCATGTAGCCACTGCGAAAAATACGACTCAAAACTTGATGACGGCTTTGGCTTTGGTAAGCACTTGCTTGAGCAAAAAGATTAAAAATGAGCTTATGCTTGGGGTGTTCACAAAGGTAGTGATCTTCGCTTTTTGATCGTTCAGAAGCACTCCAAACCCAACAGACTCGATCTAAAGTACTCATTAAGCGAGGCGCAAACTTGAGCGCATTATATAAAGTTTTGGCTTGTGAAATATTAAACACAACCCAAGTGGCCATTTGCTTAATTTGACTACGCTGTCCATCTAAAGTCGCCCAAAAACTTGCGAGTTCGCTTTCGTTAGCTGTGTCGCAGATCGTATCTAAACCATCGAGTAAAAAAAGTTTTCGATTAAAATGATCACCACGATGTTCAGTGAGAACTTTAGGGAGTGGACGTTCTAAGGTGCTTGGGCTACGGACGACCTCAATCCCTTGTTCTTCCAAAAGCAAGGTCCAGCGAGCTTGGGCTTGAGTTCCCGAGTTTAATAAAGCCCCAAACCGAGCCTCTGCACCGGCTCTTAGTAACCAAGTAATAAAGCGACGACTATGCCAAACTTGTGCATGCTCTTCAAAATGGGGAACAGGATAGGGCCAAGGATCGGCTTTTTTTAGGTAATCGTTTATCATTGTGTATTCCTGAAGTGTGTATTCCTGAAGTGTGTATTTCCGAAGTGGCTGTCTTTTCTTAAATGACTTGCTTGTTGCTTGTTTAGTGTCGTTGCTTGATTCTTGTAGTCTTTATACTTTAGTTCTTCAACTCTGTGCGTTAAGTAAACTTGCAGTCCCTTGAGTAATAGGTTGTTACTCATATGATTTTATTGCACATCCGACACTTTGAATACTTTGAATCTTAGGTGAAACATATGCCAAATACTTCACAAGAACATAGTTCTTTTGAGCAAAGCTTGTCAAAAAGCCTAGAGCGGCACCTATTTATTTGGCTGACTCTAAGCTTAAGCTTATTTAGCTTGGAGTTTTTTCATATCCTTCAATTTGGTTTTCAGTATTGGGGGGATATTGCGCTAAGCCAATGGGGGATCATGAGTACACTTTCCTTAGTGGTACTCATGGGAATCACTTTTTTAAAAAAGTCACTGTACTATTCTTGGCCCAAGCTTAAGTTTTATACATGGCCTAGATATTTATTGACCACTGGCTTCTTGTTACTTGCCCTACTGTCAGTAATTCTTGGTACCCAACTCAGTGTAGAGTGGGCAAGCAAGCAGTTTAGACAGGTCACTTATCGAGGTTTATTTGCAGGGCTTATTGCTGCCTTAATCGCATGTTTAAATCTTGTGTTTATGCCAATATTGGCTCGTTTAATGATGACAGCTAGTTCTCGGCTGAGTAAAATACTGAATCTCAAACAAGATGTGCATGATCAAAAGTTGAACTCTAAAAAAGTGAATGCCAAACAAATCAAGCTTGCTCTTTTCTTATTCACGGGTCTCTTGGTTTATTATGCCGAGCAGGTGGTAATTCTGTTTTTGCCTAAGCTTGAAACAGTAGATTTAAGATCTGTGAGTATTTTGTTGTCCGCTTTATGGTGGACTGTGGCTGTCGTAGAACTATTTAAAGATTGTTTTCAAAAACACCTTCAAAACCCTAGCTTTAAATACTTTAAGCCACATTTTGCTGTGCTTGGCTTTATGTTAATCAGTATGGGTCTAGGTTTAAATACTACGTCTCAGCTAAGCCCTGAGCAGTTTTTAAGAATAGATCGAGACAGTGCCTTGAGCTCCATCATGATCAAGCAGTTCCAAAAACTAAGTGATACTGATCAAGATGGGATGTCGGCTAAATGGGGCGGAGGAGACTGTAATGATCAAAACCCTAAGCAAAGACCTGGTATCATTGATCAAAGACAAAAAGATGTGAATTGCAATGGACTCACTCGAATGAGTCGCCAGCCTTTTATGCCTCAGGTTAAGGCCCAAAGTACCAACAGCACAAAAAAACAACTAGAAAAGCCAGCCGCTATAGCTAGCCCTCAAAATGTCATTTTACTCACCATTGATGCTTTACGTTATGATGCTTTCAGAGAGCAAATGCCCTTGACTCAAGAGTTTGCTAAAAAGTCTGTGGATTTTACCAAAGCTTACAGCGCAGGCGCAGCCACTTATTGGTCTATTCCCGCTTTACTTGGTAGTCGTCCACCTAGTTTTTTTCAAATGGGTCGAGATCAAACGCCGGTCAATAGTGAACGCCTTTTGACGGAGGTTTTAAGGGACTCGGCCTTTCATACTGCCTTGTTTGCTAATGTCACCATATTTTTTGTGCGTGGTCTAAGTCAGGGCGCATATACCAAAAACTATGATACCAGTCGCTACACTGTGCATGGTGCTAAGCCAGGTGCAGCGCATTTAACTAATGGTTTGATCAAGCATATCGACCGTTGGCAGGCTCAAAAGCTTAAGCCTCAACGTGATCGTTTTTTTGTATGGGGTCATTATTATGATCCACACGATCCATATTTTGAAGTCCCTACGCATCCGGCTCAAAATCAATCTAGCCAAGAGCGCTATAAGGCCATTGTTCGTTCAGTAGATCAAGAGCTAGGCCGACTTTTTAAGGCTTTAGAAAAGCGAGACTTACTTAAGAATACGATGATTATTTTAACCGCTGATCATGGCGATGAGTTTTACGACCACAATCATCGCTTTCATGGTAAAACCCTTTATGATGAAATGGTTAAAGTGCCACTACTGATATACTCACCCAACTATGAGCCTCAAAAAGTTGATCAAGTCATAAGCCATTTAGATGTTGCACCAACTGTTCTAGGCCACTTAGGACTCGCTGCAGAAAAACGCTTTATGGGCTTTAATCATGACCAAGCTTTAAGAGCCAAGCTACCCCTCAGCAAGGATGAAGCTTTTTTCGAGGTCTTACCCGATCAAAATTATGCAAAACACATGGTGGGTTTACGCTTAGGTGATGAAAAGTTGATTTACTCTTTACACCAAGGTGCTATCGAACATTATGATTTGCTTACTGATCCTCTAGAACGTCTAAATCTTTTTAGTGATCAAAGGACATACAAAAATAAAGAAATATACACTAAGCTGATGCGCTACACTGAAGCCCAACTTTATATTCTAAGCCAAGGTAAGGCTGGTGTTAACTTGGTGAAAGCCAAGTAAACAGAGACTAAGTCTTGGGCCGGAGGTAATATCAAGGACAAGAAAATAATAATACAATTAGTTAATTTTATTAGATTATAAGGGGTACAGTATTACAGCAAGACAGTCTCAGCTATTCTCAAGAAAATGATTCATCAGAAAGTCTAATTGTTAAGTAAAAGCTATGAAATATAGCCTAGATATTAACATTAGAAGTAGCCTCTTAAATCCCTTATCGAATAATGATTCTTTATTTTTTTAGATCATCAACAAAATTTAAATATCAATCAAACACTCAACGCGGGACTTTCATAGGCAGGCAATGTCTATGAGGAAAGAGATAGGCTCACACGTAGTTAAGGCTGTAGGTAAGCATGTGGACGATTAGGTGATGTGTTTGTGGACGCCTATGCTCATGCAATGGTATGTGAGCGACTTATTCAACCTTGGCTTTAGTGCAGGTGGCTATATTGTTACGACAACCGAACTAGTTTCCGCTTAGCAAGAACAGCAAATTAAGCTGATCCTTCTTGAGTTCAGCGATTAATCATGTGACTCTAAGCTAAGAGTATGAGGATCTTGATTAAAGGTTAAAGAAGCATGAACTCTAGATACTTAGTAAGAATTATGGGATATACGCTTAGCTTCATAAATCTAATGGCCTGTGTAGATACAGTGGTGATTGATGATGAGGAGAGCATAGAGGGGATGTCGGTCGAAAATGGCGGAGTAAGCTATGAATGGCCAGGTGGCTCTTATATGACCGGAACCATGACTGAAGGTGAGATGCCTGCCGGTGAGATGCCTGCCGGTGAGATGCCTGCCGGTGAGATGCCTGCCCATGAGATGCCTGCCGGTGAGATGCCTGCCGGTGAGATGCCTGCCGGTGAAATGCCTGCCGGTGAGATGCCTGCCGGTAATCCGGATCCAATGACGCCGGACTATGCTCTTGAGATGCTAGAGTATGTGAATCAGTTTAGGCAAACCGGTGGTCGCTGTGGTGATCAAGATTTGCCAAGCGTTGCTCCGTTAGCATTACACCCTTTACTCAATCAAGCCGCTTTAGCCCATGCAGAAGATATGGCGGTTAATAATTACTTTAACCATACTTCTCAAGATGGGCGTAGTCCGGGAGATCGGATTTCTGCAACCGGATATCTGGGGAATGGATACGGCGAAAATATTGCGGCAGGCAATGCTAGTGCTTTCGCAACCTTTGAGCAGTGGAAAAACTCAGCAGGACACTGTGAGAATATGCTTCGTGCCAGATTTAATGAGCTTGGCGTTGGGTATTATAACCAAGCAGGCTCACAGTATCGAAACTATTGGGTACAAAAGTTTTCGACACGCTGAAGATTTTGACTTGAGCGGTCGCCAAAGTTGTTCTTAATAAGTGTTTTTATTTTTTGGGCTTTAGCCAAGCTTTAGGAAAACTCTTAGGAAAATCTGAACTTAAAGCATTGGCAGCGCCAAAGGTTTTCTTTGACCAAGTTCTTGGCCGAGACAAATAGATCGCAAGTGGATCTAAAGCCGTTTGAGTGAGAATGGGGTGCGTATCACTTAAGTTCTTGCTTTCTTTAAGGTCAGTATCAAGATTATATGCCTCTACTGAACCAGGACCACGATAAATAACCTTGGCAGGACCAACTTTTAGAGTGAACTGCTCAACACCTTTGCTGGCCATAACGGCTTGGGGATAGGCATCGCTTACGCTGTGTTGCTCACTCAAATCACGACCTTGGACCTTATCATTAAACTTGGCACCAATCAGGGTTGCTAAAGTGGGCAACAGGTCAACACCATCAGCTCCGGCTTCAAAGCGACCAGCGCCAATTGACTTAGGCCAACGAATCATCAAGGGCACATTGATAAGCTCTTGGTAGAGAGAGTGCCCATGGCCACAAGAGCCATGCTCCCAAAACTCATCGCCATGGTCAGCCGATACAATAATCATGGTTTCGTCATAAATTCCTTCCGCTTTAAGTGTTTTAACTAACTCACCAAAGTGGAAGTCATTGAAGGCAATTTCATTTTCATAAAGCGCTTCAACACGCTCTTTATCAGTATCAGAAGGGGCACCCTTTTCCTTAAGGTCAGCAAGCTCACCACCGGTAATATTCTTCATGTAGCGACCCTTGTACTCTTTGCTAAAGTAGTCCTTGATGTACTCTTTATGACGACGATAGGTCACATGGGGATCACTGGTGCCCAAATACAGATAAAATGGCTTCTTTTTACGTTTTTTGATAAAGCGCTTAGCTGATTTTACCACCGCTTTGGCGTTGTTGGCTTTTGATTCGCGAATAAAGTTGGTAAAGGTTTGAAAACCTTGATCAAAATCCCAACGATCGCTGACATAACCATTACTTACATACCCACCGGTATGATAGCCATTCTTTTTGAAAAGCTCAGCGATTGTTGTGTAAGATTTAGGGAGTTTCGCCTTATGGTTGTAGACCTTATGAGCAATGGGATATACACCGGTAAAAAGGCTAGCATGGCTTGCCTTTGACTCATTCCCCTGTACATAAAAAGGCTCATAAACCATGCTTTCTTTAGCGAGAGTTACAAGGTTTGGAGTTTTGACTTTTTTACGTCCATTGGAGTTCTTAACTTCGTAAAAGGGAAGTTTGTCAGCTCTTAAGGTATCAATGAGCCAAAAGACAACATATTTAGGCTTATTCAGCTTAACGGCTTTACCGGCTTTAAACCCACCAATTTGACCGTTGAGTTTAACAGTTCCCTCTCCGGTATTGCGTAACATTAAGCGGACTGCTTTTCCGGTAAACTCTTTCAGATTAAGCTTATAATCACCTTTAGCTAAACCAAGTTTTTGAGCTTTTTTACCATCAAGTTGCGTCCAAACTTCTACCGAACCACCTGAAGCTTTACCCTTAAGTAAACTACTGTTTGCGCTTGGCGACACATAATAATCAATCCCCTGCCCACCGGCTAAACTAATGTTTTTGCCTGCTGATCGTGCTAAAAACGCTTGGAGTTTACCTTCGTCTGAAGGTAATTCAGTGGCCGAAGGTAGGCCTAGTCTAATCGCACGAATGGCCGCCGGAGACTTACCGCCACCTTTGAGTTCATGGCGCTTGCGAAAGTGTAACTTTACCTTAACCAACGAAGTGCTACTTACAGCCTTAGCTGGGACCTTAATCCGAACACTTTGCCAGTCATTATCCTTAAAGTTGATATTTTTAATCTTTTGTCCACCCACAAAAACATCCATCACTTGTTTAGCGCCGGTGGGGGCTAAAACAACATCAAGCGCTAGATCTTTTTTAGCGAGCTCCCTGGTGATTGGAAGCCAAAAGTCCGCTCTAATGCTTTGAGGTAAAGCGGCTTTACGCCCTTTGAATGAATAGTCGTAAACCCAACGGCGACGAGCATCTCGTAAGTATTTGACCGCACTCATTTGACTCAGGTCAGCGATCACACCTGACTCATAAACATGTGCATTGGGCAGGTTATCCACCAAGTTATAGCCTAAGTTAGGACTAGCAAGTCCTGCTGTAGACCAAATAAGAGTCATGCTTAGTACAAGAGTAAGCGAGCCAAAAAGCTGTCTTACCGGTTTTGATATTGCTGTATTCACGCGAAAATAGCTCCTTCTTAAACAAAGTAAAAAGTCAATGGTTACAATAGGTTTAAATGAATTTAGGGGGTCGTCAGAGACAAGGGGAATCAGTTTGCTCAGATGCTGTTAGATTGAGCAAAGTCATTAATCAGCCTCTAACACCGATTCCATGTGTAGGTCTCTTTTCATGCGCTCTAAATCTTGAGTGGTGTAGCGTAAGCGTTGGTTGAGTACCTGCATGAAGCACCATAAAAGCTTTACGGCAATTTCATTATTTTGCTGCATCAATTGGAAAAGCGGACGACGTTTGACCACAATGACTCGGGTTTCGGTCTCGGCCACTGCAGAAGCTGAGCGAACATTGCGATCCATGAGAGCCATCTCACCAAAATGGCCTCCTTGGCTCATTTTGATGACGACTTGATTGCCCTTACGGATACTGACCTCTCCGTCAAGAATCACAAACATTTCATCGCCCTTTACGCCTTCATCAAAGATTAACTCACCAGCCTTATAGTGACGCTGGGTACTTGAGTTAAGAACTTCAATAAGCTCCACATATTCCAAATGTTGGAAAATAGGCATCTGTCTTAGGATATTTAGTCGGAAAGCAATATCATCACTTTGGGCACCGCGGCTTTGAATCTGCACAATTAAGCCAGTAATGTTATCTTTACCACCTCTGGCATTGGCAATATCAACATAGCGCTGTGGTGCGCTTTCAAAGTCACCTTCAGTTAAAATACTATTGACCTCTGCATCACTTTCAAAATAGTTAGAAAGTCCATCACTACACAGTAAAAATTGATCGCCATCCGCGACTTCAAAGTCTAACAAATCAACTTCTACATCCGCATAAACACCGACAGCTCTAGTTAAAGCATTACGATAAGGTGAGGTTTCCGCTTCTTCTGGAGTAATCTTTTTGCTTCTAATCAACTCTCGAATAAGGGAATGGTCTTCGGTGAGTTGAAAGACCTCTCCTTGGCGAATAAGGTATACTCGACTGTCACCAACATGGGCAATATAGCCTCGTGTTGGAGTAAGTAATAGCAATGAGACGGTAGTGCCCATACCGCGCTTTGAGATATCTCTTTCCGCTTCAGCATGAATATCACGACCGGCCTTTCGAACCGCTCTTTCCAAAAGGGATAATAATTTTTGGCGAGTTTCTTCGCTTTCGTCACTGGTGATCTCTTGCAAGCCTTCACGAACTAACTTTTGGGTGCTCTCAACCGCAGTTGCGCTGGCAACTTCACCCGCCGCATGTCCGCCCATACCATCAGCGACAATATAGAGTTTACTTTTGGGGTCGATTAAAAAGGTATCTTCATTAGATCTTTTTTTCCTGCCAATATCAGTATGTGCTTGAGCGATAATTTGCATATGAGTTCTCTCCTTAAGCATTAAAATTAAGGCTGATTTATGCTTGAGTATAATCAATAATTGTCAAAAGTTTACTTGGATAAGCTCCGAAGTCTTTAAATCATTGCTTATTCTTACTGTACTGTACAGCGAATGTCACTTAATCTTTGTGATAATCGTTTAACAAACACCCAAGTACACATGCGACCGAATTTAAGCTCAGACTGATTAGTATGAGTAAGCTAAACACTGTATATTGAAGTATTTTACTATGTTTTTTCTTTTGAAACGCTTAAGCTTGTTTTGGTTAATTTGTGATCATCTGTTTTATTTTGCACTTTAAGGAATACTAATATGCGCTTTTATCACTTGATCTTTTCCATATCGATGATGCTATTATTGCAACTTAATCTACTCAGTTCAAAAGCTTTTGCGGATTCTAAACGTACTGCCAATGCAAGAGCTTGGGTTCAACGTGGAGAAGCTGCACTAAAAGATGGTCATTTACGTGAAGCTCTATTAGCCTTTGAATCCGCCGAACGCTATCAATCGAGTATTAATCATAAAATGATGATTGCTAAAGTATATGAAGCAATGCCAAAAGCAGATGCCTGCCTAAGAGCCATTAATACTTGGCGCTCTGTACTTTCTACCTTAAAAGCTGAAAAGTCAGCACTTGTGCCCAAAGCTGAAACTAAAATCAAAAAACTAATCGAAAAGTGTACTCGAAAAGTCAGTATTATTTCGCAACCCTCGGGCGCTAAAGTATGGGTTGATGACGAGCTTGTTGGTTTTTCTCCCTTACTGATTGAAGTGAGCGCCGAGGCGAAGCAGGTCAAAACTCAGCTCCAAAATCAGACACAAAAGCAAAAACTTAAAGCAGATCAATCAGAGCTCTCATTTAAGTTTGGAACACAGGCCAGTACTGCCCATAAAACAGAGCCGGCGACTCAGTCTCCATATCAAAAGGCTTCCAATACACTCACCACTACAAAAAACTCAGCGATCAAGTTTCAAGCTCAGTTAAATTGTCGAGCCTTAGTGGAGCAAGATTATCAAGACTTATCGTCATGCCAATCACGAGCCCTGTGGGAAGGTGATCAATTTAAGCTGAGTTTTGAGTCTGATCAAGCCGTGTATTTATATGTTTTTCTCAGTAATTCTACCGGACAACGTCAAACTTTGTTTCCAAGAGATAACAGCCCTAACTTATTGCCGGCTCATACCAAGAGTGAACTACCGATGGGGCAATGGTTCACCCTAGATGATGTTGGACCAGTCACCGAAACGATCCATGTTGTTTATGCAAGAAATCCGGTACCTGCTTTTGAAGCCCTACGTATTTTGGATGTACCGGCTCAAAAAAATATGAAAATTAAAACCTTGGCGATGACCTCAATGAGAGGTGTTGTTCTTCCAAGTTCTAACGCTAACCAAGGTTTAAAGCTCTCTGTATCAAATACTCTTGATGACCAATCACAGTTTATTGGACGCGATGAAATTAATCGTGTTGAGTTTGAACTCTTTCATCAAGGCGCTCGTCCCAAAGCCCAATAAAATCAATCCAATGGTCAAAGAAGTGGACTCAACAGACCATAAAGCTATGCATCCCCTAAGCAATGGTATGTTTTGGTAAGGTAAGTTAAGGGAAGTTTATTGAGTAAGATAAGTTTAGTTTGCAAAGCGCATGTAAATTGATACTTACTACACTTGCTTACACACAAAAGCACTAATCATTAACTAAGATTTGGTTTGATGAGGAGAACTTGCATGGATTTATTGGGGACTACACTCAATCAACGCTTTCGCCTTGATATGGAAATTGGTCGAGGTGGGTTTGGCGTTGTTTATCGAGCGAGCGACTTACATTTAGGTAGAGAGGTCGCTGTTAAGGTTCTCTTTTCTCAGTTAGCCTCTGAGGATAGTGTGCAACGCTTTTTACGAGAAGCACAGGTAAGCTCACAACTTCAAGATCAGCATATTATTACGACCTTTGACTTTGGGATTTATGAGGGAGGGGTCATCTATATTGTGACCGAACTGCTCAAAGGTCTTCCTCTCGATGCCCTTTTTGCCAAGATGAAGATTTCTTTGGCCCAAATCTGCAATATTATGGCTCAGGTCGCTCAAGGTTTAGCAAGTGCTCATCATTTAGGTGTGATCCATCGCGATATTAAGCCGGCCAATCTTTTTATTGAATGGCGAAATCAGCCTTTAGCGAAGGTCATTGACTTTGGGATTGCTAAGGCCTTGCAAACAACACAAGCGGGAGATGAAGATCAGCTTCAGACCAAAACCAAGGCTTTGTTTGGTACACCACACTATATGTCTCCAGAGCAGGTCAGATCTACCAAGAATGTAGGCTTTGCCAGCGATGTGTACAGCCTAGGTGTTGTTTTTTATGAGTTAGTGATGGGTGAGTTTCCATTTAATGATGAAGAAGCCATTCAAATCATGATTAAGCATCTGCAAGAACCATTACCTACGTTGCCAAGTGAAGCTCCGGCGAGGCATACCGGTATTGATACCGCGCTTTGGCAAAGAGTCACTGCCTTAATCCAAGCGATGCTTAAGAAAACTGAAGCAAAGCGTTTGAGTGATTGGTCGGTCATTATACGAGAGTTTAATGATCTTCGCGATGCCTTGAAATATAAGCAACCTGAAGCCTATCAGTTTGAGCTTGCCCAAATCGAAAGTTTAATCTTAGGAAAAGCGATCAGCTACAGTAATAAAAGCAATAGCCTTTCTTTGCCCAAGCTAGATACGAATGCCGGTATTCTGAGTTCAAAGTCCACCTCAGCCGGTGCGCCAAGAATTAGCTCGGCGATCTCATCACCGGAACAAGCACAAGCTTTAGGAGATACCTTAGATTCTTCTGAGTCTTTACAGGCACCAATCATTGAACATGAGTCTGCAAACTTAAATGTGGCAGATCAAACTTTAGATTGGGAACATTCATCAAGTAATGAGCCCGAATTTCCGGTGACTAATTCTCAACCCTCTCAACCCTCTCAACCCTCTCAACGCCCAGTATCTAGCTCAACCGATCAAACTCTTGGCACCATTGTGCATGCTTTGACTCCTATTCAGCAAGAACCAATCGCCTTAAGCAAAGAAACGATTACTCCTATTCCGGATGAGTTAAAACAAAGTGGACAAGAAATTGCAATCGTTGCCAGTCAAATGCAAGCTGACTTTGCACCAAAGCAAGGTTTTGATGACATTGTAAGTAACCCAGAAGCACGACCTTATCCTACAATGTTTCCGGAAGGTTTTGCTGACGATGAAGAATCGGTAACCCCAAGCACATCTAACAAGCAACCAGTAGGTAATGCATTGATCTTTGTGTTCGTTGGGGTAGCATTAATGGGTGGGCTGTGGTTTTTCTTAGGTCAAGCCGAGCAAACACAACAAAAACAACCACAAAAAGCGGCGATTCAGAATGCCCCAGCTAAAGACCTCGCTGTGATTCAAGATACTGCACTTGTCAATGAACAGCTTGTGGCTAAAGC
The DNA here is from genome assembly GCA_937146725.1 of uncultured Myxococcales bacterium. GTDB lineage: Bacteria > Myxococcota_A > Bradymonadia > UBA7976 > VGTA01 > CAKZRU01. Next base: position 17,001 of record CAKZRU010000170.1, read on the forward strand.
ACCTAAGAATCTTGCAAAAGCAGAGCAATCTGAACAATTACAACTAGAAAAAACTCAAAAACAAAAAGTTCCAACTCAAAAAACTCAAGAACAAAGCAAGACTGAAGCCAAAGAAGTACTCGCAGTGCCTAGTAAGGTAAGAGTATTCTTTAAGTCTCAATCCTCTTATTCGGTAGGTGAGGCCCTAAGAATTAGTACCAAAGTTTGGGATCAGAATAATCAAAAGCTCAAAGCACCTATCAAGTATCAAGTCAAGTATCAAGTCACACCCAAAAAAGTGGCTCGTGTTAAGGGAAATAAACTTTACATTAAAGCCAAGGGACATGCAAAAATTCGAGCTTGTGTGCAGAGCGAAGCGTTACAAGAGCCGAAATGTAGTCCTTATAAAAAGATTTATGCGATCGATCCGTTTTAATGGTGCTTACGTCGCTTAGCTCCTTTTTGAGGTGGGATGGATAAAGGATCTTCAGGCCAAAAATGCTTGGGATAGCGACCACGTAAGTCCTTGCGAACATCTTGATAACTATGCGTCCAAAAAGCAGGTAAATCAGAGGTGATTTGAGTCACTCGGCGATTTGGAGCGAGCAGTTTCAATTGTAGAGGGATTTTATATTTAGGATGTTGCTTTCCCAAAAATGGATGTGTTGTTTCTCCAAAGAAAGCTTGTAAAAAAGCACTGATGGCAGGCTGAGCTTGGTTATAATCAATCTTCACTTTTTGTTCGGTAGGTAATTGATAGGTATCCGGTGCATATTGCTCAAGAGCTTCCACCCATCTTTGATCGCTTAAACCTTTGAGTAGGGGTAAAAGCTTTTTGGGTATGTTGGCTTGATTAATATGAGTGAGTTCAGCAAAGAGATAACTCGCCAGCTGCTGAACTAAAGCGGGCGGAGAGTTTTGCTGACCAGTTTCCCATACCGGACATTCAAGACCAAACTCTTGTTCCAAGTTTTGACAAAGCAATTCTTGGCTTGAAAGCCACCTAAGTCTTTCTAGCCATCTTTGGGCTTCCGGCTCTAATTCAACCCATTGCCAAAGATTTTGACTGATCATTTCCTGAAATAAAAGTTGTGCTTCTATTGATGATTTGGGAGCCGGATATTGCTTGTTCCATAGCTTGAGTGCACCGAGTTTGGCCTGTGCCTTAATAAAGACGCCACAGCGCTCCTCATCAAAGATAAGAGTTTCGCTTTCTATGGGAGTCAGCCATTCTTCTTTGATGCTTAAAGCCAATTCTACAACCGGCTGACCTTGTAGGTTGAGTCGAGCTTTTAATGCAACAATATAGCTAGAGAACTCTTGGCATTGTTCTCGGTTGATTTGAGCTTCACCACCACCGGATAAATGATATACTAATTGCCAATCATCTTGGCTTCTTTGGCGAAGCTTCCCCAAGCGCCTTGTACTCGCTTGAGCAAAGGCATAAGCCACCTTATCTTTTAAACTTTTAAGCACAGGTCGCTGAAAGTGATGAATACTGTGAGCTTCTCGCTGTGCATACTGCTTCAGCTGTTGTATCGTTAAATTAAACTCTCTATCAGAAAAGGTATCAAAGGGTAAGGTAGAGTCATAGCGTACCCAAGGATCAAGTTTTTGATGATGAGGCAGGGTATCAGCCCAGGGATCGCGAGGCAGATCGGCTACCGCACACATAAAGGCAACTTCGTCAAGGCAGTCTAAAGCTAAGCCCCATAATAAAGCAAGACCCTGCCTTGGATGTATAGGTAGACGAGCTAGACTTTCTCCTAAAGGCGTTAAATGATGACTGCTTGAGTCTAGGGCACCAAGTTCAATCAATTCTTCCACTGCCGAATTAATATTGTCCTGTGGTGGCATTTCAAACCATTCAAAAGAACGCCAATCTCCCGTCCAAGAAGCCACTTTAAGAATCGCCTCCACAAGATCGCTGTAACTCACCTCGGCATCGCTTTTATGTGAACGTTGTTCATGTTCATGTTTTGGCCACAAGCGAAGACAATGCCCCGCTTGAGTTCTACCGGCTCGGCCCGCCCTTTGACTTGCTGAATCTTGAGCAATATCCAACGTTAATAAGCGGGTCAGTCCAGTTTTACGATCTTGTCGAGCACTGCGATATAAACCGCTATCAATCACATGAGTAATGCCTTCAATCGTCAGAGAAGTTTCAGCTATATTTGTGCTTAAAATGATTCTTTTTTGTTTTGTACTTTGTAGAACTCGCTTTTGTTGCTTTAGGCTTAAAGCCCCATAAAGTACATCCACTTGATAAGCGGGCTGAGTTTTTAAGAGTCCTTGCTTAACATATTCAATTTCACGTTTACCGGGCAAAAAGACTAAGCAATGACCTACACTTTGCTGATCGCTCTGCTCATCTTCATTAGTGGTCGATGACTTTAGCCAAAAAGTTTCGATCGCGTGTTTAATTGCTTCAGCTAAATGAATTGGCGTTTTTTGAACTTTTTGTTTTACGTAAGACAGTTGTAAAGGATAACTACGACCTTTGGCCTCAATACAAGGCGCCTTAAAACGAGTGCTCAGAGATTGGGTTTCTAAGGTCGCTGACATAATCATGAGTTTAAGGTCTTCTCTAGCCAAAACTTGTGCTTCTCGAAGCATCATCAAGGTTAGGTCAGACAATAAACTACGCTCATGAAACTCATCAAGAATCACCAAGCCAACCCCAGACAATTCAGGATCATTTAATAAACGCTGGATAATGAGACCTTCGGTGAGTACCTCTATTTTGCTTTGTGGGCTTAACTTTTTCTCATGTCTAACTTGATAGCCTACTTGTTGGCCGATAGGTTCATCCAATAAATGAGCCAACCACATCGCTACAGACTTAGCCGCAACACGTCTAGGCTGTAGCAATAAGATCCGTCCTTGAATCACTTGCTCTTTGAGAAGCGATAAAGGGACTTGAGTGGTTTTCCCAGAACCAGGAGGAGCACTCAAGATCAGTAATTCATTTTGTTGGAGAGAGCTAATAATTTGAGGCATAACCTCTTGCACGGGAAACTGACTCAAGCGCTTAAACTCTCCTATAAATGATTCTTAGCCCTCGCTCTGATCAGCAAGGTCTGCATCAGTAGCATTCAGCTCGGTCAGCAGTTCTTCTTTAAGTTCAGCTTTGATTTCAGCCTTCATCGCAGACCAATCTATATTTGAGCTAGAGCTAATGGCTGAATCACTGTCACCATCTTCAGCGTCATCATCACCGTCTTCATCAGACTCAGGCCAAATAAAGGAAGCGATGACACCACAAGAAATCATTCCTAAAACAATGTATAAACTTACATTGTGATCGAGTAGGTCAATCTCAAAGCCCTTGGCGGCGGTGAGGAACATCTTGAGTGAGATGAAAACAAGAACCCAAAGAACAGCTTTTTCTAAGTGAACAAGATACTTGGTCAAAGCCACCAATACAAAGTATAGCGAGCGTAAGCCCAAGATCGCAAAAATCATTGCAGAATAAACAAGAAGTGGTTCACGAGTGACCGCAATCACAGCCGGCACTGAGTCAAAGGCAAACATAACGTCAGAACCTTCGATCACTAACAGGCAAACCATAGCAGGTGTCATCAGTCGTTTTACACCCTTGGCAAGAGTGAAATCAGATTTCTCTTTCTTGGCCTCAGCCTCAGCTTCACTTCCAGAAATCAAGAAGCGATTTCCTACAAGACCAGGGAAAATCGGATAGACTTTATTGAACATTTTCACCAAGAACATGCTCTCATAATCGGGCTCTTCATCTTCATCATCTTCGGCAGATAGCATTTGATAGGCAGCATATCCAATGGCAAGACCAAAGACGAGCTCTGCCCAAGGTCCCATAACTTCAAGCATCGCACTACCAATACCAACAAAGATGGCACGGAAGATGATTGCGCCCAGAATACCGTAGTATAAGATCTTGTGTTGGAGAACATCTTTGATATCAAAGAACTTAAAGACCGCAATGAAAACGATCAAGTTATCAACAGATAATACCTTTTCTAAAACATATCCGGTCAAAAATAGGTTTGCAAAAGCTTCTGATTGCTCAGCGCTTAAAACCTCTCCGGAACCAGTAGCATGCATACCCCAACGTAACCAAGCATAAAAACCGAGTGACAGAGCGATCCAAAAAATAGACCAACCGGTCGCATTGGATAGTGAGATTTCAGTGGATGATTTATGTTGGACTAAATCAATGATCAAAGAGATGATAAAGGCTGCGACAAAGATCATTACTGTGACTGTAGGGAATCCTAGAGCCGGAAGATTTTGCATAACTTCCGATGTGGCTTCAGCAGCCGTTGGATTCAACAAAAGATGAAACATTAAGGTCTCCTCTGTATTTAAGAGTTTGAGTATTTAAATAAAAGTAATTAAAGGCTTCTTGAGATAACCTTGATTATAAGACTTGTCAACCAATGCAATCTAATCAGATTCGGAAACTTTGTGATAAATAAGCTTATTGAATCTTAGGCTTAGTTTTAGTCGTATAACCTAGCGCCAAACTTTAAGAATTTGACCAGGTCTAATGATGGTAGACTCTGTGATCCCATTCCATTTGAGCAAATCTCTGAGTCTAACTTGATTGAATTGGGCAATGGCACCGAGTGTTTGACCCGGCTGAACAACATACTCAAAAAATCCTGTACGATTTTGTAGGTATTTTAAATGAAACTCATCAGCTTCTTTAAGATTAAACTTACGCCATTCTAGCGATCGTGCTTGCTTAAGTCTTATGTGTAAGTGGTGGTAGTGGTTTTTAATATGAACCGTCAAAGCACCGGCGCGCCTGCCTTTACGGGGATAGGATAGGTACTTACCAAGTTCAGTTTTACTCATATTTAACTGATTAAGGCCATAATCATAAAGTGCTTTTTGCAGTCGATGGTCCATAAAAATGACTTCTGCTAAGTCATAATACTGAACTAGTTTCAAAAACGTCCACATACGAGGCAAGTCTAACTTTGAAGCATGAACAAAGCGCTTTTCATGGTCGTTGGGGGGTACGGATTTTAAGTAATAACGTAGGTCTACATCTCCGCCATGTTGATGTGTTCGATGAGGTTTAAAACGTCCACCGCTTTCTTGGGCAATATCCAATACCATTAGATCAGCTCCATCCGGATGTGCTCGGCGGACTAAGGCATTAATCGCATATAAAGTAAGCGCAACCTCATAGCTTGTATAGCTATCTTCAGGCTCCATAACCCACAGGCCAAAAGCGGTTTGCATCTTGTGGCCAAAAAGCAAGCGACCCTTATTTGACTGACCAATACTTAGAGGAGGATGCAGGCTGTACCACGGCTCTAAGTGAGACTGTTCGGCTAAAAAATCTAAAAGGTTCATCAGATCAGTCAGCCAAGTGAGTTCAGTACCAAGAGGAAGAAATAAGCGCTCTGGTGTTGAGGCTTGGGCACTAGAGACTGGAGACTTGTTGGTGAGTACAGAACTATGAAATACAGTACTTAAACTAACCAACAAGATGATGAGGCCTTTGTAGAGTGGCTTCCTTCTCTGAGTCATCCGTCTTCATCTCCCTTACTCATGATTTAAGGCCTAAAAGATACAGATAATCTTAAGGCTTTATTGTGCTCTTTGTAGCTTACTTATTTATAAGATTCAAGGTTAAGACTTTGTAGAACTTATACCCTTAGCATATCCGATTATTGGACAAGAGAACGATACACCGACTAACTTAGGTGTGGACCTTCTTTGACCAAGTGCTCTATTTCTTGACCATATTGGATAAAGTTTTGTTGAAAGCGGGTCGCAAGAACTTCGGCCTGAGCCTTGTATTCTGCATGAGAAGGCCAAGCGGCTACCGGATCAAGCGTAATGCCTTCTACTTGATCAATGCTTTCAGGATATTGTACGCCAAAGGTAGGATCTACCTTCATTTCAAGCTGATCTAGATCACCTCGTAAAATAGCATGAATCATAGCTCGTGTACCTTTGAGAGCAATGCGTTTTGCACCACTGGCAGCAGTTGCTCCTGACCAACCGGTGTTCACCAAGTAGACTTTTGCACCATGATCACTAATTTTTTGACGCAACAATTCTGCATATTTCAGTGGATGTAAGGGTAAAAATGGGCCACCAAAGCAAGGAGAGAAGGTTGCTTGAGGCTCCACAACGCCTCGTTCCGTACCGGCAACCTTAGCGGTGTATCCACTAATAAAATGATACATCGCTTGCTCAGGAGTTAGACGGCTGACTGGAGGTAAAACACCAAAAGCATCACAGGTTAGAAAAATCACATGGGTCGGGTGACCCGCCATGCTCTTTTTTCCATGAGCAGCGAGTGAATTGGGAATAAAATGGATGGGATAAGAAACGCGAGTATTTTGGGTCTTACTTGTATCACTGTAGTCAACTTGATGGCTATGCTCGTCAAAAACGACATTTTCTAACTGAGCGCCAAAGCGAATCGCTTCATAGATTTGAGGTTCATCTTGGGCGCTTAAATTGATGACTTTGGCATAGCAACCGCCTTCAATATTAAAGATACCATCATCGCTCCAACCATGCTCGTCATCACCTACAAGTGGACGGAGTGGATCGGTTGATAAAGTTGTTTTACCTGTGCCACTGAGTCCAAAAAACAATGCACTTTCACCACTTTGTGGATCGATATTACATGAGCAGTGCATGGATAAAACACCATTTAATGGAAGCTGATAATTGAGAACGGAGAAAATCCCTTTTTTCATTTCTCCACCGTATTCAGTACCGCCAATAATGGCCAAACCTTTGCCTAGATGAAATGAAACAAATACATCAGAATTCATCCCATGCTTTTGATAGTTGGGATTGTGTACATCAGAGGCATTGATAATGGTGAAATCAGGCTCAAAATCAATGAGTTCATCAAGTGTAGCACGAATAAACATATTGTGTACAAAGTGGGCTTGCCATGCTTTTTTAGCGATAATTCTTACTTTGAGACGATATTTTGGATCCGCACCAGCAAAACCTTCAAAGATATAAGTTGGTGCAGCCGTATTGGCTTCATATTCTTGTTGAACTAAGCCAAAAAGCTCATCAAATACCTGTTCTTCGATGGCTTGGTTTACTTCACCCCACCACAGATTATCTTCAGAGGAAGGTTCACGTACAAAGTACTTATCCTTAGGAGAACGACCGGTATAGATGCCGGTGTCTACCATCACAGCACCGCTTGGGGTCAAGCGACCGGTACCTTCCGCAAGGTTACTTTCAACTAACTTTGGGGCACTTAAGTTATAGCGAAGCTCATGGCCAAGGTTAATCTCAGGAAGATTAAGCCATGTAGCCGGAACAGTGTGGACTGCATTCATTTTATTATCCTTAGGGTGAATCACTCAATATGGAGAGTGACTACGTGCATACAAACTGTGGATAGATTACGCACCCTAACAAAAAGGAATGTAGAGAAAAAGTAAAGTATATTAATCAGTAAGCAATCTGATTGACACTGATATGAGTGGGGACCAACTTGCTCCATTCAATGGTATTAAAGCCAACAGGGGTATCCTGATTAAAGTGAGCACAGCGTACTCTTAAGGTGAGCGCTTCATTGTTTTCGAGCTGTGAGTCGCTTAATAGACCATTCACCTGTGATCTTGGCCAAGAGTCGGGTAGACTTGGATAGCTTAAAGACTGAGCTGAGCCCGGCAAGTATACTGACCAAAGCGGTGAGTTTTGCTGACGAGCTAAGTTGCCGCTACAATTACCCGGGTTATAAACTTCTCGCTTTTGTACAAGAACTTCAACCTCACATGCATCTACAGTTGGGCTTTCGTTATGACCTACAGAGCTCCAGGTAATTTGCTGTCCATTGCGACTAATATCATCCAACAAATTAAAGAAGCCACTAAAGACTAGGCTTCCTCCAGTTTGATTGAGAGTATTTTGATCTATGATCGCACTACTTGCATTCACTAAATTAGCTTGATTACTTTCGGGGATCGCAAGTGCTGTACTTAAATAATAAATGCTACTTAGGTCTCCTACTAAAGGCGCATGAGAAATATTTCGAGTAACACTGGCTCCATTTTGCAGAGTACTTGCATTAAAGTTTGTAATCCCCATAGGGAATACCCGCCCCGTTTTAACTCCATTTTCGGACCATTCTCCTGCCGTAATACATGAGGCATAAGCACCGGCGGGAACGCCGGCTACTGTGCATTGAGCAAGTCCTTCATTCAGATTAATTGATAAAGGCACGGTTTGAGTGGCTAGGTCAGTCATGGGTGTCTGCTCACTTAACTCAGTATTTAAACGGACACCAATTTCTTTAAAGCGAACTTCTTGGAGCAGGTCAGATGCAGTGGCACCACCACTAGATAAGATGGTCAAAGCTTGAGTGGTTTGAATCTTTCCAGCCAAGGCCACAATATGATCTTGTGAGCGATCATGATCACGAATTCGATAAAGATGCTGATTCACATTAAGAATACCTTCACGTTGGTTAGGTACATATAAATTGCCCGGAATTAAAACTCTTGGCGCAATCGTGGCGGGTTGCCAACATTCAAAGCGACTCAAAAGTTGAGTAATCGGCTTAGAAGTTAAGTCATCAAGACTAAGCGAGGGCAGTACGATTGCTAAGTCAGTATCTCCATCACTTCTAAGCGAGTTAAAATCGCTGACCCCGCCACCTAATTGATATTGATTAGGAGTTCCTTGATTAGATTGAGTATTTTGTAAAGGCCTTAAATAAACACTAATATGGCCGCCTTCAACGCCATAAACCGAAAGGTTTTCATAACCTTCTGCACCAATAGTAATATTCATTGGCTCTGAAAGTTGACCGTTATAGTCAAATAAAGAGGTTCGGCCTCTAACGTTGGTCGTCGCCATATTGCTTGCTGAACCAACTTCGTTTCTGATCGCTGCCGCTGGATCCCTTTGCAAAGTACTTGTGGCTTCATCACCTAGTAATACCGAGGCACCAATTAAAGGCGCATTTGTATTGGCATCAAAAACTTCAACATACACGCTTCCACTTGGCTCATCACAGCCTCCAATACTAAAAGGGGCACTCATTTGTGCAGCAGAAAGGCGTGGGGCCACTTCAATACTTGCTTGTTGAATTAAACTCGTTTGCTCGTTATCTCCACAATCTACCCGCACTGATAGGTTAATGGTGGTTGGTGCCGCCGGCGATAGGATTTCCCAATACCAAATGCCATTTTCTACTCCAGAGGAAAAGATAGTGACGCTAGGAGAAGTATTAAGATTTAAAGAGACGCCACTAGGCAGTGGGCTACCATCAAATAAGCGTGGTTGAACTTGGACTAAAGCCCGACTGAATACACCAGCTGTTATGCATTGGGTACTGACTTCAATCGGGACATTGCGATCAATGATTGAGCAGGCTTGCACATCACAATTCTCATCCACCTGTCCATCACAGTCTTCATCAGCATTCGTATCACAGACTTCCTGAATCGGGGTAATCTGTCCTTGGCAGGCACTAAGCGTTTCATCAATGCAAAGACGTTGGCCAGCTCTACATAAACCTAAGTTTAGTGTGCCTTGTGGGCCGTCATAGCAGCTAGAGATCACTTCGTCAGTCAAATTATTACAGTCATCATCAAGGCCATTACAGACTTCTGTTGCTGCTGGGTTTACCAAGGGGTTTCTGTCATCACAGTCTCCAGCATCAGCACTGATACCATCATTATCCAAATCACAGCCTTCATCGACTAAACCATCACAATCATCATCAAGCGCGACATCCAAGCTAGGGTCACAAAGCTCGGTATTCGGTGTAATTTCTTGCTCACAACTTCCTAGTTCTTCGTTGATACAACGCTGAATCCCCGATTGGCAAATCCCTCGTCCTAGTGTATTTGCCGGTCCGGTATAGCATGACGTTAGAACTTCATCAATTTGCCCGTTACAACTATTATCCACACCATCACACAGTTCGGGAGCTCCTGGGAAAACCAATGGATCTTGATCATTACAGTCCACTGTGGCTAAACTTCCATCACCATCACAATCCTGCGGGTCAAGACAGTCAGTAGTTTCACCGGCCATAGTTTCACCGGCCATAGTTTCACCGGCCATAGTTTCACCGGCTACAGGCTCACCGGCTACAGGCTCACCGGCTACAGGTTCGCCGGCTACAGGCTCACCGGCTACAGGTTCGCCGGCTACAGGTTCGCCGGCTACAGGCTCACCGGCTACAGGCTCACCGGCTACAGGTTCGCCGGCTACAGGTTCGCCGGCCACTATCTCACCAGCGGTGATTAGAGTCCCTTCTCCTGCAAGAAGAGTTTCTTCATCAAAATCAGGGTTTAAATCGGTACAAGCTGACCAAAAGCAAACAGCAAGTAAAAGACAATATGTGACTAAAGGAAGCCTTGCGTAATTCTGCATATAAGCTCTCCAAATGGGGTGTCGGTAGATGATGTATAACTTGAAGTTTAATACCTAAAGCAGATATAGCACAGTTTAATTCATGTCGCATTATTCATATTTATTAAGCATTGTTGATCAGGTAAAGCTGACTGAGGACAGCTATGCTTTAGTGATGTTTTCATTCATTTCAGAGAATATAAATAGATTTGACAAGTTTTCTAAGCTAAGCAAAGACTTCAAAACATTTACATCTTGGGAGAATGTAGGATGAAAAAGCCAATGATTATACATAAGCCACTGTTTCATTTAGCCCTCATCATTTACTTATCGATTAACTTTAATGATAAGACTCAAGCTCAAGTACCTGAATCAAAGCAAACCGAGCAGAGCTCGCCAAAGGGAATACTCAACCAAAGTGAGTTAATTGATAAGGTACAAAAGTTTTATGCACAGGCCCAAGATTTTCAAGCCGACTTTAAGCAAAGCTATACTTATAAAATCTATGGTCGGAAAAAGTTATCCACCGGTAAGGTATTTTTTAAAAAGCCGGCACGTATGCGTTGGGATTATGAAGTCCCTACCCCTAGAGTTTTTATTGCAGATGGAAAAACGCTTTGGGTATATGAGCCTGAAGAAGCTCAAGTCTTTAAACGTGACTTAAGTTCTGCACAACTGCCCGTCGCACTTCGTTTTATGCAGGGGGAAGCCAAACTCGATGATGAGTTTGATGTAGAAACATTAAAAGATTTAGGGCAGGGAGTCGCTGAGCTTTCTTTAAAGCCTAAGCGTGCTCAGTCTGACTTTAAAGCCTTACGTTTGAAGGTAAAATCTGAGAATGGAGAGGTCTTAGCAAGTACCCTAGTGGATGCAACCGGTAATCTGAATGAAATTAAGTTTGTTGCTGTGAAAGTAAATCAAGGCTTGCCTAATTCCGGCTTCTCATTTACTCCCCCAGAAGGCGTAAGAGTTATTGATGAACATAATATGCCATAGACACTGAAAGCGATTTGCTTTGTTGGGCCACCAAAATAGTCTACTCTAATCAATAAGTATTTATCCTAGAGAGTATAAGTTATGACAACACCTTCTTTATCTAATCAATCAGCCGATCCACAAAAAGTGCATTTTATTTCTTTGGGCTGTCCCAAGAATCGAATCGATACCGAAACGATGCTTGCAGGTCTGCAAGGTGACTATGAAATTACAGCAGAGGCGGATGATGCTGATGTTGTTGTGGTCAATACCTGCGCCTTTGTTGATTCAGCTAAAGAAGAAAGCGTAAATACTATTCTTGAAAGCGCGGAATTAAAGGCAGGTAAGCTTCAAAAGTTGATTGTAAGCGGCTGTTTGTCACAAAGGTATTCAAATGAGCTTGCCGAAAACTTACCCGAAGTAGATCACTTTGTAGGTACAAATGATTTAGGAGCCGTTCGCTTGATTCTTGATCAAGACCGACAAGCACGAGAAGCAAAAAGCAAGAATCAAGAACCAAATCAAGAACCACAGAAAATCTGGGTGAGTGATCCCGATCGAAGAAACTTTGATTGGGAGCTTCCTAGAGTCAATACAGTATCGGGGCATAGCGCTTATCTTAAGATTGCTGAAGGCTGTTCTAATCAATGCGCCTTTTGTATTATCCCCACCCTGCGAGGTCCGCAACGTAGTCGTGATATTGAATCGGTGGTGAAAGAAGCTAAAAACTTAGTGAGCCAAGGCGTGGTTGAACTCAATTTAGTCGCCCAAGATTTAACCGCTTATGGTTATGATTTAAAACCAAGAACCAATCTGACCGCATTGTTAAAAGCTTTGGAGGACATTGAGGGACTTCGTTGGATTCGACTCTTCTACGCCTATCCTCGTTCCTTCCCAAGTGGGCTCATTGATCATTTGGCACAATCAAAAAAGATTGTTCCCTATCTTGATATTCCTCTACAGCATATTTCGGATACAGTATTACGGGCGATGAAACGAGGTACTAATTCTGAGACTATTCGTAAGCGCATTAAAGAACTCAGAGATAAACTTCCTTTCTTGACCATTAGAACGAGCTTTATCGTTGGCTATCCCGGTGAAACCGAAGCGGATCATCAAGCTTTGTTGGCGTTTTTGAAGGAAGCCAAGTTTGAACGAGTGGGTGCCTTTATTTACAGTCATGAGGAAGGTACACCTAGCTATGATTTACCCAATCAAATCCCCGAGAAAATCAAGCAACGCCGCTATGATGAAGTGATGTTTACTCAGCGCGAGATTGCCTTAGCGCACAACGAAGCTTTGGTCGGCCAAGAGGTTGAGGTTCTCATCGAAAGAGTGAGTGAAGAAAACGAATATGTTTTAGTGGGCCGTATTGCACAGCAGGCACCCGATATTGATGGGGTATGCTATTTGGGCTATCGAGAGGGCTTACAAACCGGTCAAATCGTTCGAGCGACTGTTGAGCAGGTGACCGATTATGATCTAGGTGTTGAGCTTATTGAAGACTAGAAAAGTGATTGGCTTTGCTAATCATAAATTTTGCTAGTCATTGGATTTGCTTGATCAACCTAAAAGCTCTTTGAGAATAATATCAATGCCTCTAAGATCTCTTGCAATCCATTGAGCACGCCACCAATCTTTTTCAGCTTCGCTTAGCTCTCCTTGTAGGCCTTGTTGCTGTAAGCGCTGGCGAATTCTAGCGCCGAGTTGTTCCAAAACCATGCCTACACTCACCGATATATTAAAGCTTTCGGTAAAGCCGTACATTGGAATTCTAAAAACCCCATCACACGCTTCCATCGTATCATCTCTGAGGCCACTTGCTTCATTTCCAAAGAGGACCATGATGGGCTGGTCAATGGGTAAGTCCAAAAGCTCAAAATTGCCTCGTGGCCCAGCACCAAAGACCTTATAGCCTCTTGCTTGGGCGGCTTGTACCATTTCAACGCCTGCTGATTGTTGTGCCTGACCTTTATAGATTTCCATGTCTACCCAACGGTGGGCATGCATGGTGATCCCTTTAGGAATACGTCCCTTTTTATCGGTAGGCTTTAAATCACTTTCCATCGCTGGATGCGGATAGGCATTTCTAATCTCAGCGGCAAAGATTTTATGAATGCCCAATCCTTCAGCGGTTCTTAAGCAAGCCGCACCATTGTGTTCATGATGAAGATCTTCTACGCCCAAAGCTAAAGAGGTAATTCGCTGGTCTAAAACAGTGGTAATTCGCTCTAGTCTTTCATCTGAGGTGAGGGTCGAGAGGGCATCAATGACCTGCTTAACTGGATACTGCTGCCCTTGAGGAGATGTATAAAACTCGATTGCTCTTTGGCTCAAAGTTATTTTACCTCATTTTCATCGATCAAAATAGCACCATCTTGATTGCGCTTAATTTGAGTTAAGCCTGGGTGGGCCGCTTCAAGGTCAGCAAGTTGCTGATCGCCTTGTGGAGGTGCAGAGCTAGCGCTATCTTGCTCGCTTGTACTCGATTTACTGTCTCTAATACTTGCTCTTTGCTCACGAGCATGCTCAACCGCTAGGTGTACCGTAAGCTTAAGCTCATCTTCATCCCAGGGCTTGGTTAGAAATCGGAACACGTTACCGTCATTGATTGCCGAGATCACCATACTCATTTCTGCTTGGCCGGTTAAAACAACCCGGCCGACTGTTGGGTAAAGCAAACGACAGCGCTTTAAAAACTCTAAACCAGTCATTTCCGGCATAAGGTGATCGGAGATGATCACATCTGGACGCTCGCTTTTAAGCATCTGTAAAGCTTCGATTGCTGAAGGGGCAAAGCTTAATTTGTATTCTCGACGAAGTACACGACGTAGAGCAGATCTAATACTCTCCTCGTCATCAACGATTAAAATATGGGCGCGGTTCGTGATTTCACTCATCTCGTCACCTTTGCTGATAGATTGAACATTAGATACTTGAATAGTGAAGACTATAACCATTAAGTACCGCTTTTGATAACTCTATGATTATTGAAGACGCTCGACTTGTCTAGTCCTCTTTTACTGACCATTTGCTTTTAATCTATATTTTAGCAGATGAGCTTTACACTCTTGAACGTGCTAAAGTAGATAAAATGAGTAGAAGATACTTCTTGATTGATCTGAAAGGCTCTTGCAATCTTAGTCATCAGCGCTCAATCGTAGTCAAATTATTTGTCTTAAATCATTAATACTCTTTGGGAGAACTATTTATGCTTATTAAATCTTCAATTCACCTTGGTTTGATCTTATCATTATGCTTTTTGTATGCCTGTGATGATGAGGATAATGCAGGTGATTCGCCTGATACCCAAGAAGCAGGCACAATGATGTCCGGAGAAGAAACGATGTCCGGAGAGGAAACGATGTCCGGAGAGGAAACGCTGCCCGGTGGTGAAACAACTGCGGGTGATGAGGTCATGGCCGGAGAAATGATGGCGGGCGAGGAAGAAGGACCGAGTTGTTTGGCGTGTGAAAGCGATGATGATTGCGAGCGTGGCCAAAGCTGTGTTGCGATGGACAATGATGAAATGATCAAGTTCTGTTTTTCACCCTGCTTTGATGATGGGACTTGTGCAGAGGAAGGACAGCAGTGTTCAACTTTATCTCATGAGTTAAGCCTTTATGTTTGTTCACCTAGAAACTGTGATTTTTGCTATGATCTTGACGGTGATGGCTATGGTATGGGCCCTGGCTGTTTAGCTGTTGATTGTAATGATGATGATGCTCAAATTAATCGTGGTATGTCAGATGATGTTTGTGATGGCATTGATAATGACTGTAACGGCTTGGTAGATGATGAGTTCCCCGGAATATGCCCAGCACCTAATTGGAGAGTTGTCAACGAAACCAATCTTGATGATCGTTGGGCGATTTATGAGATGGTATACTATGGTGATGAGGAGTGCTCAAACTCTTTGCATAACCTTATTGAAATGCCATTTTCTTCGGTTGGTGATGAGGAACTTGAAAGCTTACTACTCGATTTAGTTGTCAACCCCATCGAAGCTCTACCTTGGTTAGGTGGTGTCTTAGAAGAAGCTTTAGCGAACGCTTCATTTGCAGGGTATATCTTTAATGACCCTGTTGAGGTCAAATGTGTTGACCTCTATCAATCTGCTGAAGCAAGTCAGCGTCAAAGCAGTATTCGCTTGCAAAGTGGCTTTAATGGTGAGTGGTCAAGCAACATCCTAATGATTGGGACAGAGCAAGAGGATAATAATGGCTTCGCCTTTACCCGCTTTGTACCGTCCATTTGTGGAGATGGTCTTGTGGCTCCTAATGAGGCGTGTGATAGTGAAGCATTATACTGCATGAACTGTGAAATTACCTATGCAGCAGAAAATGAAGCTTGTTTGATGGCTGAGCAAGAAATTGCGGTCTGTGAAGAAGGCTTTGTCTGTATCAGTATGGAAGGAGAGGGCGTATGCCAACCTCCTCGAATCCTCATTGAAGAAGAGGAATGTGACCCAAGCGATCAAAGCGCTGTCTGTGAGGAAGGGTTAACATGTTTAGAAGGTAACAACGGTTTTGTGTGTACCCGAGAGTAAGCAGATAGGTATTAAACTTGAGTTATACTGATTAAGAACAATTAGGAAAATCCACCTATACAACTCTTAGTCATTTTTTCTTAAGCTGATAAACATGGCGCCGTTGGCTCATATCGATCTACTCATGATCAATGAATATTGATGTTTGAAATGTTGGAAACTTAAGAGAAAATAATTCTAATCCTATGCCTCCCTTTGTACAAAACATTACTTTACTAAGACTCTGCCCGAGAACAAGATTTAATCTTTACAGAGTTTTTAGTATATCTCGAGCAACCTTTATCAATACGCTGTTTTTTACGTGTTTGATCTGGGGGCATTCTGCTCAAGCGGATAATACAAAGGATCAAGATAAAAGCCAGCTTGATGATCAGGCTGATACGGTTGTTGTCGGCCAAAGCAAGCACAGTGCTGTTTTACAGGGGCGAGCGGCTTCGGTGATTGATGAAAAAGCACTAAAAGAGCAAGTTGTTCGTTCGGTTCCAGAAGCTCTAGGCGATGAAATTGGCGCATATGTTCAGCAAACAGCCCATGGGCAAGGCTCTGTTTATCTCAGAGGGCGCACAGGCAGACATACCCTTTTGATAATCGATGGTTTTCGCTTAAATCACGCTTTGTTTCGACAAGGCCCTAACCAATATCTTTTTACCATTGATCCACTTGGTCTTGAACGAATAGAGGTGCTTAGGGGAGGAGGTTCGGTTGTTTTAGGTGCCAATGCCTTATCTGGCTCTATATTGGTTCATTCTAAGGACCCAAAAATCGATCCATATCATGAGGGAATAAAGCTACAAAGTTCTTTCACAGGTCTTTATGCAACCGCTGATTTAAGTCAAGGGGTACGAAGTGAGCTGAATGCACAAATTAACTCTAGTTGGGGGCTATATCTGAGCGCTTCATGGCTAAAGCGAGAAGAACTTGAAGCATCTGACCCACTTAAGCTTCGCCAAGATATTCCTCAAGTGTTAATTCTCGAAAAGAATGTGCCAAGATTTAGAGAAAACCAACGTTTGCAGATGGGAACGGGCTATGAAGCCTTGGGGGCCGATTTTGTCTCAAGAGTTAAGCTACAACATGGAGAATGGAAAGTTGCCGCTCGACTATTTAGGCAGTATGATACGCCTCGCACCGATCAGTGTCCTCCACCAGAGGCACCAGAGTCTTGGTGCCTAAATTATGATGAACAGTTTAGAACCCATATTTATAGTGTTTTAGAACAGAACTTTAAGCAGGCTTGGGCTCAAGACCTTTGGGTAGGATTCAGTTTTCAAAGACAGCATGAACGAAGAACAAACGATCGAGAAAACTATCTTAATATTGGACGAGACAGTGTGA
The DNA here is from genome assembly GCA_937146725.1 of uncultured Myxococcales bacterium. GTDB lineage: Bacteria > Myxococcota_A > Bradymonadia > UBA7976 > VGTA01 > CAKZRU01. The sequence goes on from CAKZRU010000170.1 coordinate 34,183, forward strand.
ATGTTTGGGAGCTTCGAACCAAGGTTACCACTAAAAAGTGGGTAAGAAACCAACAACAATTTCAGCTTAATTATGGCTTTGATAGTACATTTGAGCAGGTGAGTTCTAAAGCTTGGGACACCTTAGTTCTATCTAATATCACCCGAGAGAAAACGCGTGGCCAATATATGGACGGCAGTGATTATTTGAGGGCGGGATTGTGGACCCAAGCTCAATGGACCTATCAAGATTTATCTTTGAGACTTGGCTCAAGAGTCAATGGAGTTCAAGCACGTTCTCCAGAGGATAAACAATCAGAAACAAGTTCGATTAAACGTCAATGGCTTGGCTCGACCTCGGCTTTAGGCTTGACTTGGCAAGTCACTCCGACTTGGGCCTTTTTAAGTAACCTAGAAGAAGGCTATGCTCCACCTAACTTAGATGATCTCACCGCTCGACAATTAACCGGTCAAGGGTATCAAATTGAAAACCCAAACTTAGAGGCTGAATATTCGTTATCTTTTGAATTAGGGACTAAGTTTAGTTCTGCACAAAGCCTACGTAGCAAAAAGCTTGGATTCAGTTTTGAACTGTGGGGCTTTATTCAAGAATTGAAACAGGGGATTGAACGGCGTGATGCAGTTTGTCCTAGTACCGAACGTTCCTGTCTTGCCGCCCGAATTTCTACTCCGTTTACTTTGGTTAATTTAGCAGAGCCGGCTCATATTTATGGAATAGAACAGCAGTTTACCCTCAGTCTACCTTTGCGTATCACTGTATCTGAATATGCTTCCTATGCTTTGGGTACCGGCCCTTCTCCTTTATCAAGTGAAGCGGGGAAATCTCGCCCCTTGTCACGAATTCCGCCTTTGAACGGTGGTGTAAAAGTAAGATGGGAAAGTCGACTACAGAGATTTTATGCCCAAGTGGGCCTACGTTGGGCTCAAGCACAAAGCTTGCTCTCCTTTGGGGATGAGATTGACCATCGTATCCCTTATGGAGGTACACCAGCTTATCAAGTCTATCATGCTCAACTCGGCTTTAGAGAAGGAGGCTGGTCTTTAAATCTTAATCTAGAAAATCTTAGTGATGTCGCCTATCGAGTTCATGGCTCTAGCGTTAATGGCGCTGCTCGAGGGCTATCTATGTTTTTAACTTATCAACTCTAACCTTATGTTAGGATTTTAAAATGTTAGGTAAAATTAATTATTTAAGTCTGGCTCTGTTCATTTTTATTCTTGCTGCTTGTGAAGATAAAGACCCAACCACAACACCAGTAGCCGGCGAAATGGCCGGCGAAATGGCCGGTGAAATGGCCGGTGAAATGGCCGGTGAAATGGCTGGTGAGATGGCCGGTGAAGCGGCCGGTGAAATGGCTGGCGAAATGGCCGGTGAAATGGCCGGTATGGAAGTACCTATGCAAGACGCCGAGCAAAGTGAAGTACCCGCGCCTGATGGAAACTCAGCCTATGTTGGTGTAAGTGTCTGTCCTTTAGAGCAGACTCAAACCGAACTTCCGATCGACTTGCTTTCTCTCGAAGTCCGTGATGGACAAAGAACTGCAAGTATTACTTATGTCTCGCCTAATGGCACAGGAGATGGTCAAACTCCGGAAACTGCAACATCTTTAGACTTATTACCCGAGTCCGATTATGCCTATCTCTCTTTATTGCCTGGTGAGTATCGCTTTACAACGGACCTAAGAGGTGTTGGCGCAAAGGAATTAGCGATCTTTAGTCCCTGCTATGCCAGCGTAACACTATATGCAAATCAAGTTCTTAGACTACAAAATCGCGATCATGTATTGGTATCTGGAATCAATATTATTGCTGAGAACCAAGGCATAACCTTAGTGGCGCTTCATGGAAATCACAGTTCAATTATCCATGAATCAGTATTAAATGCTCAAGTCGCTCAGACTGCCATACGTGCTAATAGAGCTGGTGGTATTTTTATTAAAAACTCCATTATTAATCATCCTAAGATTGGTATGCTGACTCATGCCAAGCAGACAATCTTGAGAGGCGTATGGATCAGAGACTTTGCCACCGCAGGCATTGTGGCGATGGACAAGGAAGAATTTGAAGGTATGGATTATCGTACTCCAAACTTTGAAGCACTTGACCAAAGCTTGTTTGTATCTCAGTTAGCTTTAGACGGTGCAGATTCGGCTAAAGTTGGCATTGCCTTGGCAAGAGTTTCCGCTGGTTTAGATCAGGTTCGGGCACAAAATATTGGTTTAGAAAGCCATGATCTTAAGTCGGGTGGGATCGTTTCAGCAGGTTCATTAGTGAATGCGCGTTTTATTGAGTTGGATCAATTAGGAAGTACAGGTATCACTAATTTCTCGTCAAAAATGACGATTGAAAAGCTATCTGTACAAGGTGGCTATCCCGCTGTATATAACCGAAGTGTTATCGACAGACCTTTGGCCGGTGATGCCTCACCCGCTTCCATTGCCATTGAAGATGGAGAAAACCCACTAAACTTTGAACCGATCATAACTATTGGAGAGCAAGGAGCCGGAGAAATAGCCACAAATGTTAGCGTACCGGGAGATATGTTTGTTCCGGGAGATATGTTTGTTCCGGGAGATATGTTTGTTCCAGGAGATATGTTTGTGCCAGGAGATATGTTTGTGCCAGGAGATATGTTTAATGCCTTAAATGTACCCACGGCGATGTCAATGGCCGATGCTGCTGATTTAAGTTTGAATGACACAAACTTAAGTGGGGCTCAAGCAGCCGCTGTGCACAGTGAAGGTGCTAGTTTATCACTCAGTGATGTTGCTATTAGCGGAACTGTTGCCGGCATAACAAGCGCAAAAACAGAGTTTGAACAAGGTGATATCAATCGCCCCGGTCATGGCTTATTTATCCGCAACCCGTGGTATGTAGAACTCAACAATGTGCAATCTACAGATAATGAGGGAGCTGGTATTATGATTCATGGCTTAATGCGTGAGCAAGCTGACTCTAACTCGGGACGACTTTATGAACTTCGTATCTTAAACTCAGAGTTTTCTCGTAATCAACGCGGTGGTTTTTGGTCACAGATTCCTCATGGAAGTGCTCCCGAATACCGACCAAAAGTGTTGATTCAAGGTAGCGAATTCCATGAGAATACAATGTTTGGTGTCTATTCAACGATTTCTTCTATGACAATGACCAATACTACAATTGGAGTAACCTTATCTTCTCGGCTTGAATTCACCTGTCCGAACCCTGAAGATAATCTAGGCAGGACTCAAGATGAAGGATGTTTAGCCGCTCTTAATCCAAGATACTTTGATGAAATGACCTTTCAGCCTCATACTGAGCCCTATCATGAGGGTGTTCATATTTGCAATGCTGAGCTTGTAGAACTGAATAATGTAACCGGTGCGATTGGCGATGCCAATGAAGAAGGCATCATTAGCCAAGAAGTATATTTGTTTGCAGTTCAAAATGCTGTGATTGTAGACAGCGATCTTGAGCGTTTAACTTATCGTAATCCTCCTACTATGATGGGGAATCCCTTCGGAGAAGATGAACTAGAACCCACTAGGCAATGGCCACTTCCCGAAAAACTACTTTGGGGCTTACCTCGTTACTAAGCCAATCTACTCCTTAGTGCGCACTGGGTAGAAAGTCTTGATCATCTAACTCGATCACCACTCTGATGCCTAAATGCACAAAGGTCTCATCTTCGTGAGCTTGCATTGTGTGATCTAAGCGACACATAACTTCTTGTGAGTTATATGAGGCACCCATCATATACTTATGTTTTGGAAGACCTGGGATAGGCGTATTAGCCCATTGACAAATATTACCTGCAACATGGTTAATGCCATAGGGGGATCGATCTTTTTTGGTCATCTTTAAGGAAGTGGGAACAGGACGACCATTATGAGATTCTCTCATTGTACATAAGGAGGCATCAAAGGAGTTTCCCCAAGGATATACTCTTCCATCTCCACCACTTGCTGCTTCCAACCACTCATCCTTGTCAGGCAATCTAGCCTTTACATTCAATTTGTTGGAAAGCCATTTGGTGTAAGCAATGGAATCATGGTAGCTAATTAACATGACCGGCCATTCAGCTTGCCATGTATCTCCTTCTAGGTCCTTATATGGTAACTCAAATCGACCATTGTCTGCCCTGAAACAATAAGGGGTTTGATGATAGCGAGGAATTCGTTGATCGGCTTCTTCAAGGCTAATATCATTTAAAAAATCGCAATACTCTTTCATCGATGTTGGACATTCAGAAAAAGCAAGACCATCTTTAATATACACGAAACCATTAGGAATTGCCGACTTCTTAGGCAGCGGTGTATTGATATTCAAAACTTGAAAGTTTTTTATCCAAAGGGGGATTCTGACTAAGCTTGCACCTTGGTGTTTAAGCTCAATGAGATAGCGTCCTCTTTCTAAATATATAGCATCGCCCTGATAATTCTCGACTTTAAGGTATTGTTCAAGCTTGGTTTCATATCTTTTTAAGTGACTCTTATAAACAATCACCTCTACCTTTTTTGGTAAACCCTGTAAGATAATCTTACTAGGTTGATCAAGTAAGTTAAGATCTTCTTCTGTAGCAAACTCTCTAATTCTAGACTCAAAGAAAATACTCATGGCATGATCACTAAGACCTAAGGCTCGCTCATACCTGACCTTATATAATCTTGTGATTGCCCGCCGAGCTTCTTCATGAGAGGGATTGGCTCTGAGAGCACTTCGAAAAGTAGATACAGCTTTGGTAAAGTTTTCCTCTAAGGGAATTAACAAGGCATCAAGTTCAGCTTCAAGAGACCATTTGTTTTTTCGATCTTCTTCTGAACGACTTTTTTTGTAACCTACAGACGCTGCATTGACTAGTTGGATGAGCTTGTGTTGCTCGTCAAACAAACTCAAAAAATCTTGGTACGCTAACTTACCCTGTTGGTAAGCTTTATGGGCGGCTTCTTTCAACCGTTCTCGTTCAAGTTCACCATTGGTAAAGCTTTCTAAGGCTTGAGCTAAGGCACGAGCACTTTGATAACGTTTTTGAGGGTCTTTATTTAAGCATTTTAAACAAATCGCTTCCAAAGCCTGTGGATAAGGAAACTCAATACCACGCTCTTTCCAGATGTCACTGGGAGCAATAATCTCAACTTGAACCGCTTTTTCTAATACTTGTTGTAAGCTATCACCACTGATTGGCACTTGGCCGGTTAATGCAAAATAAAGGCAAGTTCCCAACCCAAAAACATCAGTCCTTGCATCAATCGTTTGTTGTGCTGCTTGTTCCGGAGCCATGTAAGCCGGTGTTCCCACAAAAGCTGACTTATAAGCTTCACTCATCAAAGTATAATCCTGATGTTCTGGCAATAGTAAGCAGATGCCCCAATCGGTTAGGTATACTTCGCCTTCACTTCCTAAAAGGATATTATGCGGCTTTATATCTCGATGCAGTACCCCTCTTTGATGAGCATGTTCTAAGGTGAGGGCAACCTGCTTTAAATTATGGCAAAGTTTGTGTATATCAAGTGTTGGTGTTTCTAAAAGATATTCATATAAAGATGCGTGAGAGGCTATGCGCATACTGTATGCTTTGACTGATGCAGACCTTGATGAACTACTTTCATCTTCATTCTCGATCACATCATAGACCGGTAAAATCCCTGGGTGATCAAGTTGACTCATAACCCTTGCTTCTAGATTAAAGCTCATGCTTAGCATTTCATTGCTTGCCGAGGAGTCTATACTTTTTAAAGCGACTTGACGTCCTACCTTTTTATCAAAGACTTTGTGTACAATAGCAAAACCACCAACACCCAACACGTCTTCAGTATGATATCTAGAATCTATGCTTAATAAGTGATTTTTACGTTTTTGTTTTTCGTCTATGGCATCACTTTGCTCATCTGCATGGATCAGCGTTTCTTCAAAATCTGAGACAGTGTTATCATCCTCAGTAAATCTTGCTTCTTCTATGGCTGTTTTGTGATCATCATAGATAAGTGTTTTTTCTAAAAACGCAGCTGAATTTTTTGTAGAATTATCGAGTAGGCTTTTATTGCTCATTGATTAACTAACTTCGTCGACATGAGAAAAGAAGAATATCGTTTTCTTGAGTATAGTTTTTATCATGTGTTATGAATAGGGTTTCTTAAGTATTTCAACGATAAGGAGCTTTATTTTGTCAGAAGCTGATAGTCCTAAACATATACAGCTTATTAAAAAAATCACTCTGCCCTTACTTATTTTCTTTTGGGGAATTGCGGTTGCCGGCTTGCAAGTATTTCCTTACGGATTGATCGCCGAGCCTTTAGAAGATTTACAAGCTTGGTATCTTGGCTCAAGAGAAGGGCGTCAACTTTCTTTAAAGGAAAAATTAGCGGATTTATTGACCGACAGTGAGCTGAGAGTAAGCGGAAAAAGCATTATCTCTGAAAAGTTAAAGCTCAGCGTGAAGCCAGTGAAAGACCCTTTAAAGCTTCTCAGTGGAAGCTCACGCAAACTGCATTACTATTCAGTGCATAACAAGGGATATTACATTATCTTTTTTATTCCGAGGTTTAGTGATGCTGATTATGCGGCTTTAGTGCTTTCGGCGACAGGTGAGGTAAAAAAGCTGATTAAACGTCCCAAGATTGACTATGATATTAGGACCTTGGGACAGGGTGATATTAGTCCCGATGGTCATCTAATTTTTAATAGTTACTTTGCACTTCATGCAACTGATATCTGTGGGAATGTTAAGCTTGATCTACCCAAAGGAGCGGGTAAGGCTTTTTCACTAGGTGAAGGCATTGGGTTTCATCATAAGGCAAGTTCGGCTGATGGTATGCTGTGGACCTGGTATGGTAATGAGCTTCATCAGTATAACTTGACCGACTCAAGTTTAGCCAAAAAAATCACCTTTGAGGAGTTGATTGCGGCTAATCCACAAACCGCTATTTTTGAAGCTCGTCTGATCAAAAGTAATTTAAAACGTTCGGTAGGGCAGTGGAAATACCAAGATCTCAATAATGGACTCAAGCTTAAACATATTAGTTTACATGATCCCTTTCACCAAAATGATGTGGATGTGTTAAGCCAAGAGCGAGCTCCACTTTTTCCTAACTTTCAGGCCGGAGACTTGTTGCTGTCGTTTCGCTCGATCAATCTTATCACAGTCATTGACCCAAATACCCTAAAGGTTAAATGGTGGCATTATGGAGACTTTTCTCGACAGCATGACCCGGATTGGGCCCTTAATGGTGAAATCACAGTATATGATAATCAATCGCATCAAACCGCTTCGCGCATTATCTCAATTCATCCAAAAACTCATCAAGTCACAGAGTTAATCAAGGGTGAAGAATGGGGCTTTTATCAGTTTGCCCAAGGGAATCACCAATTAACGGATGGTCATCGAGTACTTTATACGAATGACAGCGAAATGGCGCATGCCACAAATGATCGTCTTGATTTTTACTTTAAGTATACATCCCGTAAAGGATATGCGCTCGATATTGGTAATGTATACTACTTAACTGACGATCAATTTAAACAGTGGGCAGATGCTTGTAAGTAGCTTGTAAGTAGCTCTTAAATTCTTATAAAATAAGAAGATTGATTAGAAGCACATATTAGCACAGTTATCAGGATTGCTACGCCAACGATGACAGACCTCACCTTCCGTTGCTAGCTCCTTGTTATTCCATCCAGTCTCAGCCGAATAGCTCCAAACATCATTAATCGCGCCACAATCGGTTTTACCACCAAACATTAAGCCCCTGTCACAGCTGTTGGACCATGAGAAACTATGCGCATTTCGTCTTTCGGGAAGCGTTCTGTCTACGATGGTAAAATCAGCAGGAAAATCACAAAAACCATTGGCTGGACGGTTAAAGGTGTCTTCGCCAGTTAAGGCCGTCCAAGCATTTGTGTTGGGATTATATGACCAAGAGTCATTGCGATTACCCAAAGTTTGATCATCATGGCCACCAAAGAGCAAGTACTCGTCACCATTCATACGATACACCATTTGACTCCAAAAGCGGCCATCGGGTGCTTGCTCTGGTTCTGCATAGCCCCAGTTATCGGTTTCAGGACTATAAAAAACGAGATCATTGAAGTAGACAGCAGCATCAAAAAAGGCGGTTTCATCAGCACCACCAAAGATTACCAAGCGATCTCTTACCGGATCATAAATGGCATTGTGCCACATTCGATCGAGCAAGTATTCGGGTGTTTCAATCTGAGTCCAAGTGCTCGTTTCAATATCAAAGCGCCATAAATCATGGACCGCATCAGGATTAAGTGCATTTTCAGCGATATTGCCACCATAAACCCATAACGCTCTGCGCATCGGATCATAAGTGATACTTGAATTATAGCGTCCACTGGGCCCTTCATTAACCGCAGGAACTTCACTCCAAGTACGAGTTTCCACATCAAAGCGCCAAATATCATTAAATAAATGATAGGGCCCCATATTGACCGCTCTGACTCGGCCACCAAAAACCCAAACAGAACCTTCACCATAGTCAGCACTGTGACGGGCTCGACCTTGTGGCCCGCCATCAATTTCTACCCAAGGACCGCAGTCATCAGCAAGTGGACGATCATAGTAAAGATATGTTTTGGACTCTCCGGTATAAGCAGGAAATCCACAGTTTTCAGGCACAGAAGTATTTCCACCAAAAATCACCAAAACCCCCTCATTATCGGCATAAGTTCCGGTATGCTCATTCATGGGGGGCGGTGGCTCAAAGCTTCCATCACACAGAGAAATAATTTCATTACAAAGGTCACCAGAGTTTGCAATTTCACCTGCTTGATTAGTACCCGCTTCAGTACCCGCTTCTGCACCCGCTTCTGTGCCTGCTTCTGCACCCGCTTCTATGCCTGCTTCACTACCGGCATTTTGAGTCATTTGGTCAGTAGTAATTGTTTCTTCTTCTTGGCAGGCATAGGTAACCTGTAAAACAAAAACCACTGTAAGTATCGATTTAATCGATCTTTGGTACATACTTATCCCCCTTTTATTTATTAAATCAAGGAGGCTATCATAATCAGACTTTGTTCAAGAGTGAAGCGAATAGTCTTTTAATATATAATTAAGCAGTTTTTTTCCGACGACGAGTACGCTTAAGGCGATCTTTGCAGTTCAGCTGTCTTAGCCATTCCCAACCACGTTTTGGGTCAATATTATCGTCTCCGGTACGCTCTTTAACCCAATCAATTAACAAAGGGCCTGTCCATAAGCCACCATCTTTTGGTGGAGAACTGACCAATTCTCGCATTTCAGCTCGAATGGTAGCCGAAAGCTTGAATGGACGACCAGGATTATCTTTACGGTGATCTCGTAAAACGTCAGGGCCATGTTCATTATAACGATGAATGATCGTATGCACCCATGCTGGTGAGTAATTTAGCTTTTCTGCTACTTTACGCTGAGTCATGCCACTCATTACATATTTGATTACTCTGAGTTGCTGCCGAGTGATTGCATCACGACTTTTACGAATCTTCTCGGTCAATTCCTCTAGAGACAAATGTGGCTTTATATATGTTCTTTTTGGCATTTCTTATCCTAAGTCACGAGTCATGAGTTTGGTACCTGTTCCAACATAGAACAGACCTAATACAAACATTGACTCATGAAATTAAGATAGGGTTGCTTAAAAAATAGAATTTATTATATTTTTGAGTGAATTACGCTGTAACAGTCTACTTATAGAGTAAAACAACGGGTAGGTCTTGCTTTGATTCAAGCTTAGACAGTTCTTGCCATATATCATTGAGAGGAAGCACAGAGCCTAGCCATTGGCCCTGCTTATCCCAATTGGAATCATCAGTCGCTTGCTTTGCTTGTTCAAGATCGGCTGATGGTATGGCGGTTAAGTTGGGAAATATTTTGAAATAAGCTTTGGAGTTCGCTCTTGACTCAATGGTTTTACGCAGATGTAAGGCAAGACGTCCCATAGTAAATCGTGGATTAATTTCAACAAGTGGATAGAGCTTTAGGCTCCTATCTTGAGATTGTGGATCATGGGATTGAGCAATTAGTGCATCCACTCCAAAAGGTCCTTGATAGCCATGACTCATCAGTTTCTTACCAACTATTTGAGTCACTGCTTTACCGATTCGGCTTAAGCGTCTGCGATCATGCCCTTCCCCATTAAGAAATCTTTTGACTTTACTGTCTAAAACACTACTTGGTGGACCAATAAAGGCACCTTGAAAACGTCCATGATCATCCACAAGTCCTGCCACTTCACCATCATAACGTATGGACTGACCTTCGACCCAAGCATGAAATGAAAGATCGGCGACTCTATTCAGTAAGGGCTCAATATTTAGACCAAGTGGTAAGCTTCGTTCAAACCAACCCAAGGTTGGAGCATCAAGCTCTTGACTAAGATTTAGTCTCTTTAATCCACGTCCAGCACTTCCATACGCTCTTTTACAAAGCCAATTTTCTGAAAGATTTAAATCTTTTAAGCCTTGAATAAGCTCAGCGATGTTTTGAGGAGCTTGCCAAAGGATATCTTCATGTTCTTGGGGAAAATACAAAGCTGAACTTTGTTGCTCAGTCATCAAAGCTTGAGCAATTTCTGCTCGAATGTTAGTCAGTTCAAGTTTAGAAGCAAACTTAAATACTGTTTCAGTCATTGATGAGTTTGGCATTTGCTGAGCACTTGGTAAAATGGAAGCTTGCAACTGCTCTAAGCGAGCATATGTCGGCTGACTCCATCCCCAGGGTTGAACACCACCAAGTTTACGCTCTTTGAGTTCATCAATATTGCAGCTCCATTCAGGATTTAAACCTCGTGCTTTAGCGATCAAGGACTGAAATTGTCGACTTGGCTGAGACTGAGGGCATAAAACAATATCACCTCTGGTACAAACCCATGCGAGTAATGGTGTAAAGGCCTCGCAAGCTTGCCGTCTAGTTTTTCGACGCTTTGAACGACGCTTCGGGCTTTTGTCGGGTGGTAATTGACCTAACTCAACTGCTTGATCATGTAGGGCTTCATCAAAGTCAAAATTGCCGAGCCATACCAAGGGGGGACGTCCGGTAGAGCCACCCCATAAACGTAGGCGTTCAATGTAATCTTCGGAAAATCCTACAGCGCGACGACCTTCTATTGAGAATACGGCTCCTTTAGCACGGCCGGGTGATAGCGGAGGCTCAAGCAATTGGCAAAAGCTATCCCATTCCGGTTCATTTGTAGGCCGCCATTTTCTAAACCAATGTAAACCTAAGCCCACATGACTAATTTCATCTTGATAAATTTGATCAAGAGCTACAGCACTGTCCTCGTCTCCAACCTGTCTAAATAAAGGAGCATAATGGCGGGTAAAATCAATGTTTGCCTGCTCAAATACCAATGCCAAGCGGGCATTAAACGATGCCAAATCGGGTGCATTGGCCACACAGCGCCAAAAGTAATCAGAAACCGGTTCCTCTCCTAAACTAAGGCCTAGTTCTTTAACTCTTTCCTCATACAGCCTAAAATGACGTTGCTCATCAATAATGACCTTGGCTAAGCCTCTACGAAAGGCACTTGGGGCTTCCGGAAATCGCAATAAGGCCAAGGCCATGAGCTCTAGTGAAATCAGTTCATGATGGGCAAAGGTATGTAAGATTCTGCCTCTGAAATGCTCATCATGAAGTCTTTCCACAGTGGGACGAAGTTCACGTTTATGCCTTTTATTTTGTCCCAAACTTACCAAAGTAAACTCAGGGCTTCTATGTGGTGTTGAGGGTATACTTTTTAAGCTTAAATCGGGCTTTAAATCACTAAGCGCTTTTGGAGATTTTAACTTGTCTTCAAGTGTTGTTCCAAAAAGAATCCGGCTTGCAAACTTACTGATTTCTTCAACATTGCTTGAGTTTTCATGCTCTGTGGACGAGTGTAAGCTCATAATGATGATGGCGTTGAGTATTCAATAGCCTTAGTTGCTTTGGCATTTTGTTCAGCCTCTCGCTCTTGCTCAGCAATGA
>CAKZRU010000171.1 GCA_937146725.1 uncultured Myxococcales bacterium
CAGTGAACTATTCAATACACTTAACGCATGGGCAAAATAAAAGCACTTGGTCTAAGCAAGGCCAAAGTTACCTTGAACGCTAATTTAGCAATAAGCCTTGATAGATATTGGTAATGAGATGAATCAGTATATTGCAATTTTTGTAGCGAGCTTACTAGGTAGCTTGCATTGTGTAGGAATGTGCGGTGCATTTACAGCGATTACTGCAGGAGGTCCAAAGCCAGTTCAAATGACGATTGCTTATCATTTAGGTCGTCTAATCACCTATATGACTTTAGGTGCAATTGCCGGCTCCTTGAGTGGGCAAGCCACAGCATTGATGGAACAGCTTGGGCCTTTTCGAGCTTATGCTCAGCTTTTGGTCGCCTCCTCTTTAGTCTTAACAGCGGTTTTTCTTTTGTGGCTAGGTGAAGCAAAGCCAAGTTCACAGATGGGTCCTTTTAGGCAAAAATTAGAGTCTTTACGACATTTTGCTTTTAAATTAGGTCGACATGGAGGGCATGGGGGCGCTTTAGTTTTGGGTTTATCCTCAACGCTTTTACCTTGTGGTTGGTTATGGAGCTTTGTGCTTATTGCAGGTAGTAGTGGTAAGGCTTTTTTGGGGGCAAGTTTGATGCTCAGTTTTTGGTTAGGCGGCTTACCAGCTCTTTTAAGTATAGGATTTTTAAGCCGTGTATTAAACATGCAAGCAAGACGCATTGCGCCTAAATTAGGTGCGCTTGTACTGATAGTCATGGCTTTTTTGAGCTTAGGTCAAAAGTGGATTATCTTAGAGGGGGCAGACACTCAGTCTTCTCCACATTGTAGCTGCGAAAGTAAACCTTAAATGAAGACTTGTGCTCACTGTGGTCTTGAGTTTGAAAGTAAAAAAAAGAGTCCGCCCGAAACTCTAACTGAGCAAGATCAACTCCAATTTTGCTGTCATGGCTGTGCAAGTGTTTATCATTTATTACATGACTTAAACTTAGATGAGTATTACCAATTTGATCACCAGCAAAGTACAGCCAGATCGGTAAAAGATTTAGAACAAAACCCTGAAGTATTAAGTGCCCAATATGCGTATTTAGACTTAAATCAAGCTCAATATATGCAAGCAAATGGCCTAGCAAAGGTTCAACTCAAGGTTCAAGGGATGCATTGTGCCGCCTGTGTTTGGGTATTGGAACGTGGTCCGGAGTACATTAAAGGATTAAAGCAAGCTCGCGCTCACTTTGGACGTCAAAGCCTTCAACTGACTTGGGACCCTAAAACAGTACAGCTGAGTATGATTGCTCAACAGTTTCATAAGCTTGGTTACCGCAGTTCGCTTCGAGATCAAGCTAAAAACGATGATATAAGCAAAGAAAACCACCGGCAAGAACTTATTCGTTTAGGAGTGAGCTTTGCCCTTATGGGCAATATTATGCTGTTAGCTTTTGCCGAATATGGGGGGACGGTTACTGTAGACTTCCAGCGCTGGTTTAGATGGCTGAGTATGCTTTTAAGCCTTCCTTTAATCACTTATAGCGCTCGACCATTTTGGCAAGGAGCTTGGCAGGGGATTAAGGCCAAAACACCGCATATGGATATGCCGATTAGTCTTGGAATCACCATTGCTTTCTTATCCAGTTCATGGTCCACCCTTAGTGGGCAAGGCGAAGTTTACTTTGATAGCTTGGCTTCACTGATTTTTTTACTGTTACTGGGGCGTTTCATTCAATTAAAAAGTCAAGCCTGGGCAGTGAGACATCAGCAATATGGGCATGAACTTATTCCTAAATATGCTTGGGTGATGAGTGGTGATCAGATGCACCAAGAATCAGTTCGTTTACTCGGTGAAGCTTCTGATGAACAGACAGATCAAACTCTGAGAATTCTGAATCAGAGTGAATTATGGAAAGCGATCGCATTACATGAAATCAAAGTCGGAGATTATTTCAAGCTTCAACCGAATGAGATTTGTCCTTTGGACGGAGTCATTGTTCATGGTGATGCTCAATTTGATGAAGCTTTTTTAAGTGGTGAATCTAGATGGCTAGGTAAAAAGGTTGCGAGTAAGGTTTATCAAGGTTCTCGGTGTGTAGCGATTAATCCCTATCAAGACTCTAATTCTCAAACGCAAACAGCTGTGATCATCAAAGCACAAGCAAGAGCGAGCGATAGTAAACTCAGTACAATGTTAGATGATTTTGAACAGGCTCAAAGTCAAAAAACACATATTGAAGCCCAAGCGGATTGGGTGGCCATGTATTTAGTGATTGCTGTTTTCTTATTAAGTGTAGGAGGCGGGATTTACTGGGGTTATTTCATGCAAGATTGGCAAAGCGCTTTTGATGTAATCATTTCTTTATGCATTGTGACCTGTCCCTGCGCTTTGGGCTTGGCAACGCCTTTAGCAGTAAGTATTGGTTTAGCCAAAGCCAAAAACTTGGAAATATATATCCAAAACCCAGAAACGATAATGCAAAGCACGCAACTTGGACATTTGGTCTTTGATAAAACCGGTACACTTACGACCGGTCAGATGAAGGTGAGTTCACAGTGGGTTAAACCCGAGTTGGAGATACAATTAGATGAGCTGAGCTATATTTGGAAAATTATATCAATTTTAGAGTCACAAAGTAGCCATCCAATTGCTCAAAGTCTATCTCATTATGCTGAAGTACAGGCCATTGAAATTGATCAACAACGCCAGCAGAAATCAAATGCGCAAATCATTATTCATCAGATTTATGAAGAATTAGGGAAAGGGATTAGAGCCAGCAGCAGTCGCCATATGTATCCCAACTTACAGAAAGATGAAATCAATATTGCCAAGCTTGATAGTGAGCAGATCGTTTTGGACGACCATCTTTCTCCTAGTATGGCCTTGGATGCCTCTGCCTTTATTGAGCGCTTACTCGATCAGGCTCAAAGTCCATTGGGGGTGTGGTTTAATGGGACACTGATTATGATTTTGGCTTTGAGTGACGAGCTAAGGTCTGAAAGTCATCAGTTAATCAAGCTCTTAAAGTCGAAAAACTATAGCTTATCCTTATGTAGTGGTGATCACAAAGTTGTGACAGATGTCGTCGGTGCACATTTAGGTTTTCATCATTATCAGGGCCGAATGAGTCCTCAAGATAAAGCTGAATATATACGCCAAGCTCAAAAGAATAGCGTAGTTAATCCAAATGGACCTTTGGTCGCAATGATTGGTGATGGGCTTAATGATGCGATTGCTATGGCCACAGCAGATATTGGCATTTCGGTCTCTGGTGGACTATCGATTGTAGATCAAGGTGCTCATGTATTTTTACCCCAAGGGATTCGATCGATCCTGAGTTATATTGAAGGCGTACATGCAGTTCAACGCTTGGTGCGTTTTAACATTCGTTTTGCCTTGGTTTACAACGCGATCTTTGCAAGCTTGGCCTTGATGGCTTATGTGACTCCTTTGGTAGCCGCCATCATTATGCCCATCAGTAGTATCAGCGTTGTACTCAGTTCAGTCCTTTATCCGACCTTTACAGAGGTGAAGGCTTAAAAAGAGATAATCTACAGAATACCGGCTTGAAGCGTTTCTAATAGTCTGCGGCCTGTACTGCCTAATGGTGGATCTAGGCGATATACAAGCTGTGGTGAGAGCCAGCGACTAGAGCCTTCGCGGAGGGGAACAAGTTTAACGGTTTTGTGGACTAATTCATCACTGATCAAATGTCGTGGAAGCCAGCCAAAGCCTACCCCACTGATAATGGCTTGCTTTTTTAAACTAAAGTCAGAGACTTCAATCAAGTGATCACCACCCAAAGATAAATCATGATGAATATC
>CAKZRU010000172.1 GCA_937146725.1 uncultured Myxococcales bacterium
CCAATAATGACGGCGCTTTGCCCATCTGTGCCGACATTGATGAATGTGCCATTAATAACGGTAACTGCGGTGCTCCCGAGTTCTATACCTGTACCAACAATGACGGCGCTTTACCCACCTGTGCCGACATTGATGAATGCGCCACTAACAATGGTGAATGCGGTGCTCCCGAGTTCTATACCTGTACCAACAATGACGGCGCTACACCCACCTGTGCCGACATTGATGAATGCGCCACTAACAATGGTGAATGCGGTGCTCCCGAGTTCTACACCTGTACCAACAATGACGGCGCTACACCCACCTGTGCCGACATTGATGAATGTGCCACTAACAATGGTGAATGCGGTGATCCCGAGTTCTATACCTGCACCAATAATGAGGCCTCCGCACCTACTTGCTCAAGCGTAAGCTTTAATTGGGATGGTGAAGCCGGTGATCAACAATTCTTTACGGCTTTGAATTGGGATCAAAATCAAGCGCCTAACGGCCAATCCCATGCCTATGTTGGTGGCCAAGCAAGTGTTCTTGTTGGACAGGCACAATGTGCTCACCTTTTGATTGATGTAGGGAGTGAACTGATCCAAACGAATCAAGTATTAAATTGTCCGCTAGATATTCGAGGACGCTATAATACCAATGGATCAGGTATTAATCCGGCTGGCCGAAAGATTGAGCTCAGAGGAGCATTAGGTCCAAATATCCCATGGATTGATACTTGGAATACACCATTTATCTTTTGGGATGGAGCACGTTTTGAAAATCCAAATATGGTTTTTCGAATTCGTAATGGCAACCGCATGACTTTTAGACTATCAGCCAATGGGTTTACCCCCATACAAGCAAATCGTATTTTAGAACCTCAAACTTGGCTAGATGTGGATCTGACCATTGACTTATCACGCTATCACTTTGACGGTCCGGCTGAGTTTATCTTAATGGACTTTAATAGTGCCGATTCTGCCTATGCCGAATCAAGAGAGATAGAGGCAACTTGGATACGAGGTTTGGCTCAAGTAGATGGACGCTTACTTTGGGATTATGATGAAGCTCAACTTAAAGTACTTGTTGACTCAAATAGTCCACCTAGTGATGTCACTGTCTCTTTAAGCCCAAGTGCCCCCACCAGTCAGGATCAACTCACTGCAAATGCGCAAACTGCTCACCAAACCGCACAACTTAACTATCAATGGTTCATCAATGAGGTATTACAAGCAGAGTCAAGCTCTGTCCTAAATCATTCATTGCAAAGAGGTGATCAAGTTCGGGTTGAGGTCACCGCTAGTACCAGCCTAGGTGAAAGCGAGATGGTGAGCGCTACAGTGATCATTGCCAATAGTGCTCCACTGATTCAATCACTATCTCTTAGCCCTGAGGTCATCAGAGCCAATGACAATATTTCAGCATTACTCAATGCTGAAGATTTAGATGAGGGAGATCAAGTCTCCATTAACGATTGTGTTTGGGAACTTTGGCAGAATGGATGGCAAGAGACGCCTATACTAGATTCTTCAACGCCGTTAGAGTTCGGAGTATGTGGGGAACGCTGTGAAGCTGGCGACATTATCCGAGTAGGCTGTCGGGTAAGCGATGGTACAGCGATCAGTCAGCGGGCTTATTCATCGCCTAAAACTATCAATAACTCTAACTGCTTAACAAGTGACCCAAATTGCATTGTCACCCGAACGGGTAAGGCACCCATTGTGGACCAATACGATTACACATATTGGTATTGGCCAAGCAATCATCGGCCAGTGGGAAGTAGCAGTTTTGCTCGAGAGATGCATTTTTTAAGTGCCTATTATGCTTTGGCTCTTAATGAAGCCAGCGCTGAACTCAGCCATTTTGGTCTATTAAACGCTGAACTTGATGTCAATGAGGCAAGTTTAGCGAATAACAGCTTGGTCAATGATCAAGAAAGCGCCAGCCTCAGTTTACAGGCACAACGAGCAGGGCAAGTTTACACAGTAGATGACTCTCTGCGGGCGACCGATAATGGGAATGATATTGCTCGAATGATTGATGGTGGGCGATATATGAATCAAATCGAACTCCCTAACTTAAGTTATGCAGGCGATGATGGTTTAAAGGGAATATTTACCGTCGCCGCTATGCCACGACATTTAAGCTTTAGTCATAAAGTACAAAAAGGCACAAGCGCTGCCCTAGATTCGGTGAGTATTCACCTTGGTGGAGCAGCCTTAGCCAGCTTTACACAGATTGAAGAAGTTGAAGCCGGTCGAGCGCTTCGGCTTAGTGATCCAACGGGAGCAGGTTGGTTATTTGTTGTTTATGATCAAGCTGGTTTTATCACCCAACTCAGCTTTAATAATGGAGTGTTACTTGCCGAACGAAGCACAATAGATGGAAGTGCTGTTGATCAAATCTCCTTAAGTCTAGTCGCCATACCACTCTTGGCCCTTAGTGAGGCCTTAGAAGACTTATATCTTCATCCAAATGAGACTGCTCCACGCTACACGCCCTTAAATCACTTAGGTAGCTCTCAAACCGAGCCTGAAGTTGTAAACTGGGACGAAAAAACGGCCTGCTATAAAGTAAATCTGTGGAGTTTAGCCAGGGCCGGTCTAAGTGGTGATCGTAACTTTGATAGTCGTCCTGAATTACATAATTGGTATGGTAGGCACCTGCTAGAACTGAAAACAAATGGCTTAGGTGAGCTTGCGATTCCTTTGCTTTTCTCCTCTGCTCCCGGGGTCAGTTTAAATATTACCGGGGGAGTAGCAAGCTTGAGAGATTTGAATGGGGAACCGATTGGTGTGCCCGTTCAGATTTCGAAGAATTGGCATGATGGCGCCAATAATTTTTATCATTTTTATGCTCAGCCTAAACTACATGGTACTCAAACTGAACACTTAGAGCTGACCATTGCTTCATCTCGTTGGGGAGAATCTGCCTATGCTGCCTCTCATGCTCAGCTTAGTTTAATCGGTTATTATAGTGCCGGTGGACATTGGGATGAATCGGCATTGGGCTGTTTTGGCGAAAGTATTACCTATGATCCAGATGTGACTTTAGGTCGAGCGATGATGGATGATGTTAGACCCTTTTTGGTGCAAACCGGAAATCGTTGGACATGGACAGGTAATGTAGGTGGTGCTGACTTTTTACGCTATACCCAAGCCAACGCACCACAGCAAATCCAAAGGCTTGGCAGAGTACGAAGCGTATATCATCAGTATGGACCAAATCTAACCGAAGTCAGCTATGCTGGCCTAAGCGCCGATGGAAAGATACAAGCCAAGATTACCAGCCAACTTGGCCGAACTGATGATCTTGTCAGAAATTACTATCACTTTGAATATGAGTTCTTAGATGATGTTGCTTATGACCGCTTGGCTCTTTTTCAGATGGCAGCCGACCGTTATGCTGATAATGGCTACACTCGCTATGCTTACGGCAATGCCGATGCTGTACTGATTGACCAAGCGAGCAATACTCAAGCGTTCACCGGCTATGCCCAACCAGAGGATCGTGGAATTGAACTGAGTGGCGACGCTCCATGGGTTACATTATACCATAACACCAAGCAAGATGGTAATTTACCCGAGCTTTATGCTGATTTAGGCTTTGTTGTTCGGGAGTTTGAAGCGCATATTGGCGATGTGGTATTAACCACGCCACATATCAATGTGAGTCGAACCAATAATGGACAGCCTCAAAGTTCTTTTGAGCTTGGTCTACCGCATGAGGAAGCTTCTGCTTGGTGTGGATTGCCTTGCCAAGACCAAACTCGTTTTATTCCGGCTGGTAGTTTGGTGAAGGCCACAATTGAATACCTCGTTATCCCTGCTGATAAAAGTCGTTATTATGGTCAAAGTGACTACCTAAATCAAACCAGTGTGGATACCTATCGCAGCGCCGAGATGATGCAGATGTTAGCGCGTGATAATCAAATCAGTATCAATATGATCACCGGCGGCTTACTAAAGCATTATCCTCTTGAGCTTCAGGCGAATTATGGTGCGCTTGCCGTTGAGTTTTCATTAAGTGGTGGCTTAGGCTATATTCCGCTCAGTATAAAAGGGCTTAATCGCTATGACGGTTGGCAATTACAAGAACTCGTTGATGGTCAATGGAATCTTTTAGATCAATCAGTGATTGGTAATGATTATTGGCAAAGCACTTATGACCCAAGTCAAGACAGCTATACTTTAAGCTTTAATCTTAAAGCACAAGCACTACCCAAAACCTATCGGTTAATATGGCTTGAGTAGGTTTTCACATCTTAAATCAAAGAATACTTATGGCTTATTCGACTTCACAGACGCAAGCAGAGAACGAACTTTTTTCAGCAAAAGCCTCGGTTGTTTTTCAAAGAATTTGGGGCTGTTTACCACAGATCTCAGCCTATGACTTAAGGCGTTTGCGTTGCACAAGTGCCCGCGAAGTTTTAGATCAAAACCTCAAGGTCAAATGGATTCACTGCGAGCATTTTGATTTATGTTCTTTACGTATTAGTGGGCCTAGAGGAGATGATGAACTATATCGAATCCCTGATATAAAACGTTTACTGCCTAGAACCTTTATTGTGCCTTGGAATCGTCATAAGCAAGAGTTTGACCTTAGCCAAGCAATTACCGGCTTGGTCAAAATTGCCGGGATGCAAGATGAGGGTACCCAACAAATTTTAGACTTAGCGTATATTAACCAACATTGCCAAGGTGGCCAAAAAATCTCTGTTGAAAAGGCGAATGGGAAAGCCTGTAGTTTATGGCTTAAGCGTTTTAATGGCATTGAGTATCTTGGTTTTTCATCTAAAACCTATGCTGAGCCTGAGTTCATTTATCCACTGCCTCAAACAGAACGAAATGCATCAAATCTCATAGATTGGGTTAAGGAGATTTTTCACTCCTTAACCAAGTTAA
Source organism: uncultured Myxococcales bacterium (assembly GCA_937146725.1). Classification (GTDB taxonomy): domain Bacteria; phylum Myxococcota_A; class Bradymonadia; order UBA7976; family VGTA01; genus CAKZRU01. Next base: position 4,887 of record CAKZRU010000172.1, read on the forward strand.
AACAGTCAGAGACTCCTGAGCAAAGCCCAATTATTCAAGCTGTGGCATATTATAGTTTTAAACGCTTACACAACATGAGCGCTCTGCAATTAGAGCAATTTTTTACTTACTTAAGATCGGGAATCACTCTGTGTGGTGAATTGGAGGAGGGTGGAAAGCATGTCATTCCTACCGCTAAACGTGTGGTGTTTTTTGCTGGCTCCTTACTTGCAGGAGAAACAATTCAGATCACCTCTCCCTTAGCTTGTCGTCAACAACTTGCTCACTATGGCTTGCAAGCGCAAGATGAATTAGCGAGTACAAGTGAAGCCTTCTATCCACTGAATGCACAACCTAGCGCACTTGCTTTGGGTCAAGGTTTAAGAGAAGGCTGTGTCTGTTATTTCTTAAATCCTGAGGGTCAGGTCATTGCGAGTATGAAGGTTAAAGACCCTCACTATATGTTTTACCGAAAGCTACGAAATGCCATGTGTTCTTCGGCTAAAACAAGCCAAGAAATCTTGCATAGATTGGTTAAAAGTGCACGAGACCCTTACTATTTATCCTGCTTGAAAACCGCTCAGATTCCTGCTGACTTTAGCTCTAAGATGTTAAGAAGTGCGGCAAGTTTTTTGGCATGGTTTGAAGCGCAAGATGATTTAGGACAGGACTTTGACTTAGCCGGTTTTCAAGGCCAACAACATGGTTTAGGTGCTTTAATCCAACGTTGGCGACAGGCCAAGCAACAGGCTTGTTTGGGAGAATACCAGCATATTAAAGCGCATCCAGATGCATATACCTTTCCGCAAGCTTGGTGTGAAAAACCAGCCCATGGTCAACCTGTGGCCATGCTCAGTTTTCATGCTGCTCAAGGCAGTGGTAAGACCACGCTCTCACGCCTGCTTGCCCACAGCTTTAATCAGCAGGTACTCAGTCTGGTTCATCATACTCAAAAGATGAGCTCTTTTGCCCTAGCTCTTGAACAAGATCCCTTACAAAAAAAGAAAACTTATATTGCTTGGTTAGAGTCGTCCATTTATCCTAAAGTCAAAGCTTGGCTCAACGCTCATCTGTATTGTGAATCTCATCCTTTCCCTAGGTTCTTACCTCATGATGAGCTGCCAAAAGAAATCACTGCTTCCCTAGCATGGTCAGCATTAGGAGAAGGACGTACCGGTCGTAAGTTTCTCAAGCTTTTAGATCATGTCGTTGAGTGCTTTAAGTGTATGCAGACTCATGTAAAACAAGCGCATGCTACCCCCACTCAATCTTTAGGCCGGTCAGATGCCGAAATCCCCAAGCTACTCATTATCAATGCACGCTGTAATCAGAACCAACAAGCGAATCAAGGTTGGCAAAGCTGGCTTGAACAACAGGCTATCTCCGGTCATGCCTCACTACGCTTATCTGCTCCTTTGGAAACTTTGAATACGAGAATCAGTCAACGTAATCGTGAAGGCGATGAAGCACTCATTGGAGCGGTTGTTGAAACCACGCATCGAGAAGTCTCTGAGTTAGCCTATGTTGATCAAGACTTAGATGCGAGTCAAGAGCTCGCTGAACTTTTAAAACAAAGTTTAGTCTGTGCCAACTTAGCCTTGCAAAGAGTAGATGAAAGGTGGTTCTTACACATATAGATTCGTCTTGCTTATCTTGCCTAATCTCTTCATTTATCATCAATAGAGTTTTACATGAGTTTAGTTCAGCAATGGTTTGAAGTTACCCCATTTTAGTAGACACCTTCGGAAATTAGGTGATACTAAATCATTATGGCAAGAAAAACATACAC
>CAKZRU010000173.1 GCA_937146725.1 uncultured Myxococcales bacterium
AGTCTCTCGTCGAGGTGAAGACGAACGTTTTAAAGATACACCTCTTTTAGTACCGGCAGGTACACTGAGAAATAGACTTGTTGACGTGCTATCCCAATCAGTTTTGGCACAAAAACATGCGGGTTATCGAAACCGAATCTTAATGGGACCAAGTTGGAGAGCTGACATGTGGACTGTTCTAGAATCTGAGCAAAACTTGAGTACAGCAGAATTAGCAAGACGAGCAGGTTGCTCATTTGCTACAGCTTGGCAGGTTGCCCAAGATTTCAAATTACTTTATCCCCATGCACAAAACTGAACGCATGCTTACAAGTTAACCTGTGATGGATAAAGCTTTCGAGTTTAGTGTACTTTGTTGATTAGCTGTCGCTTTGTGGGTTGAAAACTACCCTAATGATCTCTTAGGATAGCTTCCAAACACCATATCTTTAGGACCTTTATATCTGAGTTTAAGACTGCGACGAATATCGGATTCAAGTATCTTGAGAGATTGTTTAAAATTGGTCAATCCATACTGAGTCAAGGTAATATTCACTCTTGAAACAGTCGTCTTATAGTCAATCGCAAAGTGTGCGATTTTTCCGTATTTCTGATTCAAAGTCCGTGTGTATGTTGTGCGACTTGTATTCATTGGTAGGTTAATGGATATGTGCCAGTCAATTGGATTTCTTTGTCTAGCTGATCGTACATACACTGCTTTTGCACGATTCATATTAGGCCCGCCCAAAGACGACCAATTTCCAGACTGTGGTATTCCCCAAGAAAAGCCCTTGGTATCCTTTATTATCCATTCATTCACTTGGTTCATAATCGTGCTATGTTGAACTGATGTTAATGGCATATTAGTCATCTCCTACTTCTTTGAATGTTTAAGGCTAGTATTTAAGGCCATGATTCATGTTTTTTGATCAGGCCTCTTAATTAAACGAGACTAAGATTTGGAAATGACAATTTTATTTTATTGTTCACATAATGATGTTGATGATGAGCCTATTTGATCCTCACCTAATCCTTGTTTAATCTTTATTTAATCACAATTTGGAGTTCATTACGCCTTTTCCAAGGCAGGGTAAAGGGGGCGTTGTAGCGTGCCACATGACTCTGTTCGCTTGACTCAAGTCCCAGCTTGCTGATCCATGTGTTCAACTGGGCTTTATGCTGTGCTAAGACCTTAGCTGAGGTGAAGCCCGCAAAGATGCTGACTGCGACCTTTTGTTCCGGACTCATGCTTAGTTCGATATTGGGATTATTTGGGCGAGGTAAGGTCTCAAGCTTGAACTTAGAGGGCATGCTAAAGCTTACTGTTCTTAATGTTGAGTGATCGGCCTCTGCGTTCTCTGAAACCGTCACCGGTGTGGTCATAGCAATTTTTGTACTTGAAGTACTTGCACTGACCGAAACCGGAGAGGTCATTGCGATGTTAGCTTGGCGTTGATTATCGCCAAAAATATAGCCTGCTAACTGTCTAAACCCCTGCCGACTTGCTTCATCAAAATCTCCGGTGACCTTGACCGAAGCGATCAAGTGACTTGGATAATACCGTAGCTCAAAATCACCTTCAGACTGCAGGACTTGATACTTAGGTGTTTCCAAATCTTGATTATAATTATTTCGAATATCGGTGTTAGATGAACAGCCCAAAAGGGAAATCATAGTAATAAACATAGTGTAGACTTCTTTCATAACTTACTCTAACTTTTTAAAAATCGGCTATACCAATCAAGAAGCATTAAGCAAGCAAGAAGTTGCATTAAATCTATAGTTTATTGACAGATTTATTAGTTTTCATTGGCCTGTTCTTTAATATGCTCTTTGATATGCTCTCTGATATAATAAGCCAAATAGAAGGTCTGCTTATGAAAGTACCAACGTTCTCTTTATCTCTATCAAGTCTTGTGGTGATCTTTTTGCTATGTTTACCAAGCTCGGCAAGTAGTAAAGACTCCAATAATCTCGCTAGAAAAGTCGTCAAGAGTCTTTCTGAGCTTACTAAGACACCTTTTAGTTCCTGTGAGCCTGATGCCTTTAAGTACTTTCCTCACAGTGGCCCCCAACAAGTCGCTTGTTTTCTGCTGTCACTACCTTCGGTAAAAAGTCTTAGCCGACTTGTACCCATGCCGATATTTAAATCTGGCCCTCATCAACCCCCCCAGCAAAGTAAGAGCGGTTTAATCACGCCTGATTTAAATAATGAAGAAAGCTTTGGGCATTATAATCAAGATTTTTTAGTATGGCTTAATGAGCATGTCCTGCAAGTGATCACCCAACCCAAGGTGGTTAAGATGTATCAGGCAAGTTATGATGCAAAACTAAAGCCCTTTTTTCACTCGCTTTATATCTCTCTTAAAAAGATCGAGAACTCGCCCAAATGCTTTGCAGGCGAAGTGGCTGAATACCGACGTTTTATAGAGGCCCAAAACGATAATAGCTATAAAGAAGCGGATTATCCGGGGCTGCCATATGAAAGATATTATTATTTTATGAATCGTGACTTTTGCAATAATCCCAAGGGCGATTTTGATTATTTTTATGCACGTGGTTCTGCCGGAGATTCTGATGGCAATGTGATTAAAGGCTGTGTGTCATGGTGGATCAGAAGAACCATTGACGGATCAGCACCTCACTTTAAAAAACTTCTTAAAAAGCTGATTCAGGCCTATGATCCAGCGCTTATTTCTCATAATGTGAATGCCATGAGTGCCGAAGAACAGGTCAGCAAGGTCTTAGGGCAGTTCGAAGACTACATACTCAGTCAACAAGCACCACAAATCATGAAGCTTATGGCAAAAGACTATATTCAGCTCAAGCATGATCAGCTTCTTGATGGAAACTCTTATCAGTTTATCGAAGGCTTTTTCTGTGGTCTATCGGTAAAAGATGATCAGTATGTCTGCTTGATCTCGAATCAAATTAACAGCTTACAAAAATGGGGGTTACGTCGGATAAAGCCCAATGTGTGGAGTACAACATATACAATATCCGGAGTTAAAGTCGATTCTCAGTCTGAGGATTTAGAACCCCCTGCTGAAAAAACTGCTGAAAAAATTGCTGAAAAAACTCTAAGTACGATTAGACGTACCATCAATTTGGTCAAAAGACATGCAAGCGATGGTGCTGTGATCTATCGAATCATTCGACCTTAATTCAGTGACAGACGATCTTGTATACATTGTGCATCCCATGTTTGCCAAGGTTGCGCAAACCATGCCGATAAAGCTTCATAAGTGGTAAAATAGGTAATTTGCTCGCCCATTAGAACACGAAAGTTCTTAGCTTGCTTCTCACTCGTGTTCCGATAATAAAGAAAAGCGACAGACAGCTGTTCCAAAAATGCAGACTCTTGGGGAAATGACTCGCTATTTAAGAAGTTAATATTCTGCTGTATGCCGGCATCATGGGCTTGCTGTGTATCATAATGCTCTTGAAAGATTTTATGGTCACCACAGGCGATCACTTTTTGGGCTTTGGGAAGCATCTCCCAAAGAGGATGAGCGATAAGATTCTGCCAACCCCAATGGTCTGCATCAATCAACAGCGCTTCGCCCGAGAATGTCTGGGTATGTACATTAGAGGCTGCCCACTGCGCTCTTTGGAACGCCTGAATAGGATTGGCGCCTTGAGCCATCACTTCACCGGTTGAGCGCATTTCGGGTCGTAGCTGAGGCGATTCACCCGGAAAGCGAGAAAAGGGAAAAACCGTTTCTTTGCAGAAGTAGCCATCTACTTCCCAATCTTGCGTAAATCCTAGCTCACTTAACTGAGTACCAAGCATTATTTTAGTGGCCAAGCTTGCTAAACATGTGCCGATCACCTTACTGACAAAGGGCACTGTTCGGCTGGCCCGAGGGTTGACCTCGATCACATAAATATCCTCTACTCTGGGACCATTTAGCGCATATTGGATATTGATTAAGCCAACGACATTTAATTCTAGGGCAATCTTTTTACTTAAGTCCTTTAAGGCTTGAATCTGCTCTGCATTGATTCGGTAGCTAGGTAACCAACAGGCCGAATCTCCCGAATGAGCGCCCACGCGTTCCACCTGCTCCATGACACCACCAATGAGTGCGGTTTGCCCATCACAGATAGCATCAACATCCACCTCGATGGCACCCTCTAAAAACACATCGATTAATAACGGTAAGGCTCTTTGATCTAAGTCAGCACCAAAAAACTGCTCTAAATAGGCCTGATATTCAGCTTGGGTATAGACAATATTCATACCCCGACCGCCCAACACATGAGAGGGGCGAACAAGCAACGGAAAACTTAGGCTCTGACTTACGGTTTGGGCTTCTTCTAATGATGAAGCTGTTTGATGAGGTGGAAGCTGTAAATCTACTTTTAGGGCAAAGTCACTAAAGGCTTTACGGTCTTCGGCTTCCTCAATCACATTAGGTGCTGTCCCAATGACCGGAATCCTTTCGTTCGCCAACGCTTGTGCCAATCTCAGTGGTGTTTGACCACCAAACTGAACAATCACTCCCGCTGGTTGCTCAAGATCAATTACATCAAGCACACTTTCCAAATCAATCGGCTCAAAAAACAGTCGATCCGAGGTATCATGGTCAGTGCTTACAGTTTCGGGATTACAGTTTAACATAATGGATTGATGCCCAAGATCACTAATGGTTTGAGCCGCCTTGACACAGGCATAGTCAAACTCAATGCCTTGACCGATTCGGTTGGGGCCACTTCCAATGATTAAATAGCTTTGCTGAGGCGTTGGAAGCGCATCTTGGCCTAGATCATAAGCTTCACATTCACCCTCATAGCCTGAATACAAATATGGCGTAAAAGCTTCAAACTCAGCGGCGCAAGTATCAATGCGCTTAAATGCGGGCTTTATGTCATTTTGTAACCTATATTTCCTAAGCTCCAAGGGATCTATTGCTTGTTGCGTAGTCGAAAGCAGATCAGCAATCGTTTCGTCTGAAAACCCTTGTTTTTTCCAGCTAAGCAAAGTTTCCTTTGGTATCATTTCTAGGGACTTATTTTGCCAACCTTTAATGTCTTGTTCTGCATCAACTAAGTTTTTCAGCTCATGCAAAAACCAAAAATCAATCGTGGACCAGCGCTGAAGGACCACCAAATCAATATCTCGCCTAATCCCTTCGGCAACTGCCAATAAACGTGAGGGTGAGGCTTGGCTAATCCACTGCTCAAGCTCAGAGAGTGTTAAAGATGCGATTTGCTCAGTGGCTAATAAGCTTTTACTACCCCATTCAAGACCTCTGAGTGCTTTAAGTAGGGACCCCCCAAAATCACTCCCGATAGCCATTACCTCACCAATCGATTTCATCTGCGTATTGAGTTCAGGCAAGGTATTGGGAAACTTTTCAAAGGCAAAGCGGGGAATTTTAGTGACCACATAATCCAAGCTTGGCTCAAAGCACGCTGTTGTGGTTTGGGTGATCTCATTAGGCAGCTCATCTAAAGTATAGCCCACCGCTAATAAGGCGGCGATTTTAGCGATCGGAAAGCCTGTTGCCTTGCTTGCCAAAGCACTTGATCGGCTCACTCTTGGATTCATCTCGATGACAATCATTCGGCTGTTTTTGGGATTGATTGCAAACTGAATATTTGAACCACCGGTCGTCACCCCCACAGCTCTGATCACCTCAATCGAGGCATTGCGCATCACTTGATATTCACGATCGGTAAGGGTTTGTGCCGGCGCAACTGTAATTGAGTCTCCGGTATGAACGCCCATTGGATCAAAGTTTTCGATGGAACAAATGATGACCACCCGATCTTTATGATCCCTAACGACCTCCATTTCATATTCTTTCCATCCCAAGAGCGATTCTTCGATCAGTACTTCATTACTTGGACTTAAATCCAAAGCCCACTTTACTTTTTCTTTAAACTCTTCCTTGGTGTTGGCGATCCCTCCGCCGACTCCACCCAGAGTAAAGGAAGGGCGTAAAATAGCCGGCAAGCCGACTTTCTCTAGGGCGATTTCTGCCTCGGCAAGTGAGTTCACAACTCGGCTTTTGGCAACATCTAAACCGATACTAAGCATCAAGTCCTTGAACATTTGACGGTCTTCGGCGACTTCAATGGACTTGGGTAAGGCCCCTAATAATTCAATATTAAGCTCTGCAAAAAGACCTTGAGCATGCAGTGATAACGCTAAGTTCAAGGCCGTTTGTCCACCGAGTGTTGGCAATACTGCACAAGGGCGCTCTTTTCTTAGGATTTGCTCAACGCAAGTCGGTGTCAGCGGTTCAATATAACTTCGATCTGCCGTTTCCGGATCGGTCATGATTGTAGCCGGGTTGCTATTGATTAAGATAATTTCATATCCCTCTTGCTTAAGCGCTTTACAGGCTTGAGTGCCCGAATAATCAAACTCACAGGCTTGACCGATAACAATGGGTCCGGCGCCTAAAATACAAATCTTTTTTAAGTCTTGTCGCTTTGGCATGATTACTGACTCCTTTGAGTAGATTTGCTGTTTAGGTTTAGATCTTTAAAACGATGAATGACATCAATGAAGCGCTGAAAATGCTTACGTGCATCATGAGGGCCTGGACATGACTCGGGGTGATATTGAACGCTAAATGCATATTTTTGAGGTACGCTTATGCCTTCAACACTGTCATCATTTAAGTTTCTATGACTGACTTTTACCCCTGCCGGCAAGCTTGCTTCAACTACTGTAAAACCATGATTTTGACTTGTAATTTCAATCTCTTGAGTCTCTAAACATAGTACGGGATGATTTGCTCCCCGATGACCAAAGGTCATCTTTTCAATTTTAGCGCCCAATGCCAAAGATAATAATTGATGACCCAAGCAAATCCCAAAAATAGGTTTGTGCCCCAAAAGCTCTTGTATCGTGGGAATAAACTCGGTGAGAGAACTTGGATCACCTGGCCCATTGGAGAGAAAGATACCATCGGGCTCTAGGGCGAGTACCGCGGTGGCTGGAAAAGTAGGAGGAACAATAAACACTCGACAACCCATCGACCTAAAACGCCTAATAATGCCTTCTTTAACCCCAAAGTCATAAACAACAATTTTTAACGGTTCACCCTCCAAAGCGGAGTAAGAATCCGGCTCAAGCACGATCGGACGCTTCACACCGGTTTTTCTTGCCACTGCCCAATCAATCGTTTGACCATAATTAAGTGCCTGCTCTTGAAGTTCATGCACTTTTTGGGCTGAAAGTGGCCATGACTCTTTTTGAGTTAAATCACGATGATAAATGATTGCAGGTTGTGCCCCTGCCTGACGGATATGTCTGACCAAAGCTCTGGTATCAATCCCTTCGATTCCACTTAATTGAGATTGGGCAAGATGCTCTCCCAAAGTCATTGTTGACTGTTGATGAGAAGGCGTTCGGCATAGCTTACGAACCACTAAGCCCGCAATTTGAGGCTTAAGCGATTCATTATCATCAATGTGAATCCCATAATTACCAATATGCGGATAGGTAAAAACAACGATCTGCTGTCGATAAGAAGGATCGGTAATAACCTCTTGGTAACCGGTCATGGCTGTATTAAAAACCACTTCTCCTAAGGTAGTGCCGTGCGCACCAATCGCTTGCCCATAAAAATGTTTTCCATCAGCTAATACAATGATTGCTGGTGTATCTTGAGCCACCTCTTCGATATTTTTTTGCTTGAGCTTGCTTACAGGAGACTGAGTATTTGTGACTTCGTTTGGACGTGACATGATTGATTTCGTTTGGACGTGATATGATTGAGGTAATGTAGTTAGTTTACAGCGATATAGAGGCGTTGAGTGAAAGCAGTTGATCGATCATAGTTTGTAAGTGGTGGCTTTGCTGTTTTTGCTCTTGTGCAAGATAGGTCTTTTGCTGACTTAATCTTTGTTCTACCTGCTCAAAAGCCTCTGTTAAAACAGGTAAGCGAGGGCCGTTCACCTTAGGCAGTTTTGAAGAAAAAACTTCGTCAGCGACTTGCTTGTAAGCATCACGAAAGGGCATGCCCTGAACAACAAGTTCCAAAGCCCGACGAGTCGCATCAATTTCATTGGGACAAGCCTTATTTAAAGCTTCTTGATTAACGATTAACTCCGGCACAATATGCACCAGCATCTCTAAAGATTGCACCGTCCAAGATAGGCCTCTTAAAAGAGGTGCTTTCAACCTTTGAAAATCACGGTGATAGCCACTCGGTACAGAAGCTGAAAGACTCATCACCTCCATAAGAGAAGCTTGAATCATTGGATATACACCCCGCATTAACTCTAAAACATCAGGATTACGTTTTTGAGGCATGATTGAGCTTCCGGTCGTAAAGCTTACCGGAAGTTGAAAAAAGCCAAACTGAGGATTGACATATAAAACGAGATCTCTGGCAAAGCGAGAACAGGTTGTGGCCAGTTGAGATGCGGCAAATAATAAAGCGGCCTCGGGTTTACCACGTCCACCCTGAACTGCGGTAACCGGCTCTAATGGACGCTCAAAACCTAAAAGTTCTGCGGTATATGCTCTATCGAGAGGCGCAAGATCAAATGGCACTCCATATCCCGCCGCACTCCCCAATGGGCAAGCCGCCGCTTGGTTGTATGCATGATATACATTTTGCACATCATCTAATAGTAGACTTGCATAGCCCAAAGCCCATGCGCCAACTGAACTAGGCATGGCAGGTTGCATATGAGTCATACCCACTAACAGAGTATGTTCCTCTTGCTTGGCCAGCTTGCTAAGGACTGAAATACCTTGCAAGGTAAGCTGTGCTAATTCTAAAGCCTGTTCTCTTAACCATAAAGACACATCGGTGGCAATTTGGTCATTACGAGAGCGAGCCGTATGAACTTTTTTGCCTATTTCGCCTAATTCTTCAATGAGTAAGCGTTCTAAAGTTGAATGAATATCCTCATCGCTTAAAGTGGGTTTTAACTCTCCCTGCTCAGCGATTTCTTTTAATTTAAGGAGTTCACGACCTAATAAAGAAGTCTCTGTTTGTGTTAATAAACTCGCCTTATATAAGGTGAGGATATGTGCCAAAGATCCAATGACATCTTGCTTAGCAAAAGAGATATCGATCTCTCGGTCATCTCCCACTGTAAACTCGGCAATGCGATCATCAATACTTGTTCCTTTATCCCATAAAGTCTTCATAGTCAGTGTTCCTAAACCCCTAAAAATCAAAAAGATGTTTATCTTTAACAATTAAAGTCCCACAGCCCTCATTCGTAAAGACTTCAGACAGCAAGGAAGAAGGCTCAAAAGCATTAATGATATGAACTCTTTCAACGCCCTGCTCTAAGGCACGCAATGTCGATTCAATTTTAGGCTTCATCCCACCTTTGATGGAGCCATGCTCAATACACTTTTGCACCTCACTAATATCGGTGTAAGAGATCAAGGACTCTTGATCATCAGGATCAGCATATAAGCCGGTTTGATCGGTGAGCAAAAAGAGCTTTTTAGCTTGTAGCTTGATGGCAATATGCTCGGCGATGGTATCAGCGTTAATGTTAAGCACTTGACCATCAACAGTGGCCCCCAAAGAACACACAACCGGTATAAAACCACCTTGCACTAGGCTATTGATCACCTGAGTATTAACTTGAGTAATATCGCCTACAAAGCCATAATCAATGCCCTTTACCTTGGGTCTTTTGATCGCTTCAATTAAACCGCCATCTAAGCCACTGAGTCCCACTGCTTGTGTGCCCGCTTGCTTGAGTACTGAGATCAAACGAGAATTTAGACTGCCTCTAAAAACCATTTGCGCAAGATTCAAAGTCGCTGCATCAGTCACTCTGCGTCCATTAATAATATTTTGCTTGATGCCCATTTCATCAGCCAGTTGATTCATTTGTGGGCCACCACCATGCACAAGAACTAAGTGAATTCCTACATTGTGTAACAAGGATATATCTTCCGCTAAAGAGTATAAGGCTTCGTCATCACTGAGAATACGCCCGCCCAACTTGATTACAAAGGTCGATCCGGTATGCTTTTGAATATAAGGTAAGGCCTGCTTAAGGTGAGTCATGCGGTTCATAATAAGTCCTTAAATCTCTAAAAGTTCTGATTCATCAATTTGATTAAAATCGCCATTTGTCCCCAAAGACGATAAGCGGCTTGTTTTTGTACAAGAGAGGCCTTGGAATCTAGGATTTCATCCTCTACGACCACACCTCTTCTCACAGGTAAACAATGCATAAAGGCCTGCTTCTCTATATCGAAATATTTAGAACTCAGCGTCCAATCTTGATACTCTTGATTACGTAAACTGCCCTGTGCAGTTTGCCCATAATCCAGATGAGAACCCCAAGCTTTGGCATAAACAATATCTGCGTCCTGACAGCCAGCGCTTAAGTCATTGGACACTGTAATACTGCCGCCCTCTACTTGGGCAAGTTGCTCAGCTGTGATCATGACTTCGGGATCAAGTTCATATCCCGGCGGATGCACAACATTAACATTCATTCCCAAGCGGGCCGCCGCTAGCAAAGCCGAATGAGGAACGGCCACACCACACATTTTTGGATGCGGTGCCCAAGCCAAAGTAAAGTTTCTTCCTTTGGGCTCTCCTAAATACTCTTTGATTGTTAAAGCATCAGCAAGGCCTTGGCAGGGATGATAACGAGCTGATTCAAGACTTAACAAAGGCACAGATGAATGCTGAGCTAAGGCTTGCATTGCTTGATCTTGCATATCTTTTTTGAAATCGCTCATGGTTGAAAAAGAACGCATCGCAAGGGCATCACTATAACTTGAGAGAACACCAGCAGCCTCAATAATATGCTCTGCTTCCATGCCGTCCATTTTAACGCCTTTTTCAAAGGCCATACCCCATGTTCCATTGCCACCGCCTACTTGCAGTACATTGAGATGACCACCTAAGCGAAACAATGCGGTTTCCATACTTGTTCTAGTGCGTAAAGAGGGATTTAAAAATAAGGCGCTCATCACCTTACCCTTAAGGGGGGCAGCTTGATAAAAAGACTCTGGATTCTTTTTAATCTCATTTGCAAGATACATAAGTGACCAAAACAGATCTTGGCCGCCCTCTAACCCCGAAATATATTGGCTAAACTGATTGTGCATATTATAACTCACTTAAAGCAATAAGAAGCATTAGGGAAATTGTGGAAAACTATGTAAAAGCCCTAAGTGCTCATCTAAGCCAAGCATAAGATTCATATTGTGAATCGCCTGCCCACTTGCGCCTTTAACCAAGTTATCGATCACACAGGTCACCACAAGTTCGCCTTCTTGTACAAATACTGCAATATCAGCAAAGTTTGTATTCTTTACCCAACTTACTTGAGGAGATTCTGTGCGTAGGCGAATAAAACTTGCGTCTTGATAGGCTTCCGTTATTGCTTTTGCGGCCTCGTCTACTTGAGGCAAGCACATATGAGCGGTAACAAAGATTCCATGACTCATTGGAGCAGAAGCGGGAATAAAGGAAATATGTGGTTTATCTGCACCTAAGCCGCTTAAAAACATTTCAATTTCAGGCACATGTTGATGACTCAACACTTTATAAACCTTAAAGTTATTGGTTCTTTGCGGATGATGTGTGCCGGCGACAGGAGTTGCGCCTGAGCCGGTGCTACCTGTTGCCGCAAAAACAGATACTTGCTGTGGTAAAAGACCCGCAGATGCAAGTGGGGCCAAAGCAAGGTTGATAGCGGTCGCAAAGCAGCCCGGATTGGCCACATAATTGGCTTGTGCAATCAAGTCCTTATGCCATTCGCTCATACCGTAGACAAAAGATTTAAGTAAGTGAGGGCAGCTATGCTCTTTTTTATAATGAGCCGTATAAGTTTGAGGCTCATTGAGTCTGAAATCACCGGATAAATCAATGATCTTTGCTTGGGTGAGTGGCTGTCCGTCTTGATCAAATAATTGGCTTACAGTCTCCATTGTTGCTTTGTGTGGTAAAGCTAAAAATAAGACATCAACATTTTGGGCGACCTCTAAGGCCTCATGATTTGTCAGAGCCAAAGTACTGAGTCCTGCTAAGGATGGATAAATCTCACTAATGCACTGGCCCTGACCCTGTCTTGAGGTGATATAACAAATCTCCACTGCAGGATGCATGAGTAAGCGGCGTACGAGCTCACCCCCCGCATAACCGGTTGCACCGCAAATCCCAACCTTATATTTTTGTTGAGTCTTGGTGTGTGCAGAGTAAAGCTGATCTAAAATAGTACTCATAAGTTTTTGCCTTTATTGTTAAGCCTGTGCCATTGATCTCAATCTGCTTATTTTTGTTCTTCTTGGGCGGATTGTAAGGCCAAGGTAGAAAGAATTGATTGCATCCCATATAAATTACAGAAGCCCTTAGCATCTTGCGCTGTCCACATTCGATTTTGCTCACCATAAGTACCCACTGCCGTATTCATCATTGAATATGGTGAGCGCACACCGGTGATCAAAACATGACCTAATTGCAAGGTTATCTTGACTTCCCCCTCAACTCGTTCTTGTGAAGAATCGATAAAGGCTTCTAAGTCGCGCATGGCAGGATCAAAGTAATGCGCCTCATGTAAGAGCATGCCATAAAAGGTACCTAACTGCTCTTTAAGCATGGTTTGCCAACGAGTCAGAACAAGTTTTTCTAGCTCTCGATGTGCCTTAATTAAGATCTCGGCTCCTGGTGCTTCAAAGGCAATACGGCCCTTTATGCCAATAATGGTATCACCCACGTGAATACCTCGACCGACACCGTATTCACTCCCCTTTTTATTTAGGAACTCAACCGCCTCAACACCGGACATATTTTGGCCATCAATGGCAGTGATTACACCTGCTTTAAAGCTTAAAATACCCGTCCAAGCTTCTTGAGTTAGCTTCTCTACTGGCTTGGTCCAAGGGTAAGCATTAGAAGGAGGAACTTCCCATGAGTCATGGGTTTCTTTACCACCGATCGTAACGCCCCAAATCCCTTCATTGATCGAATAGTCTTTGGTTTCTAAGGTGACCGGAAAACCATGCTTATTAAGGTATTGAGCGGATGCTTCTCGTGTCCATTCTTCATCTCTGACCGGTGCTAAAATGGTTAGGTGAGGACATAAGCTACGTAAGGCGACATCAAAGCGAATCTGATCATTACCGGCCCCGGTTGAGCCATGCGCTACATAATCAGCACCTAATTCCGTACAGATCTCTGCAATCATTCTTGCCTGAACTACACGCTCTGCTCCCACACACAATGGATAGACATTACCTCTGAGTACATTGCCTTTAACCAAATAAGCGATATGATCATCAAATACTCTAGTTTTCCCATCAAGAGTAATGTGTTGAATTGCCCCTAGCTCCTTGGAACGTCCATCGAGTTTACTAAGTTCTCCCTGCGAAAATCCTCCGGTATCAACCGTCACACTGATAACATCATATCCCTGGTTCTTGAGATATAAAATACAAAATGAGGTATCTAGTCCACCCGAAAAGGCAAGAACAACCTTGGGTTTAGCTGTGGTTAAATCGGTGTTTTTTTCGGTCATGTTATTCACCCTTAAAAGTAAGTGGATAGAGCTCGAGATCAAGCCTAGCTATTGCTGATATTTAAATTAAGTTGATTGATGAAGTCGCCGTACTACAGACTTCGCCTGCTTCTCAGACCGAACCGCAACAAAAATGGTGTCATCTCCAGCGATTGTGCCGGCAATCTCGGGCCAAGCTAAACGATCTAAGGCGGCTGCAACCACATTTGCGGTGGCGGCTTGAGTTTTTATGACAATCAAATGAGCGCTCACAATGTCTATCTTTTGGATATACTTGCGTTGTTCACCATCTAAGACGGCTGTGGTTAAAATGGGCTGATGCTGAGGGCTTTGATATTGACCGCATACCTTGATTAACCCAAGCTCTCGAATATCTCTAGAAATACTCGACTGTGTAGAGTTCACCTGATGCTCTTTTAAAGCTTCGATTAAATCATTTTGTGTTGATAAGCATCGTGTAGATACGAGCTGAATGATCAAGGCATGTCTTTTTTGCTTTTGCATATTTTACCACAAATAAAACCATAAACTTCATTACGACCATAAGTTGACAGAATAAAATACAATGTCAAGACTTAAATCAATAATGGATTTAAGATTTTAAACCTGTAATAATTTTAGCATAAAAAACCATAAAAATACCCATAAAAGTTAAGCCCTATATCTAACTCAAATCAATTTGATCTAGTGGTAAGTAGTTAGCAGGCGATCGGAAAAATTCACAGTTTAGCGCCTACACAACCTATAAGTTTAAGGGAATTAAAAACCTATTCTATGCTTAGTTCTAGCTGGTATTCGCCGGCGCTATATGAATGAAACCCACCTACCATGATGTAATAGTCCTGCGCTTGATCACCTTCATTGGTGACAGACCCACGCCCATAATCATCCCATTGCAAGCATGAAAGCTCTAAGTTCTCACAGCTTGTGTGAATGGATAGCACTTGATCCCAATTACCACTTACGCTAGTCACTGCACTCATGCTTTGCCCAGGCTCCAAACTTACTTTGTAGACTTCATCAGGACCGGAATTATAACCCCAGAAACCACCTTGTCTAATACATTCTCCGCCTACTCCACCATGCACATTACTTGGAAGTCCGGCTCCTGAAGTATCTCCCATGTAAACCCCACTCATACCTAACTCAATGGCTTGCGCACAGCTAGACCCCAAACGAGCCGGAGGGTTCAAAAAGTCAATGGATAAGCGATAAGTTCCGCTGTCATCAACGCTAATTCCGTCTACAATGAGCATAATTTGTTGCTCTGTGTCCGAACCATTAAGCCAAAACAACTCCTCACTGCTTTGCTGAACACAGCTATTTGAAGCATTGCTTGGGTCTAATGCTAACCATAATTTTGCCGCTGAATAGCCACTTTCTTGTACTCTATCTAAGCTCGCTCTAATCACTGTATTTGCAGGCACCTCTACTAGATATGATTGATCCGCTCCTAACACACTATTTTGATTTCCACAGCCACCGGATATGGCGTTATAAGTCGATGCACATCCGCGTGTATCACCCATATATACACCTGTACTTACACTCAGTGTTTCTTGACAGTCACCTTCACTGTCTTGAACACACACACTAGGTGTGCCTGAACACAAGAAGTCCGCTTCGATCTGACAAGCGCTTGTACATCCATCTCCATTGATTTGATTGCCATCATCGCAAGCTTCTTGCTCATCGATTACTCCATCACCACAATGGCTATTAATGCAGGTCACTTCTAGTTCAAAGCGCATGGTTGCATTTGCATCAATTCTAGGGTCAAGACTGAACCATAAGGGGGTATTAGGCTCGTAATCCACGACCATAGGCTCATTAATAAGCGTATCCTGAGAACGGCATACTGCTTGCCCTGGCTCACAAAGATTCTCTTGGCCTTCTAAGGCAAATAACAGATAACTGACCGAATATTGTGTATCGATTTGGCGAGCACTAATTTGTACTTGCTGAGGCCCTGACTCCAAAAACTCAAAAAAGAGTTCTTTTCCCGGAAAAGTAAACCCTTCTCCACAGCTATATTCATCAATACCTGTTGCCCCCTGTGCCGTATCAAATTGCTGTATTCCAGATTCACAATTAAGCACCACACTCTGTGGACAAAGTTTTTCGGGTACTGCCTCTATGTCTTGGCCTGCTAAAGGCTCAACAACCGTTTCATTACCTGCCCCTTGCTCTCCGGCCATTTGTTCACCAATAGTCTCGGTAACTTCGCTCATTTCATCAGAATTCAACATATCACTTTGGTTTCCGGCCAAAGGTAGGTCATCCAAAGATTGATCAGCGATGATCGCTGTTGGCTGTGGCTTGTCATGAGTATCATCGCAGGCGATCTGCATACTCCCAAAAAAGACAATGCATAAGCATAAAGAAGAAATAGATTTACAGCGTTGGAACATGAACATATTTTGCATCCTTTTTAACATACCGAATGTTATATAAAATTAAAAACAGCGATTTGAAAAGCATTATTTACTTGTCGCTCTGATCTATCGTAATTTCTTGGTAATAGTCTTTTCACTTAGATCTCGAAAAAACCTTAAACTTTGCATCATCATGCAAGAAATAGCGTAGAAATGCCGTATTATATCCTGA
Organism: uncultured Myxococcales bacterium; assembly: GCA_937146725.1. Lineage (GTDB taxonomy): Bacteria > Myxococcota_A > Bradymonadia > UBA7976 > VGTA01 > CAKZRU01. The sequence continues at coordinate 16,063 of CAKZRU010000173.1, forward strand.
TCATTCTTTTTATGCTTATGAGCGCTTGCTCTGACAGTTCAAGTCACTCGCAACGTAGCCAACGCAGCCAAAACACCCAAGATAATAAGCAAATAGAAGCGCAGACAAAACAAGCTAAAACACGAGTACAAGCAAGTCTAAATGAGCCAAAATATATAATCTTTACGAGTACATACTTCTTAGCTGAACTGATTAAATGGAGTTTGACAGCAGAGCAAGATTGGCAAATTACCCCGATTTTTAGCGCTGACCAAGATCCGGCTTTAGCCATACCCAATGATGAGACCATTGTTCGCTTACAAGAAGCCACGGCAATCATTCTGAATGGAGCACAGTTTGAAAAAGGTCTATTTGGCATTGATCTTCCAAGACAGCTAACCATTCAAAGCGCCCAAGACTTTAAATCAAGCTGGCTACGTTATCCGGCTAATACGATTGTTGAGCATCAACATGGTCAAGGACCAAGCCACAGTCATACCGGAATCGATGGCCATACTTGGATGAGTCCCCAGCGACTCAAGCTTCAATATCAAGCCATTGTTCAACGCCTAGTAGGACTAAAACTTGAGATTGAACCTACCCAAAAACAAGCTGTACTAGAGCAGATTGCAAAACTGAATCAACGCTGGCTAACCATCGCTAAACTTATCCAACAAAAACAAGTCTGTATTGTAGCCAGTCACCCCGCCTATCAATATCTTGCCCAAGATTATCAGTTTTCTTTAAAGCACTTTAATCTTGACCCTGAGCTTTCCAAAACACAAATCCAAGAGGAAATAAGCAGTGAAGTGCTGAAAGACTTAGCTCAACGCTGTAAACACAGTAAAGCCAAGATGCTTTGGTGGGAAGCTACGCCCTCAAGTGAGCTTGTGACACACTTACAAGATTTGCGATATACCCACTTAACATTAAGACCTTTGGAACAAGCCCCCATTTCATCCAAAAAAGAAGTCACACTCTTTTCGGCGATACATTCCGACCTAGATCGCTTGGAACAAGCTTTATCTGCATTGAAATAGGGTAAGATCTCATTAGCTCAAGAAAGAAATATTTATTAACCAACTAGAGCGAAAACGATCTGAGACTTAAATATCTTCAAGCTGTCTTTCAATCGGATCTAAATCCGCCGGATCTTGATTATATTGATAGTAGTATTGGCCATAGATTTCTTTAGACATATCTACACCATTCATTAAGCCACCAAGTAAATTGACATTCACTGCACGTAATAACTCGATGGCGCGACTAAATACATCTCTGTTGGTTGTATTACTACGGGCCACCAATAAGGCACCATCAACTTGACGTCCAATGATTTGTGAGTCGGTCACCGGAACCACCGGCGGTGAGTCAAAGATCACTCGATCATAGTCGCCCAATAACTTTTGTAAGGTACGAGCAAAGGCGGGTGTTTGTAAGATCTCAGCCGGATTTTGAATAAGAGTACCAGAAGTCATAATATCTAGGTTATCAAGCGCAGTAGGCCGGCTCACTTCTTCTGATTCAACCTCTGGATTGGTCAGCATATTGGTAAAGCCACGATCATTCACCATGTCAAAGACCTTATGAACTCTCGGTCTTCTTAAATCGCAGTCTACCAGTAAAACTCGCTCACCGCCCAAGGCCAAAATTGAGGCGACGGAAATACTGGTTAAAGTTTTACCCTCTTTAGGGGCGGCACTTGTAATCAATAAGCTTTTTAACTCTTTGTCAGGATTCATAAAGAGAAAGTTAGTGCGGATCGTTCTTACACATTCAGCAATGGTACTATTAGGATTTTCTAACACATATAGTTCAGATTGGCGCACAACAGCTTCATTCTTTTGTGGTCGCTTCCCACGCTCAATCAGGGGTAAAGAGCCCAAAGGCGTAAGGTCATATAGCTCGGCGAACTGTAACTGAGACTTAAGGGTACGATCCATAAAGTCAAAGATCAAAATCACCAAAAAGCTAAGTACAGCCCAAGCAAAACCAGCTAATAATAAGTTGCGAGAGAGTTTAGGAAAAATTGGGTGGCTAGGGCCATAAGCTGTTTCTAAGATGCGTACATTATTGGCGGTTGTTTGTGCCTGCAACTCAGCTTCTTTAAGGCGTAATTGCATTTGCTCAAAGAGCTTTGCATCAGACTCCACCTTGGTCGCTAACTCCTTAAACTGAAGTTCCAGTGCTTGTAGCTTTCGAGCTTGATCTTTAAGATCTTTTAGTGTGTCAAGTAGGCTTGTATTTTTAAACTCAGCTGCCTTTAATTGTCTTCTTACCGAGCTTTTGATTCCCTTAACCTCATCATTAATCGTTTTGTTAAGACGTTTTAATTGGTCGCTAATCACCTTCACTTTAGGATGGCCTTCAAGATACTGTTCAAGCAGCTCTGTTTTTTGATTTTCTAGAGTTAAACGCTGCTCTTTTAGTTTTTGAATCAAAGGGTTGTTAATCACCTGCGGAAGACTGAGCTGGGCCTTAGATACTGAGGTTCGCTTGACTTGGCGCGCTTCTGCTCTGAGCACTTTGAGTTCTTGATTAGCAGCGATCTGATCCTTTTCTACTGCCTGAATCGTTAGGCCAAGTAGATTTTGGCGCTCGGCAAGAGTGGACTGCAAAAGATCATTGTCTTGCTTAAACTTAAGCAAAGCCTCATCGGAACTTTTGCGCTGCGTCTTCATCTCATCGACTTTATTATTAAGCCATTGAACAGCTTCTAAAGCTGCGCTCACTTTATGACCTACATTTTGAGTTTTATAAGCCTCAGCAATGGCATTGGCTAATTCGGCAGCCCGCTCTGGCTTATGGTCTGTGACTCTAATTTCAACCACATGACTGTCAGGAATAGCCACTACTGACACACGAGACTTTAGGATTTTAGCTGGATTCACCTTAGACAAAAATTGAGCACGGCCTTCCGGCTCGATTTTATTCACGCCCAAAAAGTCATGGTCTTCGATCAAGTTAAACTTTTGAGCGACTTCCTCTGACACCTTAAGGCTTTGAATAATCCGGAATTGGGTTTCAAAAAACTCGACCGTATTCCAAGTATTCCCTGTTCCTAAGCGTACGACTTCTTGCCCATTATAAGGCAAATAACGAGGCGCTTCGAGATCGATAATAATCTGAGCGACCGCACGATATATTTTGGTTTGCTGACGAGTAAAATAAACAGCACTTGCCACAGCGATAATCATCATGGGAAGCAACAGCCATTTTAACCCCCATGCCCGTCTCAGCAAAGGGAGCATGCTTGTTTTTAGTAAGTTATCCTCATTATCCATGATTTAGCTCCATACCTAAGGCCTGAGCGACACTCTGATTTCTGTAATCTCTTCACACCGTAAAGAGAGTCAATAAAAGCAGTAAGGGTCACAGACTTAGGGTGCAAAAAGAGTGTTTATGATAGGTACAGTAAATCTAGACCTACTTATCCTATCAATTCGCTCTGTTTTTAACATATGCGTTTGACTTATGCTAAAATTAATCTGAACTCAAGCGCCACCATGATCTCAAGTGATCAGACTCGGCCATTCTCAGCTTCAGTTTTAATCTTAATGATCGCTTAAGCTCATTGGGTTATCATGAGTCTGTGGTGTTCTGTGGTGTTTTTACGTAAATGATATATGCTAAGCACTTTCAAAAAACATCCTAGATGTTCATATGATCACCGGTACAAAATACAATGAGTTTTTCGATCGAATCCATACAGCACTTAATCACTTTAGCTCGCATTGAGTTAGTGCACAGATTAGGTAGGTCTGAGCAAACTCATATATACTCTGATCAATCCATGCCTTCTCTAACCATCACAGCTCCGCTCGTTCGGTTTGCGGTTCAACAAGGGCTTGGTGCTTTCTTACTAGAATCCTTAAATCCTAAGTCCTTGAGTCAACAGCTGAGTGTCAAGGGCATACATATAAATGAGACTTTAAAGCAGAGTTTAAAACAACAATGGTTACAGCAAGCGAGTGCTTCTTTAATTAGAGCAAAACTACTTGCTGAATATTGGCCTAAAAAGCTTCCCCCTCCGATGCTGATTAAAGGTGCAGATCTCGAATTATCTTTATATGAAACCCACGGCTTTCCGTCAGGTATTAGATCGAGTTCGGATTGGGACTTACTTATTCCAGATCCTTACTACTCACAAGTTATTAAACTGTGGGAAAAACAATTTGGTAAAGGAATTGTCCCACAAAGTGCACATTTGCCTGATGAACAGCCTCATGAGCTTGGCTTTTATATTGAGGGACTTCTGTTTGAGGTGCA
>CAKZRU010000174.1 GCA_937146725.1 uncultured Myxococcales bacterium
GCTACAGCGATACAGCACATCCTTGGCGTAATGATCGCTATCAGTAAGTGATCAATATAAAAATCTTAATAAAAATAGCTCTATCGCTAAACTCATGGGATCAAATAGACATAAGCGTGATATTGCTTAGGTATTTGGCTTATGGCAAGCTGTCTTTCTCAACAAACCTTTTGAGTTAGGAAGCCCTCTTGAGTACTTCAAAAAAGAAAAAAAAAAACAGTCCCTACAGATGAAAAGCAAAACGAAATAGATTATTTAAATCGTCCATACCAAATATTCATTCATAATGTTGGACATCATGATTTGTATTTTGATTTGTATACACTTGATGGCGAACCTTTGGGTTGGCATAAGCCTAATTCAGCCGGCTTTCTTAAGCTAGGAAATGCTCTGCAAGAAGCGGTAAAGCGGACACCAGATTTATTTCAACTTGTCACTGAATATCAGGGGCAACAAGTAGGTGGATATTATGAGTTAGCCCAAGAAGTTCTGATTGAAAATGATGACATCACTACATCTAAAACCATGGGGATTTGGGAATGGGCTGAATCTGCTCAGCGCAATGAACATAAGCACTGCTCTCCCTTACTCAAACTAGCGCCAAAAGAGATGAAGCTTTTATCAATTAAAAGGTTAATGATGCCGTTAATTGATGGCGCTCTATCAAAGTTTGAAAATTATGATGTGCGTAAGTTTAACCACTTTAAATTGTTCTTAGTGAGCTCAGGAAACAAAAACTCAAAAGCATCTACTCATAGCCTAACAGAAGTATTGGCAAAACTTACTCAACTCAGACTTAATGATTACAAGCTAATCACTGAAATTAGAGTCAAGGAAAAAGAAGAAAGAGCTGCTTTAAAAAAGGCTCGAGAAAAAGAAGAGCTGAAAGAAGAGCTGAAAGAAGAGCTGAAAGAAGAGCTGAAAGAAGATCAGAAAGAAGAGCTGAAAGAAGATCAGAAAGAAGAGCTGAAAGAAGAGCAAAGACAAGAACAGTCCTTTCTTGTAGAAACACATTCAATTGAAAGCTCACCACATCACATCCAAGCTTCACAGTTATTAACCTTAGAACAAAAACTCCGTAAGTATGCTCTTGAGGTTGCTGATGAGTTGGAAGCTAAGGGTCAAAGCCGAGAAGATTGGTCTAAGCAGATTGCGATTCATCTTTCTGTCAACACAGGTACGCCAAGCATGATTGCTGCTTTGACTCTTGCTTTAGCTGAGTGGTCTCCCTTCATGCATATGATTACCAAAGCAAGAAAAAGCTTACAGAATACACCTGATGAGCCAACTGAGCTATATAACGCTAATCTTTATCAAGTCACCTCAGTAAGCGAATGGATTGAAGTAGATCAACAGAACTTAGATCAGATTAATCAACAAGCGGTTAAGGAACTAAGAGCTTGGGCTAAGGAATATAAAAATAAACGTCCGATAAGACCCAAAGAGATGGATGATAAAGATGAGCGACTCTTTTTTCACCGCAAAGGCCTAAAAGAAGTTTTATGCGTTGTTGTGATTCAAAATCCCGAAAACAATGAGAAACTAGAGTTCATTCGTGGGGTTAATGTAGAAGTTTCACTACCCACCGGTACCTTATGCGCCGAACGTAATGCGATCAGCACTGCCTTTTGCAAGTTTCCACAATTAGAGCGCAAGAATATCAAAGCAGTGGCCGTACTGAGCCTAGACGAAAAGCTATCTAAACTAGGTCCCTGCGGTGCCTGCCAAGAGTGGCTAAAAAAGGTTCTTGAAGTTAATCCTGACCTAAGAGTTCTCAGCTTTAATAACCCAAATGCCGAAAAAGTCTATGTGAGGCCGGCTTTAATGATTTAGCTTTGGTTGATGCACCAACGAATATCATCTTACCTTTATACCCCAACCTAACGAAGCTCGCGAGAGTCCACATTTTGCTTGGCTTCAATGGGCGGTGGCTCACTAATAAATAATGCGAGTGTATCAAAAAAGCTTAGTTGGGGGCTGTGCCATGCATCCATATGCTTGGTGTGCTTCTGATGATTCTCTTGGTTGGCTCCTGATTTGAGGCCATTCCACAGCGCTAGGCGACTGTCTTCGAGCTTAATGATGAGTTTGTAGGGCCATTTGCGTTTGAGTTGACGATTGAGCGCATAGATCCACAGGGCACCTGCCCCTGTGTTGGGCATGAGTTGGCTGAGGTCTAGCGGACTAAGTTCACTGCGGAAGGGTAGATCATTCTTGAGTAAAAGACCTTGCTCACTGACTAAACCTGCCGGATAAGGACGTACGCTATTAAGAAGATCTTCTAATTCAAAGTGATCATGCTGTCCCCATAAAATATCAAAGGCAACATACGCACTTAGTGAGGGTGGAGTATGATTGAGTCGATCAGTGTAGTATTTGATATTGGCCTTGATACTTAATGAGGCGCTTTCAGGGTCTTTAAGCTCCAAAAAGCGTCCCCAATTTTCAATGCGACTTCTCGCTTCATATACTTCTAATTGTCTTCTAAAGAAGGGTCTTGCCTTTTCGGCCCAAGCGGCTTGAACCTTAGTGGCTCTGAGAGCCAAACCAATGGGTGCGCCCAAAACTCGCTTCATCTGATCATCAGATAAAAATTGCTCGATGGCAGATAAAGTTTTAGGCATGATCGCTACACTTTCTGCAAAGCTATATTCGAGTCCTTCTTGCTTCAACTCATCCGCTTCTGTTTCACTGACTGCAATCAAGTGTTTTTGGGCCGGACGATTGGCAAAAAATGAGGCCCGTCCTATAATATCTTGCATATGACGCTTAACGACTGAGCTAAGCATAATGCCCTTAAACTTGGTTTTTAAAAAGTCTTCGGCACGCTTTTTACCTTCAGGATGCCTAAAAAGATACTGCGCAAGGGCAATGGGTAACATCAGTCGTCCATCCAAAGGCTTCATAGGTCGCATATAGGCCTTAAAAATATGGGGCCAAGCCGGTAAAGATTTAAGGGCTGCGATTAAGGCGGCTTCACACCAAGACGCTGATAACTTGGCTAAGTCCGCTTCATTGAGCGTTGCCATTAACATCAAGCTAGCCCAAGACCAACTTTGAGAGTGCTTTCCTAAGCCATCAATAATCCCTTCTTCATAGCTTAGAAAGTCGCTGAGTATCTGCCATTCTTTTTGACTTTGATCAGCCACAGTAAAATCATCTACAAAGGGGTTAATCGGTGTGAGAGGTGCTGTGGCATGTATGATGCTGATCTGAAGCTTTAATGGCTTTTCGCGCTCTTTTTTGACTCCACTTTCTTGCTCTTTTTCTGTCTTTTGTGCCTTTTGTACGCCTTGATCATGCCAAGTCCAACCCTCATTCACTTTACTGGGTGCCTTTGGGCCTCGAATCACCACAGCAAAAGCCCAGTTTGGACTACGTAAAATCAGACTTTTGCCACGGAGTTCACTCTGCAACTCTTTAGCGCTAGGTTTACTTTGTCCCAAGATTGAATCCATCCCAATAGCGCGAGTACTTCTTGCCCCATTGGGTAAGGTTGGTCTTTTTTTACCTTTAAGGCCTGTCTCTGGCGGTTTTTCTTGCGGACGTTCAATCGCTCTTGTGCAACCAAACCAATCGATTTGGGCGAGTTCAGTTCCTTTTGGTAGCTCTACTTTAAAACTTAAACTACTTGTGCCTTGCTTCAGCGCTGACCAAGTGCTGTCTTTGATCTGCTTAGCAAGCTGACGCAAGCCTCGTTGAGCCGGTTCAAGACTATGCTTTTGCTTGGTCATATCTGCCAAATACCAATTTAGTTCCAAAGCACAACCACTGGTCAAATGCGAAAGCTCGGTACTAATCTTTGCCTGCTCTTTTTCGGTAAGATGGACTAGCCTTTGACGTACGGCAAGCGCATCACCTTTGTTTCGTCTAAGACTAATAATTTGACCATTATGAGTTTTTTGCCATTGCAGATCAGTCTTGTTTTTTTTAGCGCTTGCTTCAGCAAAGCATAAGCTCACGACCGCAATGATTAAGAAGAGCTTGAGGCTAAAGAAATTACTCATAAAACCCTTTGATTCTTTCATTGAGCCCCCTTTATGGATTTAGCTTTAGTTTCATATATATACATCAAATCAAAACCTTATATTTTTTGTGAGGCAACCCATTCCATAGCCTGTCTAATCGCAGGAAAAGAAATCAAATCCAACTCTCCATTGCTTGGAATCGAGTCATCTGCATATACCGACCATAGCAACTTTGCATCACTCTTCAAGGCATTCATATTATTCCGGTGAACGCAGACCCAAATACACAAGGCAAATACTTCTTGAGTCGGAAAAAGTGGGGTTGAGTGATAGCGAAAAAATGAACTATGCCCTGGCCTTTGAGTATAATGTGTCTGGTTTAAGTCTTCCATGCGTTTACGTACCTCTTTACCAATAAAAGCTCTAGGCAAGGTAAGTTCAACGCCCACATGCTTGGCCATGACTCGACCATAGTTATGCACAAAGGTTCTAAGCATCACAAAGCAGCGCGGACCTCTTTGATCATGATGATCCGGCTCCGGTTCTCCAAAATGTCCAAACTTGGATAAGGTCACCTTGGGTAAACTTGTTCGGCGAATCACATCTTCAAGATGCAAATGACTCATGGGACGAGACTTTCCAGCGACTCTTAAATAGTATCGGTGATCTTTGGCCTGATGAGGCGCTTCTTCACTACGAGGTAAGTCAATAATATAAATCGCTTTGGTGATGTTAGTGCCCCCCCCATTCTCATTCTTTTGATCTTGCTCACTTTGATTCGCTTTAGGTTGCGCTTTATCAAGCTCAAATTGCGTTTCGGAGTCCACTGTCACTTCAAACACATTAAAGGTCTTTAATAAAGGTGTGACCGAGCTTGAGACGACATCTTCAAGCCACTCTCGAGTCCCCCCTTTGAGTTGTGTATTGACCCCTTGATCAAGACTGCCATCATCCCTCATCCCAATAATCAACAAGCCTCCAGCTCCATTGGTAAAGGCCGAAACCTGCTTACTAAGAAGCATTAAGAAATCAGATTGAATATCACTCCCACTGCTCAGCCATTCGGAGGACTTGAACTCTTGAAAGTCATGCTCATGAGGATCAAGACCCTGCAGGCGGCGAATGGACCAATGCTGACTTAAGTCTTGATGTGTATTCTGAGTATTTACCGGATTTGAATGCATCATCTACTCGACTTTAGACTATGGTTAGACTAGGTGGTATAAAACACTTTAACAAAAAGCGTCTTATTCAGTGAACTTATTCCGTATAAAAAGCTGATGATGAGTTAAACTAAAGAGGTCATAAATTATGTCTGAACCCGATAATACAGCTAAACTAGAATCTTCTCCGACTCATGAGGAAGAAAGCGAAGAACTCGACTTTGATCTTCATGCCGGTACCACGCAGTTTTATGAAGATCCCTATTATTATGATTATGAGTTTAAAACCCGTCGTGAGGATGTTCAATTTTATACCGAGCGCTACAAAGAAGCTCAGGGTTGGTGTGTGGAACTTGGTGTAGGTACCGGAAGAATAGCGGCACCGGCGGTTCGCTCTGGCGCTAAAGTCATCGGGGTTGATCTACATGAAGGTATGCTCAAGGTCGCTGAAGAAAGACGACAAAAATTGGCCAAAGCCAAGCGCGGAAACTTACGTTTGGTACAAGGCGATATGCGAGCCTTTGCTTTGGGTGAAACATTCCCTTTGATCACCCTTCCCTTTAACGCTTTACAGCATATGTATACCATTGAAGATGCCAAAGCCTGCTTAAGATGCGTACATGATCACCTACAAGAGGGTGGTTTAATGATCTTTGATGTGCTCATGCCTGACTTTGAATACCTAAATCGACCTTCCTTTGCTCGTTTTCAAGGCGTGGACTTTAGGCATCCAACTTGGGGTGCAACCTACAATTATAGCGAACAAAGCGCTTATGATCATGTAAGACAGTTAAATCAAGTATGGTTTTACTATGATCGAGTCGATCCACCTTTGGGTGAGGAATGTGATGCACCTGAACACCATAGTATTCAGCTTTCACACCGCTATTATTACCCTCAAGAACTCGCCTTATTATTGGATGTTTGTGGCTTTGAGATCTTACATCTTGCCGGAGATTTTGAGGGGGGGCCAGTCGCTGAGGGTAATGAGTCTTTGGTCTATCATTGCCGCCGCAAAGCCTAAGTAAACATACCAAATGAGTCGCTTATTTTCTTGATTTAGAAATACGAGTTCTTCTGCCTCTCCACCGTTGCCATTCTTTTTGATCTTCACCTAAATGTGTGTGTGGCGGTGGCTTTTTACCTTGGGCTATGGCTTCTAATTGGGCTTGGGTTTGGGGTGGATTAGGGTTTATATGCAAGCTACCCAAGCAAGCATCGATTTTAGGTGCATTTTCTAAGCCTAAATAATGAGCCCCGCTTTCTTTGGAAATGGGTAATTCCATAATTTCTTCATCTTGATCGATACAAAAGGCCTGCAAAGTGGGATCATTAACCGGCCATGTATAGGCGAGCCAACGGCCTTGATCTTGATGATTATCCACCAAAATATAATATTGGCCTAAGCGCCCGTATTCCTTTTGACTTTTTTGATCGATAACTCGTTTAAAATCGTGTCTAAGTAAAGTCGTATTAAATTGATCATTTTTGACCTCGCCTTTCAGTTCACCAATGGTACAGACACGACCAAGCTTTGGTATGCATTGTCGCTCGGCCCAATGTAGCGTTCTTAGGGTAGAAACAGCCATTCGAGCAGAGTGTTTTCGGCCAGAACCTACTATATTAGCCACACCAAAATAAGCCATATAAACGGCGATTAAAACTAAGCCATGTATGCTCCAGGCAAACCAATGAGGAAGCTTGCTTTGCGCCTCATTTTGATTACGTTTGAGCACCAAAATAATCAAGTTAATCACACAGACGGCTAACATTGAAATGAGGGCAATCTCAACAGAGATCAAAAATGTCACAAAGGATATTATATAAAGACTATAAAATAAGCTTCGACTAAGAGAGTTCATATTTGAAACCTTAATGAGTTAAAATTTAGCGAGTTCTACAAAGTGCTACGGCTATGCATATAGATCAGTTTTTTGAGTCTGGGTTTCTAGTTGGATACTTAGTGAGTTATACTTAGTGATTCAGACCAACTGTAGCCATAATAAAAAGCGTCGATAGCCACAAATGATTTGAGCTAAGTCACCCTCAGTAAATTGTCTTTGCTCATCATAACAGGGTGCAAACCCTTGCAACCAATGAGTATTTTCCTGATTTGGAGCGGTCGACAAAATGATTGCTTCTCGATCTTCGGTCGCTGGCGCTAAAACAAGATCATACCAAAAGATAAAGCCATCAGCTCGTCCGCTTTGGGTGATGGGTGCCATGCTCAAGGTTTGACCAAGCATAGAAATCTCGTTTTCAAAATCAAAGTCTACAACCGCGATGGGCTCATGTAAAAGGGTGTAATCAAAGCGTCCTAGATCTAACTGTAAAACTCTAGGGTCTCTTAAGCGATTAAAGGTGCTTAAATCAAAGCCACAAGAGTCATCCACATGAAAACGAGCCCGTAATTCATCACTTTCCACCAAAGCACACCAAACTTTTGCTTGAGCCGGAATCACTTTAGCATTGGGATTTAATAGATGTTGCTGTGCATGCCTAAAGGTATTCAGTGCATCCTCGCCCAAAAGACTCACATCAAAGATTTCACTGATTAAAAGATCGGCCTTACTAGGGATATCAACGCCGACTTGTAATGATGTTGAACGGCCTTCAACCAAATGGATCTGCTCATCATAGCCATTTTTCTTAAAGATCTCACTGGCTGCCTTTGCGACCTCTGGTTCACTTTCAACAGCAATCACTTTTTGAGCGCCGGCTCTTGCCGCCATAAGTGAAAGTAATCCGGCCCCACACCCAATATCTAAAACAGTATCACCCTCTTCTAAGCGAGCAATAATTGCTTCCTCAAAAGCTTGGTTACGAGGATGATCATTCATCATCGGAAAGTGCCAAGTCGGTACTCTTTGATTGAGCAGCTCCGAGAGTTGCTTAATGGCACTTGGATGGCTTGGGTCTAAGGCAGCTACTGCGCTCAAAGACTGAATGGCTTTGCTACGCTCATTGAGTTTAAGATATACATGAGCAAAGGCTTGATGAACTCCCACCTGACGATCATCTAAACGTAAAGCTCTATTCAATATCCGTAGGGCTTCTTGCTGAAAACCAAACATAGATAGACGCTGAGCATAAATGACCAAGCGATCTTGGCTCACTTCATTACTTTCGATCAGACTTCTGATTTGGGCTAGCCAATGATCATGCTCTTGAAGTTGAAAATAACATTCTGCAAGTTGCTGTCTTCGTTCAAAAGCTGAATTGCCCTCTCCTTGCTCAATCAATAATAAATACAGTTCTTTAGCTTCAGTCCATGCTTTACGCCCCATCATTGAACGGGCAACACCTTCTAAAAGATTAGCCTGCTCGGGATTTTGCTCAAAAGCTTCTAAAAATAAAGTCTCAGCCTTGCTATACTGTCCTTGGCTAAGGCAAAAACGAGCCTGTTCCTCTAAAGAAAGATTACTCAAAGTTAATCTCCTCTTCGATGATTAAGTCATCTTCAGTAGATGGAGTTTGCTCTTTAATTTCCTCTTTAACTTCGTTTTGAGTTTCCGAGGGGAGTACAGCTGGAGTTTGTGTTTGCTGATTCACTTGATTTACAGATTGATTGGGCACCAATCCTAGCCATCCGGGCAGTAGAGTACCCACAAGTAAACTTAACACCATTAAGATGATGGCCGCTAGTGGATAAATCCACCATTTGGCTTTGGTAGATGTATGTTCTGGATCCTGTGGGCTTTCTTGACGAGCTGATTGTGGACCTTGACGAGCCGAGCTCATCCCCGTGGTTAAGCTTTGATTTGAAGGCGCTTGCTCTGCTGGTTGTGGAGTCGGCACCGGCACTTGATTTGTCAAAGAAAAGGCGCCCTTGGCACTGCCTTCTCCGGCTGAAAGATCTAAGCGAGCACTTTGGCCGGGTGGTGGCGTAAAGCTCACCCCAAACTCATCGACCCAATCTCTTGGGTCTTCACCCTTGATTAAACTTGGGTTATGAAGCCCACTTTCTTCGGAAACAGATTTGAAAGTCATTTGATGTAGGTCATCTAGGGAAGTGAACTGAACCAACTGTTCTTCAACCTCACCTAAATCATCGAGCCAACTTGGTTCTAATTGCTTATCCTTAGCCTTTTCACTCAGAACACCTTCTACAAGATTAGCGATGTCATAGCTAGATACGTTAAGACGGTGCTTAAATAAATAGTTGGTTATATCTTGGCCAAGTTCTTTTGCTGTTGAATAACGATTGTCTGGCTCCTTTGCTAATGACCGATAAACAATATTCATGAGCTCAGCATCAACATAGGGATTTAGGTCCTCAAGTGAAGGTACATGAGCCTCACGCACCATAAGCACAGTTTCTTTATTACTTGCTCCATCAAAAAGACGTCTACCGGCAAGCATTTCCCAAATCAATGCACCAACCGCAAAGATATCCGCCCGCTCATCAACCACTTTACCCCATGCGGCTTCCGGTGATAGATAACTAAACTTGCCTTTGATCATCCCTTGATCAGTGGTCAATGCTTGAGTTGCAGCCTTAGCCAACCCAAAGTCTACGACTTTAATTTCGCCTTCTCGGCTGATTAATAGATTGGGTGGGCTAATATCACGGTGCACAATATTTAATGGCTTACCATCCGGTGTTTTACGCCGATGCGCATGATAAAGACCTTTACAAAGCTCCTTGGCAATAAATAAGGCCTGCTCAACAGGAATTTTATCACCACTCAACTGAATGCTTTCCAAGATCCCCTTAAGATTCATGCCGTCTACCCACTCCATCACAATGAAGTAAGCTTCTTCCGAACTGCCAATATCAAAGGTTTGAACAACATTGGCATGATTCAGGTGCAAAGACAGCCGAGCCTCATCTAAGAACATGTTGATAAAATCACTTTTCTTAGCAAGATCCGGCAAAACTCTTTTGATGGCGACCAACTTTTCAAAGCCACGCATACTCGTGGCTTTACCCTTCCATACTTCTGCCATACCACCGGCATCTAGTTTCTGTAGGATACTGTATTTCTGCTCAGCCATAACTCACCTCTTCTCAGCGATATTGCTTTGCAATTTCATATCAATCACTGAACAAATCGACAAGGAGATTAAGTATCATTCAGCACTTTAATTTTTTGGATTACTCTGATCCTAGAAATCATCTCATGCTGATTTCATCATCTTAGTCTTAGCATCTAGACTCAATCTAGGCTATAAAGCTTTGCATTAGGTAAGCACTCATTCATAAGTTCAGCTTTTGACGATTTTTAGCTTTTTATAATTTCCAAGCTTGACCTATGCAAGGAGAGTTCCTTAGAGTGACTTCCAATCATAACCTGACTAAACTTTAGAGATCGATCAGAGACTACTCTGACCCTTACCGATCTTAAGTGGCATTTTATCGCCGACTTACATCGCCCAAAGGATCGAACATGAATACAGAGAATGCTTCTAAACAATATCGCGGAGTTTCTTTTGAGGAAATTAAAGAGTGGTACCGCATCAACCATATGGGACGACTTCTCGAGGACAGAGCTGTAGGATATATCCGTAAGGCCAAGGGATGGAGCTATCACGCCCCTTTTGCTGGCCATGATGGCATTCAGCTGATCTTAGGCCGAGCTTTCCGTCAAGGCCAAGACTTTTTATTCCCTTACTATCGTGACTTGCTCACTACACTAGCAGCGGGCTTAACCCCAGAAGAAATCATTATGAATGGTCTCTCTAAAGAGGGTGATGTTGCGGGCGGTGGTCGTCATATGTCAAACCACTTTGCAAAACCATCAATTCGCATCCAAAATGTGTCTTCATGCACCGGTAATCATACACTTCATGCGGTAGGTGTAGCTCGTGCCGCCAAGCACTATGGTGGGGATGAAATCGCTTACTCAAGTCAAGGGGAAGCAAGCACGAGCGAAGGCTATGTTTACGAGGCACTTAATGGGGCAAGCCGTGAGCAACTACCAGTCATCTTTGTGGTCCAAAATAATGGGTATGGTATCTCTGTACCGGTCAGTGAGCAAAGCGCTAACCCCAATGTATCTGATAATTATCGTGGCCTAAAAAACCTCAAAATCGTGAATGTTGATGGTACGGATCATTTTGACTGCTACCGTGGTATGCAAGAAGCGATCGATTATGTTCGCAGTGGCGAGGGCCCTTGCTTATTACATGCTCAATGCGTTCGTATCGGTGCCCACTCTAACTCAGATAATCACTTGCTTTATCGCTCTGAAGAAGAGCGTGAAGAAGCAGCCAAGGCCTGTCCTCTTGCCAAGCTCAAAGCAATCATCCTTGAGCATGGAATCATGGATGAAGAGAGCTTGACTCAAATCGAGGCTGAAAACTTGGCCGCTGTAGACCAGGCTTCCGCCACAGTTGAGGCTTCTGCAGACCCGGACCCTGCCTCAGTAGAAGACTTTGCTTGGCCTCCAATGCTTGACATTGTTGAAAGTCCAAGCCCGAGTGAAGGCGATAAATGGAAAATCCGTGAAGCGATCAATGAGACTCTCCATAGTGAGTTTGAGCGCAATGAGCATACATTCTTGTGGGGACAGGATGTCGCAAGTAAGGACAAGGGTGGCGTTTTCAACGTAACCAAGAATATGCAACAAAAGTTTGGGCGAGGTCGTGTTTTTAATGGTCCAATTGCCGAAGATTATATCGTTGGTACCGCTAATGGTTTAAGTCGTTATCGTGATGATATTCGTGTGGTTGTGGAAGCGGCTCAGTTTGCTGACTATGTTTGGCCCGCAATGGAGCAGTTGGTAGAAATGAGCCACGAATACTGGCGTACCAAGGGCCAATTCTGTCCAAATATTACGATTCGTTTATCAAGCGGTGGTTACATTGGAGGTGGTCTGTATCACTCTCAGAATGTAGAAGCGATCTTTGCTCATCTACCCGGTGTTCGAGTTGTTGCTCCTGCCTTTGCTGATGATGCTGCCGGTCTTTTACGTACCTGTTTACGTAGCCAAGGTATGACTTTCTTCCTAGAGCCAAAATTCCTTTATAACCAAAACTTTGCTGCGACTCCTCGCTGTGATGATGAGCATATTGTTCCTCTTGGTAAAGCTCGTGTACGCCGCGAAGGTAGTGATATTACCTTAATTGCCTGGGGCACTCCTGTGCATTGGAGCTTACGTGCTGCCAATAAGATGGCCAAAGAGGGTGTAGAAGTTGAAGTCATCGACTTACGAAGCATTAGACCATGGGACTTTGAGACAGTTGCGGCTTCCGTTAAAAAGACCGGTAAAGTCTTAATTGTTCATGAAGATCACGTCACTCAAGGCTTTGGTGCGGAGATTTCAGCAACAATTTCTCGTCACTTATTTGAATGGCTTGATGCCCCTGTGTACCGTCTAGGTGCCAAGGATGTACCGATCGCTTTCTCTCGTATTATCGAGCGTGCTACTTTACCATATGAGGAAGATGTACTCGAGCAACTTAAAGAGCTTGCTGGCTACTAAATTAAACCTTTTTGGTTTTTAGTAAATTAGAACGAATGATTTAAGTATCCATGCCATCTAAGCCATCTAAGCCAAGTCATAATTTGAGCAAGGCAGATCTAAAAAATATCGATCTTACCTCTTGCCGAATGATCACTAGCCAACTTGCCATTGGTCGAATTAACACAGGCCAACTGCGTCTTAAACATAGAGTTAAGCCTACACTAAAGAGCTACTTGGCACTTAGTATCTTTATGGTTTTAAGTGCCTGTCAGTCACAGTCTGTGCCTAATTCAAGCTCATGGAACTTGGCTGAATATATTCTAGAGAGAGCTTTGAGCCCTCAAGATGAATTCAATGCTCAGCAGTTCAGTAATCATCTTAGCAAACGAGCAAGCACACAACTGCAAGAGCTCACCCAAGCCAAGCTTTCTGACAAAAGCCTAGGCCTTTTATCGATCAGTCAAAATCAAAAAGGAACATGGGATGCTTTTTTTGCTTATCAAAGACGACAATGGCCTTTGCTGCTGCAACTAGAACTAGAATCAAAGGTAAGGACCAATCAAACGAGTTGGCAGATTCAGTCCTTTCCCTTTCTTGGCGCCTATCGTCAACTTGCTGAATTAATTGAGCCAATTGGCTTAAGCGCTGAGACTGTCAAGAAAAACGAATTAAAGTACTTACCCCATGTTAGCCAAGCCCTACCTTGGCATGGAGGGCTAAGCGGACGAGATCAACGAGGGCGCTTGCAATCAAGTGTAGTCTTGGTTTGGGCACCACCATTGGTTTTTGTTGATGGTTTAGCCTTGGCCGGTAAAGCAAACCGTAAGTTAATCTCTTTGAGCGTAAGTCAGGCCTTTGCCAAGCGACAACGCTTAGCTGAACAGGCACAAGCAAGCTATACTCAGCATGTAAGTCTGGCGCTTCCCGCTGGCTCAAGTGCCCAGGAGTTACTTCAGCTCATGTCATGGATGGAAGGTTTAGGCACACAGCAATTGAGTTTAATCGTACAAAGTGAACAAGGACCTGGTCTTATATACTTGGGAACTCGGCGCTCTGTGCAGAGTCTAGTCAAACCTCAGCGTCTGCTTCATGCAAAGTTTGCTGAATCTTCAACTACCCAGCCTGCCAATATTTCCTTATATGTTCGACAGAGTGACCAAAGTAAGCCTGAGCGTATCAAAAGTGCACTAACTGAAGATCCAAAAACTTGGAATGAAGATCTTTTTACGATTATGGAAAGAGCCCAAACAAGAAAACTCTTGCATGGTTTTGTTGTTCATCCTCAAGCCCAAACGACCGTTAAAGACTTAATACAATTATTTGATCGCTATCGAAGTATTAATCAAGATTTACCACTTAGCATAGCGCCCTTAACAACTGCAAATATGAGAAAATAAGTATCATGGTTCTTTATTCTTCTCGATCGAATTCTCATAAGTGTGCTGATTTGCGACTGATCGTACAAATCCTAATGCTCAGTATTTTGTTTTTGTCCTGTGAACATGAAGCTCAACCTAATGATTCGGTGCAAGACTTATTGAGCTCTTTAGAAACCCAAGACTGGCCTAAGGCACAAGCCTTTTTTACCCCCGAATTTCCTTTAAATCAGTTTCCTCTTTATCTGGCCTTAAAACAAGGAGACTCGTGGCGTGGCTTAAGTCAGATCGAATATATCGATCACCATATTATCCTCCATGTTGACCTAAAGCATTTAAACCAAAGCCATACCTATGTTTTTTGGTTAAACCATTCAAAGTATTCTGAGTATGCCAAAGGTGATCAGGGAGAGCGTCCGGTGATTCAAGGTTGGCTCAAAGCACAAGATCCTCAGGCTCAATCCGTGTTATTACCCACGCGCTTTACAAGCTCTAGTTATCGTTTATTGGGTCAACATCAACAACAAGCACAAGTTGCAAGTACCGCACTTGGGATCCTCGGAGCCGATGGTAGCGGTGCTCTTGAAACTGGCTGGCAGGGTCGCTTTGAGTTGCGTAAGAGTCGCTTACTTGCAAAAAGATTAAACGCTGTAAAAGGGAAGCGAAAAATTAAACGTAAAGTTTGCCGTAATCAAAGAACGTGGAGCAAGTTTTTAAAGGTTCTTGATAACAATCTAAATCAAAACTGTATGTCTGAGTTGCTCTTTGCAGCTCAACGTGCTCGCTACATCGATCTATCGGCTCTTAAGGAAAGAATTGATCGTAGTCATGGTCGTGGTGGACAGACGATTAGAGCACAGCAAGATCAAGAAAGATTAGAACGTTTTTTGGCCATTGCCCGTTCTGATCATCCAAGCGATTTCATGCCTATGGTATCCAAGGGTATGCAAGATGAAATCGAAGAACAACCAAAAGAAAATGGAGTAAGATTCAATGGGAAACTTAGTCTTTCTCAATCATTGACTTTCGCTGCTCAAGATCGAATGCGACCAGAAATTACTGAAGCGATGATTATTGCACCACCTTTGACACAGTGCATCCAACAAATCACAGAAAACTGGTCTAGGGATTTCCTTAGCGCCGAATCCTGTGACTACCAACTCTCGGTTTATTTTACAGTAAAGGAACAGTAACATTGAGTGCTTTAAGTGAGCTTAAACTCGGCGCCTATACCTTAAGAGGCGCTTCGCTTGGTGGATTATATACCGCCTTTCATGTTCCTGAACTTGATAGTTTATTTGATGTTGGCTTAGCCATTCGTGGTGGAGCAACTGCATCACACTTATTTTTAAGCCATGCTCACCTTGATCACTTAGGCGCTCTGCCTAGCTTATTAGGTATGCGCGGGATGATCAGTTCTGCGGATAAACCCTTAAAATTATATTGTCCCAAGGGCTTGGAAGAACAGCTTCAAAAAGTTCTTGATGAGTTAAGTGGACTACATCATTGGCCTCTAAAAGTTGATTTTAAGCCAATGGAAAAAGACGATGAGCTCCAATTACGTCAAGATCTGTGGGTTAAGGCTTTGCAAACCTTTCATCCTGTGCCCTCGCTTGGTTATTTATTGTTTAATCGAGTTTCCAAACTACGCCCTGAATACCAAGGTTTAAAGGGTAACGAAATTAAAGCGCTTAAAGATCAAGGGATTGAAGTCAGCCATTGGGTAGACAGACCCAAGCTAGCCTATTTAACCGATACCCTTCCGGAAGCGCTAAAACATAATCCGGAAGCCCTAAAGGCCGAGATTTTAATCATCGAATGCACTTTTTTAAATGATCGTAAAGGCGTAGAAGTGGCTCGAGCCGGCTGTCATATTCATATTGAAGAATTGATTCCTTGGGCTGAGAAAATGGACAATAAGCATGTTGTTCTGATGCATTTTAGCCAAGTTCATCGACCAAGTGATATCGTGAAAATATGCGAAGAACGACTCAAACCTATTTTGGGAGAGCGCTTAAAGTTGTGCTTACCTCATCATAGCACTGATCACTGGTGGATTTAAGGTAAGGGTTATGTGTATTAAGACAAGCGCATCGAACAAGTTTTCTCGTTCTATAGAATATTTTTCCATCACACAGATGATACTAGTTGCTCTTATTTTCAATCTAAGTGTGACTTCATCTCTCTTGGCCAAAGAATTACTAAAAGAGTTAGATACTCAGCAAATCACCCCACAAGCGATTGCGCACTGCGCACGTAAAGATAACCCCGCTTTAAGAATCGCTTTAAGTCAGCTAGAACAGGCTAAAAGTAAGGTCACTCTTGCTGAAAATAGCGTCTTTCCTTCTCTTAGCATAGATAGTTTACTTGCGCCCTTACCGGCTCGACGACTTCTAAAGTACTGCGTAAATCCCGGTCTCATGAATGGTGAAGGACTCTCATCGGTCATTGTTTGCCCTAATCAGGATATACAAGATGATGCTCGCTTGAGTGATACGGATGGCATGGGTATCTTTACCCGAACCACAGCGAGCCTGACCTTACCTTTAATTACTTTTGGTAAAATCAGTCATGGTAAAGATGCAGCTCGCGCTGGATTTAACGCATATCAAAGCTTGAACCAAGTCGCCAAACGTCAATTTGATCATTTAGCTTTTCAAGCTTACTATGGTTTTGTTTTAACCCATCGTGCACAAAGAACTTTTAGAAAGGCAGAACGCTATCTTAAAAAGATTCGAAAGCGAATTGAGAAAAGTCTTAAAAACGAAGCGGGTAAATACACCTCTAATGACTTAAGTAAATTAAGTATTAAAGAGGCAGAGCTCAATATCGCCTCTACCGAAGTTCAAGCTCAACGCCAAAATGCAATCCAAGGCATTCAAATGAGTTGTAAGCTTGATGCTGGGACTGACATCAAGGCCAAAAGCAAGAAACTTAAGCTGATTAAGGCTGACATTGAATCCAAAGAAGTTTATTTAGAGCGTGCCTTAAAACAACGTGCCGAGCTTCAAGCCGCTCGCCAGCAAGTCTTGGCTCGCGAAGCATTAAAAGCCCAAGCGCTTTCCAACTTTTTCCCTAATATTGCCCTTATCGGTACTTTTGGTTTTGCTCGAGGTACTTCTGCCGAAGATAACCCAGATCCCTTTGCAAATGACCCCTTTAACACATTTGGCTATGGTGCATACCTAGGCTTAAGTTGGCGTTTAAACTTTGCCCAACTTAGCTCAAAGCTCCAAGCAAGTGCTGCCGACTTGGCGAAGGCCCAAGCAGAACTCTATGGTCTACAACAGCAGATTACTTTAGAAATTAACCAACAGTATCAAACACTAGTGCAAAAAAAAGCAGTTCTTCAGTTTAGAGATGAGGCTCAAGTCCAAGCTAAGAAATGGGTCACTTCTGTGATGCTCAAAAAAGATATTGGTCTAATCGGCTTACAAGCTTCTCTTGAACCTATCAATGCTTACTTAAAAACTTCACTCGCTTATGATCGAGATGTTTATGAATATAATTTAGCACTCACCCGAATGTGGAGCCTAAGTGGTGATGACCCACTGACTCATTTAGACCGGTAACCTGTTCGCTAAACCCTAATTAACAAAGTTCAAAACCACTCGACTCATATTCTCGACTGATACTCTCGACTTATTCTCGCCTCTCATATTCATTAAGGATATCTAAGATGTTAAAGTTTACTCAACGCTTTCCCCTAGCGATTCCTACTCTTGTACTCACTCTGCTGTTTGTATTTACCTCTCAACTTTGTCTAAGTTCAAACGCACATGCAGAGGCGTCAAATACACCGGCCACAGACTTCTTAAAGACTCAGGTCATTAAGGTACTGGCCTTGACTGCATTACCTGTACCCGATGCAAAAACTAAAAAAGATATTGATGCGAAGCTCTTTGCCGTGGTGAAGCCAATGATGGACTTTCCGGCTATGAGTAAGGCGAGTTTGGGTAAATACTGGGACCAACAAAGTGCAGATAAGCAAACTAAGTTTATGCAACTCTTCGAAGAATTAGTGTTCCATAGCTATATGAAAAAGATTCGTAAAGCTAAGCAAGATGCAAGTATTGAATATGAAGATGAATCGCCTCGAAAGCAGGGGGGGGCAGAGGTTGAGGCCATTACCACAAGCAAAAATATGGGCGAGGTCGAACTTCGTTTTATCTTAAGAGCAGGAGAAAGTGGTAAAAAAGAAGCTCTTTTTGTTGCTGAAGATGTGGTGATCGATGAAGTCAGCTTAGTCAATAACTACAAAGAAGAATTCATTAAAATTATTACCAAAAGTGGCTTTGATGGTTTGCTGAAAAAAATGGAAGATCAAATTAAGAAAGTAAAGTAAGTCTTTTTTAAAACCCAACTCTCTTTCTAAATATATAGACTCTAAATATCTACAAATACCCCAAGAAGCATCGCTAATACAGCGATTGCAATCCATAGCTCTTTACGACTTAGCCAAGGCGTTTGACTGACTCCTTGTCCCATCGGATCAACCAGCAAGCATTCAATTTGTCCAAAGCGAATATGATCACCATGCCAAGCTCTAATTCCTTGGACAACTCGGCTATTTCTAACGAATGTCCCATTGCTTGAACTTGGGTCGGTCACCACATAAGAGCCGTTATCCTCTAATTTGATGCGGGCATGGTGACGAGACACTGAAATATGAGCAATGGTGATATCATTTTCTTCTGTACGCCCTACACTCGTGATCGGCTCGAACAGATAAAATTCTTTACCGGCTTGTGGGCCTTCGATCACCACGACTTTTCCATGAGCTTGATTGGGATGAACAACCGCTGTTTGAAAGCCACCTCGGTCAGTCTCGGCTGGAGACACATATTCGATAAAGAGTTTAAAGTTTCCAATCTTGACTTGGCTCTGCTCAGTGATCTGAACACTTCCCTGAACATTAGTATCGTCTACTTGTACTCCATTAACGCTACCAAGATCTTGAATAAAGACCATGTCATGATCAATGTATAAAACAGCATGCTTACGAGAAACTGATGAGTTTTGTAAAATAATTTGATTATCAGTCGTTCGACCAATGCTGAGCTCTGTGCGAAGTTCTTTTTCACAAACAAGTGCGCCTCTCTCATCATTAACAACAACTAAATACATTATTCATCTCTCTGAGCAATACTCTGTAAACTGTAGCTAAAAAACGATAAGAAGCTAGAAACAATAAAAAGGGAAATGGAAGACTTAACAATAAGCTTAAACAAGATCACCGGTCAATGTGCCTTGGCTGTATACTTGAACACCTTGAGTGAGGCTATAGATTTGCTCTACGCTCATTTGTTGGTTGCCATCTTCAGTCACAAAAATAACTAAGTCGATGGCCTCAACAGCCAAGTGATCATGTCCCGCTCTTCGCTGTAGCTTTGAAATCGCCGCTGTTGCATTGCGAGCTGTACTTAAAAGCATACCCCCAGAAGCAGCGGAAAGAGTTTCAAAGACTAATTCACCATTTAAGCAAGCTTGATCTTGAACCATAACGATATCGGGTGTGAGTTGTTGAACGCCCTTTAATGCTTCATCACTTCCTTCAAGGGTAAACCAAGTTGCCTTGTTACCAATATGATGATTTGCTCCAATAATTGCGACTCGCCGATCCGAATAGCATTCATGTGCAATCATAGAGCTCATCATTGCTTGAGCTTTAACACTACGACTAGCAATCATCAGCTTACCGCCTTGGGCCAATAAGCTACTCAGCTGACGAACAACATTTTGATCAAAGTGAGCATATTCAGAAAGTGACTTTTGCTGAATGGGTCTTTGCATACATACGTAAGGTCCCTCAGCCCCATTGAGATCGACAAGAACTCTAAGGTTACCAAGTCGTCCTTCTCCTCGTTGCTCACCTTCGCGGCCAAGGCCATTCAATAAGCGAAGGGCCGCTCGTTGGGCTTGCTCAACACTTGAAAAAGGTGATTTAACTGTGACAACTCCTGATTGCCCCTGTCGGTATACCAATTGATGCGCACCGTTTAGGTAAATTTCTGTCACAGTCTCATCGATAGCTAAAGGCCCCAAAGCACCTACTGAGAAGGCTTCATCAATCACCTGACTGATTGTTTCTTCGGAGTGCTCTTTACTAAAGGGCTTAAGAACTTCTAAAGCTGCATTCACTAAGTCTTGGTTTAAGCTTTGTCCAGGACGATAGCGATGAGGTGTACTTAGTCCTTGCTGACTGAGTCCCTCATTCAAGGCCTGATGGATTTTAACCAAAGGTGCATTGTCCTCTTGGCCATCAAAAACGGAAGCATCAATGTTCATTGCTGATGGTGATGGACTGTGTACAGCAGCGCTCGGCGCTCGCAAAGAAGCCGGAGGGCTAGGCACAAAGGGTGCGGCTGGGTTTGATTGTACCGGACTCGCTGGTGGAACCGCAGAAGCGGGTGCAACTGGTGCTACAGGACTTCCAAAAGGAGAAGCGGGTGTATTAGACATGGGTGCAGCCGGTGCTTCGACTACAGCCGGTGCTTCAGCGACAACTGGTACAGCATCCCCGGTCAAGCTTTGAGCTGGCTTTGCAAAAGGTGAGCTCGTAGGAGCCGGAGGAGTCGGTGGAGCCGGTGGAGCCGGTGGAGCTGGTACAGGACTACTTACCGGTGGCACAGCCGGTGCTGCAGGTTGCCCAAAAGGAGAGGGCGCCGGTGAGCTATTCTGCTCCATAGCCATAGGAGGCGGAGGCGCAATACTTGTCATAGGAGCAGATGCCGGCTCCGGTTGGGCAAAGGGAGACATGCCCGAAGCAATCGTTTTAGAAGGCATTCCACCTGGGAAAGGAGGACGAGCACCGGGTAGACTGTTTGCTGGTGGAGGTGGTGGCGCAATATTAGGATTGCTCGCTCCTTCTGATACACCATCAATAAGCTCTGTTGATAATACAAAGTCACCAATATAAATCTTATCGGTTTCTTTGATCACCATAGGTGTAGTGATCTTACGACCGTTTACATAAGTCCCATTGGTTGACTTAAGATCAGAAATGACAAACTTGCCATTCTTTAAAACAATTCGGCTATGTCTTTTAGAGACATTTTGCTTAGGCAGAACGATATCATTCCCCTGTACACGGCCGATGGTGATTTCACCTTTTAGAAACTCTTGTCGACGAGGTTGCCCGCCTTTTTCATTAATCACGATTGCGAAAGACATTTGTTCTTCCTTTGTTGGACCCTAGATTGAAGATTATTAAGGCGATTATCCTAAGCTCTGTCAAGCAACTATCACTTTCAAATCCTTTAAACCTTTAACTCTTCGTCATGATTCTTGACTTGTCACCTTAGCTTTGCGAGATCTATTTAACATAATTCAGCACTGATATTCAGTGAGGTCTGGCGATCATACAGATGCATACTTGTTATAAATCACTTAAAAAGGTTAATTAAAATGATTGAAGAAAAAGTAGGAAAGCGGATCGGCATCCTCACCAGTGGTGGTGATGCACCGGGGATGAATGGAGCGGTTCGAGCAGCTTTTCGCAGAATTAAGGCTGTCAATCCACAGCATGAGGTGGTTCTTTTTAAAGAGGGTCTTAATGGTTTAGCCGGTCGACTTGAGGTGAACCATTTGGAAAGTATTCAAAGGCAAGCCATGCGGGGGATTATGCACAAGGGTGGCACTTTTATTGGAACAGGTCGTATTCCTGAACTTAAACCCTGTCCCGAAGACTACCCTGATCCAGAGGCATGGAACCGTCGACGAGCCGAAATTACGGATGTTGCGGTGGTTAATTTAAGACAACTTGGCCTTGATGCGATTATTGTCATCGGTGGCGAAGGCTCATTTAAGGGGCTAACCTATATTGTGAATGCCTATCAAGATCGTTATAAAGAACATCTGACTTTAGTAGGTGTACCAGGCACGATTGATAACGATATATGGGGTACCGAAGATACGATCGGTTTTGATACTGCATTAAATAATACTGTGGATGCGCTAAGAAAGCTACGTGACACCATTGAAAGTCACCGCCGTTGTGTCATCTTGGAAGTGATGGGGAATAGTAGTGGCTGGTTAGCCCTCGCTTCGGGTATTGCTGGTGGAGTGACTACTATTATGATTCCGGAAAATCCTGAGAGTTATGACTTAGATTTAGTCTTAACTCGAGTTCGTTCTGCCCTACGTCTAAAGTATCGCTCTATCATTGTCGTGATGGCTGAAGGCGTAAAAAAGGCATCCAAGAACCCTAAAATTGCTGAAGACTTCCGTCAAAAAGTGGAAGCTGACCCAGTGATTACAAAGCTTTTGGGACGACCCTTGGAAACGCGAGTCAATATTATTGGCTATATTGCTCGAGGTGGCCAACCCAGCGCTCGTGACAACCTACTCGCTTCAAAACTAGGCTTTGCGGCCGCAAATGCCGCACTCGATGGCGGTGCCTTAGAGCCGATCATGGTTGGCATCAAACGCTCTGAAGTTGTTTGGTGTCCGATGAGAGAAGTTGTAGAGCAGTCTCCACGACTGATTGATGAAGATTCTGAGCTATGGGAAATTGCGCAAAGCTTACTGATTGCCGAAGATCAGACTTTTTAGTCTGCACAGCTCTTGATCAGCTTAGAACATGATGCCCATATTAAGTTGGAAAGTTTGTGCTGTTTCAGCCTGCTTAACAACTTGATTATTTGCTCTGAGATTCAGCCCTCCCATAGGGAATAAGATCCCGTAGGCGGCCGATGCTCTAAAGCGGTTGGTTTGTAAAAGATAGGCTTCAACATCAAACTCTAAGCCAAGTCCTGACTCTCCACCGGCTGTGTATTCTGGATTCATTGCCATACCATAGATTGCTGAAGCTTTTAGACCCCAAAAACTATCGAGTCCCTTTGGTACTTCATAGCCAAAGTAGGGCTTAAAGTAGAGTGCATTATGAACGCCTCCTAAGACCTCTCTAAACAAGATCATATCTACGATATAATCACGATCAAAGCGGAAGCCATTAAGATTAGGATCATAAGTATTTGGGTCGGCCAAGGCACCTTGAGGTAAGTAATCACTTCCGCCAAAGAATCCTGACTGATCATCGCCGGTGGCTCCACCATGGTGTAGACCATATCGTACATTGCCATTTTTAGCGTCAAACTCTAAAGCATAGCCCCATGCTGAAATAGAACGCTTTTTAGGCTGATAAACCTGGGACTCTGGGCATTGCTCTACCGGTAGACTTGGATCTTCACAAGCTTGGTCATCTTGGGCAGCAAAGCTTGCCAAAGGCACATGATTTAAATCTCCAAAGGTACCGACAGCTTCAAACTTTAGGCTATACTCCGTTTTAGGGGTCGGTTGCACCTTCCAACTGAGGTAAAGATCGGGAATAAACATCTCAAGTCGAGCTGGATAAAGCGTGTAGCCACCCTCTAAAGGATCTGGGGTATCGGGTGCGGCTTGAGTACTTTCTAAGTCACGATAAGCACCTGCATTTTGCTGACTTCTCAAAATACCATAAAAGCCCCATTCAAAAGCCGACTTTCCTGCTTTTAGGTTTTCACGCTGCTGAGCGAGTTCCTTGGGGCTAATCGCTCGATTACCAATAGATAAACTATATTGATCAACATCATCACGTTGATCCCAATCCCAACTTTGGCCCATCACTTGATCAATAACGCCAAAACCACTTGGGCCTTCAGCAACAAAATCCCAAGACAAGCTCAAATAAAGATCAAAAAGCTGAGTCGTCACTTGAATACGATCTACACTATCGCCAAAATCACAATCAAGACAGGCTCCACCATTAGCCATTAAACCCAAGCCCCAGTGATGGCGCATACGACCAAAGTCAACGCGTGCTAGATCATTTTCCCAGACACCCCAAACATGACGTAAGCGCAAGGCGCCATCAATCGGCGTTTGCGTACCGCTTAAGCCATCAAAAAGAGCATCTGGACGCTGTCTAATACTCAATGGTCCACCATCTGGCATACTGCCTAAAACTAAGTTATCCGGAATATCCATCACCGCATGCACTCTGAATCTCTCAGTGGCATGTAAGGTGGGCTCATAACGGAAACGTAGGTTAGCCGAGCTTAGACTATCCGATTCTTTTTGATTGCTTCCCTCACGGTCGGTGAGTGGTGGTAAATACTGTGAAGTTCCACGACGATTGCTCACATCATAGGTATTTAAGTCAAAGTTATTCATCAAATCCGCTCTAAAGCGAAAGTAACCATGATGCTCAATAAAGACTTTATCCGAAGCTCGATCACGGTCTAGACGATCCCAATTAAAACGTGGTGGCGCACCGCTTTGATCAAAGTCTACAAAACCTGCTGACCCTAAGGTATCATTTGGCTGAATTGCCCATAAACTATCCATAGTTTCAGCTTGGTCTTCTGTTTTTTGACTCGATGTTTTTTGACTCGACGCTTGCTTACTTGTTTCTGCTTGCTTGGTATCAGTTTTACCCTGTTCGGCAAAAGCCAAGTTGGCAGAGAAAGAGCCTAAGCCCAATAAGCAAGTAAAGCCAATAGCCCAGCTACTTATTCTACAATTCAGTGCTGTTTGAGGGGAGAGAACGCTCATTAACATTGACACGATAACCTCATTTCATACGCCCAAAGCGGTGTTAAGTAATGTCCTCTACCTAAAGAGAGACTTTATTAGTGACTCTCCTAACACGAGCAAGCTTGCTTGGTCAACTTTGCCGAACAGATCAATTATCTTCTACACAAAGCCATACAGAAGCGCTGAGTCTCTTCTTCGAAGATCCACCAATATAACTGATATGTATGTTGATCTAACTCCGAGTATACCATAGCAGTACCTTGAGATAAGGTTGTCACGCCATTTTGTAAGCGAGTAGAGGCTGCTGTGTTCGTCATAGAGATCGCTTGCCAGGTTTGTATTGTCCAAAGTTTCGGGGATTTTAGGCCACTTTGAGCACATTTGGCACTCGCCTCTTTCAAAGTCCACCACAAAGTCAAAGCTTCAGATTCTCTTTCTGGTGCTAGGCTGTCTAAATGCCGTAATTCTGCAGGAGAAAAACTAGCATTACGCCAATCAACCGAACGGTCAACGACCAACTCTAGATCAATCCCTAAAAAGTGTACTTGAGCATGCGGACTAGCGACGACGGCAACGGCTCGCCCCTGTGAATGACTGATTGACAAAGGATAATGATATTGTAAGTCGATCGGTAAGCCTGATCTAGCAAAGCTAGGTGCCGTTTGTGCTACTCTTGGGCTAAGAGCAATTTCGGCGGGAAACAGAGGGCGCTGAGCGCGTTCCCATACCAAATGTCTTAATGCATCTTTACTTGCGACTCGGCCTGCTAACCAATCTCTTTGAGCCTTGATGTTTAGCTGTCGATACTCTTGACGTTCTGATTGGTTTAAACAACGACCGACCAAAAACTCTCGAGAGGACGCGGCACTACTAATCCCTTTGGCTAAGGTTATGCTTATACCTTGATGACTTAGGATAGGAAGAGCGTAAAGATTGTGTTCAGGATAGCGCATTAAAGACCAAAGCTGACCAGAGGTCTCAAAGCGCCAATCACTCCAACCGCTAAATCGAGCCCACACTTGGCCCTCATACCACAGGGTCATATCGGCTTTGACTTCTCGTTTTTCAAGCTTGGTAATTTGAACTTCACAATCCAACACTGTGTCAAGCTTTGGTGGTACTTGGTAAAAGGTCAGTTCTTCAAGACGAACCGGCATGACCACTCGATCTTCACGTTGAGTCAGCATGACCCATAGGCCAAAGAGTTGCCCTACATTATCAAGTAAGGCGCCTGGGATCCCCTTATTTCGTATACGTCCTCTGATACCGGTGGGGCTTATTCCGACTAGTTGTTCGATTCCATGGTAAGCGGGCCCATGAAACATCCAACGTTTTGTATAGACTTCTTGGGCGGTAATCGGTGGCTTTATTTCATTAGCTTGTGCTACAAACGCTTGTTTTATGGCACTGGGGCTTTGATGAGCAACAGCAACAATTGCACTCAAATGACCAACGATTTCTACTTGGATATTGTTTTCATCTAACCACTTGGCCTTCACTTTTAGATCTTGAGCGGGTTCTACCTCAATCCACTTGGCAGCTCTGACTTGTGTAATCTCAACCACATACCTTTGCTGATCTAAGTGCTGATCAGCTTCATTGGCCAACTGTTGAGCAACTTCCATAACCCACTGAATGGAAAGTGTCATGGGTACAACCGGAAAGCGATCTTCCAAGATCGGCCAATCATGGGCCTGCCTAAAAAAGCAGTGATCGATAAGATAGGGAAACTGATCAATGGCTAAGGGCCAACTGCCTTCATAACTCGATTTGTGAGTAAGTTCATTGTTCATCTTATTCACGCTGAGTGGTTTAGGATAAGTTGCTGCACCTTGTTGTGGCCCAACATCGCTGACCAGCCCACTTAAAGAGACAGTCTCGCTCTTGTGTCTAACACTCGCTTCAAGCAAGGGCACACTTGTGCCTAAATTCAGATCAAGAGTTCTTTCTCGCTTGTGACCTGCTGGCTTTAAGGCAGCAAAATTGACTTTTGCCCCCTCAGCATACAAACTTGCTCCAAGATGTAAAAACTGCGTCCATGCATCACGGCGCTCACTATGAGCTTCCAAAACCCGATGCGGTCTACCTCTTAAAGTGTCGCTTACAAAGCTTGATAAAGAACCGACGCCCATCTGAATAAAGACTCTGACACCTTGCTCATACAAGCGCTCAATTAAAGCTCTAAAACGCACGGTTTTGGTTAAATGCTCAGTGTTAAGTTTATAAAGCGCTTCAGCCTCACTTGGATAAGCTTTTAGAGTCGTTGCTGACCAAGGGTTAAGCTTTGGCTCTTGCAATGCTAAGGTTTTTAGATGTTGGGTGATGCCCTGAGCAAAAGGTGCAAAATGAGGCGCATGAAAACCCGATCTAAAGGGTAATTCATGAGCCATAAGCTTAGCACTTGTTAAACATTCTAAAACCGAGGTACTCACTTTTAGCGGAACACAGAAAATACTTTGGTGTGGACAGTTATCATGGGAGCAATAAATCCCTTGTGACTCTAAATCTTGTCCAAACTGAACTTTTAAAACCGCTTGAGCTTGCTCCATACCGGCCCCCACAGCAATGAAGCTCACTTCTGGAACCGAAAGACCTTGAGGGTCTAAACCAGCGATAAAGGGTTCAATGGCGGACTCAGGAAAATAGCCTGCTGTGATTAAGCCTGTCCATTCGCCAATGCTGTGACCGCAAATATGATCAGGATAAATACCTAAACGTTGTATACATTGATTTAAACTCATCCCTAAGCGCACTACACTGACGCCCCGCTCACCTAAGTCTTGCGGTGGATATAGAGTAGGAGCAGTTAAGCCCAATCGAGCGCAAAGGTTGTCGATTCTAGGTGCAAAGTTGGCTTCAATCCCAGGAAACATAAAAGCGATTTGGCCCTTTTGAGCTTGCGCATCACTCAAAAGTCCATCTCTGATCAACCATAACCCCTTGCGACCTTGACGAGTTTGTCCTGCGCGCGCCATCTGAGCGGCTTCTTTGATCGAAGCGGAACTTGGGTCGAGTAGTACAGCTCTTACCACACCTTGACCATAATGATGTACGCCGATATGTGTGTTAGGTATTTCAGCAAACTGTTCTAAGTGCATGGCCAATTCTTCTTGAGTAGAAGCGGCAACAGCTAATAAGTTTTGCGCTTGCTTTAAACGAGCTAACTTGGGTCGTAATGGTGAGTAAGTCGGTGCTTGTGATAAGGCAATATGTGCATTAATGCCTCCAAAGCCAAAGGCACTCACACCAGCCCAGCGTTCATTGCTTTCCCATGCTTCGCCTTTTTGTTGTGGGTATAAACGTCCAGCAAATAAAGGATGTACTTTTTCAATGTTTAAACTTGGGGGTTTATATCCGTGATAAATCGCTAAGGCTGCCTTAATTAAACCCGCCACACCTGCGGCTGGCATACAGTGACCAATATTTGACTTTACAGAGCCTATACCAAGAGGACTACCTTCTGTTCCAAACACTTCTAAGGTTGAGCTGAGCTCCACTTGGTCGCCGGTAGGCGTTCCTGTTCCATGTGCTTCGATTAAGCCCACTTGCGTTAAGTCTAGGCCGGACCAAGCTTTCAGCATCGCTTTGACTTGTCCTGCTTGATCGGGACTCATCAAACTCGCTTGTCCCCCATCACTGCTTTCACCAACCCCTTGAATCACTGCATATATTCGATCACCATCTTTGACAGCATCTTCCAAACGCTTTAATACAACCGCCCCAACGCCTTCACCAATCAAAAGACCATCGGCGGTAGCATCAAAGGGCTTAATTGACTCGCTTCTTGAAAGTGCACCAAGTTGAGTAAAAACCGACCAAAAAGTCAGATCATGTACTAAATGAACCCCACCAGCCAAAGCGATGTTTGCTCTACCACACTGCAAGGATTCGCACGCACGACTCACGGCAAGTAAGGCACTAGCACAAGCAGCATCAATAGTGTAAGCGGCACCCCCCAGACCTAAGCGGTCAGCGACTCTAGAGGCACATAAATTGGGAACTAAGCCAATCGCGGTATCGGGTCCAAAAGGGCGAATTCCCTCAAGAATCTCATCTTGTAGGTCTTTCATTTGTTCGGCATTAAGCCATGATTTTTTTTGAATTAAGGCACTCAGTTGCTCAAGAGTTCTGACTCTTAAGTTCAAAGCATTCATGGCTGGCCCAATATACCCACCTCGGCCTATAATCACCTCACAGTATTCACGATCAAAAGCACGACCTCGTACACCTACTTCATTTAATTTTGGTGCATAACCGGCATCTTCTAATGCTTCGGCACACAACTGTAGAGTCATTAATTGATCTGGCTCAGCGCCCTCGGCAGCACGGGGCATGACGCCAAAGCGTAGGGCTTCAAAACGAGCATTTACATCAATAAAGCCACCATGACGAGCGTAAAACTTATTAGATTGAGTAGAGTTAGGCTGAAAGTAACTTTCCGGCCAACGATGTTTTGGAACAGTGGTGATTGTACTGCGTGCCTGTATAATATTTTGCCAAAACTCAGCTATATTTAAGGCGCCGGGAAAGGTACCCGCCATCCCCACGATTGCAATCGGCATCTTTGATGTTACTTGCTTCATTATACAACCCTTTTACAGCTCTCTGATCGGCTTTGCTAATCTTGTTAAGCGATTAGACAGTTGTCCTCCACGCTCGACTTGAGCAAGAATTGAGGCTGATAACACATCAAGATTCCCCACAAGTATAGCATGTTTTTTAGCACGGGTTAGACCGGTATAAATCAATTCACGAGTCATGATCGGAGAGCGTTCGGGCGGAATACACATAATAATTTTTTGGAACTCTGAACCTTGGCTTTTATGAATACTCATGGCAAAAACCGTACGATGCGGTGGTAAGAGCGATAAGCTTACTGCTTTTTCATGGTTTTCAAAATAAACTTGATGATCACGTCCTACAATGCCGATATCCCCATTGACTAGACCTGTGGGAGGATGGTTTTGGGTGATCAAAATAGGTCGCCCCACATATCCTCGTCCCCACCCACCAATTCTAAGCTCTCTTAATTTGCTTTCCACTGCTTCATTTAATTCATTGACACCTAGACTCCCCCCATAATGAGGTGAAAGTAAACATAAGGATTTGAGATGAACTAAGGCTTCATGAGGATTAATTTTAGCAAGACTAATCGCCTTTTGAGCATACTGAACAACCTCATCAAATAAGTGCTGTGGAAAGGGCGGCCCTGCATAATACTCAGTATCGCTAAACTTGGGGCTTTGAAAGCTTTGAATCACTGCCTCAACCCCAAGTGCTTCAACATTTTGCATCGCACTTGCGGCCGCATGAATACCACTATCTTCAGCAACTCGACGCACCTGATTTAAAGCGACAACTCGGTCGATAAACAGATCGCTTGGCTGTGTTGAGCTTGGCGCTGTTGTCTGTTCACTTAAGCGCATATCTAAACGCTCAATAAGTGATTGAGTTGATGCAGTATTATAATGGCTGTCACTTAATATAGTTGCTTCCTTGAGTACATCTGCATCGCTTTCATGAGTAATCTTGTTTGGCTCAGTGATAAAGCGGTCTAATTCATTAAGTCGTTCGGCGCTGATTAACGGGCCACGATCTGCGCACAATTCAGAAAAAGGGGCCCCTGCACTCACCGATGGTAATTGCTGAGGATCACCGATTAAGAGCAGACGACAACGAGATTTACGATCATGAGGAATGACGATTGCTTCCAATAAACTTTGCAACAACCACATATCCACCATAGAGCATTCATCGACTACAATGACATCATAAGACAAGGGGTTCATTCGGTGATGTTCGGGGCTTCGCCCCGGTGCAATACCAAGTAGGCTATGTAAAGTTAGTCCCTGCAGACGAGCTAACTGCTCTTGAATCTCATCAGGTAGGTGAAAAAAAGAGGCTCTGGCCTGTATAGACTCAGTTAAGCGTTGAGCAGCTTTACCGGTTGGTGCAGTGACCACAATGCGCAGTGGGTCATCCGCTTGGGCATATTGTTCAATCAATGCTGCTAATATACGTTGAGTAAGGGTTGTTTTGCCAGTTCCAGGACCACCATGGATGATCATCACAGAGCTACGAAAGGCAGAGTATAAAGCCAGCTTTGAGCGATCCCATTGTGCGCCACCATCAAACCAACTCTCGGCCGAGTCCGCAAAAAGTCGCTGCCATAACAAACTTGGCCTAGGCATGGTCCCCACATCGATCATACTGAGTTGATGTAAGGCATGTGCGACTCTTGATTCGCCTCGCCATGCTTTAAGTGTAAATAAAACCTCACCATCAAGAACAAAAGGACGAGCTTCCTTACCCCGACCTGTCCACCAAATACTTGGGCTTTGCTTTAAGCATTCAAGCCACTCTGAGGTTTCAGGTAAGCTTGACCAATCTTGCATCAGATCTTGGCTTGTGTTGAGCTGATCGAGCTTAATACTCAACTGATCATCATCTAATTCGGCATGTTCACGTTCTTTAAGCTCTTTGATGACTTCTGGTGAAAAATCTTCGGCTACGGCATTTAAACGCAACCCAAGATGACCCAGATTTAATGCGGTTTGAGCCAGGGCCAAGGCGACTCCAACTCTAGCATCAGTTTCGCCCGATAAACGCATCACACTTTGAGTGGCCGCATAACTTAAAGGACTAATAATCCCCTGTTCCAATAGCTTTTCTATGCTCATCAAACCACGTCGCTCATGATTGCTCATCAATATGCTCTCTCTCCCTCAAAAGCCAAGTTCTTTGAGTTTTTGCTCAGCGGCTTGTGGCTTAGACAACGCCAAAGACAGTAACTCGGTGACCAGATGCATTGGACGATGCAGATAAACACCAGCACTCCCTTGATCAACGGCGCCCTGCTTAATTCGGCTCACAGGGCCTGCCATACCTCTCAAAAACAAATAATAGCTTCCCCCTAAATGTCGCTCAGCTTGATAGGTCTGCCCCAACTTTTGCTTTAATAAACGATGCAATACCACCAAATAAAGGTGAGACTGCAGATGGTAATAGTGTAGATTCATAATCTCTTGCAAAGCCTGAGGGTGATAATGTCCTAATTGAGAGCCTTCTTCATCACCTAACCAATGGGTTTTATAATCTACAATATAATAACGGTCTTGCCCATGTTGGGGCACCCTAAACATAAGATCGATACTCCCCTTTAAAAAACCTTGTAATTGTAGGTCATCGGGTAAAGAGGGAAGCCCTTGACAGGCCGGATCTAGCCTTAATATTCGATTAAGTAGTGCTGCTGATAGAGTCTGCTCTTTGGATAATGGCAGTTGAAATTGAACCTCATCGCGTCGATGACTTCTGGGCAGATTATACAAGCAAAAACCGGAGAGTTCATATCTAGCCCAATCATTCAAAGCCCATGAGCCTGCTTCCGGTGGTGGCTGTGAGGATGCTAAAGGAGTATTCAAAGCAAGCATAAGACCGGATGCAACCCGACTTGCATAGCCTTTATCAAAGCCCCAAGCGTTAAGGACTTGTTCGGTTAGGTATTCAAGATCACTTTCTTGACATTGGTAAAAATCAAGTTTTTCAAGCAAGGCATGGATACACTGACCAAAGCGTGCACTCCCACTTAAATCAATTAAGGGCGGTTGCTTCCCACTGTACACCATTGGTGCTTTGACCTTACCATGGGTAGCTTCATCTAGCTCTGGTAGTTCTTCTAAAACCAACATGCGTTCACGCTTGGCTTCGGCAAGCTGTGCTAAAGAACTAAAACTAGAGATTCGCCAATCTTGATCGATTTGCAACTCATGCTGATGCACTGCTAAGGTTTGACTGTCATCAGAGGCCCCGCGCCATATATTAAATCTAGGCGCATGTCGTTCAATATCAAATCTTAATTCTCCTTGTGTATTGATATAGCGCTGTGCACCTCGTTCACTAACCAAGTAATCATATTCAGCTCTTTTGGGCTTAGTTTTTGGTTGAGGTGCAGTCCCCATAATCATCGAATATAAGGGAGATAGGTGAAAGTTCTTGCTTGGGACTGATAAATAGATAGAGCAATGATGTACTGCTCGAGTCAGAGCAACATAGAGTAAACGCCTTTCTTCTCGCTGGCTTGCTTCTGCAATTTCTTTTTCAATCTTTTTCAGTTCTTCACTGGTGTCAAGACGAAGATCAAGTGAACGAGGCTCGCCCGGCTTGGCTGGTTCTGTCACTCTAATTTCCTCTTTTCGGCCTCCACCGACAATCCATAGATCAGGACAAAATAGGATGCCATATTCCAAGCCCTTAGAGCGGTGTACAGTAACAACTTCCACCGCATCTGTGTCAATATGAGGCCTTACCTCATCTTCTTCGCTCGCTTCGATATCACTATCTAAGCGACGCTCTCTCAGCCAT
This sequence comes from uncultured Myxococcales bacterium, assembly GCA_937146725.1. Taxonomy (GTDB): domain Bacteria; phylum Myxococcota_A; class Bradymonadia; order UBA7976; family VGTA01; genus CAKZRU01. The sequence continues at coordinate 32,793 of CAKZRU010000174.1, forward strand.
TGCAGGGTGAGCTCCGGAGATAGCTTAAAGCTTCCTTCTCGGGCTTGTATTCTTTCTGAGGCATGAATCATACGAGAGAGATCTCTAGCACCATCAGACAAGCGTAAGGCACGTTCAATCACTTGGAGCTGTGGATCATGAAGAAGAGCATGAAAAGCAGCCGCAAACCCTTGATTGATCCAAATCCCATGTAATTGGGTGAAGACTTCTTTAAGGGAGTCTGAGTAATTTTGCACATCCCAAGCATCAAAACCTAAAAGTTCAACGGCCAAGGCCGAGCGTAAAGCGCCCTCATCCTCGGGTAATAGCATCGCTCGTACCAAGCGTTCCAGTTGGCCTGCTGCCGTGGTTTTAAAGACATCATCATCACCGCGAATGGTCGAAGCAATCCCTCGCTTTGCCAAAGCGACCGACACCTGCATTGCAAACAGGTTGGTACGGGTAAGTATACCTATGTCAGAGAGAGCAACTTGTCTTTTCTTAGCACCCGTGCCGAGCGTATATCCTTTGGAAAGAAACTGGCTAACATCTTCGGCGACATACTCTGCAAGATTTTCATCTCGGGTTTTAACCAAATCTAGTTCAAAATACCGCCAACGTAGAGCTGAAAAGTCTTGGGCTCGATTCTCCCGTCCCCCATCAACATGCACATAAGGCACTTGCTCATCCAAAAAGAAGCCACTGCCCTCGGACGGGGTACCGGCCTTGACCACTTCTCCATAATTGAGTTGGTGTAAATCCTGTCTTGGATCAAAATGTTGATTTAAAGCATCGAGTAAGCGTGGGTCACTGCGAAAGTTTCTAGACATGGTAAAAGCTCGCTCGGGCTTTATCCCTAACTTAACCGCTAAATAGGCATTAAGATCGGCACCACGAAAGCGATAAATCGATTGTTTTGGGTCACCGATCAAATAGGTGATGGCACGGCTTTGCTGTGGATCTAAGCACTTGGAAAAAATCCCCCACTGCATGGGATCAGTATCTTGAAACTCATCGATTAAAGCCGCACCAAAGCGCTCTCTGACTCGAGCTAAGAACTGTCCATCAGGTCTATGCAAAGCCGCATGAGTCAAGCGAACAAGGTCATTTGTACTGACCCAGCCCTCGGCCTGCTTGCGGCGACTTAACTCCTTTTGGGCATAAACAGCAAAGCCCCAGCGAAACCAAGTCCGCATAGCAATCATGGATTCATCAATAATCGCTGATAGGTCATTCAAAATATCGCTTAAAGGATGGCTAAAGTCCAAAAAGGGCTTATTCACCTTAGTTATTTTATTCATTTTACCCACGATGCCCACAGTGGATAAAAAGGACAGATCCTTATTGAGCGCAAGTATGGTGGAAGTTGTTGAACGACCTTGCTTAACTAAATCCAAGATCAACTCGATGGCCTCCCAGCCCATTTGCTGTAGGCCTTCTCCGCCCCCGGAATTCCATTTAACCTGTGCATTTAAGGTCTGTAGTTCATTTTGTAGGCTTGTTCTTAGCTCTTCTTTTTGCAAGGCCGGTAGTAGTCTAATATTGACCGTATAGTCAAACAGATCCCCGATATAACTCCATGCTTCCACCACATGGCTAGGGCTTAAGTCACAAGGCTTACTCGTCGGTAATAAGGCTTCACTAAATAAGCTATTTTGGTCTTTATCTTGCTGATTCAGACTTGCTTCATCTTGTAATACATCCTTTTGCAGTTCATCCTCAAAGGGCGCCGGTGGAGGCGGCAAAATAGAGGACTTAGATGCTTCGATTAAGTGCTCTAAATGTTCTGGAATCGCCTCATGACTCTGCTTTGGAAGCAATAATGGATCACAGTAAACCGACGCCCAGCCTTCCGGCTCTAAAAACTTACAGATCTTCACCAAGCTTTCCACATCGTGTTTCAGCTTTTTACTAATCGCATTCATCAAGCGTAAGGCTGGACGACTTGCTTCGCTAATGACCAAGCTTCTAAAGTCTTCGGAGATTTCTTCAAAAAGTGGGCTAAGATGCGTTTGAACTTGATTTGCTTCTACACCTGATTCTAGTGAGTAATCTCTCAACATTTGACCACAAAAACCGTGAATCGTTGAGATTTGGGCTAGGTCAAAATGATCAAGAGCTTGCTGTAAACGAGCAGGTGCTGCTTGGCGTTGTTCAACAGTCAAGTTTTGATAAAGAGTCCATAGTTCAGTGCCTAAAGTCTCTTCATTTTGCTCTGATTCTTGTCTAGGCCATTTGGCGAGTACCTCATTCAAATGTACTCGAATTCGGCTGTCAAGTTCTTGCGTGGCTGCGATCGTAAAGGTCACCACTAATAATTCTTCAGCTTTAAGCTCTTGCTCGAGTAATAGTCGAGCCACTAACCATGTAATACTATATGTTTTCCCCGTACCTGCGCTTGCTTCAACAAGAGTATAGCCCTTTTGTAAATCATGGCCTAGCAGATCAAAAGCGATCGACATTTAACTCTCCTCACCCATAAGGCTTGTAGATAAAGGCCCAAAAACGATTTCACTTTGTTGGATAAAATCTGGATGTATACCCATTGAATTACTCTTTGGCTCAGTTTTGAGATCTAAGCTCGGATCTATATTTGGTTCAGATATATCAATTTGAGCCTGCTTATCACGCCAGGGCGCCTCACCATCATAGGTTTGTAACACATATAGATTATCCGCCTTATTCCATTGCTTGGTCAGTTCAGCAAATGCTTCAATACTCTCTGGTTCAAGTTCATGTTCTGAAGCATACTTTAGCCATTTCCAAGATAATTCTGGTTCAAACCTTAAGGGCTTTAATGATCCTTCTTCCATTAAATCAATCCAAGTTTCCAATAATTGAGCGGCCTCAGCTTGAGCAAGCTTTGGAAACTTGTCGAACTGACCATCTTTGGCCACCAAGGTTGTACCTTCAAACTTAGGATCCGCTGCAGATAAAGCGACATGATATAACCAAGGCTCAATCAAGCGCTCTCCTTTAGGATACTGTTCCTCTTTACCACCCATATGACGACTTGGTGTCGCAAAAACCAACTGATTGCCATAATACATATCTCCCTCAATATGCAAAGGCCGTCCGGAGGGTAATTTTAAGTTTAGAGAGAGTGCCTGTCGACTTTCGCCGGACTTAGCCTGGCTAAAACGTTCATACAAGCTTTTTACTTCATCCAAGGCTTGCTCAAAGCTTACCTCACCCATTTTACCGATCGGTAATAAGCCTTCTGCTCGCACGATATTCACAATATGCTGAAAGTTTTCTTCGGTCAGTGGTGAGCTTATACTTAAATCTAAATCAGGATTTACCGGATCAGCCTGATCCGACTTGAGTTCAATACTTGGATCCATCGCTTGTAAAAGCTTAAAGGTGCGATCCTTTAAAAACCATGATTGCAAAGAGTCAAGCTCAAGTAATTCTCGTTCTTTTGTAAGCTCTTCATCTTTGAGTAAGCTCATCCCCACTCCACGTTTCAAAAAGAACTCACTAGGGTTTTTCAATAACTGCTTAAGTGTATCCAACTTGGGCCTGCTTACACCACGAGAAGCAATCGCCAAAGTCCGAGCTGAAAAAGGCGGAACTAAACGAGGATTACGCATAGCTTCTTGCCAAGCTTTGGCCCCTTTAAGCCAAATTGGCTCATGGCTTAAGGTCATTTCTCCTGCCTCGCCCGCTTCGCTCGCAATAAAGTTTCGCGGACTGAATGAGTGCAAAGGATGTTGAATTGTTAAGGCTTCGACTAACAAGTCAGCTGCCTTGCCACCGTAGGTAAAACGAGCGCTTAACTCTTCTTGGATCGCTTGCAAAATAGGGGCTGGCAAACGAGTTTCGCCGTTGGCTTTTTGACCTGTATAAAAGAAATGGATTTGTTCCTGCGCTGCTAAAATACTTGCGAGTAAATTGGCAAACTGCTCTTGAATGGGATCAATATCATTGGGCAAGGGATAGGCAAGGGTTGGGTCAAGTCGATCTTGTTTAGCTCTAAAGGGAAACTGTCCCTCACTTAGATTTAAAAAGCACAGCATTTTAGCGGGCACTGCATAAGCTTGATCTAAAGAATAAAATCGCACATGATCTCGACCCGCACCAACAACCATCTTTTGTTGTCCAATCCCATGTTCAATCAAAAGCCCCATGGCCTTATTGGTCATATTTTGCTGACTTGGTGCTTGTCGCTTAAGCGCTCGCCTTAAATCGGACTCAACATCTTGACGTAAGGCTTTGTCCTCAAGGGTATGAGCAACACATAACTTTCTGAGAACATCGATCAGAAGCTCGCACCAAACTGCTGGCGTATGGGCTGAAGCAAGCTTGGGAAGCATATTTTTAAGAGTAAAGAAAAAGTCACAGAACTTGGACAGTAGTTTTTCACTATCCTCACCATTGAGCGGGATGGCCGCGACTCCGTCATAAAGTTCACTATAGCCTCGATAATGTTCTTCCCCCACTAAATAGCCCATCAATAATCGATCTAGTCCAAATTCCCAACTATGTTGAGCCTCTTCATTTAGGCCACAGGCAACACGATGATCAGCATCCAAGCCCCAACGAATGCCACTCAGACGAATCCACTGCTCTAACTTAATAATATCGCTTAAAGACAGTTTAAACTTTGCTGAGACCAATGGGTGTTTTAAGCATTGAAAAACATCATGCCGATATAAGCGACTTTTGGATAATTTCAAAACCTGCTTCAACAAAACCGCATAAGGGTTTTGCCCATTTGGTCTGGCTAACTCCGCACCTAAGCGTTTACTTGTTTCTGTATGGCTCGCTTCTAAAACGTTTAATGATTGTTGATTGATCATCGGCTTAGTTTTGCTCGCTTCAATAGGTGAAACTGCTGATAAGTCACCATTAAAGACAGCTAAAATCAAAGGAGCAAAGCGCTCAATATCCGGACAAAGAACCAAAATATCACGTGGCCTTAGCTGAGGGTCACGGCGTAGGGCTGCTCGGATTGTTTGATAAAGATCTTCAACCTGTCGCTGATCGCTATAACTCGTATGAAAGCGTAATGAAAAATCTTCTTGTGGATGCTTAAGCTCCGGTAAGCAGGGTAAGGGCGCTTCAGGTCTAGGCTTGGCTTGAGTGAGCGCCGTTTGAAACAAGCTAAGTAATGTAGCAGGCTGCTCATTCTGCTCATTCTGTAGCAGTGTTGCCAAAGTTTCTTTTTGCTGGACCGGTGGTGGCGTTATTGGAAAAGGGGGGATTGGTCGTAAATTCGACCCATTTAAGTGCTCATCTGATAAAGAACGATAAGCAGTAAATCCTGAGCCATAGCTGCTCATTAGAGGAACAGCTCGCTCAGACTCCTCTTGTGTAGACTGCTCAAAGCGACCGTAAGTCAGTGGGTCTATGGTGATAAAATAGACTTGTGTAGTTTGTGCACAAGCTCGGGCGAGAGCAAGACTTTGAGCATCATAGCGATGATGGCCAAAAAAGATCAGCCGACGGACATGTTGAGATAAGCCCGTCTGTGGATCTGCGGCTTTTCTACATAGTAACTCCAACCAATCTGACCAAAGTGCTGGTCGATTTTGATTCACTTTGGTCACCCGAGGGTGAAGTGGCCCTAAAACGTCAGCAAGCTCTGACCAAAGTAATGGCCAAAATGTTTCATCTTGAGCACATTCTTCCTTGTTGAGTTCATCCCAAGCTTGTAGCCAGTGTGGTCGGGTGAGAAGCAAGCGTCTAAAGATCTTAGCAAAGCGTTGAGCGGCCAATAAACGCTTACTTGCCAAAGCCTTTCCACGACGTCGTGCTCGTCTCTGAGCCAAGGGATCACTTTCATCTACAGTGCTGACCCCAAAGATCTGACTGAGTTCATGCAGATGACTTAAATCTTGAGCTAGACCTTTTCCAAGTCTTGTTGTTGCCTCTAACATGGCCCATGTTAAACGGTTTATACTGGGTACCAAGGGTAAAGAAGGCCATATTTTTGATTGAAGTTCGCTCACCCAATAGCTTGAAGAAAAACAGGAGATTTGAGCGCAGATTTCACGTTCAGTGGCGATCAAATCTTTGACCCACTTTACACTTTCTGAATGTGGGCAAATCACCCAATCTTGGGCAAAGGGATCACCATTAGGTTCTGTAAAGTCAAGAAGTCGACTTTTAGCTTGAGTAAGGCTCGTACAAACCGTTGTATGAATCATGAATTATCTCAATATTGATGTCATGGTTTAGCCCACACTATCACACATATAACTTTCGTCAATATTTGTCGGATATTTGCGTCATTTTTAATCTTTTGGTCTCAATCATTGATTGAAAACTCTTAAGAGAATATTAAGTAAAGTTGACAAATGACATAATACTTACTTTTCTTTATAGTGATTTAAACATAGTTTATTTGGGCCTTACTCAATATAAGATCTTAAGGAGTCGCTGATGCGAGATTCAAACTCAGCAAAGCATAATCAACCTGAGCTGATATACAGCAAATCTCGTTCTGTCATAAATGTTGCTTTGTGCGCCTTGATCAGTCTTTCGGTACTGAGTGCTTGCACATCAAAACCACCACCACCTCCACCACCGCCTCCACCACCACCGCGTAATCCTTTACCTCCGGTGCCCAAAGCGGATGAAATTAAGACAATCGATCCTAAGCAAGATCCTAGTATTTTACCCAAGCCCACAAGCGAATCATGAATCATACACCACCACCTACAATTCGGGTTATTGACCAAGGCATGAATGTACGCTTTCCCCCACAAAAGCATTGGGGTTTTGTCAGTGCCGAACGCTTTGAACTCAGACTTGATACCGAACTATCTATGTCAGAGCTTCGCCATGCCCATGCCCGTCTCACCGATGTAAGTTTAAGCATTTCAATGAAGGATTTGGAATGGCTGGTCCAATCTCGGCTTGAGCGTTCTGACTTCAAGGAGATCCACTTTTTGGGGGCAGAGGCCAAAACATCAGGGCAGCCAAGTCCTTTAATGTGCTGGGGTATATATCAGCCTCAAGGTCAACGCGCTCAGACTTTTTACTTGGAAGGTGGTTTTCATGCCTTGGCTCACAGCTTACGTTTTGAGTTTTACCAAGGCTTACTCTTTGGTTTGGGAGAGTTAAATGCACAAACTTTGGCGGCCCGCTTGCTTAAAGAAGCTGGCTTACCCGCACAGCGAACTCACCCGACTGTGCTTAATATTGACCCTTTGACTGAACTTAGTCTTGCTTATTGCTTAGATTGGGGATGGAAGCTTCCCCAGCGCAAGCTTGATAGTGAAATTGATATTAGTGCCAAAGAAATCTCGTTTATTTCAGGGAGAACTCGTGATGCTTACTTGCAAAGCTCTTTTGATCCCACAGCAAATAAGATTACACCCCAGCAAAGAGTACATTTAGATTATTTACGCAAGTTCCATGAAGGCGAAGGCTTGATTCATGCCGAAGAGTTTGAATCAGCTAAGATCTTTTTCAAAAGTCATATTGATGACCCCAGAGCAGCCGCACGTTTCATAGATCTTTCTCGCTGGTTAGGTGAGGCAAATGAGCATCTCAATGAGTGGCTCAAAGAGGATAGGTTGAGTCCGGCAGAAAAATGTAGAATTGAAGCCTTACTCGCTGAAAACAACCATCATTATGAGCTTGCTTCACAGAAGTGGAGTCAATACTTTGAGCTCGAACTTGAAGGCTTTAGAAAGGCAAGTGTCTCAAAGCCCAGCGCACGCTCCCCCTTGTCATTAAACTTACTAGATGGCCTTAAAGAGTTTACATTGGGCTTACTTTTGACCGAAGTAAATAGCCACCAAAGCTTGCATCATCTTGAAATTGCTCGAACTAAATTAGGATTTTCTTGCCAATTACTCAATACGATTGCCCACAGTGCAAGCTTAGCGGATGATCTTATTTTAGCGCAAGCTCGACTCACAGAAGCGGCTCAATACCTTGCCTCAAATAAGCAAGCCAATGCAGCAGCCCTTACTTGGGTAAAGGTTGGTGAGTTATGGATGCATCACAGCGAGTCCTTTGATCATGCTGAACGTGCCTTTAGGCGAGCCTTAGAGATTGACCCTACAGCATTGGATCCCTATTTTAAATTGGCTCAGCTCAATGAAGCGCGAGGCGACTTTATTGCGGCCAAAGCCCTATTAGAAAGAGTTTTAGAACTCTCCCCATATTCCAAGCTAGCGCGTGATACTCTCAATCGTATTGCGCTTGAGTTAGAGCAACCCTTACAAGCTCAAGTGACCAAGCATACCGCTAAAAAAGTAGCGGAAGTTACACGTATCCCACAAGAGACAGATGATCGCCTATCTCCAATTCAATCCGCAGCTCCACTACCATTAGATCATCAAGCGCTAGATGAGCAGAAGCAAGCGAACCCGCAACAACCAATGAATACTCAGTCTAATCCTGCTTCTGCAAGAGAGGACTTACCAACCCCGCCTCCTAAACCATTAAGCGCAGGTCCTTTTACCCAACAGGACCCTTGGTCTTTAGCACCCCAAGAAAAATTGGAGTCTTGGCTCAAGCAAAGTACTGAGCAAAACTTCTCGGAACCAACAGCTGAGTTTCAATCATTAAGCCCTGTAAGCAATCATATTCGTGAAGGATTAGAGAGCTCTGAGAAAATCACCAGTACACCACAAGCGTTTAAATCAAATGAACGGACGACTGAAAAACCAAAGCGACAAGAGCAGCCAACGCTTGAACCTGTGCCCATCACAAAGCAGGTAGATGATTCTTGGAAACGTGAGCAGATTACAAAGCAAAATCGTTCAGAAAAGATAACCCAACCGCCAAAGGCTCAGTTAGACTCGCATGGAACTCATCGAAAACTTCCCACTCCACCACGGGCAAACCAAGCGCCTATTGCTTGGCATACCGGAGACTTTGATGCGATTAATACCGCCCTTTCTCTTGCACACCCAGCCCAGGATTCTGAGCAAGAGCTTCCTGTTATTGAAGCGCCCGTTTATACAGAGAAAAAGATAGAAGCTGACAAAGATATAAGTGCACAGCAAAAAGCAGAGAAAGAAACAAAGTCTCCAGCGCCTTTTGAACAAGTCAAAGAAGTCCCAACCGATCTCAGTGAGCCATTTAGTCCAGAACTTCGCAAAAAACAAGAAGCGATGGAGGCCGCTCTTGATGGACTTTTAAGTCATGATGAAGCCGAAAAAGAGATTTCTCGTTTGGCCGATATGATTCCGAAAGTCCGCGAGCCACAAAAGCAAGCCGAAGTTTCTTTGGAGATCGCTGTCATTTATCGCGACCAATTACTCGATTTAGCGAATGCAAAAATGTGGCTTTGGGATGGATTACACTATTCTTCCAATGAGGATATACAGCATGAGCTCAAAGAATCTTTGGCTGAACTATACATGATTACTGAAGACTGGAATGGCTTACTTGATTACTATCATTTTATTGCTGAACAGGCTGGTGGGGATCCGGCTGAGGCATATTTACAAAGAGCCTCTCTTCTCAAAACTCTTGAACGCCATGATGAGGCCTTGGTAGATTGTGAACATTCTCTCAATCTTCTAGCTCAAGAAAATCGAAAAAAGCAATCAGCTCGTAGACAGGATCGCTATGAAGAGGTCATTCGTCTCAAGGCTGATTTACTCAGCTCGCAGGGAGATGATGAAGATGCGGTCACTGAGTTATTGCGTGACCATGAACTTCTTGATCTCACTCGAGTAGCACTGCGAAAGGCATATGCAGCCAGACTAGTAAGAGATCATAATCCCCAGCAGGCAAATACGCTTTTCCAAGAAGCCTATCAAGTCAACCAAAGCGAAAGCCTTCTCGAAGAATGGAGAGGTTTTACTCAGCAATGGGGTGACCCGTATGCTAAAGCAAGCGTGATTAGGGCAATGATCGAAGGCGAAGAAGACACTCACTTAAGCGGTGAAAATCATGCCCGAATCAGCGCTCGTCGCTTGGTACAGCTTGCGGATGAAATCGCCATTGATGAACCATTATTGGCACTTGACCTTTATCAAGAATCACTCGATCTACAAAGTGATCTTGATGTGGTTGAAAAGCTAATGGTGATTGCAGAAAAGGAAGACCAATACCAAAGCTTATTGAATGGCTTAGATCAGATGATTCCGCAATGTTTCGAAGGTGAATATCGGGGAATCCTTAAGCTTAAAAGAGCTTTTGTGTATTACATCATCCATGATGAAAGAGCCGCTGAGGAAGCCCAAGAAGCCTTAGTTGACTTTGAGGGTAAGATTGAGTCTGTGGAGGAGTTTGAAGCTTTACTTGCTTGGGCTGAAACCCGTTGTATGACCCAAGATTATCACCAAGTTCTGACTTGGCTAGACTCTGTGGGTATATTTGATCACTAGCCATATTTGATCACTCGCTAAACTTAAAAGAGTGCTTGAACTCACAAATTCAAAGCAATGATGGCTCTCAAGGACCAAGCTACAGTTCTAATCCAATTAGTTTTGACTAGACGATGATGTATTTTAGGATCAAAGCCATTCACCAAGCGATTATGACAAGGCACCTGTAGCAAAGCTGTACTCAACCAAATCACAAGCAATAAGAATAGGCCCATCCACAAGGCACTCTGGTTTAAACTCATTGCAGCTTGACTCATTGTAGCTTGACTCATTGTAGCTTGACTCATTGCTTCTTGATTTAGACTTAAAAGCAATAAGGCTCCTGCCGTTAAAGCCTCTAAGATCATTGCCGGTCCAACTGCCCAAGTGGTCCAAAAAACATGCTTCTGATGATAGTCCAAATAATGCTTGGGACCTACCAGCGCAAAAAGAGGATAGTGTACAAGTTGCACGAAATAAATCAGACCCAACATGTATAAGGTTGATGCTGTATGTAACAGACGTAAATCAAGTACAGCACCTTGATTTAAAATCCACTGACTAATCATTTCCAAAAGGCTTCCTCCCTTTTCACTTACTGATTCAAGAATTACACTGATCAAGATTTCATGTCAAAAACAGATTCTCATAAGTTAAATCATGAAAACCTATACCAAACTAAATAAACTAAAAACTCTTTAGATATGATTCAATAGTTCAATTTTAGATTCAATTCACATCAAAATATTAAAAATTATTAAACATTCGATAAGAGAACCTTATTGAATGTTAGAATAGTGATAAAAATAGATGCAAGCTACTCATAGCTAAGCTGATTAAAGAGCGCACACTTCATTCCAAGTTTTCATTCGGCTTATACCCACCTTAAATGATAAGCTGAATGTAACTTTATCTCATGATCAACTACTCACTGTTGTATTGGTCAATCTGACAGATTATGTTCTGTGTTCATCAAAGATAAATCAACACTACTAGCGACCATATTAGCGATCATGTCACCCTATCAACAGCTCTGGTTTACCGCTTTTATTAAAACTCAAATCATTGAGGTGAGCATAGGTTTACTTGCTTATGTCACGCTTAGTCTTTTATCTAAACAGTTCAAGAAAAATTACTTTTTTCTGACCTGTACATATATGGGATTTGTTTTTTTTACTGCAACAACGCTTACACATCCATTGCTATGGTTTGTTCTTCCCATGTATATCCAACATTGGGGATTAAGTTATACACATTATGTGCTTCTTGGAGAATTGTTAGTTTGGTTCAGTGAAGCGCTTTGGTATTATATAGTTATAGATAAACTTCAAAGACGCTTTATACTTGCACTCCTCTTATCCTTGCTTCTCAATAGTGCAAGCTATTTCCTCGATCCATATTTAGATACAATATTATAGAGTTCATATTTACAGGAGAATACTTACTATGGCTTTTGTTGTTTTTATGCTGAACAAAGAATCTCAAGTTCAAACCTTTATGTTTGATAAGCATATTGTGAACATTGGCCGTAGCCCGGATTGTGAGATTAGTCTGATTGAACCTTCGGTTTCTAAGCTTCATGGACGCATTAGTTTGATACAACAAAATCTTTGGATCGAAGATTTAGGCTCGGCTAATGGTATTTTAGTCAATCAAACTAAGATTGAAACAAAGCAGGCTGTGACTTTTGAAGACCATATAGAAATACGTGGCTTTCACTTATTTATGCGTCCCTTGAGTGCTGAAGAGCAGGTGCAATTGATTGTTAATGCAAGCTATTGCCCACCTCTGCCTAGTCATTTAGCTGAGTACCCAAGAGTACAGATAGAAGCATCAAGTTCACCGGCCATCATGGATCCTAAATCATTGGACTCGATTTTTGAGGCTTTAACACCTTTGCCCGATGAAATTATTAATCAGCCTCATCAGCTCGAGTCAATTCATGAAGCACTTACTCCTGAACCTGATCCTAATCAGCCTAAATCTCTAAACTCTATTTTTAATGCGGTAAGCCCATTAACCGATCAGATGTTTTATCGTGACTCCGATGAAGCGAGTTCTGAGCCTAATTCCGACTCTAATGATATCCCCTCCACTGACTCAGAAGCATCCAATGACCAAGATGCATTTGAGCCGATTACAGCCGGTCAAGCTCTTGATCACTCACAATCAACGAATCAACCTTCATCGCTTAACTCCGTATTTAATGCAGTTAATCCTATTCCTGAAGAACTATTAAAAAAACAAGCTGAAGCAGAGTCGGCCCCTAAATCTCTCAATTCAGTATTTAACGCAGTTAACCCGATTCCGGCTGAAATACTGGCCAAGGATGCACCCAAAGATGCACCAGCCGAGCCAAAATCATTGAACTCAGTATTTAATGCGGTCAACCCCATTCCTGAGCATATTCTAAAAGCTAAGATTGTTGATGAAGACTAGATTATGGCTTACGGTCTGGCTTCAGCAAGCCTAAGAACCAGACTTAAGCCAAACCTGTGCAAAAGATCTACAGTTCCAAAACTTAGACTCAGTTCATCCAAATTCCATTCTTCCGCCTTGAGCTCCTGCTCGAGTTGCTGAGGTAAACCAGTAGGACTTAAGGCACGCCCCTCAACTCGATAAGAACCCTTTAGACTTAAAAAGCGACTTAAGGGTAATTCATAATCTAGTCCTGCTTTAAAGCCCAAAACTGCCATAGAGCCGTGGTCAAGCTGCTTACCCGTAAGAGGTGTTAAGAGTTCATATGAACCAAGACCTAATGACAAGGCAAAATTGACCTGTAAGTTCTGACTTAAGCTCGCTCTTAACTCAGCCCCCAGATCATAACTGTCACTTGGTGTCCACAAGAGCTGATCAGAAATTCCATAGTAAACGGAGTAACTCTCTTCTTTATTAAGCCGTACCCGTTCTTCTAAGTATATATGACGAGGCAAGGCTCTTTGGTCATAAGCAAAAAATAATGAAAACTGTGACCGTGATATATCATGTTGCTCAGGGCCATCCAAAAGTAACCAACGGGCTTCATAGCGATCGATATGCATGGCAAACTTTTGTCGCTCTATCACCCCCTCTTGCCAATCATTTAGATCTACCTGTCCATCCGCAAAGCGAACTCGTCGGTAAGATAGGCTCAATGGTGCCAAGACTGGCACTAAGGTGGGTAAAGCAAAGGCGATATCTAGCCAAGATCCTTGCTCACTCAATAAACTGATCCCTTTCTTAGATTCATAATTAATATCTAAGTCAAGCAAGCGACTATATAATCGGAGTTGGCCTCGATACATCACTGATGGACTTATTTGATAGCGAGCTTCGGCTTCTGCCGATTCCCAATCATCTTGCTCACTTTTTGATAGAGCCGAATTAAAGTCCCACAAAGTACTCGAAAGTTCTAACTCTATCGCATCTACCCATGATCCTTTGTTTAGTGTTAATACACTCGAGCTTTCATAAGTTTCTGGGGATAAAGGAGTGTTTATCTGAGTGGATAGACGGGGAGATTGAGTACTCTGATCATTTGCTTGGCTTGTAGGATTACTCGACTGTCCTTGAGTACCAATCGTTTGCTTTGATCTCGCAAAAAAATAAGCTCTAGATCTAGGTCTAGACCTAGATCTTAAAGGTCTTGGTTGTCGATTACGCGGTCGATTATATTGGTATTTACCTTGATTTAAATGCTGTCTAATCCTGCTTTTTGTATTTTGCCAGCGTTGCCGGCTACCTGTTGGCTTACCATCTTTGCGCCATACTGACTTAACTCCAGTCTTTTTGGACGAGCTTTGCTTTACTTTGTACTTTTTTTTCGAAGTATTTTTACGCTTGCGTGAACCTTTGGTAGTGGTCTTTGATCTAAAAGAAGTCTTCTTTCGACTTTTCTTCGTTTTCTTGGCTTGAGCTGATTGAAAAGAAAAAACTAGCGTATCGTTTTGGTGATGTAGCTCAAATCTTAAGGCGTTCATATTGAACCAAATACCAATCAAGCTCGTCCATATAAGAGACCGGAAAAATCTTTGTTTTAAGCGATAGCGATCTAGTGATTTTATTTTATTTTTATTCATGATCTTAAAAGCTTACAAAGTATTAAAACTGTATTTATTCCTTATACATGATTTGTCTATTTAAAGCTTCATGATAGCATAATATTTTGCTTCATTTCATAAGACAAATTAAGACCGATCGATTTAGACTCGGTTTCAATCCTTCACAGCGTATCTAGAAAGGTGTTTTATGAATCAGTTTAATCAAGAGAATACTCAGCTTTTTACTTTACTCGGCCAAAGTTATGAATGCTGTCATTTCATTGAAAAAAGTTTACAGATTGGTGAATACTCGCTGAGTTTTAGTCAAGTCACAAATATAGTTCAGCCTAAACTGAACGAAACAAATGCTTTATGTAGATTTCACTTATCTCATCAACAATCCAATCAACAATCTCATCAACTCCAGCTTAAAGCAGAAGAAATTACTGGCTTCTTAGAAAGCAAATACAGCCACTTTAAGATACGGGCAAGTTTATTAGATCGACCTTTGGTCTTGGCCTTAGAGCATCCTTTATATATCCCCCCTCAAAGCCAAAGCTATCTCAAGCTATCCCGTCCCATTGCCTTTGAGTTGATTGCTTATAATGCTGATGAAGAATTTAAATTGTTACTCAATCCTACTAAAGCTTTGCGAGTCACTAGCTATGGTTTAGTCACCCAACCGATGCTCTGCTATCATTGGCTAGCGTCAACAAGTGAGCAACCCATTGATGGGAATGAAGCTTTGGTGCCTATGGTCATTCAAAATCAAAGTAAGCAAGTCATAGAGCTTCGTAAGCTGACCTTATATAAAGGCTTTTTAAAGCTTTATAAGAACGATAGTTACTTTGTCACCAATGAGGTCAATCTGAAACTGACCTCAAAGCAAGAAGGTTTTTTAGAGTATTTGGATGAGCCACCAAGTCAATATGGTATCTGCGAACTACTTTATGAACATACCGGAGAAACAAGTACAAAGCTCCTTAAATTACTTCGTTTAGTTGGTAAACGTGGTACGGGGATTGAATATGGTCTTTAAGATTTATGTGCTTTTAAGCCTATTGGCCTCTTTATTTATTTGGCAATTTATTCATCAAAAACTATTCCTGTGGTTAGGTCATAAAATCAAAGGCCAACGCTTATTCTTAGTCGATAAACTCAGCTATTATACAGGATTTATCATTCTGATGATGGTTGCTCTTAAGCTTACCGGTGCACACTTAAGTGACTTATTAGCAACTGCAGGTGTAGTCACGGTAGCGATTGGTTTTGCGGCCAAGACTTCTGTTTCACATTTTATTTCTGGCTTTATATTATTGGGCACTAAGCTCATCAAAAAAGGAGATATTATCGAAGTAGGTCAATTTATGGGGGTCATTGAAAATATTGATATTTTTTCTACTCACCTACGTACCTTTGATAATATTTTAATTAGTTTACCCAATGAAAAATTACTCACTGAATATGTAAGTAACTATTCTAACTACCCCATTCGGCGACTCTCTTGTGAGTGGATCATTAAAGTTGAAGATCTCAGTGATACTTTGGTCGAAAACCTAGAACAGCTGATTGCCGGTCTTCCTCTTGTTCTTGTAGAGCCGGCACCTTTAATCATGATTACAAGTGAGCCCGGTAAGGGGATTAAGCTTGGTATGAGGGCTTGGTGTGAATCTACCCAATACGTAAAAGCTAGAAACCAAGTGATTATTGCCGTCAGCAAGCACTTAAAAGAAAATCATGTGCTCTGCTACAGTGAGTTGGCCTTGTACTCACAGGCACATTAACCAAATAGACTATGTTTTTTTAGCCCGCTTTAATAAGTGAAAAGTCAGCTTTGGAAATAAACGGGCTAAAAAAACAATCACCTTACCGTGACCAGTAATAATCACTTCTCTTTTGCGTTTGAAGCACCCCTTGGTAATCTGCTGAGCCGCTTTTTGTGCAGGCATCATTAACCATTGAGGTACAAAGTCTTTGGCATCTTCCTTATACACACCTTGATTGTTCACCTTACGGATTTCACTTTCCACAAAACCAGGGTTTACTAAGGTCACAGCGACCCCATATCTGGCCCATTCAATCCACAATGATTGAGCCAAAGCCCTCACGGCAAACTTACTCATGGCATATGCCGAATTGTGAGCTAAACTCACATAAGCATTGACACTGCCTACAATGATTGCTCGCCCTTGCGTTTCTTTCAAATGAGGAAGCGCCACTTTTAGGCTATGAATCACGCCAAATACATTAGTATCAAACTGTCTTTGATAATCTTCAGCTGTTAATCGAGCCAGTGGTCCCGCTACACCAAATCCAGCATTGGCCACCATCACATCTAAGCGACCCCATTGATCGATCACTTTTTGCACACAAGCCTCCACAGAAGTCCGCTGAGTCACATCACAGGCAAGCGCTAAGGCTTCATACCCCTGCTCAGTTAGCTCATTGGCTAAGGCCTCAAGCCGATCAAGTCGTCTTGCAGTGACAGCAACCTTGGCACCTTGTTGAGCAAAGGTACGACTTAATGCTTCTCCAATGCCGGCTGAAGCCCCAGTGATCAACACAACCTTATCTTGCCATAATCCCTGACTTATTGTTTGCTTGCTTGATTGAGACATTATAGATCCTCATTTTTGAACTGTTTTGCTAAATTATTTTTTGACGAGCATAGGAGAGTAGCATCTTGAGAGTAAAAAAATCGAAATTATCATTCATTATCTCATTGGGCTTAGCATTTACTTTGAGTGCTTGTCCGGATTCTAAAACTACGCAAGAGATGAGTACAACTGATATGAGCTTAACCGGTGAGCCTATGCCTGCCGGTGAGCCTATGCCTGCCGGTGAGCCTATGCCTGCCGGTGAGCCCATGCCTGCCGGTGAGCCTATGCCTGCCGGTGAGCCTATGCCTGCCGGTGAGCCCATGCCTGCCGGTGAGCCCATGCCTGCCGGTGAAGAGCCTTTAACAAACGAACTCATTGCTAGCGATTTAGATGGTACTTGGTCTGCCTGCATGGATGAGGGGCTGCGTTCTGTTTATTATCAATATACATTTATCGGCGGTAATGCCTTAGGTGGGCAGTGGAGTTATCAAGAGGATCGTTTTGGAGATGGAAACTGTCTTGGACAAGCCTCAATCAGACTTGAGGCCAATGGAAGCTTAGTCCTCAGCCAACTCTTTGATGTTGGTTATCCCATTGACTTTACCATTGAACAGATTAGCCTAAAGCCACTTAATGCCAACTCAGCGAGTCTTCTAAGTACCTTATGCCCACTCTCAATATTTAATGAACAAGAAAGTACTGATATAAGCGCCGTTGGTTGTGAGCGCTTAAATATCCTACCTCTTGATCAATGCTCAATCAGCCATCAGCTTATTCATAAGAGAAACGATCAACTCGAATTGGGTCAATACTCTGTGCTTAACGGTGATTTATGCCAAACAAGTGATCGGCCCAGCAGTTTGAATGTGCTGCTTAATCGAGTTCAATAGATTAAATCTTCTCTTGCTTGTTGATCTATCTTAGCCCCTCAATCCAAGGAATAATTTCATCTTTAAGAGCTTCAAGCCCTTCTTCCTCTCCTGCATAATTAGGATGATCATATTCACCGATCAGTAAGCGAATCAGCGCTGATTCTTCGGGTT
The DNA here is from genome assembly GCA_937146725.1 of uncultured Myxococcales bacterium. Lineage (GTDB taxonomy): Bacteria > Myxococcota_A > Bradymonadia > UBA7976 > VGTA01 > CAKZRU01. Next base: position 50,714 of record CAKZRU010000174.1, read on the forward strand.
GTTCTAAATTAATTAAGGCACTTAGGGGACCCAAATCAGCTGTATCATTAGGGGCCGACTTAAAGGCAAAGCCACCTCGTGGCAATACAGTGTCAGCATCACTCAAAATAGGATTTCCCTCATGACAGCCGGCACAGCGTTGGGCAATGATAGTCTGTGGACCATCTAAGTAATTTTGTAAATTATAAGTGATCACTTCTGAGTCCAAATGAGGAAGTTTAGCCCAATTCAATAAGCGCTCATAGCCAATAGGCGCTTTTTGACCCAACTCAAGCTCATCTCTGGTGGTGTAAAGCTTAGGATGACGCTGATATTGACTCATTCCGACATCACCTCGCCCAAAGGCAAGCAAAAGACTTTCTTCAGGAGCTTTTAAGTTGATAAACTGCATTGTTTCCAAATATGAGGCACGCAAGCGTTCTGGAGTAAGATCATCTATATAAATCCGCCAAGCAGAATCCCCTAATTGTGTGGTATATTTGGGGAGTTTATAGGGATCTCGTTCATCTAACTCCATCATATCAATCGGTGATGGAACCTCTTCACTCACCGCTGTGGCCGCATGGCAAATTCCACATTCTGCAACTAAGCGATAATGCATTTCCTCGGCATAATAAAGTTCCGGATCTCGATCTTCTAGCTCAGCGCCCAAACACTGTCCAGCAATACACACGCTTTCTTGATCACACTGTAGATCACTCAAGCAAGACACGCTTGCTTCTTGGCAGGCGCTATTTAGCAAAACTAGACCCAAGTAGATAAGCATCCATCTCTTGCTAGTCCTAGGATCATTCACTACAGTAATCAAGTGACTCATAAACCTCATAAACCAAGTTAAGCGAAAACCAAAGGCCAACATGTCTTCTCCTTAGTCAACGATTATTCTAAAGATTGTTTCAAGCAAGTAGTATGTTACTCAAGTCTTTAAGAGCAAATCAAAGCAGGCTTTCGGTGAGCCCAAGGACGAGCCTCCTCTAGCTGGGTAGCGACTTGAAATAAGAGTCCTTCTCCACCAAATGAGCCTACAATTTGAGTGCCTATAGGTAGACCTTCAGCATTCCAATGCAAAGGCACCGACATACCTGGTTGGCCGGTTTGGTTAAATAGCATTGTATTCGGGGTTTTAGACAAGGCCTTATTTCCCATGCCCTTCAACATCAAATCAAAGAGCGATTGTAAAGGAAGATTGCGAATCAGTCCAAGCTGTAACTTGTCCATGGCTTTCAGACCAAGCTCTCCAATTTTCACGGGTGGGGCCGCATGGGTGGAAGTGAGAAATAAATCGTGTTCAACAAAGAATTGGGCCACTTCCCGACTTGCTTTATGAATTGTATCTCGTGCTCTTGCCAAGCGTGCCGCACTGGTGTGCCATCCGATCTGCGCCAACGCCCATGTAATCGTTTCAAAGTTTTTGTAAGAAGGCTTCACTCCTGCATAAGCAGAGGTATTTTCAACAAAATTCGAAGTACCACTCGCTACGATCAAAAAGTAAGCCTCAACAAGTTCTTCTCTTGGAAAGCTGGGCTTGGCCTCAATGATTTCATGGCCTAAAGATTCCAAAAGCTCAATCGACGAATTCACCGCATCAATACAATCCGGATGATTCTTTTGGCCAAAAAGGGTACCGCTTGTAAAAGCAATTTTCAGCTTACGTTCTGGGGCTTGTAAATAACTAGTCCAAGGCTTGGGTTTGTGGGGGGCTGCATAGGGCTCACCAACTGTGATTTGGTCGATTTGATCCAGGGCTAAAGCGCTATCTCTAACCGATCTAGAAATCACACCTTCTTGCACAAATCCGCCCCACCCTTCTCCAATGAAAGGCGCCATTGATACTCGTCCACGAGTAGGCTTCATGCCAAAGGTACCGGTAGCACTTGCTGGAATACGAATACTCCCCCCACCATCACCGGCATGTGCAATAGGTACAATACGGGCAGCCACCGATGAGGAAGCTCCTCCCGAAGAACCTCCGGGCGTATGATCAAGATGCCAAGGATTACGGCATGGTCCCCAAATCTCAGGTTCGGTGACGCCCATAATTCCAAACTCTGGTGAGCTGCTTTTACCCATAATTTGGACACCCGAGGCTAAAAAACGATCGACGATAAGGCTATTTTTTTCAGCGATACGTCCTTTTTCAAGCCGAGTGCCATTAGAAGTCGGTGTTCCCTTGTATTGGGCTTTCAAATCCTTGAGTAGAAAAGGAACGCCCTTGAGTGGGCCGTCGGGTAAACTGTCAGCTTCTGCGCGAGCTTTATCAAATAAATCCACAGTAATGGCATTCAAAGCAGGATTTCTAAGTTCGGCACGTTCAATGGCCGCTTCCAAGACCTCGCTAGCTTTAATCTCACCTTTATTGACCAGTTCTGCAATACCGGTTGCATCAAGATCATCATATTCTGGAAAGAGTTTTGGAGTTTTAGGTTGCTTTGCTTCACTCATTAAGATGTACCTCTTTTAGTATATATGTTAAAAGCTTATGCTAGTTTATTTATAGCCATTTGGCTTAAGCTTTTCTTGGAGTTCTCATAGTCACCCATTCTTCGGCCATTGTGGGGTGAATGCCAATCGTTTGATCGAGTTGACTTTTGCTGACCGCTGCTTGCATGGCCACCGCTAAACCTTGAATTTGCTCACCGGCTTCATCACCAATCATATGACAACCAATCACTCGATCTGTGTCTTGGTTCACAATCATCTTCATATATACCCGTTTTGGATGAGGCTGCAAAGCTTGATGTAAGGGCTTAAAGTCAGCCTCATAGACAGTAATTCTTCGGCCTCGTCTCAAAGCCTCGGCCTCACTTAAACCTACAGTTGCAAGATTTGGATGACTAAATACGGTTGTTGGGACCAAATCATAATCGAGAGGAGGCATAGAACCACCGGTAATATGTTCTACCACCCGCATAGCCTCCGCCAATGCAACAGGCGTTAATTGCATTCGATCAATCACATCACCTACCGCATAAATATGTGGCACTGTGGTTTGATAATTTTCATTCACGATAATGGCTTGCCGGTGAGGACTTGTTTCAATGCCTACTGACGCTAAGTTTAGAACTTGACTATTCGGTCGTCGTCCGGTTGCCAGCAAAACAAAGTCTGCAACAATTGCTTCACTTGCATGGCTTAGATAAACCCGCTTTAAGCCATCTTGCCCCAGTTCAATTTTTTCCAGTGTTGCTCCTGAATACACAGTCATTTGTTCACGCAATGCTTGGTCAAGCCTAATCCGTACATCTTGATCAAAACTGCGTAAAGGTAGGTCGGAGCGAAAAGCGAGGCTAGTTTCTACACCTAAGCCGGCTAAAACACCGGCCATTTCAACACCTATATATCCTCCTCCAATCACAAGCGCAGATTTAGGTCTTTCACAAAGCGCAAAAAAGTCATCTGAAGTCGAGGCAAGTTCTACACCTTTGACTTGTGGGGTATCTGGAACCGCACCGGGCGCCAAAAGAATATGTCGGGCAGAAACAATTTGCGTTTGGGACTCTAAAGCATTTACATCACGGAGTTCTATGTGGTGTTCATCAACCAATCGAGCCCAAGCCGAGTAACGAGTTACCCCATTCCCTTCAAGCATATTTGCATATAAGCCATTGAGCCTAGTTAGGTAACGATCAATGCCTTCTTTCAAGCTGCCCCAATCATGACTTACCTCTTGGTCTATTGCCCAACCAAAACCTTGAGCATCCTTAAGTTGCTCTGAAACATGCGCTGCATGAAAAAAAAGCTTTTTAGGCACACAGCCTACATTAACACAAGTACCGCCCAAGCGAGAGCCTTCAGCTAGGCCTACCTTGAGTCCTTTTTTAGCAGCCCAACGAGCCGCTCTGACTCCTCCTGATCCCCCACCGATAATGAATAAGTCATAATCCATATTACCCATATTGCCCTCTAGTCCTCTTCAGTTTTTTGATGCTCAAGTTTATCAATCTTTGTCGCTCAAGATATCTTAGCAAAACTAAAAAAATTACAGAAAGTATTTTAAGCGAGAACTCGTAATCAGATCTTAAGCTGCTCTAAGATATACTTTTTACCGAAAGCAGATGCCTTTAAGACCTATTCTAGTAAATTGTAGCAAATGACTCCTAAAGCCAGTAACAAGCTTCTGCACAAAGAATATTTCCAGGATTTTGTATCATTTACTATCTTGAAGGCGTTTAAAGAGTGAGCAAAAGAAAGTTTGGTCCAGTTTAGCTCGCTGATTACATTAATAACTCAATAGGCTACATAAGCATTAAGGTACATGAAATGCTAAAGTTACATTATGCAAATCATATGGAAGCACTCATTGAACCATTATTAGTTCGTATTGAAGCCTTACAAGTAAGCGATCCGTTTACCCCGATTACGATCATTGTTCCCAATGCCTCAGTCGCTCACTTTATTCGCTTTCAAGTCGCTCAAAAACTAGGTGTAAGTGCCCACATAAACTTTCATTATTTAAGACGTTTTTTGACTGAGCAAGTACAAGAAGCAGACCCAAGAATTCGTATACTTGAAACCGAATCACTCCAATTATTACTATTTGAGCACCTTAATACCCCTGAAGTTTTGCAAAGAATCGAGCTAGAGCCGGTTCGGACTTATCTTGATATTGCCGAAAGTCTTGAGGAACGAGAGGGAAGATGTATTCAACTTGCCCAACAGCTGGCCCAGCTTTTTGAGGAGTATGGCTATGCTCGTCGGGATATGCTCAAGGCTTGGCGAGAAGGTAAATCTGGTCTAAAGGCTGAAGGGGAAGGCTCTGAAGATATTAACCGTGATCGTGGCCCTTGGCTGAGAGCAGAAAAATGGCAAAGAATCTTATGGAGGGGCCTGTTTGATGATGATGGCAGTATTCGTATTTATCCACTAAAAAACCATTTAATCGAGGGACTTGAGGGTTTAACTTCTCCCGAGGTGAGACGAGATCAGTCGCTCTCCTCAAGTAAGTCAGCAAGAAGACAAAGATCAAAGGCTCAACAACCCGCTTTATTTTTAACCGAAGCTGATCAAGGCCAAGCTGATCCACGAGCTCACCTTAGAAGAAATCGTAAAAAAGGAGATGAAGTTGCCCGTTGGATGTTTCTGCCGGAAGCCATTCAAGCAACCGAGTCTAAGCTGAATCTCCCCGAAAATATTTTTGTATTTGGACTCTCCTATGTGGCCTTAGCCTACGCATATATTTTTTCTAAGCTAAGCGCCTTAACCCAATTTCATATTTTTGCATTAAATCCCTGCTGTGAGTTTTGGGAAGATGTTGATCATCGCTTAAATGTAGCACGTCAAGGTTGGATTTCAAGAAGTGCCAAGTTGGATGATTTCATTGATCAAGATGACCCCTTCAACTTAGAGGATCCAGATGACACTCCCGCGCTTAGGCTATGGGGGCGGCCTGGACGTGAATATATAAGGCTGTTAAATCAACTTACCGACTGTGAGTTTGAGTCTTGTTATAGGGATCCCATCGAATATAGACAGCATATTAAGCATCCACAAGCACGCACTACATTGAGTCATGTACAAAGTGACATATTAAATCGTGTTCCGGCTCGCCCTCCTTTGGCTGAAGATTTGGAGCATGATGGTACAATTAGGCTTTTAGCCTGTCCGGGCATTAGACGTGAAGTAGAAATTGTAGCAGATGAAATCTGGCGTTTAGTCAGCTCCTCCAAATCGGGGCGCTCTCCGATTCGCTTTCATGAGATTGCCGTGATGGTGACCGATGCCAAGCGTCAAGAATACTTAACTCATATTGAGTCAATCTTTAAACAGCGCTATGGTCTACCCTTTAATATGATCGATCGTTCATTATCAGCACAAAGTAGGGTGTTGGAAGGAGCCATTCGCTTATTGGCCCTTCCCCTTGGTGAACTTAGCTATTCAGAAGTGATCAATGTGGCATGTCATCCAATGGTCGGTAGCAAAACCGGAGTTAACCTCGATCAATGGCGACGCTGGGGAGATCAGCTTAATGTTAGATTTGGCGCTGATAAAAGTGCATTAGATGGAACTTATATAAAGCAAGATGTGTATCATTGGGATCAAGGTTTAAAAAGGCTCTTATTAGGGCTATTTATGGAAGGTGAACGTTCCGGTGATGAACGTGTGTTTACAGTCAAACTCAATACACAGGATAGTCACCATTCTGGCCTAGACTCAATGAATGCTTGGGTCCCTTTTGATATGGGAGGAGATCAATTTCAAACGGCGGGCCAAATGATTCATCTCATTCGTTGCTTACTCTTAGATGCTAAGCAAGTCAGCCAAAGTAAATTATCTTTGGCGATGTGGTGTAAATACTTTACCCGCTTATTTACACACTATCTAAAAGCCCAAAGTTCTGCCGATGAGCAGGCGATCAGCCGTTGTATAGAAACAATAGATGAATTAAAGCATGTTGATCTTGAAGGGACTCCCATTCGCTACGAAGTTGCTCAAACTATGCTTAAAGCACGTCTCAAACGCTTGGATAGTACCCGTGGACAGCATCAAGCTGATGGGATTGTGGTTTCGTCTATGCTTCCCATGAGAGCAATTCCCTTTAATACTATTTTTATTCTTGGTTTAGGTGAGCAAGACTTTCCCGCAAAAACACCTCAAAACCCAATTGATCTTCGGCAAGCTCAACAACTTCCAGGGGATGTTAGTCCTTCTCAGCGAGATCGCTATCTCTTTTTGGAGACTGTTCTATCCGCACGAGAACGTTTAGTACTATCCTATGTTTCAGCCGATGATCGTACCGGTGACCTTTTGGAGCCTTCGGCTGTTGTTCGTGAACTTCACTTTATTTTAAGAGGCTATCTTGGGCCAAGTGGTTTAAAAGCAGAACGACATCCCTTAAGTGCCTATAACAATCTATATGACCAACTCCTTTCTAAAAAAGATCCCTCACCAAATCAAACTAGTACACCTTGGTTGTATACTCCCGTATGTTCACCTGAGGTTATTAAAGGGATTAGAGCTAAAGAAATGCGTAACCGACTCAATAAGTTTTTGGGTGGTACTATGATGCCTCGTGAACAGCTAGAGTCGGCTATTAAAGTATGGAGTATGCCCGGTATTAATCAATTTTTGGACCTATCCACACCACCCAAATTAGACCGGGATAAAAGTGCAATCACTCGCTTCCGGCTTTCAGATCTCAAGGCATTTCTTTTTTCACCCCTACAAGGTTCTGCTAAAGCTTTACTCAAGATGTCTGAGCCAGAGATTCATGATTTTGAAGCGATCTTAAATGATCCCTTACATGATGAATCTTATAAACAACATAACCTACTCCAAAAGTCCTTTTGGCGAGGTGGTGGAGATGAAGCCAAAATCAATTTAATTTATGAGGATCTTTTCAAACTTGCTTCTTTAAAAGGTGAGGCTCCGGTTGACTATTTTGCAGCAAAACAAAAAATATCTGACCAAAGAATTCTTAATATTTGGCGCTTAAACGCCCATCAGTTTCAATTATATGGTCTAGACAAATGGCAGGCGGTAAGTATTGGAGAAGGAAGGGAGTTTGAAGAAGTAAGCCGACGTTTACCACCGATCCAGCTAGATGTTCCTCTACTTCAAGGAGGACATGCAAAAGTTGAGCTTGTGGGACGAATCTCTCCACTTCGACCAGACTTAGGCGCCACGATGCATTGCCTTTCAAGTGGAGGTGTTGGTGAGCATTTATTTTTAAAGGGTTTTTTAGAAATGGTTTTTTTAGCGGCCGCTCAACAAGCTCTCCCAAAAACGTTTAAGGTATATCTTAACCCCACAGGTGATTTTAGAGCGGCAAACTTACAAAAAAATTATTACACCCCTAATCCTGTGGAAGCGAGAGAGTATCTCAGTTTAATTGTTTCTCATTTAATTTCGTCAGGACTCCACACTTATCGCTTACCCATTCGTTCAGCCTTGAAGTGGAAAGAAGCTTTAAAAAGAAATCAGTATCAAGCTTTGATTATTAGGCCGGAAGACAAGGAACAAGGCCCGATTAAAAACCTTCGGCCTTTTAGCACTCCACCATCAGACTTTGCGATCAAGTCCGTTACAGAGCGCTTGGGCCCTTGGTTTAGTTCGGAGGTAACATTTTGAGTCTATATCCTAAGTTAAGCAAAGAAGATCGCGAAGCCAAAAAGGAAGCTCGAGAAAGCAAGCTCAACGAAGTCATCGCTTATTATCCTTATCCACCCACTTTAGATCAAGTTACCCTTGGTCAACATGCAGTCATTGAAGCAAGTGCCGGTACGGGTAAAACATACACAATAGAACATTTAGTTGTTGATCGCTTACTGCGTACAAACGCCCGCTTAGAAAATATTTTGGTTGTCACCTTCACTGATAAAGCAACCAGTGAATTGCGTAAGCGCATTCGTGACCTAATCGAAAAAATCCTCAAACTTACCGAACCAGAAAACCTAGATCTACATCAAGGTGAGCAAGATCAGGAAAGCTCTGCCGAAAAGCAAGCGAATCCATCCAAAAAACAAGCGAGTTCATCCACAAAGTCAGTTATAGATCAAGATCCAAAGCATCATTGGGCGATTACCATAAATGCTCAACGTAAGCTTGAAAGAGCCCTTTTTTCCTTTGAGCGCGCTTCAATTTATACAATACATGGCTTTTGCCGAAAAGTACTGGTTGAGCTAGCTTTTGATAGTGGGCAACTCTTTGAGCAAGAGCTTGTTGATGGTCGGCGGGCTTTTAAAGATGCTTGGCGCCACTCTTTACGTAAACGCTTGATTAATAACCAAACTTTAGAAAAAGCTTTAAGTGCTTGGTTAGACAAACAAAACAAGCTTACAAACCTTGAGCAACTTCTGTATGATGCTTATTCAATGGGGTATTTAGAGCTTAAAAGACCTTTAAACCACAAAATGATTTCAGTCACTCAACGCTTATTGGCCAATTGGAACCTTAAAAGTATCCAAGAAGCTTTTGAGGAAAGCGCGATTGTGGGTAAGGCTCTTGAGCCCGCCTTTGAAACCCTTAATCAAATTGATCTGATTATTAATGAGCAAATGGGGGTAGAGGATAAGCGAAAATACTTATTAGAACTAAATCTCGAGAGTATTTTAAAGCCACGTCGTAGTAGTAGCAAAAAGAAAAAGCATTTTCCCGATGAGCTACCTGACCAGATCAAGTTAGTCTTAGATAGTCTGTCGCAGTTGAATATTCTTAATGAGATTGAGGAAGCCCCCGAAAGACAGGTTGTCGATACGCTTTTGCCTGAAGTACACCGAGAGCTCAGTCAAAGAAAAAGAAAAGCTGGTCAAGTTGACTATGATGATTTAATGCGCTGTGTATGGCGTGCTCTGTGTAGTCCGCAAGGTCCAAGTTTGGCCCAAACACTAAGAGATCGATTTCGCTTTGCGCTGATTGATGAGTTTCAAGATACCGACCCACTTCAATGGCAAATCTTTAGGCGGGTATTTGTAGATGCCGAAAGCCCAATGCATTCACTATACATTATTGGTGACCCTAAGCAGGCGATTTACACCTTTAGAGGTGCTGATATTCACACCTATATTCAAGCCCGTTATGAACTCATTAGAACCGGTGCCACCCGAGTGCCTCTCAAGATTAACTATCGCTCAACACCAAAGCTGATTGAAGCGATTAATCTTATTCTTGACCAAGAGGGCGAATCAGCTCTTTTTCAAGGCCCAATCAAATATTCAGAGCCGGTAGAAAGTGGATTAAGTGACTTTCGGCTTCTTGATCATGAGGGCCAGGAAAAGCCACCGGTAACCTTATGGCGCTTTAAGCCTGCTCCCCCATCAAAACGAAATCGTGTAACCCTAAATGTGAGTGAACTTAGAGATGCTTATTGCCAACAAATCGCTCATCAAGTTCATGAAATGTTACATGATGAAAGGCAAGCTCTTTGGATAGAAAAAGAAGGGGTAAAACGTCGTTTAACAGCGAGTGATATCTTAATCTTAGTTCGAGAAAATAGGGAAGCTTTAAAGGTGGCAACCGCCTTAAGAGAAGTAGAGATTCCCTTTACTCTTTATAAGCCTGAAGGGCTCTTACAAGGTTTAGAGGCACAAGAGATATATTATTTATTACAGGCGGTCGTTGACCCTCATGATCGAGGAAATAGGCTTCGGGCTTTTACAACCCCTTTCTTTGGGATTAGTTGGTCCACAATCTACAATTACAGCACCTTACCTCCTGGTGATGAAAAGTTAGAACGTCTCTTTAAATGGCATAATCTTGCTCGAGAGGGAAAATATACAGAGCTTTTCTATGAACTGATTCATCAAAGTGGCCTAAGTGAAAGAGAACTTTTTTTTGCTGAGAGCGAAAGAGAGTTGACTAACTATTTACACATCTTTGAAATCTTATTGGGAATGACTACCAACGCCCCTATGACTCCTTCTGAATTATGTCAGTATATGGGTAGGATGATTAAAGGGATTGAAAGTGCGCCGGGTAGCGAAGATAATATTCAGCGTCTATACAGTGATCGACAAATGGTTCAAGTCATGACCATTCATAAAAGTAAAGGCTTGGAAGCACCGATCATTATTTTATATGGTGGTTTTGGTAAGCCTACCGAGCGTCAGGTGAATGTGATCCAAGATCCAGATGAAGGACGTCAAATCTTGATTGGCGCGGCCGCCCGTAAAGCAGTCGTAGAGCGTTTGCAAGTTGAGCAAAGGCAAGAGGATCAACGTTTATTATATGTGGCGCTCACCCGTCCCCAAGTTAAATTAATTCTACCTCTCATTGATTCAAGTCGTTCTCTTTTAGGAAGTTATTTACCTTTAAAAGAACGTCTGATCTCTATGTATAAACAGCAAGACAAGTTTCCTCAGTTCAATATGTACTTCGACATTGTTGAAGTAGATACACACTTTAAGCCTAACGTAAGTAGTTCTGGGCAAAGCTTAAGTCAATGGAGCCCGAACCCTAAGCTTATAGAAGTCCCTGATATAAGACAGGAAAAGTCATTGATTCACCAAAGGCATCGACCTTTGGTTATGACCAGTTATACACGCATGAAAGAACAAGGAAATAGCTCGCTATACACTGGATTAGAGGGACAATCAGCTCATCAAGATGAACTTTCTTACGATCCGAGTCCAGAAGAAGTTCAAGCGCCTGATGATGGAGCAAGTATATTGCCGGGGGGAAGGCATATGGGACGCTGCCTGCATGAAATTATTGAGGAACTCCCCTTCAAGCTCTTTCCTAAAGGATCACATTCTTTCTCGCAACAAAACTCTAGTAAACGTCAAAGTAAAGCTAAACTCTTAGAAGCTACTGACCCAACAAGCTTTGAAGAATGGATCATCCACCCAGTCATTGTAAACCTCTTTGAATCAGTGATGCGCCGACATGGAATTGATCACTTATGGCTACCTTTGTCTCAAAGACTTATTTACTCCATACTTAATACTAACATCAGCTTTTTTGATGAACAGCAGCAACTTGCGTTTTTATCGCCCTTATCTCAATCAAAGCATATTATAGAAATGGAATTTTTATTCCCTATCCCTGAACGGAGTCATCCGACACTTGAACTGAGTGCTCAGGCCTTAGCAAAAATGCCACGTGGAGAACGAGCAAGTCATTTAACGGCTAAAGAGCGACTACCATGGCAAGTTGAAAAAGGCTTTGTTAAAGGCTTTATCGACTTTATCTTTGAGCATGAAGGTAGGATCTATTTTGCCGATTGGAAAAGTGATCAACTGTTAACATACAAAGGCCGTGATTTTAAAGACTACATTGAAGACCACTATCTCCTACAGGCCCAATTATATACTCTAGGAGTCATTCGCTGGCTCAAAATCAATAATGAGCATGATTATAATCTACGTTTTGGTGGCTTATTCTACTTCTTTTTACGTGCCTTTACCCAAGCAAACACAAACGGAGAAGGTGTTTACTTCTCAAGACCAAGTTGGCAAGAGGTTTGTGAGTATGAAGCACAGCTCGGCTTGCTCTTACAGGAGTCTTAAGGAAGCTTTTAGCGGCATTTTAAAAGCTGAATAAGGCCCGACACAACAAGGCCTAAAGCAGGGCCAAAGTTGACCGCCCAAAAAAGCTAAGCTAAAAACTCTGAAAAAACTAAATCCATAGCGACTAGATATGTTCCGTGATGGGCTATTCTTACCCTATATGATCTATTCTTACCCTAGCTAATCGTCATGATAATCGCTTAAGTATACTCAGCTCTTGTTAAGCTCTAATTTTTGCTTGATGATCACCTTGCCGACAACAAAGGCTAAAAAGATACCAAAGATGACTGTGAGTTCAAGTCCCGAAAGGCCAAAGGCGATAATCTCATTACTTTGACTTCTAAGCAGACCTCGTGAGCTTGGTCCTGATAAAGTGCTTTGGAGATACGCTAAAATGACAAACCCTCCTCCAAAGAACCAACATAAACGGTACACTTTTTCGGCAATTTCTTTGGTTGGCGAAAAAGAGGCAAGGGCGTAAACCCCTACAAAAAGTCCTAAAGCAAAATCAGCAATGTAAGTCATCATAATTAACAGCTCCTCATTTAATCATCTGTCTCAGATGACTTAGAGTGAATACTCAATAAATAAAATAGTTTTTCTTGTATTTCCTTCTTGTATTTCTACTGCGACTCAACGTAAAGGCAAGCTTAAAAATTGTAATCCTATCTTTAAAGGCCTTTTTATCCATCATGCTCTCAATTGTTCAAAGTGCCATCATAAACTGTGACTTTCTACAGCATAAAGAGCTGGCAAATATTTAAGGCTAGCTTGCTAAAACTTGTCGCTAAATGTAGAACCCTGTGGAAAAATATGTACTTTTCATTACATTGTAGTATAGGTATGATAATGTAACTAGATGTAATGTTAAGAAGCTTTCTTTTTGAGACTTTAAGATGATTGCAATATTATTGTGGTCGAGTGTACTCAGCTTTCTTGTTATACATCTTATATGCCTTCACTTAAGGTTAGACTTTTATCAGCTAGCGACAAAATCTATGACGATTAATTCTACTAATCATATTCCCGTTCTCTTTGATGCAGTTCTTGAGCAAGCTCAAGTCTGCGAGGGTGAGCTTTGGGTAGACTGTACTTTAGGACGCGGAGGCCATACTGAAGCCTTATTGCTTAAGGGGGCCCAAGTAATTGCTTTTGATCGCGATCAACAAGCGATTGATGAAAGTAGTTTAAGACTTAAATCCTTTATTGAATCGGGCCAGTTAACCATAGTTCATAGTAATTTTAGTGAGCTAAAATCTGCTCTCGAAGAGATGGGCATTCAATTTGTTCATGGGATACTAGCTGACTTAGGTGTTTCCTCTCCTCAGTTAGATGAAGCAGAGAGAGGCTTCTCCTTTATGACGAGTGGCCCGATTGATATGCGTATGGACCGCTCTCGTGGCTTAAGCGCATTAGAATGGATCAAAGCACATAGTGCACAAGAGCTCTGCCATATTTTGAGAGTTTATGGAGAAGAGGCTCGGGCTAAATATCTTGCTAAAGTGATTAAAGACTGGGTTGACGAAGATTTAAAAGATGAAGCATCAGTGAATCTTAGTTCTAGGAAACCGAAAGACACTTTAGGCTTAGCAAGGTTGATCGAGAACGCAACTCCAATGAAGCTAAGGCGAAAGCTAAATAAACACCCAGCAACTCGAGTTTTTCAGGCTTTAAGAATCGCTGTCAATGATGAATTGGGTGCTTTAGAGCAGTTATTAGAGGATGCACCTAAACGATTGGAAGTTCATGGTAAACTCTTATTAATCAGCTTTCATTCTTTGGAAGATCGTATGGTTAAAAAACGTTTCAAGGCATTAAGTGAGACGCCGCCTCCTCCAAGACGGGGCTTACCCCCTCCTCCTTCTGACCCAATTGAATTTGAAGTTGCGCTGAGAAAGGGTGTGGTTGCGGACGAGCAAGAAAAAGACCTGAATCCTAGATCAAGGAGTGCTCGATTGCGTATTCTCACGAGGATTAGGAAAAATGATGGATTAGGAAAAATGAAGGCTTAGGATAAATAACATATGAAAAAGTTTAAGTTAAATTGGATCGAACTCGGTTTCTTCTATATGTTGCTGAGCTTTTTTATCTACAGTAGCGCCCTTGTCATTCATCAACATTATCTTATTGTCAAATATGCATACGATATTACCCGTTTAGAGAAAAATGTTGCTCGTTCAAGAGAGCGCATAGAGATACTTAAAGTAAAAAAAGCCCGTATTGTTACGCCTCTCTTTTTAGAACAAGTGGCCGGTCGTGGTGGCTATATCCAACCGAATCAAGAGCAGATTATCCTTTTAAATAGTGCCGAAGGTGAACCATGAAAAAAAATGGTCATCAAGGTAAAAGATCTCATAACGATAGGGCAAATCGTCTTCAGGGACAACGGTCACACCATGACAAACATAAAGTAGCCCTCACACCTCGTAAACTTGCTAACTTACAACTTAATGTAGTCGCCACTTTAACCAATTTATTTATCTTTGGTTTAGTCATTTTCTTAGCACGCTCCTTCCATCTGCAAATGATCAATCAATCCTTTGTTAAAAAGTTAACCCAACAAAGAACAGCTCTTTTGACGGACTCTGGGGCACGAGGTAATATCTTTGACAGTAATGCTCAGGTATTGGCCCAAAATATAAAAAGCTATAAGATACAGTTAGATCCAACACAGCTTGACGAAGACGAAGTTCAACATCTCTTAAAAGAACTGCCCTCAATCTTTCCAGGGATTAACCTTGAGAACGTTGAAAAGAATCTTCGTAACAAATCACGACGAGAAGCCTTAATTGCAAAAAATGCTGACTATAAGCAATACGAGCTACTCAAAAAACAAACCGACAAATATATTGGTCTCACCCCAACTCTAAAACGCTTTTATCCTAGGATGAGCTTAGCCGGTCCATTCTTGGGTTTTGTGAGCAAGTATAAAGATCATTTAAATCCTGCGGGGCGCGCTGGTATTGAACAGGCTTATGATTGGGCTTTATCAGGACATGATGTACTGTATGAAACTCAAAAAAATGGACATGCTTACACTGCACCTGTGAGTGGTGCCTTGTATAAGCGTAACTCTGATGGTCGATCAATCATGACTACAATTAATATGAGGCTACAGAGCATTACGCAATCCAATCTTGATGAACAAGTGAAAGATATGGGCGCAAAGCAAGGAGTCGCTGTGGTGATGGATCCATATACTGGTGACATCCTTGCTGTGGCTCAAGTACCAACCTATAATCCTAACGAGTATAACAAGATTAAAATCGGCTATCAAAATATATTCATTTCTAGCCAAGTTGAGCCTGGATCAACCATGAAGCCCTTTTTGATTGCTGCTGCTCTCAATGAAGGTCGAATCAAGGCTACATCTCGCTTTAATGGTATGGGTGGTGTGACTAAGCTAGGACGTCATATAATCCGTGATAGTCACAAAGTTGATGATGATATGAGCGCCTTAGAAATCATCAAGTTCAGTTCAAATATTGGTGCGATTCAAGTCGCCCAACTTTTAGGTAAAAATACCTTTTATAGTTATCTCAAAAACTTTGGTTTTGGAGAGCTCACCAATATTAATTTACATGGTGAGATTAAAGGTACAGTCCATGAATTAAAGAAATGGACCCCAATTAACCTCGGTACTATGTCTTATGGCTATGGGCTTAATGTGACCCCGATTCAAATGACTCAAGCTCTATGTGCTATTGCTAATGGTGGGCAGTTAGTGGCTCCAAGAGTAGTGAAGGCTATTACCAATGAGCAAGGTGAAATCCAAGAAGAGTTTCCGGTCAGAGTTGTTCGGCGGGTGATTTCAGAAAGGGTTGCGAAACTCGTTACTCGAGGCATGGAGATGGTCGTAGAACCTGGGGGAACCGCTCCCGGAGCGCGAGTTAATGGCTACCGAATTGCCGGTAAAACTGGAACGACTCGCAAGGTGAAAAAAGGTGGAGGTTATTCTAAGACTAAAAAAACCGCCTCATTTATGGGTTTTGCTCCAGCTGATCACCCTCGATTGGCGATTTACATTAACATTGATGAGCCGACCAAAGAAACCTATGGTGGAAAGGTTGCAGCACCTATTTTTGCTAAAATCATTCGCGAAGCCCTTCCTTTCCTTGGTGTACCTCCTGATGAGCTTAGTCATGGAAACTCTTTGAATCAAAAGAGAAAGCAAAAGTCTCATTCAAATCATCAAGTCATGTTGATGAAAACGTTGGATCATAACCCTTGGTGGTCTAAAGATCGCTTTTTAACTAAAGCCTCTGAAGACATGGTGATTCCCGACTTAAAAGGCAATGACCTACCTACAGCTTTACAAAAGTTGAATCAGTATCATTTAGAAATTAAAGTTAAAGGTTCAGGCGTAATTGTTTCCCAATCCCCAGAATCTGGTGAACTCTTGGAAAGTAATGAGCAGATTGAGCTTACCTTAGCTAGACCTACCTTTTTAAGACGTCCGGTCAGTGGAGCAACCTTGATTCAAGACGACATGCTCAATGGGGATGACTAATTATGCATAAGTCATGGCTATCTTTAAATGTTTTGTGTGAGCGCTTAGTTAAACTACAAAATCAATATTCTAGCACTGTTGTTCAGAATCAACCTCGTGACACTTGGTCACATATTGCTGTCAAAATGATTAGTCATGATAGTCGATCGGTTACTGCTGATGGACTTTATGTTGCTTTATCAGGCCGAAATACTCATGGAGCTCGCTTTATTCCTCAAGCTTTAGCTCAAGGTGCAGTGGCCATTGCTTTGCCTATTGACACCCCGACATCATATTTAGAAGCCCTGTATACTCATTCTACTCAAGGTAGCCAAGAACTCAAAATACCCGTCTTATGGCTAAGCGCACAACATCAGCGTTTTGAAATGGCCTATTTAGCCGAATGGGTCTATGGTTCGCCCATAAGTCTTAAGAGTGATACTCAAAATCAAGCCAAGCAAACCTTGGACTTGATTGGGATTACCGGCACAAATGGAAAAACAACGACTTCAACTTTGCTTGCTGATATTTTAGATTTAGCAGATGGTGATACCGGTCTCATTGGTACGATTGAAACGCGTGGAGGCGGGATTCAACGCCAATCTAAAATGACTACTATGGAAGCAACTGACTTACATGCTCATTATCGTAAACTTCTTAACGCAGGCGTAAAACGTTGCGTCATGGAAGTGAGTTCGATTGGGATTGAAGAATCTAGAGTATCGGCTTCACTCTATCAAAGAGCTGCCTTTCTAAATCTGAGTGAAGATCATCTTGATTATCACAAGGATATGAAAGCGTATGCTCAAGCTAAGTTAAGATTATTTTCTGAACTATTAGCCCCAAATGCACTCTCAATCATCTGTATGGATGGCACTAAAGACAGCCAACTACTAGCTCAGCGAATCATAGATACACTTCAGCAAAAAACTCAAAGTTATTGGCGGTATACAAGTCAACCTTGGACAGTAACCTGTCAGCCTAAAGCTGAAGTTTATTGGAAGAAGCTTCAGCTTTCCCCTCAAGGTTTAAGTGGGTTTTTGCATACGCCTAAGGGTGAACTTGAAGTCCGTTCTTCATTAATGGGACGCTTTAATGCTGACAATATTGCCGTTGCCTGTGCCTTGGCTTTATCGCTTGATATATCAATTTCCCACATACAAAAAGCCATTGCTCATGCTCACATTAAGGGACGGATGGAAAGGGTAAGTTTAAAAAGTCATGAGCTAGACTCGAATCGCTTGCCTGAAATTAGAGTTGATTACGCACATACACCGGATGCTTTGGAACGAGCGATCACAGCCCTTAAGGCCCATTGTACAGGTCGATTATGGGTATTGTTTGGCTGTGGTGGAGACAGAGATGCTCAAAAACGGCCTCTCATGGGAGCGAGTTGTTTTCATGCAGATGGGATTGTTTTATCATCGGACAATCCTCGTGATGAAGACCCACACATCATTATGGATCAAGTCGTACCAGGTTTAATCCAAAGTGGAAAAAAGGAGACCAAGACTGGCCCTCAGATTGATCATTATTGGCTAGAAAGTGACCGAGCTTTAGCAATATATCGCTTGATTGCCTGCGCTGAAAAAGATGATTTGATCTTAATCGCTGGAAAAGGCCATGAACCCTATCAAGAAGTTCAAGATGGTCTAAAACTTGATTTTTCTGATCAAGAGCATGCCTTACAAGCACTGCAGTGGAAAAACAATGATATGATGAATGAGGTCAACTCGCTCAGCACCGAGCAACTGTGTATCGATATCGGTGGGCAACTTATTTTTGGTCAACATCATATCTTATCGGAAGCCGTGATTGATACCCGAAAACT
The DNA here is from genome assembly GCA_937146725.1 of uncultured Myxococcales bacterium. Lineage (GTDB taxonomy): Bacteria > Myxococcota_A > Bradymonadia > UBA7976 > VGTA01 > CAKZRU01. The sequence continues at coordinate 68,976 of CAKZRU010000174.1, forward strand.
CGCTCAAGCTAAAGCCGGTGCTTTTTTCTGCTTACAGGGTCAAAGGGATGGGCATGAGTTTATCGAAGATGCTCTATCACAAGGCGCTAAGGCTATTGTTGTTCGTCGTGATTGGCAAGCCCCCCCAAAACTTAAAGAAAAGTTAGAAAAAGGAAAGTGGGCGGTGATTGCCGTGAGTTGCCCCCAAAAAGCCTTAAGCCTGTGGGCTTGTGCGCATCGCCAAAGAGTTTTTAAAGGGATTATGATTGGCTTAACCGGAAGCAATGGCAAGACCTCTACCAAAGAATTGTTGGCGAGTGCCTTGTCAGAACTAGGTAATTGCTTGGCCACGGAAGGAAATTACAATAATCATTTAGGTGTCCCTTTGACTCTACTTAGATTAAGACCCGAGCATCGCTTTGCCGTATTAGAAATGGGAATGAACGCACCTGGAGAAATTGCCGAACTGACTCGCTGGGTGAAACCGGACCTCTCACTGATTACGACAATCTCAAGCGCTCATTTGGAAGGCTTAGGCTCTATTGAAGCCATTGCGGCCGCCAAGGGGGAGATTATTAGTGAATCCTTCCCTAATCCCGTTATTATGCCGCTTGCCATTCCGCTTTACTTACGTCAAATCGCACAAGCTGATACGCTTCAGAAGTCACAAGATCAAAATCAAGACCTAAGTATTTCTCTGTTGAGCCATTCGAATGAGTCTCTCACCAATCAAGATCAAAATCTCTCAAAGCATGAGCGCTTACTTAAGGATGAACTCTTTTTAATCGAACCCCAATACAGTCTTAAAGGTAGTCAAGCTCAGGTTATCTACCAAGAGCAAAGCTTTAAGCTCGAGCTGAATATTCTTGGACGTCATCAGCTAGAAAATGCGCGTTTAGCGCTTGCGGCCGGACTATCTGCCTATCAACTTGCTCAAGCTAAGCACAGCGAAAAAACACCGGATGAAAGATATGAGCAGTCTGAGGTGTTCACCATGCTCTTAAAAGGTTTAGCAAAATGTAAACCGGCTCCACTGCGGGGTGAGGTTCTCAGCTATCCTAGACCACTCAAGCCATCCTCTGATACTGACTTAACAACAGAATCTAAACCAGGTTTAATGTTGCTCGACTGTTACAATGCTAACCCGCAATCAATTTTGGCTTCAGTACACAGCTTTATCCAAAGTGGCTCACTTACTGAAGCTGATAAGGCCCTATTTGTGATTGGGCAAGTGGGTGAACTTGGAGAGTCTTCAGCCGACCTTCATCAGCAACTTGGTCAAGACTTAAGCGAGTATTTAAGTCAAGCAAGCTACTTATTTACCTTTGGGCAGTTTGCTAGATTTGTGGCAGAAGGATATCGCCGTCAGCTAGATTTACCCGCTGCAAAACTTGATCAACACATCCAACATTTTGATCTTAATGAACTTGAGCAACTCATCCAAAGCATTCAAGAGCTTAATCCAACTTATATATTTGTCAAAGGATCAAGGTCGGTACGTCTAGAAAGGCTTTTGGTTCCTCTAGGTATCGTCCGCTCTTCATCCGTTGTTTAACTTTAATTTTCTCTTACATTTCTTCATCCATTTCATATCTTAGCTTTAGGCAAACTTAACTGATAGGAGTCTTATAGTGCTGACTTGGCTACTTGCATTATTTCAAACCTCCTTTACCCCTCTAAGAGTGGTAAGGTACACTTCATTTCGAGTCATTGCTGCAATGGTTACTGCGACTCTTATCAGTCTGTACTTATACCCAAAGTTCATTCGCTTCTTGCAAATGAAGCAAATCGGGCAAGTGATTCGACATGATGGACCAGAAGGGCATTTTAGTAAGCGAGGTACGCCTACCATGGGAGGCGCCTTAATTTTATTTTCGCTGCTACTCAGTACTTTATTATGGATGGATTTAAGTAACTTATATGTGTGGGTCTGCTTAGGTGTCACTTTTATACTTGGTTTAGCTGGTGCTTGGGATGACTATTTAAAGATTGCCAAAAAGAACTCAGCCGGCCTATCAGGTAAAGGTAAGCTACTTGTACAATTTGGGGTAAGCGCCTTAGCCATTGGTACCTTATTGATCTATCAAGAGGGCTTCTACTCAAGACTTTATCTACCCTTTGTTGACCCAGAATGGCTTTATATAGATTTACCTGTTTGGTTCTTTTTATTCTTTGGTGGAGTGGTCATTACCGGAACAAGTAACGCCGTCAATCTTACCGATGGCTTAGATGGACTTGCCATTGGTCCGGTCATCGTTGCCACAGGCACCTTTCTCATCTTGGCCTATGTGACTGGTGCTGTTCTCAACTTACCTTTACCGAGTGAATTGGGCACAGGCTTTTATGAGTTTAATCTAGCGCATTACCTTAATTTACCACACCTTCCTGAAGTGAGCGAGCTCTCTGTCTTTGCGGCTGCTTTAATTGGGGCTGGTATAGGCTTTTTATGGTATAATGCTTATCCAGCTCAGATCTTTATGGGAGACACCGGAAGCTTAGCACTTGGTGGTGCCATTGGCATGCTTGCTGTCTGTACTCGAAATGAGATTCTTTCGGTCATTATTTGTGGCTTATTTGTTATGGAAGCTCTTTCAGTGATCTTACAAACCACATCCTACAAGCTTCGAAAAAAACGAATTTTTAGAATGGCTCCGATTCATCATCACTTCGAAAAGTTGGGTTGGACAGAGCCAAAGATTGTTGTTCGTTTTTGGATTATTTCTTTTACCTTATCATTGTTAGCTCTTGCTAGTTTAAAGCTTAGATAACACTTAATCAGTTTTGGAGGTAATATGCCCAAGTCTTCCTCAAGTTCAGCAAGACAATTCGATGTTTTACCACCTTGGCTTGAAAAACCTTGGGCATTGATTAAAAGAATCTTCCTAAACTTATTCTTTGGTCGGCTCATCTATCTAAATTGGCTAAAATCCAATGATCGAGAAATCTCTCGAGCACAGCGTTTAAGAAGTCGAGCGCCTTCGTGGCTACGCGATAGCCACGTAAAGTTAAAAGCGGCTTTACAAGAATATGAACAAAACGAAGAACAGCATACAATGATGATCGCTGCTCTTGATCAAGGTCACGATATAGACGATCTGCTTGCTCTTGCGGAAGAAAATGAGGCTCGTTCAAAAATAGCAGGCACTCAAAGTGATGAATCGGCAACCCAAATGTATGAGGCCATTGATCATGATGAACCTTTTAACCCAAGAACTCAATTTGGTCTAAGACCAGCTGAGCATAACGTTCAAGATCATGATCAGAAGACTAAGCAAACTCAATTGTATTTAGGTCCAATCGGAGAAGAACGAGATGTTCAACAGGCCATTGACCTTGAAAAATACCGCAAACGTCCTGTTGATCTTGTGCTTGTTTTGATTATCTCATGCTTAATGACCATTGGTTTAGTTATGGTTTATTCATCAAGTGTAGTAAAAGCTGGTAGCCCCGGAAGCACGATCAGTGGAGACTCGCTCTTTTTCTTCAGAAACCAAGCACAGTATATGGGGCTAGGTATTGGTTTAATGTTTCTTGTTTCAAGGATTCCCTATCAAGTCTGGGGCATTGTCTCTATATGGCTTTTTATCCTCGGTGTGATTGGGCTCTCCTTGGTTTTTTCTCCCTTGGGTAAAAATGTGAATGGAGCCAATCGTTGGATAAATATTGGGATCAATATTCAGCCAATAGAGTTTGTTAAGTTTACTTGGACTCTTTTGCTTTGTATGTGGTTTGGTGACCGCCAACAAGATATGTCTCTTAAGCGAGCTCTCGTTGTACCCATTGTTCCTTATGCTTTGGTCATCTTGCTATTAGGATTACAGCCGGACTTTGGAAGTATGGTTTTGACAAGCACCATTCTTGCGACTGCTTTTTTAGTGAGTGGTGGTAATATAAAAAATAGCTTAAAATGGATTGGCTTATTCATTGGTCTTGGCGGTATTGTCATGTTTTTTAGCTTTAATCACATACAAGATCGATTGAACAACTATAGACCATTTTTTGAAACTCCTGAAGATCTTAAAGGAGAAGTTCTCCATAATTTAAAGCAAGCTGTGATCAGCTTTTCGTCGGGTGGATTCACCGGTTTAGGGGTTGGAGCATCAGGGCAAAAAGAGTACTTTCTTCCAGAAGCTCACACCGATTTTATTTTATCCATTACTGGCGCAGAGTTCGGCTTTTTAGGTGTTTTCTTTATTGTTTCTCTCTATGTAGCCTTTTTATTGAGATGCATTTATATAGCACGCCGATCTCATGATCTTTTTGGTGCTTTAGTTGTCACAGTGAGTGCACTCATGCTTTGCGTACAAGCCTTTATTAACATCAGTATGACAATTGGTTTATTGCCCACCAAAGGTCTGACCCTGCCCCTGATTAGTTATGGTGGTTCCTCCATTTTAATCACTTGCTTTTCTTTAGGCGTGATTCTCAATATTTCAAGAGCAGCCTACCCAAGTCGTTTTGGATTATATTTATTACTTGCGCTCAGTCGTATAAACATCTTCCCACAGTTTATGAAATGGCTCGATCGGACCTTTCCTATTCCCCCCGTTCGTCCAAGGGGATAACATAAACTAAACCAAAGACCTTTCGGTTCTCCTCAAGAACAGAATTAATAAGTTTTGGAAAGCATTTCATGTCAAATCAAGAAACTCAAAAGCATATTGTTGTTTTAGCCGGTGGACCTTCGGCTGAACGTGAGGTCAGTCTTTCTACGGGAAAAGCCATTGAAAAAGCTTTAAATACCTTGGCATATCGAGTCAGTATGATCGACCCAGATCAAAACTTGGGTGAACAATTAACTCAGCTAAAACCCGACCTAGTGTTTAATGCTTTACATGGTACCTATGGTGAAGATGGAGTGATTCAAGGCCTTTTAGAGTGGCTTAACATCCCTTATACAGGCTCTGGCCTTAAAGCGAGTGCCGTGGCTATGGATAAGGCAATGAGTCGAACCTTGTTTAAAAGTGTTGATTTACCTGTGGCTGATGCTCTTGTATGGCAATATGGCCAAATGCTTCCACCAAGCCAAGATCTTCCAGCCGGACCTTGGATTGTCAAGCCCACTAATGAGGGGTCAAGTGTTGGCTTAGATCGCTGTAGTAACTATGAAGAATTAATCCAAATTTTAAATGCTAAAGACCAACATGGACCAAAAGATTGGCTCATTGAAACATTTTGCTCTGGTGTTGAGCTTTCTATTGTCATTTTTGATCATGAAGTTTGGGGCAGTGTTGAAATCTCACCTAGCAGTGGTCTTTATGACTATGAAGCCAAGTATGTTCGTAATGATACCCAATACTATTGTCCGCCTAGACTTCCTAAAAACATTTTAGCTAGACTTGAAGCCTATGCACTTAAGGCCTATCAAGTCTTGGAATGTCGTGGGGTGTGTCGAGTTGATTTTATCACAGACCAAAAGAATGATATTATTTTGGAACTTAATACTTTACCCGGAATGACCGCAACCAGTCTTGTGCCCAAAGTCGCTGCTCAAAAAGGCTATACCTTTGAGGATCTTGTGCAAAAGATCATTCACTCTGCCATAAAGGAGCACTAACATGCCTTATGCTCCCGAACCTAAGTTTACTGATCCTAATCTGCCCATAAATCAACCAAGGTCTAATCCTTCACAGCAGCTCAGCCACCGTCCACAGTCTGATCGTAAACATATCGAACCGAAATTAGTGTCTAACTCTATTCCCGAAGTTCTTAAGCTTGAAGATAGCACCGATAATGAGTACCAACAAAACTCAGATCATCCATCAGAAACAATAAAAACAGGCGATACCGCTTTGTCGGAATCGGTTATAAATGACAACTTGTCTGTAGACTCAAAAAACGAATCTACTTTATTTTCTAGTCAAGATAATGACAGCGAGCAAGCAAGTGATCTTAATCTGAGATTTCTTTTTTTTAATTGGGTCTTTGGGATCATTGTTCTTTTCCTCTTGGGGGATGCCTTTGTCAGTTTATCCATTTTTCAGCTTAAAACATTAGAGGTGGAGGGACTAGAACAAGTCTCTAGTCAAGAGCTGAATGTAAAAATTGAGTTGGATCAATTACATCCACTCATTATAAATCCTAAACTTAATGATATCGAAGAACGGGTCTTAAGCCATCCTTGGATTAAGGAGGCTCAAGCCTCATTAACTTGGCAAGGACATATTAGGCTCGAAGTGACTGAGCATAAAGCAAAAGCAATTGCTGTGCTTGATGAACTTAAAGTTGTTAATGCTGATGGTCAGCCCTTTGCCAGCATACTCCCCTCAGAAATCCAAGACCTTCCTTTGATCAGTGGCTTACCCCCAGAAATATTTAATCGTTCTAAAAAAGAAGAACTAATTGGTCAGTATTGGTTGAGTCAGGGGATTAAACTTGCTCAACAGATCAAAAGTATAGGCCTCGATAAACAGCGAAAATTAAGCGATATTCATATTTCAGAAACAGGACGCTATGAAATTATGCTTGATAAGATAAGGATTTCACTAGGTCTTGATATGCTGAAAGAACGTTTGATTGAGGTTGAAAAAATCCTTAATCAACTTGACAGTAAGGGTGTGACTGCAGCTTACATTTTGTTAAGTGATGATTTAAATCGTGCCATTGTCAAAGAGATCCCTATTACAGCAGATGACACAGAATCGCTCAAATGAGCTACGCTTTTAGTTTTAACGAAGTGAGATAAAAAATGGAAAGTGGAATTGTTGGTATTGATATTGGAGCGACAAATATCAAGGGTGCTTTAGGGCTCACCGACCAAAAGCGCGAGTATATTGATATCATTGCAGTCACTATTCTCCCTTCGATTGGTTTACAAGATGGAACGATTATCTATCGAGATAAGTTATTACAAGCCATTAAACATGCGATTGAAAGATTAAAAAAACACGCTCAATGTAATATCGAACAAGTCATTATCAGTATTTCAAGTCGTCACTTTTACACTCTTGATGTGTCTAGCACGGTTAAGGTCTTAGAGGGACGAGTCACTCACAAAGATGTACTCGCCGTTGTGTCTGCTTGCCATCAAGATGCAGAAAAATTACAAGCGACTCAAACAGGCTATCATATTTCTCATACCTTGCCTCAAGACTTCCTTTTAGATCATGAATTAAGCCAAGATGCCCCATGGTCAAAACCGGCCCTTGAGTTAGGCATTCAGGCCCTTCTTCTATATGGACATCGAGAAACTTTAAATCAGATTTGGTACTTAAATCCTTCATTGCAGGCCCCCATATTAGATGTGACTTGTGACTTATTAGCTCAAGCAGAAGGCCTAATTAATCAAGAGAATATACCCGCTTATCAATCGATCCTTGATATAGGAAGCGAAACCACTAAAATATTAATCACTAAGCAGGGAAAACCTATCTTTTTCTATTGCCGTCAGCAAGGCGGTATTCATATTACTCAAGAAATCCAGCGTCAATTTAAGATCGCCGATTTTGATGAGGCCGAGCATATTAAATTGACTTATGGCCGAGTCTATATTGATGCAGATGAGCGTAATGAAGAACGTATCCCGATTCATGGTGATGGACCGGTGAGATATGTACGACAGGAATCTCTTTCTCGGATTTTAGAACGCACAATCACAGAAAATCTCAGTGCATTACGAGTACGACTTGAAGAAGCTGGCGTTGCAAACCTACTAAATCATGGCATTCTTTTAACGGGTGGAACTGCTAATATTCCTCGAATTACTGATCTTGCCAACGATATACTACAGGCCAAAGTACGTTTAGGACGTCCCCAACAAAAGGGGGTCAATGATTTGGTTTATAAACCTCAATTTTCCACCGTATATGGACTTGTGGTTTATGGCCTACTCAACAAACATGATCAGTGGTTTAGCTCATGGCAAAGAAAACTCAAAGAGATTCCCATGCCGACCAGATACCAAAGCAAGCAAAAAACGCTATCAATGGCAAGCTTGAGTGCTTTATGGAATCGAAACTCTGAATAAAAGCATTTGATTTCAAGTGCTTAAACCAAGTCAACCCATGTAAATATAAAGATAAACTGTACTTAAAAAAGCTGATTTATGCTTAGGCCCTTTATAATAAATACTGAACAAAGAATGAGTATTATATCAGATTGTCTTTATCTACATAAAATGATTATATAATGAGGCCCTGTCAATTCTGTAAATGTAGCTATACATTGGTCTTGACTGTGAGCAGAGACAGCAGATTAAACAATACTCATTTCCCTAGATCGAGGTGACAAATGTTGGAATATGTCAACCAAGGTACTGCACAAATTAGAGTCTTTGGAGTTGGTGGCGGTGGCTCAAATGCAGTTGACTGCATGATCAACGAAGCTAGTGTCGGATTAGATGGCATTACTTTTATTTGCTCAAATACTGATGCGCAGGCCTTGCAACGTTCCAATGCACCAATCAAGATTCAACTTGGTATTGAAATTACTGGTGGGCTAGGGGCAGGAGCTAATCCCGAAATCGGTGAAAAGTCAGCCTTGGCCGACCAAGGTCGCATCGAAGAAGTCTTAGCTGGTGCTGACATGGTCTTTATTACCGCTGGTATGGGTGGTGGAACGGGTACTGGAGCAGCGCCCGTTGTGGCTCAAATCGCTAAGAGTATGGGAATTTTGACGGTTGCTGTGGTGACTAAGCCTTTAAAAATTGAAGGTCAGCATCGCATGAGAAGTGCCGAGCGAGGAATCGCTGAGCTACGTAAGCATGTTGACTCTTTAATCGAGATTCCTAACCAGCGCTTACTTGGTCAAACCGAAGGTCTTGGTTTAAACCAAACTTTTGCTTTTGCGAATCGTGTTTTGATCGATGCCGTTAAGGGCATTACCGAGATTATTACTTGTAGTGGTGTGATTAATGTCGACTTTGCCGATGTAAAAGCCATCATGTCTAACCAAGGTTCTCCAAGCGCCCTAATGGGTACCGGAGTAGGGCGTGGTGAAAAACGAGCGCTTGCCGCCGCTGCAGCAGCGATTTCTAGCCCTCTACTCAATCATGATATTTCAGGAGCCAGTTCTGTTCTTATGAACTTTACAGGCGGAAATAGCATGAGCTTGGATGAAATTCATGAGGCCGCCTCTACGATCACTCAAAAGATCTCAGGAGAGCCGGTTGTCATCTTAGGTATGGTGGTTAATGAAGATGATTTTGATGAGGAAACCATGAAGGTAACGGTGATTGCCACCGGCTTCCCCGAAATGGACTTTGATGATCACTTTGATGCACCACAGATCAAATCAGGTTCACCTTATGATCGTAAGCAATCTCGCCTACCTTACAATATGAACTCAAACCCACCTGCAAACTCCAATGAAGCTATAATCTCAAGAGAAGCTGCATATAAAAGTAATGCTTTGAGCACTAATCCACCAATGCTCAATAGTTCTTCGTCCTCATCATCATCAGATGAGCATCCACGCTGGACAAACGAAGTCCCCAATATGGTGCAAGAGGCACAAGAAGCTCCCAGAAACTCTGATATTGCTCCACAGGATCACTATGCCCAATCTCCTTCACAACCCATGCGGGCATATCAACATGTAAACTCTTCTGGACCGAGCTATCAACGAACAAACCAAATCTCGGCTCCGGCATCGACTTACTCTGAACCTAAAACACGTGCAGTCAGTTATCCCGAAAAAAATTATCAGGAATCGGTGCGCCAACCTAATAGTTATGAAGGACGTTCTCGCGGAGGTGCACCCTATAACCAAGAGGCCCGCCCAAATGCTTATGAACATGCGCCTGCTTATCCGGTTAACAATGCTTATGCTCAAAATAGTCAAAGACAAAATCCTAGAGCTCAACACGGCAGTGGTGGCTATCAAGAAGCTCAACAAGCTCGTTCTAACTCAAATCTAGCCAACTCAAATCAAGCCACTCCAAGAGCGTCCACACAAAGATCAGCTCATAGCAATGTTGATCGGAGTTATCGGACAAACGCCCAACGCAGATCTTATGAGTCTCGGGACCGTAAACCACAGTTTTCTTCACTAACTCCAGTCGCACCGATGGGACGTTCTGATGATGAGTGGGGTGCACGTTCGGCACGCCAAAGTGGTTCTTATCAACAGGTGAACTTACAAGAAAACAATACCCAAGACTATGATTCAATTGGAACAAACCCAAACAACTCAGGAAATCATCGTAAGTAAGACTTAGCAGTGGCTTGAACTGCGGCTTGAATCGTAATTTGAACCGTAACTTGAACCGAGTACTTTAGGCGTTAAACATAACTTGCACTAGGTTTAAGAAACTTTTCAAAAAAGAGATTTTTTTATGTACCACCTCGTTGCTCTGAGGGGTTATAAATAAGACAGCAAGTTTAACCTGATATGTCGTTCATAGTTTAGCTTTTGCATCTATAAGACTCACTAAGAGTGCTTATAAATGAGTGCACTGCCACTATAACTGCGTTAGTGTAATTTGCAGATCTTGTTTTGCCCGTTTACATACTTTTTCTTTGTGAGTTAATCATATGCCAAGGCCTTTTGTTCATCTCCATGTTCACAGTCATTACAGCTTGCTTTGTGGTGCTATTAGGCTCAAAAAATTATTTCCTAGACTCAAAGAATTGGGCATGGACAGCATTGCACTGACCGATCGTAGCCAAATGTTTGGTGCTGTTGACTTTCAACTACAATGCAAAAAAGCAGGAGTGAAACCAATTTTTGGAACAGAACTCTTGTATCTACCCAGTCTTGACAGCTCTGAGTCCGGATCCCATTTGGTCTGTTTAGCGATGAATACGGCTGGATATAAAAGCCTTAGATATTTGAGCAGTAAGTCATATTTAGATGGTCAAAACACACAAGGCCCTCACATCGATTGGAAGATGCTTCAAGACAATCATGAAGGTCTCATTGTTCTTTCGGGTGGTGTTTTAGGCGTTATTGAACGTGCTTTAATTGAAGAGGGCGAAGCTGAGGCCGAACAGTTAGCACTTCGCTTTGATCAACTCTTAGGCAGAGGGCAGTTTTTCTTGGAGGTTCAAGCTCTTAAAACCAATCGGCAAGAGCGTATTAATCAGTTTTTTCAGAAACTTAACCAAAAACATGGCCTACCGCTTGTAGCAACCAATGAAGCTTATTACATGCACCAAGAGGATGCTCGTAACTATAAAGTCTTATCTTGTATTTCAAATGCGCAAAATCTACGAGAATACGAAGATGAGTTTACCTTAAGTGATCAGCATTGGCTTAAGGATGGTGATACGATTGCCTCTCAACTTGGGCCCGATTTTGATGAAGCCATCAATAATACCTTGGAAATTGCCCAGCGTTGCGACTTTAAGATCCCCTTAGGTGATGTCTTTCTACCCGACTTTAAGGTGCCCGAAGAACATAATGTACAGTCTTTTTTGCGACACTGTTCTCATGAAGGTTTAAAGGAACGCTTTGCCGAATTTGATAAGGCAGATAAGGTTTATGATATTGCCGAATATGAAGATCGACTTAATGTTGAGCTTGATATCATCATTACCATGGACTTTCCGGGTTACTTCTTGATCGTTCAAGATTTTATTAATTGGGCCAAAGACCAAGGGATTCCAGTGGGTCCAGGACGTGGTTCAGGTGCCGGCTCCTTAGTGGCTTATGCCCTAAGAATCACCGACATTGATCCATTACCTTATGGCCTACTTTTTGAACGTTTTCTCAATCCTGAACGTGTGTCAATGCCGGACTTTGACATCGACTTTTGCATGAATCGCCGCGGAGAAGTCATCGAGTATGTGACTCACAAATATGGAGAAATGAATGTTGGTCAGATCGCTACATATGGAGCTTTAAAAGCCAAAGGAGTCATCAAAGATGTAGGACGTGTTTTAGGGTTTCATTACAATGACACTGACCGACTAAGTAAGTTGATTCCTGATCAATTGGGGATTACCCTTGAGCAATCTTTGGTGGAAGAACCAAGATTAGCCAAGATGTATGAAGATGATCGGCAAATTAAAGACTTAATTGATATTGCTAAATCTCTTGAGGGCCTACATCGAAATGTTGGTATGCACGCTGCGGGAATTGTCATTGGTGATGAACCTCTTTGGCACTACTGTCCGGTTTTTAGAGGAGCGAATCAAGAACTTGTCACCCAATTCGCCAAGGAAGAAGTAGAGCTTGCGGGCTTAGTCAAGTTTGACTTTTTAGGTTTAAAAACTCTCACAGTTATTCAAGATGCTGTTGATCTAGTTAATCTACATCGACCCGCTGATGATCATCTTGATGTTTATACCCTACCTCTTACCGATCCTGGAGTATATAAGCTCATCAGTAGTGGTGAAACTGAAGGGGTTTTCCAGCTTGAATCTACCGGATTTCAAGGCCTATTAAAAAAGCTGAAACCTGACGTCTTTGAAGATATTGTTGCGGCGGTTGCCTTATATCGTCCGGGTCCCTTAGGCTCGGGTATGCTTGATACCTTTATTAATCGTAAACATGGACTTGAGGAAATCATTTACCCGCATGACTTGTTGGCTGGTATTCTCAAAGAAACCTATGGAGTCATCGTATACCAAGAACAGGTTATGCAGATTGCTCAGGTGATGGCGGGCTTTACTCTTGGCGCTGCGGACTTACTTCGCCGTGCTATGGGTAAAAAGAAAATGGATGTCATGGCGCAACAGCGCGAGGTTTTTGCTGAGGGCGCTTCTAAAAATGGGGCCTCACGTGCAAAAGCAGATGAGATTTTTGACCTTATGGAGTTATTTGCTCAATATGGTTTTAATAAATCTCACTCAGCCGCTTATGCCTTACTCACCTATCATACTGCCTTTCTAAAGGCACATTATCCGGCTGAGTTTATGGCAGCTGTACTCACCAATGACAGTGATACTGCAGAAAAAGTAGCCAAGGGCGTTAGAAATGCATTAAAGATGGGGCTGAGTATTTCGCCACCCTCAATCAACCGCTCCTCACGAGCCTTTACCGGTTATGAGCGAGAAGTCATCTTTGGTCTTGGTGGTATTAAAGGCATGGGGGCAAGCGCTGTAGACTCGATTATATCCACAAGAAATGAAGGCGGTCCATTTAGTTCCTTTGAAGATTTCTGTAACCGAGTGAACTTACAAAAAGTCTCAAAGCGCACCATTGAAACCCTTGTTCAAGTGGGTGCCTTTGATGAGTTTGGCTCACCCCGAAAGCGCTTACATGCTGCGATTGAAAAAGTGGTTGCTCGTGCTCAGAAAACTCAAAAAGATGCGGCTTCGGGACAAAATGATATGTTCTCGATGTTTTCAAGTGCGAGTCCAGATCCAAGCACAGATGACGATATTCTTGCTGAGTTTGAGGATATTGGTGAATGGAACATGAAAAAGCTCCTCGAGGTCGAAAAGGCTTTGCTTGGCTACTATGTTAGTGGTCACCCTCTTGATCGCTTTGCTTCTTTGATCGATAAAACCCAACACAGTCCAATTGCACAATTAAATCAAATGGATCGCTATGCCCCTGTCGTAATTATTGGACAGGTTACAGCGATGCGAGCTATACCCAGCAAGCGAGGTGGCCGAGTCGCTTTTATTACCTTTGAAGACCGAACCGGTGGAATTGAGATTATCACTAGTGGCCCCACCCTTGAAATTTATGAGCAAGTTTTAGGATGCGGCGAGCCCATTATGATTCTGGGTGAAGTCAAGCCACCACGCTTTGAGGGTGAAGACTTTAAAGTGAATATTGGACGCCGAGATGAAGATCCTCGTGCTGTGCCCATGGTACAAACCTTAAGTGATCTACAAAGTGCTAAAACACGATCTATTGCGATTGAATGGAGTGAAGCGACTCAGGCCAAAGCCAAGCTTGATCGCTTGCGCAAGCTATGTGAACTTTCCGATTATGCTGGTCGCTGTCCTCTCATCTTTCAGTTACATACCAAAGATGGGGCGCGTGTGTATCTTAGAACTCGTTATAACCTACATCCCGATGAGCATTTGGTTCATGAAATTACCCAGATTCTGCCCAAAGCAAAGGTACATTTCTTAGATCGCCATACGACCAATCGCTTACTCTCTTAAGCTTACTCTCTTAAGCTTACTCTCTTAATAAAGAGACTCCATTTGATGAACGCAAAATCCAACGCATAAAGATCTTACCATTCTGGGAACTAAGCTCTAACTGATCTTGCTCAATAGTTTGATATTGCTCTACAAAAGCATTTAAATAGTTTTGCCACTGTGTAGACTTAATCTGTGCAGACTCAGCATTGTTTTTTGATAATTCTAGGATTTTTGTGTCGCTTGCCAAAAGCCATAATTGATCATCTTGAGATTGATCATCAAGTTGCCAAGCATTTGCCTGTGGAAAAATCATGGGCTTATCAGAGCGCAGAATTCCCTTTTGTTGTTGAGGATAGAGCTTAGCTAAATCTTGCCCATTCTTTGCAAAAAGATAAAGATACACTTCTTGATCACTCGCAATTTCCAAGGTAAATAGGTCGCCCGCTTTCATTGAATGATTACAGGCTTTATGCTCTGCATCATTACTCTTTTCACGCATACATTTAAGTTTTGCTGTCACCTTAAACTGTTTATGACCCTTCGTTTGTATGAGCTTAGGCCTTAGCTGTTTCTGCTGTCCTTGCTCTAAAATAACAGTTCCGCTTTCACTCAGATTGGCGCGCTTCAGTTCGTAATGGTGCTGGCCACTCGCTACCCAAATTTCAAGTGGTGTTCGACCAAGGCGTATACCATCAATTTTTAACTTAGCTCTAGAAGGCTCACTTTCCCACAGTGTCCATGCACCACATTGAGCACCTAGTTGATTCGCATTAATAATGGCCCGGTCTCGATAACGAGCTGTTGTTTCACAGCGGCTACAGTTACTTAAGTACCGTTGCCAAGCACTCAAGGCTTGTCGGCAACTGCCTTCTATCGCTGATGTTTTGATAAAGTCTTTATTAGGACTTTGAGCGATTTTAGTTTTTTTAGCCTTTTTGCTCTGTGACTGCTGCTGATGCTTCAAACGTAAGTGTTGTGCAGCTGCAAGTAATAAAAGAGCGGATTCATCAGGTGCTAACTTATAGGCCTGTTCAAAGTTTGAAATCGCCTGGCTAAACTCTTTCTTTTTTAGAAAAGCACGCCCGGTGGTTAATAACTTAGAAACTTGCGCTTCATACATCCCCCCACGAACCTTATCTTTAGCTTTAATACTTAAGTTCAACATATCTTCAAGTAAGTGATTGGCTTCTTGAAGCTCAGCTTTTGTATGTATCGCTTGTGGACCAAGCTTGGCTTTCAGAGGAGAGATGTTCCGAGTTGCTTTAGCGCCACAACCCACTAATGAAATCAAGAATAAAAAGCTTAAACTGATTAAGTACAGCTTTTTCGAGAATACTCTAAAGCTTCGATTAAACTTCTGTTTTTTCATAACATTATCACTTATCAAGGTTTGAACTAGCTAGCTCCAAACATACTATAAAGCTTATTCCAAATCACCTAGTACATCATCCAATAAAGTTTGTGCTCTGACTGTAGTACTAATTTCTTCCCGATTGACCTTAACTCTTATTTCACCACATTCTTCATTAATCACTCGATACAAGTCCCTAGATGGATCCTCTACTTTTTGCAGACAGGGTGGTACTTTCATCACCTTAAAGATATCTTGGGGTGTACCTAAGCGATTCTCCACCATGATTTCTAACTCACTTCCAATCGCATAACCTAAGCTTGAAGGTTTGGGATCAAGAATAATTCGATGCCGGCTCAACTGTGTACCGGGTCCAAGTTGAGGCCTTTTCCCCTTAAGCGGTTTTAGAAGAGGAGTAGACAGGTTGTCATCCTTTGCTGATTGCTCACTCGTATTTGATGAAGTGAACATGAATATTAAGGCTAAACTACCTATGAATATGCCAAGTGCACCTAATATCAGCTGTTTCGATGAATAAATGGACAGGATGTTAGCTCGGGTAGACTCAGGCTTTTTGCTGCTTTGAAGAATGGACTCTTGCTGAACAGACTCTTGCTGAACAGACTCTTGCTGAACAGACTCTTGCTGAACAGACTCTTGCTGAACAGACTCTTGCTGAACATCTGATGGTGAATGAGCATTTGAGACAAAGTCTTTAGTATCATAACTTAATTCAGAGTCTAGTTCAGAGTCTGGTAGTAAGGTTTCGTCCAAACATTCTTCTCGAGACAACTGTGTTGATTTGTCATAAAATTGATGAGATTTTGAGGAAATGTCAGGTCCTACGCTTTGCTCAGGTTCAAAGTCCATAGTCTCCATAAAAGACTCTAAGCCTGCTTTTTGAACCGTCATTGGTGTGGGTGATGTTCTAAGATGATTATGTAAAGCGCTAAACTTTAAAGACTGACTTTTAGAACCGGTATAAGTCTTCGAAGATTCATGATCAGAGCTCACTAAGCCCGCAAGTGAAATGACAGCCTTGGCAGCAAAGACCTTTTCGCTTGCTTTTAAAGTCTCTAAGGTCTCTAAAAGACTTGCTGTATCTTGATAACGTTCCTCGGGAACCTTAGCACACATTCTTTGAATCACCTGATACAGTAATTCGGCACCTTCATCCTTTATCTCTAATGGTGGCAGTTCTTCATGAAGTTGTTTGTGCATGAGCTCAAATTCATTTTCACCCATAAAGGGTCTCTTCCCATGCAAAGCACTCCAAGCCACTAAACCTAAGCTGTATTGATCACACAAGTGATTCACCTTGGAGCTATCTTTGATTTGTTCGGGGGCAATATATGCAGGCGTACCTACAATCGCACCACTTTTGGTGGCACCTCCGCCCTCTTGCTGCATAATCTTGGCGATCCCAAAATCTAAAAGCTTAATTTGAGCCTCGGCCTGCTTCTTTTTAGCCGGTGGAATATGCAAGTATAAATTAGCCGGCTTTAAGTCACGATGTACAATCCCAATATTGTGCGCTTCACTGAGCACACCGGCGACTTCAATCAATAGTTGTAAGGTTTCAGCCGGCGAGCAGACTTTGTTTTTTAAATAGTCTTCTAAAGATATGCCCTGTAAGAGTTCACTGACCAAATAAGGATCACCAAACTCACTCACGCCAAAATCATAGATCATTAAGGCTGATGGATGAGTTAACTGCGATGAGATACGCGCTTCCTCTAAAAAGCGCTCTTTAATTTGAGGGCCAAAACCAAGCGCATGTAATTGCTTTAAGGCGACTAAGCGATCAAGGGTTCGATCATGTGCTCGATAAACCTCGCCATAGCCACCCTGCCCAAGGGTTTCAAGTAGCTCATAACGTCCATTCACTAGATCACCCATTAGTTGGCTCCAGCTAATACTTGAATAGAAAGGTTAGCTGTGGCTAAGTCAAGAGCTCGTACTCGAGCTCTGATAATCTGTGGATATTGCAAGCTGTTAGTATAAGACATTTTCATAGCAATACTATCTGGATCAGATGTCAGCTTATGACCAATATAACGGTCGATTTCAGAAGCTAATAATGCTAGATCGACTTGATTTGGAAAGCTTCCATTTCCATTGACCAATACGTCTGTTGTTGAAGATGCAGGGACAAGGATAAAGAATTCGGCTTCTCCATTACTGAGTTCATCAACAGACAAGTCTCCTATTGTAAAACTTGTATCTACTTCTAGTAAGCAAGCCTGTTGTGCAGACTCGCTACATCTTGGTATTCCGCTATTGATAATATTAACAGTGAGCGGGCTATTCCCAAAATAATACTGAATTGTTCCACCTATATCACAGGCTGAGTTTAATGGACACTCCACTCCATTCTCATAAGCCTTGACTGTCCAAGTAGAATTACTGACATCAAGACCGGTTAAATAAGCCATGAAAGGATACTGGAGAGGATTCCAATTTAACGAGCCCAGCATAGGCAGTGGTAGGCGATATTCATTTACTTGTAGTTCTAAGGCGGTCACAGTTTCAGGAATAACAGCATTACTCAGATCAATTTCAAAATAGGGCACTACGCTTTGGGGCTGTTGATTTAGAAAGAGTGGATTTATCTGCCTAGTACTCATAAACGATGTATCATTGACTCGATTACCCAGATAAGCCCGTCGGCCAAAGAGTTCCATATAAGATGCTGAACCATTATAAAGGACTTTGAAAGAACTTGAATCGTTTCCTTCTTGATTATGAGTCAAAGCCTCTACATATAGCAAATCTGGTGCGCCATCATGGTTAACATCCCGTATGGCCGTGGCCATCATATCAATCGTATAAGTACTTGCATTGCTTCGTGACTGAGTGCTTTCAATCGCTAAGTTTTCTGCCGAAACAAGCTCAAGATATACGGTGACAGAACTGGCGCTGAGTAACAGCTGATTGCCCCCTTCAAACTCATTGTTATGGCCTAAATTAGACATCCACTTGGGACGTTGAACTTGGAGTCGGCTTGAGCTCAAATCTAAACCATGATTTTGGCTAAGTTCAGCCAAGTTAATTCGGGTGCTTGTTGGACCACTTAGAACGAGTTCCGGATCGGAATTGCCATCAAAGCCAAAGCAAATAAAGTCATCCTGTTGATCACCATTCATATCTCCGGCCCAAAGAATCCCGCTATTGCAGTGTAAATTGCTCATATCCCAAGTAAAGGCCGGATTAGCTGTTTCCTCATAAACAAGATGTCCGGCATTTGTGTAGACCGACACACAGGCATCTTCATTAATACGATCACGAATACTATAACTCTTAATGACCATCGGTTGTTGAGATTGGTCTTCAGGCGAAATATCAGTGAAAAAAGTTAAGTCTTGATTCAATAACTCAGGACCACCAAACTTACTGTATACCTCAGTTGCGGTGTTATCACTGAGAGTATTCAACCAAAGTATATCCTTTATTCCATCACAGTTGAGATCGGCAACTTCAAGATGCGCATTACCACTATTACTACTCGTGTAACCAATTTGCTGGGCAGGACTAAAGCCAAGCATCGGCGAGTCAATCGCTGCTCTTTGTAAGGTACCCGCTGCCAAAAACACGTTCACTTGTCCATCAAAATCTTGGGTAGTGTATAGCAAGTCAGCAAGCCCATCACCGGTCAACTCGGCCAGCGTCATGGATGTTGCATTCGCCAAACTTAAGCCAGATGTAGTTTGGTCTAAACTAGAGTTAAACACTAAAGTGCCAGCTTTGTCGCTTAAGTAAGTCAGTATTGTTTGGGTATTACCTTCCCAAGTTAAATTGGCAAAGTCGAGGTGGCTATCTCCATTTAAATCAATAAAGAGACTCTTAGAATTATTGCTAATCGATGGCATAGCGACCGGATCTAAAGTAAGTGGCGCATGGATATTAAAGGCATCATTGATCATTTCTTGCCGAGCGACCAGCTGTGTGCCATTCGACCAAAGAATCGTGTCCGGGCTTGGTAAGGCAAAGTCATCTCGGGTTGGTATAGAGTCGGCAGAGCCCAAAGAAACCTCACGACTTTCAGTAGATATCAATTCGGTTTGAGTACTCCCCTCTTGGCTAATATTTGGGTAAATATAAGCGCTCAAGAAAGCATCTGCTGTGCCAAGATTATGCCCAGCCAAAATGGCAATTTCAGGATTACCAAACTCTGAAGTGTATCCTAATGCCAAGTCTATAATATGATTTGGTAAATTAAGCCCTAAAGATATGAAACGGTTTGTATCAACATCATATAGCTTCACATCTGGACTTTGATTATTGTCAACCAAAATAACAATTTCATCTTGTGGTGTATTTTGGTCAAAAAACATATCTCGGACTTCAAGATCGATGAGTGTTTCTGCTGCCTCTAAGCTTAGGGTCTCAGAAGCGCTTGTATTGTTAGCAGGTGGGCTGTTCACCTCAATATCAAAGAGTTCGATGCTGTTTACATTTCCTCCGGCACTCACTAGACTTACTTTATTACTATCAATATTTCTTAGTCTTTGTTGGGCTGGAGTAATATCGGTATGGTGACTTAAAGTCACTAAGGGTGTAATGACTGGAGAGCTTCCCATTGTATAAGTAAATAAGTCACTCACTCCCTGTTGGGGCTTACTGATCGAAACAACAACTGTTCCTTCGGCTGTCACGATACCATTTAGTTCACCAATCGTACCGTTGGTTGGTGCCACATTCTGGCTAGTCACATGATTATTCAGAAGACTGCCTTGGGTTAAGGTTGCGCAAGACAACTGGTTGCTGACTCGATTTGCCCAACACAAAGGCGTGTTTTCCCCAACTTCAGTGCCTAGCCATAATAAGTCGGGTAAATCTGCAGTTGTATGTAAACTCGACGCTCCTTGATGTATAGCTTCTAGTAAGACCCCACTTTCGCTTTGACCACTCAATGAACCGACGGTCACAAACTGAATCTCACCCTCGCTCGTCCTTTGTACTTGTATAGGCCCAAAGCCTGCTAAGCGATGTTCCTCGACAAAGGCAGCATTAATATTAAAATCAACTTCGATACCATCTCCATTGTTAGTCAGTAATTCCACAAAGTAGTTTCGATCGCTGGTATCGGTTGGGAAGTTATAGCTTGAACCATTCGGTGAACACACTGGATTATTTTGGTCATTCAATGCCCTCACCTTTAGACTTACCTGATTAGTACCATCCACAAGCCGTGCAGTGATGTTTGCCGATGTATTTTTGGGAATACTGACTCTGATGACTTGGGCCTTAAAGCTCACTCCATCACAGTCCGTTGCATTATACCCATTATTCGCCGATGGAAAGCGAGCGCCCATTATACTGGCGGTCAAGTGGGCAATATTATCAGAGCTATGGAGAGAGTTTTGGCACGCATCACCTATGCCATTTACATCATGGTCAGCTTGCGCCGGATTCCAAACGCTTGGACAATTATCATAAGAGTTAATCCATAGATCTCCATCATCGTCATCAGTTGAAATAATGACTGCCGGTTGGTTATTTTCACAAGCATCACCCACGCCATTGCTATCAGTATCAATTTGATCAGGATTAGATAGGTTAAGGCAATTATCACAAGCATCACCAAAGCCGTCAGTATCGTTATCAGCTTGATCGCTGTTTCCAACTTCTCGACAATTATCGCAATCATTACCGATCGAATCATTATCAATATCCTCTTGACCTGGATTAAAGATGTTGGGGCAATTATCTTGTGCATCTATGATGCCGTCATTATCCGAA
>CAKZRU010000175.1 GCA_937146725.1 uncultured Myxococcales bacterium
AGGTGTTAAACCAAGCTTCTTTGATAGCGCATTACAAAAGGAAACCCCGTCTTCCCATGAAACTTCGTCGACGGGTAAGTGATCACCTTTAAAGCCGCTTGGATTGCTACCCATTACCGCTTTGTAAAGCTGTTGAGTCACTTGGGTTTGGCTCAGTGAATAGCTCTGATTTGGAATCTGAACCATTTTAAAAGAAGCGCCTGCCACATTAAATGTTTGAGTCTGACAGGTGACTTGATAGTTTGTAGTCTTCTCTTCTTTTTTTACACCTATACCTAGAAAGCCACCACTTTTAACAGTAAAGCGAACACTTCCCTCAAGTTGCTCTGCTTTCCAAGGTGGCAAAGAAACACTTGTACTTGAAGAGTTAGGTTTACGCGGATTCTCATATCGAGGCACTCTACTCCGCTCATTCGCTTGCGGATTCACTTTTGGAACTGGCTTAACTTTAGGTTCAGCGATCTTGCTTTGCCCCAACTCTTTCAAAGCCTTGATCAAACTCTCGGCTGTACCGCGGCGAGAAGGATGATTGTGGGTGAGAGACTCGATTAAGCTTAGCCATTCGCTTGGCACCTTGTCCCAGCCGCCTAAACATTCTACCCAAACCACGCCTAAAGCGTATAAGTCAGCACTGTAATCAACACCGCGTCCGGCGAGTTGCTCTGGGGGTGCATAACCACCGGTGGCCATTTGTGTTTCTCCGGTGCTTAGACCCTCTTGGTGGGCAATGCCAAAGTCGATTAAAACCGGTTGTCCTTGTGGCCGAATCAGAATGTTATCTGGCTTAACATCTCTATGCACAATCCCTTCGGCATGGCAAGCCGCCAAGCCCTCAGCTAAAGCGAGAATGAGCGCCATGCTTTCTGCTTGAGTATATGCTTTGTGACGCAAGCTTGAACGCAAGCTTTGGCCCTCGACATAAGGCATAACAAAATACCAACCAACTCCCTCTACTCGTCCCCAATCAGTGACATCTACCACGGCCGGATGCCTGACTTGTTCTAAGGCATCAATTTCTGCTTGAAAACGGTCTACAAAGCCTGCTTGGGTGGTGAGTTCATCGCTCATCAACTTTAAAGCACCTTTTCGACCGCGTAAGTTTTTGGCTAACCAAACCTCACCCATGCCACCTCGCCCAATCAAGGCCTCTAGTGTCCATCCCTTGTCTCCAATTCGAGCACCTGGTTCAATCTTAGGCGGTGGCGTAAATGAAGCAGCGATCGGCTGGCGGACTTGCTGAGTTTCTTGCTGATTTCCACGACTCCCACGAGCTTGGGTTAAGGAGGTCAGGCTTTGACGGGCTCGTTGTAACCTTGGATTATTTGCCCCAGCGCCCACAATGGTTTTAGCAACCTGTTCAGCGCCACTAAAGTCCTTTTTGGCAGCCTTAAACGCCATTAAACTCACCCGATAGGTATTTCCATTGGGCGAAATGGCTTTCATTTCATTTAAGGCTGTTTCAGCACCGGTTAAATCCCCATTAAGTATGGCGCTTTGAAAGCGACCACGCGCCCCTAAGAACACACTTACCTGTGGCCCAACCACTCCTTCACCGGCCAAGGGCGCATTAAAGGCCAAAGCCGCATCCAAAGTCTCTTGCACCTGCCCCAACATATCCCCTTGCAAGGCCTGCTGTCTTAGCATTTGCTCTTGCTGTCGCTTGACCGTCTCAAACTCCGGCATCAACGCTCGTAATTCATCACGCAAGGCCTGATGCTGTGTTTCTAGTGCGGTATTCACCATCGCTTCAAGCATTTCGGGCGTAGCAAAGGCTGACATCATGCTCATTTGCGACAAAACCCCATCTAACTGCCCCCCCAAATGCCCCAAAATCACCTCAAGCTGCGCCACATCTCCACCCAAGCTTTCGAGCATTTGCCCCAAAGCTTCATCATTGGCTTCAGCCGCCTTATCCGCGCTATAATCACAAGCCGCCTCCACAGCGCTAACCAACAAGGGCGCACCCGGTATGAGCGCATGCGCCGCCACTTTAGCGATAGCGCCAACTTCGGTGCCATGTTTGGTGATTAGGTTTTTAGCTTTGTCTTTAATGCTTTGCCACATGGATGAGGTGCTCCTGAAATGTGTTTGGGTACAAGTTAAGCGGAGATTTAAGAGGTTGCAACAAAATATTTAACCCGAAAAAGTCGGTAAATTTAGACCAAAATCAGACTTTTTTCATAAATCTGCGCAACAAAATCCAATTTTTGGCGAGAGAGTATATGCCCTTCAATTTT
>CAKZRU010000176.1 GCA_937146725.1 uncultured Myxococcales bacterium
ATGTTGGCCGTTTTTATGCGTTTAGGATTTTTTAGTCACCCTTAAACTACCATAAAGATTGGCCATTTTTTAGTTTTTCTTCGCTTAAGCGAACACGTATGAAGCTTGCTTACAATCTAACTCAAATAACTCAAACTTAGACTTCCCCTACCTATGGCGAATAAATCGACTCATCACTAGTGATCTATAGAATATTTTTTAAGGATATCAAAAGACACATAATCCAAAGTTTTTTGATGGCTCGCTTCTAGGTCAACAAAGGGTGCGTAGCCGGCTTTTTCAGCTTCGGCCCAGCGTGACGCACACAGGCACCACCGATCGCCGGGCTTAAGTCCGGGAAAGTTATATTGTGGATATGCTGTACTGAGGTCATTGCCACGACTTTTAGTAAACTCCAAAAATGCTTGTGTCATAATCGCGCATACCGTGTGCTTACCTCGATCATGAGCACCGGTATGACAAAAGCCATCTCGCTCATATCCTGTGAGTGGGTCAGCACAGCACATCTTTAAAGGTGTTCCTAATACATTTAAAGCGCCATGTTGGCTGACCGGGCGAATTGATTTTTTTGAGGAATGATCAGCTTGTTGCTCCATCTGTTGTGAAGATGTTTCTTCTTGCTGTTTTTCACAGGAGTCTTGGTTATTCTTACTCATGGCTTTCTCCATATAATTAGGCTCGCCAAGACCTAAGCAGGCAGATGGCTTTGCTTGCAATCGAGTGTCTTGAGGATGTGATTGGGCTTTGAGTTGAGTGCTTGTCTGGGCTTTTCCTGATTTAGGCCACCCAAGCAGCAAGATGCAGATAAATTGAATTGTAAGAATGAGCTTATATTGGGGATTAAAAGTAAATGACATCTCTAGATTTTATCTATTCTCAAACAGGGTCTGAACTGTATTTTTGACTTTAGTTTTTGTATGCTTGATGCTCACTTAATTAGATTGGATTCGAAAACCTAAAAATGAGTAAAGCAATGCACACAGAATACAAAAAATGCAAAGAAACAGCTCAAGCTGTACAAAGCACTGACCGGCCTATACACATTGCCCAAGAAGACCCCAAAGCTTGGCGATTCAAGAGAAAAAACTTAAATCTTCTACAACTTTTTGGTCTGGTCTTCATCTTGACATTCGGCTCGAATCTTTTATTGACTCACAGCTCGACAAGCACAGCAAAAAGTACTCCAACTACACAAAACTGTACGGCAATCAAAGTCCCAATTTCCACAAATCTTCCCATCAAAGTGGCCGGACAGCAGTTTAAATCTCCCCAAGAGTATTCAGCAGCTTTTAAACCTATTTTAAGTGTGGTTGAGCTACCCAAAGGCTATAAAGCTGTCGGTGGCGGAGCCGGTTTTGTGATCGCCTGTACTGAATAAAACTTTGAGCCTCATGAATTATACAAGCAAAAACCAAGCGCTTCCGAGCCAAAGTATATATTTAAAGATCTCAGCTTTGCCACTCCACCCTCGGCCATCCAACATCGCGCCATGGATGATGCTTGAGCAAAGCAATGCGCACACTGCTAAGCTCACCTGTGCTGTACTTAAGTGTGGTGCTAAAGCGATGAGCACAGCGCCCAAAGTAATATCGACCACACTCATCAACACCGCATAACGAAACCATGGGCCTCGCTGTTGATAAAGCTCATAATCCGGCTCTGTTCTTAGTTTAACTTGAGGTAAAACTTCGTTAGGTGCTGTCCAAGCCGGTGCCCTAAATGGTAAAGTTAATGCTTGGCTAAAGCTTAAAGATCCACTGCGCATTCGTTGCCACATGAGCGCCCATACATCTAGGTTTGCCCAGCCGGAATTCCAAGTACGCAAGGCCTTAATCACTCCATAGCGTGGCGCTGATGTTTCGGTGGCAAAGGTTCCAAAAAGTTTATCCCAAATAATCAAGGCACCCGCATAGTTCTTATCAACATACGCATCATCAGTGCCATGATGTACTCGATGATGAGAAGGCGTATTTAAAAAGCTTTCCAAAGGACCTAATTGGGTGATCACCTGGGTATGAATCCAATATTGAGACAGGGTATTTAAGGCGTTTAGCAAAAAGAACATACCAACCGGAATCCCTAACAAGGCCAAAGGCAAATAAAAGATACCTGAGAAGATCTGCTGAAACCAAGACTGTCTTAAGGCCACCGAAAGATTATAATATTCGCTTTGATGATGTACCGCGTGAGCCGCCCATAAAAAGTTAAACTCATGGCTAAAACGATGAAACCAATAATAGGCAAAGTCCATGACTAAAAAGCCGAGAATCCATGACGTCCAATGACTTTGATCCCAACTTGCTATACCCCAAGCGAGAGCCTTTTGATGTACTAAAGCATATAAGGTCAACAGTGGTCCTTTGCTTAAAAGTCCAAGTAGGAGTTGTCCAGACCCCAATTGTAAGTTTGTGCTTGTATCAGCAAGATCATACAAGGCGCGTTCTTTATGCCGATTTGCATACCACCATTCCAAAGCAATGGTTAAAATAAAAACCGGAATCGCAATCAGAAAAACAAAAAGAGAAGGTGATGAATTAGGCATATATATAGCTCTTTCATTGCATCTGAATCAGAGTGATTTAGGTGTAGAATGACGCATATTTGATTAAGCGTAAACACTTGAATCGTATTATCGACGTCTATTTTTCTTTCGCTTACTTGGTACCCTAGAATTAAACTCTGGTGGTCGCTTGGCAATCCACTTAATGAATTTTTCTAGTCGCGGATGTCCCTTTAAACTGTCAATCGTATAATAGACTTGAGCTAACTCTACCTCGCTGAAGGTCGCATGGATTTCTTTGTGACAAATATGATGAAGTAAAACCGTTGGACCACCTTTACCTCCTTTGAGCTTGGGAATCAGATGATGCAAACTTTGTGGTACATCTTTGGGAATTGGCCTTTGGCAAAGTGGACATGTGGGTACATCGAAAGATGTATGTGAATAAGACATAATTTAAAGTTTTCGTCTAGTGCTGATGCTTAGTGCTGATGCTTAGTGCTCATGCTTAGAGAGAGATACTTACAGAGAGATACTTACAGAGATATACTTGAAGATTATTTGAAATCGGTTTAAGTCACATTCATCTTAGCTGTTTTTAGGAATTTCCTGAGTGTTTTAGAGGATCAAAACCAAGATCGGATTAGAGATGAGATTAAAACTTAATGATGAGTCAGTTCCTTTCGCTCAGGTCGCTGACCCCAACTCCACTCATGAACCCCTAAAGCTCAATCCTTCACAAACCGTTATGAGATTGGTGCATGAAGCCTGCCAACGCTTTAAACTCATCGAAAAGGGAGATCGAGTCGCGGTTGGATGTTCTGGAGGTAAAGACTCATTGATGATGATTGTGGCCCTGTTAGCGTTACAACGTCGAGATGACTATGACTTTGAACTACAAGTGATTCACCTTGACCAACATCAACCTGGTTTTCAGCGCATGCAATTTAATGCCACCTTGGATGCACTCGGGGTGAACTGTGAGGTCATTTCAAAAGATACCTGGTCGGTTGTGGAACAGCAATTAAAGCCCGGACAGATTCCCTGCGCCGTGTGTGGACGCTTAAGAAGAGGGATTCTTAACCAATGGTGCGCTGAGCATGGATTTAACAAACTCGCGTTAGGTCATCACCTTGATGATGCCCTTGAAACCTTTATGCTCAATCTACTTTTTGGCCGTCGAATCGATCCCCTAAAGCCTTTGACTCCTGCCTCTGATCTACCCGTATCTACCATACGTCCTTGCTTGCTTGTTGAAGAACGTAAGATTATCTCTTGGCTAGATCAAAGTGGTTTGGCAGCGATTCCTTGTCCGGTATGCGATAGCTTTCCCGATGCCAAGCGCCGTGACCTAAAAACACTCTTACAGGGCTTAGGTGATGCGCAGCCCGAGCTATATGCTTCGGTAAGAGAGGCCATTTACGGAGAACGCTCAGTTTTAGACTTTAGCTTTACTGAACGTGGTTAGGCACAGGCCGAGGCATATATTTGGATGAAGCTGTAAGCTTATAGGTGGCTTGCAATCACACAACCTACGATCACAACCACTAAGAAAATATCCATGATAAGGACAGGGGCAGCATCTTTTACGTAATTTTTCTCGCTCATTTTATCTTACCTTTAGAAAGAGGGTTATTTATTGATTTAGCTGACAAGCTTAAGTCTTTAAAGGACTAGCCTCAAAGCGTTAATGAGTCAAGTAGAAGCTCACTTGTCCCACTGATTCCACTACTCAATGAACACATTCTAAAAGCTTGCTTTATGACCAAAGCTCTAGCCAAAGTAAGCGAAGCTTTAAGCCCCATAGTGAGGTATATCCCACCTCTGTAAACCTTAGTTTGCCGTCTTTATCAAAGATGAATAAGGTGGGATAGGCGCTCACTTTAAAGGTTTTACTCCATTGGTGATGAACATCATTAAAACTAGGAAACTTATAGTCGTTTTGTTCTAAATACGCTTTAATTTGCTGATTGTTACCTGAGTTAACAGCAAAGCTAAGTACTCGGTTTGACTTAGATAATGTAGAAATTACAGGAGATTGAAAGCTACATACCGAGCACCAAGAGCCCCAAAAATAAAGAACAATACTTTCCTTTGCTCTTGTCGAATGATCAAAGATGGTTTGATCCACCAATTCTAAATTAAATTGAGGTAAGTCTTTTTGCTTAAGACTTGGGCTACGTACCCAGCTACTTATATTTGCCACCAATATCGCGATCAGTACAAAACTGAGGATTTCCTTAAGCCAACTTTTAAGCTTATTCTGCATCATTGCTCCTTGGTTTCTGTTTAAACAACCACATGCGTATAACTCTAGTAATCTTTTCTTGAATCATAAGGTAGTCATGGTACAAAGCAAGGCTCAGCTAGATGAGTCAATCATGGATCGAGTATAAGATGGGCAGTAGGTAATCTCTATGAATCATAAATCACCCGCAGAGCTATTAGCTTATCTTGACGAGTCTCAAATCACCTATCAGTTATTCACTCATCCACCGCTACATACCGTGGAAGATGCAATTAGAGAACGAGGAGATTTAGGGGGAAGCTATGTTAAGAACCTCTATTTACGTGATCGTAAAGGAGAAATGGCTTTAGTCACCTGCTTAAATATTAGAGAAGTAGACTTACAACGTTTAAGACGAGCAATTCAGCATAAAAGACTCTCTTTTGCTTCGGCTGAGCAACTTTGGACCGATTTAGGTGTAAAGCCGGGCTCGGTCAGCCCCTTAGCTTTAATCAATGCTCAACCCAAAAGTTTACGTTTTTTTGCCGATTCAGCGCTACGCGATCAAGAGATGACTAATGTTCACCCCTTAACTAATGAGATGACCGTACAGCTTAAGTGGCAAGATTGGGTTGCTTTATGTACACAGTGGGGCTTCGAGGTGGAGTGGATTGATTTTGAAGCTTTAGCCGCGATTGAACTGTAAGTTTTTATCTATAAGTTTTTATCTATAAGTTTTTATCTATAAGTTTTTATCTATAGGTTTTTATCTATAAGTTTTTATCTATCTTTTTATCCCATACTGATGAATGAGGGGACTTTATGTCTGATGAGCTTCAAAAACTGAGACAACGATTTTTTTCACGCTTTCGTAAAGAAGTTCTCGATTGGGGCGGCGAAACGATTGACACAGCTTGGACGTATTATCCTGCGGAAAGCTTAGCAAGTGATCAAGAGAATCATAACCAAAGTAAAGGCGCGCCACGCTTAGTGGTTGATCGAATTAATCTTCCTCATTTATCCTGCTCTAGTCTTGATTTCATCCAGTCAGTAAGCGCTGATTGGTGGACAAGCCGTGCACAACTTAAACCCGATGATCAAGATCATGAACTTGATGCAATCGTTGGTTTTTATGGTCGTTATCTAGGTGCTTCTGGCTATGCTTTAGTGATTGAATTAAGTCCTGAGCATGCCAAAGATCTTAGTTTAAAGCCCAAGTTATGGCGTGTGGATGCTCGCCCCGAAGGAGTGGAGATCATCTTCCCCAAAGATGAAAATGATGTGTACAGTCAATTGGGTGCTTATTTAGACCTTCGGCAAGGCTGGAGTTGGCTAGTAGGAGAATCTATTCGGGCCGAAGCTTTAGTCACTGCCGAGGTAGAACCCGGCTATTTAATCGGTGCTCGTCCCGGTGATCCACTGAGCGAAGAAGATCCAGCCGATCGCGAAGATCCAGAAATCGAAGAAGTCTTTAGTCGTTTTGATGTAGAACGCTTTGATACGCTTGAGTTCTTAAATCACGATGAGAGTGATCAATTGAGTTTTCAGTCAGAGCGCTTTTCACATTGGTTACCCGAACATTTAAGCGAAAAGCTTTTAAGTGGTGAACATGAACTCTTTGTTTTATCTCAATCACAAAAGTTTTTTGAAGCGATTGAAGATGTGGCCGAGCGCCGTAAAATTGAAGTTCAGCTAGAAGAAGATGAGTTTCAGCCCTTGCTACGCTTTCAGCGCGGGCCTCTCTACTTAGAACGAGACTTCTCTTTGCCTTATATGTGGACCTTACATAGTGGCCGTCAGCATCATGAAGGTGCAGTCGAGTTTTTTAGAGATGATGTAGAGCGCTTATTTAATGCATCAGAACTCTTTTTTAAACTTAAGCGACGTTTGGAACAGGCACATGGTACCGAGGCCTTTGAGATCACAGTAACCGATGGACAAAACCTATTGATTCAAGACCAAAGTGGTGCCAAGACCATCAGAGCTCAATTATCCTTACTCGACTGGGCCGCTGATGGCTTGTTTGATAGTACCGAAGGCGTAGAGCGCTTTTTAACCTTAATTGGTTGGTCAGCTGACTCATTGCAATGGTCAAGCCCTAATCATAGCTTAGAGCTTTGCCCTCTCTCCCATGAAGAAGCGCGCTTAGTAAAAGTAATACGACCAACTTTAGGAGAGCAAGAACCAAGATCGATTGGCACTCAATTACGAGATCACTTACCCAAGCATTTATGGGGCTATTATGCCCTTAAGTCTCCCCAATATACAGTTCCGGTTTTTTGGAAGTCAGCTGATCACTTGCATAAGCATATGGCTCAAAAAACACATCAATTCTTACATATTACGAGTGAACGTCGAATTGATGGCTTGGAACAACCGGTAGAACTTCTTTGGGGTGATGAACTCGCCGGTGCCTTGCTTGACGAAAGAGCTCGTGAAAGTCTTAGAGAGCGTGGGGCTTTGTATGCCTATGCCTTTACTCCAGATCTTATTGCTCTAAGTATGCTCCCTTTATCAAACAAGCTTTGCCAAGATCTTGCGCCAAGTTGTGAGCAGATGACCGCTCAATTTGGAGCGGATCGTAACTGGCCCTTAGAGTGGAGTGTTGAGCTTAAGTAGTTCTTGCGACCTGAGCAAACAATCACTTATTCGATAAACAAAAGCGACCCTAGAGTTAAACCGGATAAAACCATTAAAACTCCGGATGAGTTTTGCATTAGTTCTGCTTGGTTTGCTTGATTTGCAAGGCTCATATCCTGATTTGTATTGGTCTTACTGAGATCTAATAAAACATTATATTTATATACAGAATAAGAATAGAGACCTAGTGCGCTTGCTCCGAGGATAACACCCGTAGTAAATAAGACTGACCTAAGTTTTTGATGCTTGGAATATGTTGCATTTGCTTGTGCCTCAGCTCTAAACCAGTCATCGGCTGCGACCGCTTGTATGGGTGGAGACATCGTCTCATCAAAAGACTGAACTCTTACATTTTGATTTGCTTTGATCTGTACCGGTTCCATGGGTAAGCCTAACTGTTGGCCCACGGGTTTTAAGACCACATCAAGGGTTAAGGCTTGATCTCGGTTTGCTTGTACACGTTGAACATATGGGATATGTCCTTGAGACCGTAGCTCTAATTGATGAGTTCCAACGAGTAAGCGACCCGAATAAGGTGTTTCTCCAAGCTTTTCACCATCGATTAAAACGAGAGCGCGGGGTAAACTTTGAATTGAAACTTCTGTTGAGCAAGCTTTAGTATGCTGTAATAGAGCTTGATCGATTTGTGCGCCTAAACCACAGTTTTGACAGTCTTTTTGGGCTTGTGTCCAATAGTCTAAGGCCTTGGGACAATTGCTTAGCTTTTTGTAAATGGCGCCTAGTGTATATAGATTTTTTACATCAGGCACCCGCTGCTGAGAACGTTCAAAAAACGGAATCGCTTCACGGTATTGCTTTTTTTTAAGACGTTTTTGACCTTCTTGAATCATATCTTGGGCATACTGAATAGCATCGATACTTTGGTCCGCTTGACTTATCTCTTGAGCGTATACAGTAGGCATTAAGTGATTGCTTACCAAAAGAAGGCTCAGCAAAAGACTCATAGAAAGACTTGTGATACTGACTAAGTTTGCTCGATGTACAAAGCGATATTTTGGAAAAGAACTGGTCATTTTTTTACCTCAAAGGGAAACTCGGCGAGTACTTTTTCTTCTGAGCTAATCAAGGCGACCCAGCGACCAATCATCATTGGATTAAACTTGAGTTTGGTCTGCCAATATCCATAGCGTTGCAAGGGTTTTGGTAAAGGAGTTAAAGCTTGAATACGGTGTTGCTCTTGGGGGCCAAACCAATGCACAGTCGCTTTACTAATCAGCTCTTTAGCCGCCGGGTTTGCTTGGTTGATTTGTATAATCAGATTTGCCTGTCCAATCTTCAATTGCGTCTGAGCCAAAGGAAGCGTTCGAGTTTTCTTAAGCAAGCGACGCTTTTTACGATCAAAACCTTGAACAAGCGTAATGCCTATGAGGTCACTTTTATGTTGAGGCATAATTAATGCCCCCTTAAGTATTGGGCTTTGATTCAGGCTTTCGGCTCTTTCTTTGAGGGTAGGCTGACCTCCAGCAAGTGAAAAGATAGCCCCAAGAACAGCAAGAATCGCGATCAAGACAAAACCGAGTACGTTATTCTTTTTGGACTTAACTTGTTTAGAGCGTCCACCTTGCTCAAGGTGAGAAACTTGAGGAAACAGAGTGGGATCCGATCTTGTGGCTAAGGTGTGATCTTCAAAGTTTTGAGTTAGGGACGAAGCATTTGGGAATTGATTTTCTATATACTGACTTGTGGAGGCCGGATGTTGACTTGCGGATGTTGGAGGTTGTAATTTAATGGTTGGTGGCCGAAGCAGACGTTGAGGAATACTTGCTTCTTGCTGTCCTTCTGCTGTTACATATGGATTCTGCTGATGATCTGAGTGTTCAAAAAGCGCCGGATTATAAGCCATCTGAACAGTGGCCGGACCTTCTAAACGCTCTTCTTGGTCCTGCTGTGATTCTGCATCTTTCGGGCTTAATACCGGTAAAGATCTGTGGGTATCTCGTGCTTCGTCAATGGGTGCGAATTGCTGTGCTTTATGCTCATGATGGATAGGTGAGGCACCATGAATAATACTGTGACGTATACCGACTTCAGTGGGGGCATCATTGGCCCATTCGTCATCCTCTATCTCTTGTTGGGCACCATAAACAAACTCATCAATAAACGCTTCGCAACTTGGATAGCGATCATCAGGAGATTTACACAGTGAGCGATGTAAAGCTTGAGCGGCCTGCTCGGGTAGTTGTGGAACGAGTTCTCTAATATAGGCCGGATCTCCATGCACAATTTGAGTGGCGATTTGGATGATCTGTTCGCCTTTAAAAGGTAGCTCACCAGACAGCATCTCATAAATGATAATGCCCAAAGAAAATTGGTCAGCCCGACTATCTATGTCGGTGTGCCCTAGCGCTTGCTCCGGACTCATATATTGTGGTGTCCCCAAAAATCCTTGTTGATGCTGAGTGATCTGCTGTTCCCCATTCATTTTACTCACGCCAAAGTCAAGCACTTTAACGAGTGGAGGATAAGCGCTCCCTTGATGACAAAGATAGATATTTTCAGGCTTTAGGTCTCGGTGAATCACCCCCTCTTGGTGGGTTTTTTCTAAGGCATTACGTACCTGAGACACAATCGCAATGACCTCGTTCATCTCAAGGCCGGATTGACTTTCAGCTTTGACTCGAGCCAAGCGTTCACTTAAGGGCTCTCCTTCTAAGTATTCCAAAACAATATAAGGCGGTTTATGCTCAACCAAATAGTCAATCACAGTGGTGATATTTGGATGATTTAGCCGATCCAAGATCTTGGCTTCTCGAGTAAATCTTTCAAATTGCTCTGACTGCCGATCATGCTCATATAAAAACTTGATCGCATACCGTTCATTAGGTGAGTTTTCGAGGCGGGTTTCCCAAACTTCACCCATACCGCCCGCACCCAGCTTACGGATCAGCCGATAACGCTCGTTAATCAGCAATCCTTCGGACATACTTGCTGTTTCCATGAACGGGGACCTCTCAAAATAGATCGCTAATAAGATCGAAAGAATTTTAGAATCAACATAGATTAAACAGAATGAGTATAGTGGCTTGTATACAGTGGCTTATATACTATGACTTTGTGCTATTGATGTTAAGCATGTTTAATGAGATCTAGCAAGAAAGAGCAGTGTTTAAAACTTGGTGCTTAAGTTAAGCTTCTCTTATTAGTAATGAATTATAAGAAATTTACCAAAAGGATCATAAGGAATCATGAGCTATTTTGCTAGAGAAACTTGGGACTTTAGCCCACCTCCTCCAAGCCAACTTGGAGATCACTCGGTCAGGGCCGTAAGCCAAAAACTCGCCGGCCGATCAATCGCTCTCATGGTTTGTGGAGGGATTGCCGCTATGAAGGCTCCTTTATTAGCAAGGGCTTTGAGAAAAGCTGGCGCTGAAGTCACCGCCTTTGTTTCCCAAGAGGCATTACGTTATGTCGCTCAAGATGCTTTAGCATGGAGTTGTGATCGCGAGGTGATTATTGATCTTAGCGCGCGAGCGGAGCATTTAGGTGATGGTCAACATTTTGATGCTTACTTAGTCGCACCGGCTACCTACAATACGATTAACAAAGCAGCACATGGGATTGCGGATAGTCTGATTACAACAACTTTGGCCTCAGCGATTGGTCGCTGTGAGCAGGGAATGAGTCAAGTTCTGATTGTACCCACCATGCATGGCTCTATGCACAACTCGATCTTAAGTGACTCGCTCAAACGACTCGCTCAATCATCCGTTCATATTGTGAAGCCACGTATGGACTATGGAAAGCATAATATTCCAAGTGAAGAAACACTAGTCAACGAACTTAGTCGAGCCATCTCTAAATCTCCCTTAAAGGGTAAAGGTATCTTGCTTACCGGTGGTCCTACCCCTGTACATATTGATGGTGTAAGGCGTTTAACCAATAAGTTTACCGGACGCTTAGCCCATAAGATACTTGAAGAATTGTATACACGAGGCGCTGAAGTTAGGTTGTTATTGGGTGCGGGTAGTCATTCTCCCCCAAGCGAGTTCAACCACTTAGTAGAGTGGGTTGATTGCTTTGATACATACCATCAGCGCTGTCTTACTTATGCGCAAGATGTTCAATGTTGGGCGGGCATCTTTACGGCTGCAGTAGCGGACTATCAGCCCAGAGTAAAGATGCAAGGTAAAATAGAAAGCGGTCGTCAGCGCTTTAGTATAGAT
Source organism: uncultured Myxococcales bacterium (assembly GCA_937146725.1). Taxonomy (GTDB): domain Bacteria; phylum Myxococcota_A; class Bradymonadia; order UBA7976; family VGTA01; genus CAKZRU01. The sequence goes on from CAKZRU010000176.1 coordinate 11,552, forward strand.
CTTCAGCCCACCATCAAAGTGATCGATGAGCTAAGACAGCAATGTCCTCAACTCAATATGATGACCTTTAAATATCAAGAAAACATGAGTCATGAAGCATTGATGGAAATTGCTGATGAGCGTTTAAATCGCTTTGAGGCAGTGATTGCCAATCGAGGAGAGGAGCAGGGCAGTTTAGGCGAGCAAGTCGCTTGGTTGTGTACCAAAGAGCAAAGTCCTAAAAGATTAAGCAGTAAACTTGGCATTGCCTCGGGAATTGCTGACTACCTAGAAAACTTAGCTTTACAACAAGCATAACGACCTAGAAAAATATCCACAACGGTCACGTGGAGTATTAAAAAGTTGAGTAGTAAAAACTACGAGTTTTTAAGGCTTATCCGCAACGCTTAAAAGCAAAAAGTATCTTTATGGTTGAGTGATAGATACACTCTCCATACCTTTTTATACATACTCAATAAGATGCCAATCTATATATACTCTCTATATTTGTGAGCGCTCTTAATCCTAATAAAGGACACAAACAATATGAATCAGAAACTTTCATTTTCCATTGGATTTCCCTCAGAATCATCTCTGATTATGGATGGCCTATCAAAGAGGTCTCTAAAAGATATCCTCAAGCTTAAAACAGCTTTAACTGCTTGGTTTGTAGGCTCAGTTTTGCTTGCCATGAGTTTTGTGTCTAAGCCAGCACAAGCCCAAGTTAAGGTGGGTGAGCCTGCGCCTAGCTTTAGCTTACAAGACCAATTTGGCCAAACTCACCAACTTAAAGATTACCAAGGTAAAACTGTTGTTTTAGAGTGGACAAATCCAGGCTGTCCCTTTGTTGTGTATCATTATGAACGTAACACTATGGACAAGCTGATTGCTCAATATCCTGATGTTGTTTGGCTTCGTATCAACAGTAGTTATTTTACAACCGCCAAAGATAATTTAGCTTGGGCGAAAGCCGAAGGGGTCAAAACAGTACTTGCCGACCCAAGTGGCAAAGTGGGTCACTTATATCACGCTAAAACAACTCCCCATATGTTTGTGGTCAATGCACAAGGTATTCTAGTATATCAGGGCGCCATTGATGATAACCCACATAGAGAAGACCGTAAGGCCAAAAACTATGTTGAGCTCGCTTTAAAAAGTCTTAAATCGGGCTCAAAGATCGCTATTTCAGAAACTCAAGCTTATGGCTGTTCGGTCAAATACAAAAAGTAATCACTTAAGCATCTTTAATCTTTGAGTTTTATTTTTGCTTGTTCCTGCTTGTCAGCTTGTCCTTAAGACTGGCAAGAAGATATTCAAGTTAAGCTATGTTGTAGAGACTTTTCTAGGATCTTCTTTAGAATCTTCCATACGAGTTCGGCAAACTCAACTTGTGCTTGGTAAATGATTTATTTAAGTAACTAAAATAATTAAACTTTCATTTTTGCTTGTTCATGCTTGTTGAATTTAACAACCTGTCTAGATCTAACTGGTAAGAATGAATTCGTTCTAAAACTCAAGATCTCTCGATCTGACTATAGCATCTTAAGTACCTAGTTTGATTGTATTTTATTTTTGCTTGTTCCTGCTTGCGAATAAAGTGGTTTATCCGGTGGGATTGGGTATTTAAAACGTTCAAACTAAAATCTTCGCAAGATAAGTGAATCAAATAAGTCACTGATTTAGTCTTGAGGTGAGTTTTATCTTTTCATATCTAAGTATCTGTTTTTTAAACATTTTATTTTTGCTTGTTCCTGCTTAATTAATTTTATTATGATCTCAAAAAGACCAGTAAATCTTCATAGCACTCGTCAACAAGCAGTGCTTACTTGCTCTTTCGTTAGAGCTAAGTTATTGAAATAGCTAGCATTCTTTTTTGCTTGTTCCTGCTTAATTAATTTTAATTAACACATAGCCCGTGTTGTATTCACTAGCCTCTAACTTAACTTTATTAGTCGCGGAGCCTGGTAATAAATACCTAACGATTAGTCTGTAAGCTACTAGATTTTAAAAGCTTTATTTTTGCTTGCTCCTGCTTAATTAATTTTAATTTACTTTGATTCTAGAGCAAGAAGTTAGCATCAATGCCTTAAGCTACCTACTAGGCTTATTCTATGCAACATGCTGAAACCATTAACATTTATTTTTGCTTGTTCCTGCTTAATTAATTTTAAATTACTTCTTGAGTGTTGCTCAATAGCTAAGCATTTACCCCATCAATGTAAGTGGTT
>CAKZRU010000177.1 GCA_937146725.1 uncultured Myxococcales bacterium
CCCAACTCGTAGCGGCCACGGGCACGTTCGACCTGTGCCTCTTCATATTGTTCTTCATTTCCTCTTCAAAGTTCTTCGACACTTCGTTTTGGGGACTCTGAATGCCACTCATCATGTTCGCGTATTGCTGCACGAATTAAGGCCGAGCCGGTTCCATGTTCCTCTAAGCCATTTGACTGTTTTTGGAGCGAACACTACCCAAGTCCTTTGAAAAATTCTATTGCGACATGTTGAAGTTTTAGTTCTCCAGTTGCTTGATCCTTCCTTCAAGCGCCCTGTTTTTGTTTCTCAGCTAAATCAACTCAGTGTAAACTTCGTCAACTGTCGTTACTCGGGGCTGGATATTTTGCAGGTTACCTTGCCCAAACTTACCATACTCAGTGTTACTCTTTTCCATGATATTCTTGATTTGAGCACTGACTAAGTCATCGTAATCATGACTGTTGTTTTTGAGAATTCCTTCGACTAGCTCGAGTCTTTCTCTCAAGGCCTAGTTCTCGATGTTGAGTTGGAAACTCTCGCCGTCTTTGTCTTCCAATTCTCGTTGCACCTTCTCGATGTTGTCTCTGAGTTTGGTGTTGGCCTTGAGCAAGTCAGTGACTGCGTTGACCGAGTGAATAAGTCTCTCGGCTGCCGCGTCCATCTTCTGCTTGTCCTAGTTGAAGTAGAAGTTCGACATCGTGCCTCGCCCTCCTTGACTCATGAAAGTTTTCGACGGCGAGAAGCTCCTCGTAGGACTCTCCGGCTGAATGCCATCCGTAACCACAACAGGCGAAGCCGTTTCGTGCATGCCAACCGAGCCTTGTCCGCCTTACAACTGGCTTTCGGGCTTGGTGACTTGGATGGACTTGGTGACTTGGACGGACTTGATGACTTGGACGGGCTTGGTGACTTGGACGGACTTGATGACTTGGACGGACTTGGTGACTTGGACGGACTTGATGACTTGGATGGACTTGGTGACTTGGACGGACTTGGTGACTTGGACGGACTTGGTGACTTGGACGGACTTGGTGACTTGGACGGACTTGGTGACTTGGATGGACTTGGTGACTTGGATGGACTTGGTGACTTGGATGGACTTGGTGACTTGGACGGACTTGATGACTTGGACAGGCTTGGTGACTTGGACAGGCTTGGTGACTTGGACGGACTTGGTGACTTGGACGGACTTGGTGACTTGGATGGGTCATCTAACGAAGCCTCTGTCGTTGAAGAATCTGTTGCCGAAGAATCTGTTGCCGAAGAATCTGTTGCCGAAGAATCTGTTGCTGAAGAATCTATTGCCGAAGATTCCTGCCTGTGGTCTGAGTTAATTGAGAACCCTTATTCGGCGACTTGGGAACGTTTTGCGCTTCGATATCAGCGTGAACAGTTTAACTTTCATCTTGAGATTTTGGAAAAAATTGCTGAGCAACTAGAGCAACTTCATGAGATTTATGGTTATGTGCATCGTGATATCAAACCTGAGCATATTTTAATTGATCGTTTTGGCCAAGTTCAGCTGATCGGCAATGAAGCACAAGCGCCTTTGACTGTTCTAGGTCCCGAGCCGAGTGCTAGTGATCATGAACAATTTGAAGGTATTGTAGGTACACCCGCCTTTATGCCTCCGGAGTTGGCAAAAGCAATGCTTATGTCACAAGGTACATGGACGGATACATACCAATTGGGAGCCGTAGCCTACTATCTACTGACTCAAAAACCATTGCATCATGCGATTTCCATTGAGCTTTTGGCCGAAGCCTTAACCTCTATCGAAGAAATTGATATCCAAGATTCGTTAGTTCCTTCATATTTAACCATCATCATGAAGGCGGTGAAACCAAGGCCATTAGACCGCTATCTGAGTGCTAAGGAGCTACGTAATGACCTACGTAAAGCACGCTTACGATACGATGCTGAATTACTCATCCAAAAAGGAAAAGAGGGCCTTAGTCAGCTCTCGGCCTACTTAGAAAATGTAAAAACACCCAAGCACACATTGCCTCCCTCACAACTGTCTGAAGATGTTCGAGCTCTTCGCACTTATCATCAAGCGATCCAAAGCTTATGGGGTGCAAATCATTTAAGCTATGGAGACCTAAAGTCCGAAGTAGAGGATCTGCTACAAACTGCTCTTGAAACACGGGTATTAACCCTGTCTTATCATGGAGAACAAAGATCAGCCTTAGCTTTATATCAAGAACTTCCCCAAAGTAACCCTGCTTTACTGCAAGAAGTCGATGAAGCGATCAATGAAGCACGAGAACTAGAAAAGTTAAGTGCGACTCCTATGGCAACTGATCTGGTGAAGCAACCCGCCATTCCTGTTCCCTTAGCGGTTACCCCATCTCCTTTTGCAGCGATGCCCCCTAGTCCTCAAGTAGAATATAATCCCGAAACAGCAGCCCCTATTGCGATTGAGCCTCCGCAATACATGAGCATAGACGAAGATGTCTCAGAGATTGATTTTGACACAGATATTTCAGAGTTAGATTTAGAGTCAGAAGAAATCCCAAGCTATACAGAGTCAACTACAAATACTGCGAGTGTACAGAGCGTAAAAACGCCGGTGTGGCAAACCGTAGATTTAACCTCAACAAGTCAAGAAGCCGAATTAAGGGCCCAAGCAAACTTTGGAGACCAACTTTCTAATCTTGACCAACTCATTGATGGTGAAGATAGTGTTGATGATTGGGGAGATTCTGAACCAAGTGGAATCATTGAGCTACCCAATGCTGAAACTGTGGAGACTCAAGCTGTATATGAGCAATTTGAAGTACCCGCTCCTCCTTTGGGTCTTAAAGCAAAGGCAGTCATTGTACCTCAAGTGACCAAAACAAGCTCTAAGCAAATGAATGATGATGGCCTTGCTCCACAATTTACCATTGATCCGGCAAGTATAGATCCTTCGATTGTGGGTGGGGGTGAAATTGATGACCCATCTCGCCCAAGCTTAACTTCTGTTTCACTTGTGACCGAAGAAGATCAGCGCAGTAAGGGAGTCAAAACAAAAATCCTTCTTGCCCTTGGTGGGATTCCTTTACTAGTGGGCCTTGGTTTAGCCACTTCACCAGGCGGACGAGCCTTACTAGGTTTATCAGAGCAGACAACCTTACCAGCACCAATTATGGCTTCAAAACCTCAAACTGCTAAAGTAAAACCCAAGCCACAAGCTCAGCCCAAGCTACAAGCTCAGCCTAAACCACAAGCTCAGCCTAAACCACAAGCTCAGCCTAAACCACAAGCTCAGCCCAAGCCACAAGCTCAGCCCAAGCCACAAGCTCAGCCCAAGCCACAAGCTCAGCCCAAGCCGCAACCTAAACCAAAAGCTCAGGCTCAAGATCCTAGTCGCCCTTATACCTTGCTAGTCTCTTCTTTTAAGTCCCAAGCTGATGCAGAGGTCCTAGTTGGAACTATCAGTAAGCGTATTCCCACATCCGAGCCATGGATACTTAAAGCTGATTTAGGTAAAAAGGGAATTCGTTATAGAGTGTTAGTAGGTCAATATAAGAACTCTGCCAAGAGTAAAGGTATGGCTAAATCACTTAAGTCTCTAAAGCTAAAACCTCTAAGTCGCAAGTGGACAAGATGGGTAAAATAAGGTAGGGGCTGTGCATAGCAATAAGGGTAAAGGCTATGATGGTGTGAAGGGCGCAAACTTGGGGGTCATATAATGAGTGCACAGCAAGAACAAAAACAAACGCAACAAGAGGGTCAAGATAGTAACAGCACCAAAGTAGTAGATCACTCTACTTCAGCTAGACGAGCGGCCTTTTATGATGTTGATGGAACGATCATTAGCAGTAATGTTCTACATCCCTATGCCTATTATGCTGCGAGTGCACCTACAATCAGCGGAAAGCTTGGACGTCTTTTTAAGTTAGGAGCTTCCCTACCCATTTATGCCTTGGCTGAGCGTAAAGGTCGCAAGCTGTTCAATGATATGTTTTATATGAACTACAAGGGCTTAAGTGAAGATAGATTGTATATACTTGGGCAAGAAATCTTTGATAACCTGCTCAAAAGTAAGATTTACAGCGAAATGCAAGCCTTGATTAGAGAATCACAGGCTCAGGGTGTTAAACAAGTTTTAATCACCGGTAATATTGACACTGTCATCGCTCCACTCGCTGATTATCTAGGTGTTGATGATTGGGTCGCCAACCGACTTGAGTTTGATCAAGATGGCCTAGCGACAGGTAATCTTTTACCTCCTATTTTTGCCGGACCTGAAAAGGCCTATTGGCTAAGATCTTACGCAAAAGAGCATAATATTAATTTGGATGAGTCTCATGCCTATGCTGACAGTGCGAGTGATATTCCCTTGCTTTGTACAGTAGGTTATCCGGTTGCGGTTAACCCGGATTCTCGTCTAAAAGCAACGGCTGATGCTCATAATTGGCCAATTATCAATACCAAATCCATTTAGTTTTAGTTTTGGAATAAACTGAGAAACTGTTTAGAGAGGGGCGGCTATGTATAGACCTACGCCAAGTATTCAACGCGTTAATAATATTGAGTATATCGATCGCCACAGTGGGCCTAGAGTAGCTTTTTATGGAACTCGTTTTAAGGAATTAACCCTGCCGGTAGGCAGTAGAGTCATCTACCCTAATGCCCCAATGACACCTCTCAAAGATGTCAAAGCCGCGATTCGTCATGCCTTGAGTCATCCTCATCAGATGGAGCCCCTTTTTGCTTTGCTTAAGCCTGGCATGAAGCTCACCATAGCGATCGATGATATTTCACTGCCTTTACCCGGAATGGTTAAGCCGGATATACGAGAACTAATTCTCACTGAGATCTTAAAGCAATGTGCGGAATATGGTGTAGAAGATATCCATATGATCATTGCGATTTGTCTGCATCGTCGGATGACCGGTCCTGAAATTAGGGATATGGTCGGAGATAAAATCTACAATGAGTATTATCCCGACCGACTTTATAACCATGATGCCGAAGACCCGGATGGTATTGTGGAATTAGGAACTGCCGAGGGCGGTCATGTGGTGCGCTTGAATCGACGGGCCGTAGAAAGTGATCTTTTAATTTATGTAAATGTGAACTTTGTACCCATGGATGGTGGGCACAAGAGTGTTACTGTGGGCCTCTGTGACTACAAGTCAGTAAGCGAGCACCACAACACCAAAACAATGCATAAATGCCATAGCTACATGGATCCACGCCACGATAAATCTCAATTGGCTAAGCGCGTAGATCTTATGGGCCAACTTGTTGATCAGCACCTCAAGGTTTTTCATATTGAAACCGCAATTAACAATAAAATGTTTGGTGGACCGCTATCCTTTTTAAACCGCCCCGAGCGTACATGGTCAACCTTTGACTGGGCCAAGTTACGTGCTTCAAATGCTGCCTTAGAACGTATGCCCGAAGCAGCTCGCCGAGGGATCTTTGAAAAGGTTAAAGCGCCTTATGGTGTGGTTGCTGTGCATGCAGGTAAAACCGAACCGACTCACAAGCGTATTTTAGAGGCTAACTTTAGACAGTATAGCGTACCGGTAAAGGGTCAAGCAGAAGTCCTTGTCAGCGGGATTCCTTTTATTTCACCCTATAATGTGAACTCAACCCTTAATCCCATTCTCATTCAAGTTATGGCCTTAGGCTATCTATTTAATTTTTATAGAAATATGCCTTTAATTCAAAAAGGTGGAGTACTGATTATTACCCACCCTTGCCATGAAGACTTTAATCGAGAGCACCATCCATCCTATGTAGAATTCTACCATCGCATTCTTAACATTAGTAAGTACAGTCCTGATATTAGCCACTTAGAGCATGAGCTCGTAAATAATCCGGATTATATTCATATGTACCGCAAGGGGCATGCCTATCATCCAGTTCATCCTTTTTATATGTGGTATTGGGGAGATGCCGGACGAGCCCATGTTGGTCAAGTAATCGTGGTAGGGGCAGAAAATCCAAGAGTCCCCGAACAGCTTGGTTGGAAAAATGCTAAAAGCCTTGATGAAGCTTTAGAAATGGCCCAAGGCGTTCTTGGCAAGTCCTGTCCTCAAGTGACGATGACTTCAGCACCACCGATTTTTATTGCGGACATGGAGGCTTAGTCATGGCTGAGCTTTTATCTATCCCAACCCAAGATGGTTTTGAGACTAAGAACACTACTCTTTCGGTGATTAAGCAGTTAAGTGGTACCCATATCTTTATTACGGGAGTGACAGGTTTTGTAGGTAAGGTCCTGCTCACCATGATTGCTCAAGAAATCCCACAAGTACGTCGGATTAGCGTTCTGATTAGGGCAAATCGACGTTTTGATCATGCTGCCGATCGTTTTAAAGCCGAAGTCTTAAACTCGGAGCCCTTTCAGGCTGTACGCCAAAAGATTGACCAAGATTTAGGGCAAGGCCAATTTGATGCATGGGTAGAGCAAGTGATTCATCCGGTCACCGGTGATATTACTCAAGACCAACTTGGTATAAGCGATGAGGTCTATGCTGAACTGACTCAAAATGACCCACTTGATATTATTTTACACTGTGCAGGCAATGTAAACTTTGATCCGCCACTCAATGAAGCACTCGAAGTCAACACCTTGGGGGCCAAGCATAAAGTGAGTTTGGCCAAAGATGCCAACTGTCCTTTAATTCATATGAGCACCTGCTTTGTGGTGGGTGAACATAGTGGCCCTATCGTAGAATCTGAACAAATTGTGGGGTATGCGCCTAATGGTAGAGAGTTTGATCCTATTCGAGAAGTTGAAGATGCTGTGAGTTTAATCGAGCGTTGTCAGCGAGAATCACAAGATCAAGTAAATTATGAGTTCTTTTATCAGCAAGCCCAAAAGCAATTAGAGTCAAGAGGCCAAGATCCGGATAGCCAAAAGCTACTCAGCCAAGAAGTTGAAAAGCAAAGAGAACGTTGGTTTAAGCAAAAGCTAAAGCATGAGGGTATGGAGCGTGCCAAACGCTGGGGCTGGACTAATACCTATACTTACTCCAAAAGCCTAGGTGAGCAACTCACCATGATTGAAGCCGAAAAATATGGAGTATCTTTATCGATTGTAAGACCTGCAATTGTTGAAAGTGCCTATAGTTTTCCCTTTCCCGGTTGGAATGAGGGAATCAACACCTGTGCGCCCATTGTTTATTTATATTGGAAAGGACAGCGCTTCAGTCCAAGTGACCCAAATAATATCTTAGATGTCATTCCGGTGGACTGGGTTTGTCAAGGCACGCTTTTGGCTGCGGCTGAGCAACTAGAGGGGCAACATGCCAAGCGCGTCTATCAGCTTAGTACCGGTGGTGAAAATCCATTGCGTATGCGTCGTGCGATTGAATTGACTAATCTTGCATGGCGAGCACAATATGATAAGGACTTTAAAGCCGTTAAGCGTCATATTATGCGTAATTTGGACACGATTACAGTCACCGCAAGCCAATACCAACGCTTTGGTGCACCTGCGATTGAAAAGGCAACCAAGCAACTTGGTGGCCTATTCAAAGCCTTGCCTAAGTCAGCCCGGCGCTTTATCAAACCTATTGAAAAAGGGGTCAATGCGCTCAATAAAAGCGCCCAAATGACCGATACTATTTTTACCATTTTTGCCCCCTTTATTCTTGAAAACAATCCACAGTTTGAGTCCAAGCATGTTCTACAGGCAGCGGCTCGCTTATCGGAAGAAGAAGCTCAAACCTTTGGCTATCCGGTTCGTGAACTCGATTGGCGTCATTATTGGATCGAAGTGCATATGGCCGGTTTACAAAAATGGGCCTTTGGTGAACTCGATCGTAAAATTACTAGACCCAAGACCATTCATGCTGAACAAGACTTAGTGGCTATGCTTAGGCGTACTTGCCAAGAATATCAGCATCGGCCGGCTTTACAGTATTTTTCAAGTGATAGTTTGGAATATACTTATACCTATGGTGATTTATGGCAGGCGAGTCTTGCTGTTGCCCACAGTTTAAAAGAACAAGGATTAGACCCGCAAGATCGGATTTTACTGTTGGGTCCTAATGAACCCGCTTGGCCCATGCTTTATTTTGGTGCTCTACTTGCCGATCTCACCGTGGTACCTGTTGATCATGAGTTTTCTTCCGATGAGGTTGAGCGCATTGCCAAGGCATCTCAAGCTAAACTCATCTTACATCATGAAGAATGGGCCTGCCGTACTGATGATCTGTTAGCAAGCTACTGTCTTTTGACTTGGGGCAGCGCTCTTGATGCTCCTCCCTTAGATGAGTCCCTGATTGAGCTCAAAAACAGAGAAGAACAGTTAGCAAGTCTTTTATTTACGAGTGGAACGACTGGTGAACCTAAGGGCGTTATGCTCAGTCACAAGAACTTCACGAGTCTACTCGCCAACTTACATCAAGTTTTTAAGGTCAGTCACAAAGATCGTTTTTTATCGGTTTTACCCTTGTTCCATACCTTTGAGTTTTCGGGTGGTCTTTTGATGCCCCTTAGTGTTGGGGCACAAATCACCTATTTAAGCGATCGCGAAGGTCCGACTTTACGCAAGGCTATGCAGGAGATTAAGCCCACTGGTATCATTGGTATACCCGCCTTATGGGATGTCTTAGAAAAGCGCATTAAAAGCCAAGTTCAAGACAAGGGAGAAGTGGCTAAGATTCTCTTTAATGCAAGTACTGCTCTTAATCGGCAAGCCCGACAATACGGACTCAACTTTGGGCCCTTACTCTTTAGTGAAGTGCATAAAAATCTTGGTGGTCAAATTCGTTATTTAATTTCGGGAGGTGCAGCCCTAAATCAACAGGCTTTAGATGTATTTGAGGGCCTTGGCTTTGAATTACTTGAGGGTTATGGACTCACCGAAGCCGCGCCGGTTTTAAGCGTGCGTCGTCCGGGAGACAGAAAAGGCTCTGGATCGGTCGGTAAGGCTCTGCCACAAGTAAGGATTAAGATTAAGAATCCCGATCAACATGGCATTGGTGAAGTATTAGCTAAAGGCCCCAATGTGATGCAAGGCTACTTAGATCAGCCCGAAGCAAGTCAAGCTGTACTGAAAGAGGGATGGTTACATACCGGTGATTTAGGGTATCTCGATCAGCATGGGCAGTTGGTACTGACCGGCAGATCCAAAGAGCTTATTGTGACCTCTAGTGGTAAAAATGTTTATCCTGATGAACTCGAAGTGATTTTTTCGGATCATCCGTTAATCGATGAGTTGTCGATTGTAGGGATTCCAGATCCACAGGGTGACGAACGAGTAGCGGCATTGATCGTCCTTGAAGATTCAGCCTCCGAAACAGCCCGAAGCGAGGTCAAGAACCATATCAATCTAGTGAATGCGACTCGTCCTGATCATCAGCGCCTACGTACTTATCGTTTTTGGCCTAATCCTTTACCTAGAACCGCCACCCGCAAGGTGAAGCGTGCTGAGGTTAAAAAAGAACTGATTCACTTACTTGAAGTCAGTAAAACAAGTCGCAAGGTATCGGTGAATGAAGCCGAATCAGTTGAAACTTTAAGTCAAACCCAAAAATGGCTTTATTCGGCCGTAAGTGCTTTAACCGGTCAAAGCATTACTCAACTGTCACCCAAGTCTCATCTACTAACCGATTTAGGGCTGTCATCCTTACAAAGGGTAGAGCTTCGTATGATGATCGAAGATCGCTTAGGGCGCTCGTTAGACAGCGAACAGTATATGCAGGCGGAAACCCTAGAAAGCCTAACTCAACTTTTAGATGGTCAAAGCCTAGCCTCTATTCGTCAGCAAGATAACACTCAAAACAATGCAGACGATGAAGTTAAGCCATTATGGCAGCGCTTACCTAGCCCCATTAAGGATCTTGGACAAAGCGCCTTAGATCTTGGTCGTGGTGTGGCCTTTAATACCTTATTTAAGGTCAAGATCAAAGGCCGAGAGCATATCCCCTTTAATCAGCAAAGCATTGTGATTGCCAATCACTGTAGTCACTTAGACCTAGGCCTGGTGAAAGAGGCCTTAAGTCCATATGGTGATCAATTATGTGCTTTAGCGGCTCAAGATTATTTCTTTGATGATGAATATAAAGAAGCGCTTTTAGGCCAGTTTACCTTACTGCTTCCTGTTGATCGCACGGCCTCATTAGAACGCAGTCTCAAACCGGCTGAAGATGCGATTGCCCAAGGATATAATGTTCTGATTTATCCAGAAGGTACTCGCTCTACCGATGGAGAGTTACAAGAGTTTAGATCCGGTGTGGGCTATCTACAACGCAAAACGAAATTACCCATTTTACCCTTATATCTCAAAGGTACCTATCGAGCCTTGCCCAAGGGTGAAACCATCCCCAAGCTCGGCCGCAGTTTAAGCGCTAAAATAGGGCCTTTGATTTCGGCTGATCTCTTTGATGAACGTTGCCAAGATAAAAGGCGTCATGAGCAGTATCAAGAAGCCACTCAAATCTGCTTAGAAGCGATTCAATCGCTTAAAGAGGGTGACCAATACCCATGGCTTGTTGATGCTACTGATGAGCAAGACCATGGCCCCTCAAGCGCTGAACGTTTAATGATTGAGCTCAGTGAAAAGTTTAGCGCCGAACGCGTTAAAAAGCCGGTTTCTTGGTACTTTAGTTTGGGTGAGCGCAGTGATGAAAAGTGGACTTTAAGTGTCGATCAAGAACAGGTGATTTATCACGTAGGTAAGCCACAACAAGGCAAGGCAGACTGTGTGCTCAAAACCGACCTAGTGATTTTCACCCGTATGGTACGCGAGGGCTATGTGCCTAGCTTTGCTGAGTTTGCCGAAGGTAAGGTAAAAACCAACAACCCTACTCATCTCAGAACCTTCCAAAGCGTTTTTGGTTTGTAAACTAAGACTTAAAGGATTACCGAGTATGTCAAGTTCTTCACAATCACAAAAGCCCATAGAGTCCAATCTCCCTTTAGCTGTGGTGACCGGCGGTTCAGGTTTTTTAGGTAGTTATCTGTGTCAAAACTTAGTAAATCAAGGTTGGCGAGTATTAGCCTTAAGTCGCTCTGGACGTGCCTCTAAAGCCCTGCCTTTTAGTCACCCAAACTTAGAATATCAATCACTAGATGTTTTAGATGTAGAGGCCTTTGAACAGGCCTGTGTGGGGGCTGAAGCCTTGTATCATTTAGCCGGCCGAGTCAGCCGAGACCCTAAAGATGACGGCCTATTGCATCAGTTACATGTAAAGGGCACTAAAAACTTTGTCACAGTCGCCGAGAAACTCAAGATTCCCACCTTGGTTTACTTAAGTACAAGTGGCGTTGCAGGAGTTTCCAAAAGCACTCAATTAGCTGATGAAAGCACACCTTATGCGCGAGACTTGATTGGAGATTGGGCCTACTATCTTTCCAAGCTTTATGCTGAGGAAGAAGTATATCGGGCCATTGAACGAGGCTTACCCATTAAGATCGCACGACCCTCATTACTTTTGGGTCCAGGCGATCCCACCGGACAAAGCCATGAGGATCTTTTGCTCTTTTTAAGCGGTCAGCTCAAAGCAGTGCCCCCCGGTGGTCTAAACGCGGTTGATGTCAGAGATGTTGCTCAGTTTTTACCGGTTTTAGCCAAACAGGGCGAAGTGGGTATGCCCTATATGCTTGGCGGCACGAATCTCAGCGCACGTTCATTGATCAACCAAATCGCTCAAATCACCTCAAGGCAACCTCCACTGTTAGATATCCCCCAAAAGCTTGTTAAAAAGGCAATGAGTCCCCTTAAATGGATCAGTCAGATTTCGATCTTTGGTGGTATTGATCCTCAAACCTTCGAAATGGCCTGTCATTATTGGTATATCAACAGCGAAAAAGCCCAAGAATTAGGTTTTGAGAGTCGTCCTTTATCAAACACTCTTTTAGATGCCTTACAGGATTTAAAAACGCGTGGTTTTTACTATGATTGATCGCTTTGAATACGGCGCTGGTTCTTTAGTCATTTTGTGTCATGGAGCCGCCTCTCATAGTGGTCAATGGAAAGCACTGATTGAGCTTTTATCCCCCGACTTTCATGTTGTTGCCTTTGATCAGTATGGGTATCGGCACTCTACCGCTTGGTCTCAACCTAGACCCATGTTGTACCAAGATCAGGCCGCACCTATTATTGACTTTATTCGTTCCAAAATCGCTCAAACTAGATCCACAAATACTGAGCTAAATAATGAATCAAGCACAGAACAACAGAATGTAAAAAGGCTTCAAAACCGAATTAAAGTTCACCTAGTGGGTCACTCTCATGGCGCTTCGATTGCAACCAACATTGCACTTGCTCTAGGCTCGCAAGTCACTTCACTTTCACTTTATGAACCAAACTCTTTTACGGCTCTTAAAAACGACCCTATTCGTCATGGTGCATATCAGCAAATCTTGCAGGAATTTGGAGACTTAGAAAAGCGAGTATCTAGTCTCGAAGATCAAACTCGCTTTGCAAAAGACTTAATGAATTTTTGGCTTGGTCCAGATCAATGGTCTAGCTTATCTTCACGACAACAAGCGCAGTTAATCTCAGTTATGCCCCAGACGGTTCATGAGGTTTATGCCGCTTTACACAGCCCCTTTGATATCCAAGCCCTAAAGACACTTAAATCACGAGTTCTCATGATGTATGATCCTTTCACACCGCTTCGGGCGAGAATGGTCAGTGAGCACTATGCAGCAACACTTTCCCAAGCACATATTAAACTTTTTAAGGGCTATCGTCACCTAGCTCCCATTACCCATGCCCAACAAGTTAATCAAGTCATCCAACAGCATATTAGCAAGTGGGAAAGTGACCAATCTGAATAGAGTCATGTAGATCACCATTGATCAGCAATAAGCTCTAAAGCAAGCTTGAGTTGGGTCTTATCGTAACCCTTAACCATTGCACTGACTCTTAAATTATTCGCATTGTTTTCTTCAATGAATGTGTATGCGAAAAAGCTAGATGCAAGTCACTTGCATTTACGCCTTTATTCATTTATAGACAATACCTATAAAGATAAAATCGCTTCTAATGATGCATCTCAATGCATTAAAGCTTAATGACTAAATCAAAGAGAAACTAATGCAAGCCGAACAATTATCAAGTCAAGAAAATCGCTTACCGGTAACCGTATTATCTGGATTCTTGGGAGCAGGTAAAACAACTTTACTCAATCAAGTTCTAAATAATCGAGAGGGCCTTAGAGTCGCTGTAATCGTAAATGATATGAGTGAAGTTAACATTGACGCTGCACTTATCGAGCGAGGTGGTGCTGAACTCAGTCGTACTGAAGAAAAGCTCGTTGAGATGTCCAATGGTTGTATTTGCTGTACCCTTCGAGATGATCTCTTAGCTGAAGTTACTAGACTCGCTCAAGAAAAACGTTTTGATTACTTATTGATTGAATCAACGGGGATTTCGGAACCTGTTCCGGTAGCTCAAACTTTTACTTTCGAAGATGAACATGGCGTAAGTTTAAGCCATCTTTCAAGACTAGATACGATGGTAACGGTAGTTGATGCTGCTAACTTCCTTAAAGATTACAATGAAGCGGAAGCACTAAAAGCAAGAGGAGAAGCTTTAGGTGAGGATGATCACCGAACTGTGACCGATCTACTTATAGATCAGGTTGAGTTTGCCGATGTGATCATTGTGAATAAGCTAGATTTAGTCACAGAAGAGCAAGCGCTAGAGGTGAAGGGGATCATTACCGCTCTGAATCCAGGCGCAAAAGTTCTAACCTCCATCAAAAGCCAAGTCCCCTTCAAAGAGATTATTAACACAGGTCTGTTTGATTACGAAAAAGCAGAGCAATCCGCCGGCTGGATTAAAGAGTTACAAGGTGAGCATACCCCGGAAACAGAAGAATACGGAATTTCAAGTTATACATATCGCACTTCTCATCCTTTTGATGCCGAAAAGATTTGGGCCTTTTTCAATGATGAAAACAATTGGGGTGGTATGCTTCGCTCTAAGGGCTTCTTTTGGGTAGCAGCTGATCATCGAGCGGTATATGAATGGGCACAAGCAGGTGGAGTCAGTAATTTATACCCCATTGGTATGTGGTGGGCTGCAATGCCCAAAGAGCATTGGAACCACCCAGACGGCATGCGACCTGATCAGCAAGAAACTTGGCATCCTCGTTACGGAGATCGAGTTCAACAGCTAGTATTCATTGGACAAGGACTTGAACCAGAGGTGCTTAAGGCACGCTTGGATGCTTGTTTGCTTAATGAGGAAATCGCCTTGGCAAGTAGCACAAAATGGAAAGAATTACCTAATCCTTTACCGGAACTAATTTTGACCGATGCCTAATATTTATTAAATCTATTAAGTAAACAGGTGAGTCTGCAGCCTTTTAAGGTTTCATGCTACTTAGTTTACACTTAGGTAATCAAACAAAATATGGAGTTTAGTGTGCTACCATACTATAAATGTAAACGGGGTTATGGCTCATTCTTTAGCAGTCACAGTCTAAGCCACAGCTAACAAGCATCAGCTCCCCATTGTACTTCGACCCAAACTCTACTTTCTAAAACTTGATCATCAACAGTGACTTTAGCTTTGACTAAAGCTTCATTGCCAACGACTCGGGTAGGATCAAAAATAACAAGGGTTAGCCCTATAATTTCACTACCCATTGTACCCTCATTACTGTCCTCATATGCTAGCCAAAACTCCTCGGTTAAAGTAAAGGGGGGTGCTAAGAGTTCATTTTGCTCATCGACCAATTGAAGCTCTAATGCATATGCATCCGGAGCATGCATAGGCAGACGCAGACTAACCCATAAGTGTTGTGCACCCTGGCACCCTCGATGAAGTGTGCTTACTTCTCCATCGTCCATTGCAATAAAGTCACGATTTCCCTTTCCTATTAACAAGTAAGGAGATGACTCAAAGTTTTGATTAAGTTCTGTTTCGCTTTCCGAAGTTTCTTCCGAAGACTCTGGTGAATCATTAAGAGGATCCATTTCTTTCATAGGTGCATCGATAACGCCAGTATCAAGATCAGCTTCTTGAATATCAGTACTTTGAAGTTCATTACTGTTGCTTGACTCTGTTGAGTTTGGTGTGCAAGCCACTGCCAAATGCAATAAGACCATAAGAATGATGAGAGCTGACCATACATTTACTCGTCGTTTATTTACTCGTTGTTTATTTACTCGTTGTTTATTTACTCGTTGTTTATTTACTCGTTGTTTAGCAAGATTTTGATCGCTCATTCTGCATTCTCCCCCGCCCATGGATCACCTTCTAGAAGAAGCATCGCAGTATCACTAAGAATCATAGATTCCGAACCATATCGAGCAAGTGCATTGGGTGATTGTAATCTAAGCTCATTCCACGGCAAAGGTTCTCTGATACCAATTGCTCCATGACGGGTAAACTGTCCAACCCAAGTACCAAGCTCACCGGTATTTGTATTCACAGTGCGAATTCGATGATTCTCTGAATCTACAACTAAAATATGCTGCTCATCATAGCGATTAAGTGCACTAGGTGTAGCAAAGCGACCATTTTCTCCATCACCAGGTCCTGATTCTTCTATATTACCAAAGGCCACTTCAAAACCTTGCTCAAGCACTTTGAAAACCACAGGAGTCTCACCGTTAACCACATACAAGTCACCATTATGCAGTAATACATCATAAGGTGCGATTGCTCCTCGAGCAACGGTACTTAGTTCATTAGTACTAGGGTTATAACTACGAATAGCTCCATTGCCAGCATCTGCGATATAAAGCAGACCATCTTCGCCGAAATCTAACCCAAATGGCTCATTAAGTCGTGCCTCAGTGCCTAAGCCATCTTCATCTCCACTTTCATTGACTGAGCCCACTAGGACTTCAACAGCACCTGTCTCAAGATGGTAACTCCGAATTACGTGCTCACGAACATCAGCAATATAAATCAGATTTTGAGATGCATTGTATGCGAGTGCAACTGGGGCTTCCCCAACTTCACGATGCCTTGGTAATCGCAGACCACGTGCCGTATCAGAGGCGCTTATCACAGTGGTCACCAGAGCTTCATCAGCCGAGTTAACTACCTGTTTAACTTTTCCATTGCTAGGATCGGTCACAAACCAACCTTGGGCTGTACCGATCACGTCATATAATATACTAAAACGGGCAATATCCAAGGGTCCATCTCGGTCTCCACTGGCAGTTTTAGGACCGACTAAGGTTTTAATAACACCTGTTTCAACGTTAATTTCGCGAATCGACTCACTGTTTATATCCATGTAGTAAAGAACAGACCTGGAATCATCATAAATTAATGGTGCAAATGCGCCACCAAGTTCAGGTTCTTTATTTCGACTCAAGTCCAGAATAAATGGGGCTACTACACCGCTCTCTAGATCGACTTCAGAGATTTCGCCATTAAATCCCGCTAGCCAAGCTTTTCCATTTGCTGTTGCTACTCCTTGTGGATCACTCAAGTTATCGGTAATAACTTGAGCATCAAAGGCTTCAAAACTGAGTTCAGATACCTCTGAATCATTTTGGTTTGCAATTTGTGATTCGATATTAAGAAGACTTAGATTCACTTGAATAAGTCGACTGTTAAAGGTGTCAGCAATCAGTAGGTCACCATTCTCGGTCATAGCTAAACCACCCGGACCATCAAGGCGTAGTTCACGCTCTCCCTCCATTAATGGGGCTAAAGCATGTAATGTTTGACTGTTTTTGATGAATAAACGTACTCTGTCATTACTACGATCGCTAATTAAGGCATATTCCCCACTAGGGGCCCAAACTACATCATGGGTTAAGTACCCCAAACGAGCTTCACTGGGTAAGCCATCACGATTCCCTAGCTCTCCTGGCACTCCGGTCAGAGTTGTTACGTTTGATTCAAGCAAATCGAGCCATCTTAAAGTGGCACTATCTGCAACGAGAAGGCCCTCGTCATTTGGAGCAAGGCCACAGCCTCGAGGACTTTCAAAGCGTGCTTGGTCAAGCGGTCCATTAAAAACAGCAAACTCATAGGGAAAACCGGCCAAGGTTGAGACTGCTTGGCTTTCTATATCTACATCACGAATTGTTCCCGAGAATGCGTCACTGATCAATAAATGGCTACGATCGGCTGATATAGTTGCACATACCATCCCATCAAAGCGAACTTCTTCTCCAACCCCATCCCAATGACCTCTACCGATCACACCTGTAATCAACCGACCTTGTGGGACAACTTCATTAGGCTCCTCTACATTCTGATCGTTAGTCATTTGCTCTACACTCGTGTCTCTCTCATATAATTCCATATCAAGTTCAGAAGATAAGGGCGTAGAGTCATCTTGTGCTTGTTGATTAGAGTTTGATTCACAAGCGAGGTAGAATGTGGTTGCGAGTATATAGATTAGGGTAAGTTTTAAGTGTCTCATGTTCATTATCTTTAACTCTTCAGTGACTCTTAGCTTTTTGGTTTGGAAATCGATACTTGTAGTGCTGGTTCATTAGGTCTATAACACTTTACACAGCCTCTTTGATATTCAAGCACTACAAGTGTTTAAATCAAGAGTTCTAACACACAGCATATTAGCAAGTGGGAAAGTGACCAATCTGAATAGAGTCATATAGATCACCATTGATCAGCAATAAACTCTAAAGCGAGTTTGAGCTGGGCCTTACCATAACCCTTAGCCATTGCACTCTTGCACTGTGGGTGCTCTTTAATAATTGCTTTGATCGGCTCGGTCACACCATGACTAATAAATCGCTGAATGATAATCAACGCGTCTAGACCACCATTTTCAATGCTTTTCTTTAGTGAATGTCTTGCATTAGAGCCGTTACTTGAAGCAACATCAAGCCAAGTGAAATCAATGTTTTCCGGTAATATAGATTTTAAATACAGCGTAGCCTCGTGTCGGCGATCACCACCGATCACCGTTAGTTTTTTATTAGCAAATTGAGGAAATTGGACTTCTTTGGTTTGAGGTTCCGACTCTTCGGCCTCAACCTGTTCAATATAAGAGCGAATACTTGAGCGTAAACTCTTAAACTCACTCCCTTTAAGATCATCTATATAATCGATTAGTAATTTACTTAAACGCTGGTCTTGAGCATTCACATCTGTTTGCTGCAAAATAACCATGACTTGCTTACAAATACTGTCTACTGTTTCATCATTAAAAACCATTTTTTTCAGTTTTTCGATTTGACGATCTCCATTTAAGCGTTCACTCCTTGATGATCGCTCTTTTAGTAGCTCTTGTAGATGATAATACGAGTTGACAGCATCATTTAACCATTGCTGATTCTTGGGTATATCACTATCTTTTAACCCATTAATTTGCTCATATTTATGTTTTTTAATAAAGCTCTTGATACGCTTGATCACCTTAATAAATGAATTATCCCCTTTCATACCATGTGCTCGTAAATAATCGGGAATATCAAATAAGTAGCGTGTATAATTCACAGTAAACTTACATAATACTCTGGCCAATTCTTTACCTTGATTAGGCCAACGTTTGATATAGGTAGGATCCGCAATACGCTGTATCCAAGAAAATGCATCATTAAACGCCATCTCATGTTCAATTTTGCTTGGCGCCGGCATACTGCTCAGACGCTCGAGTAAGCGTTCATCTAAGCTTTTAACCGACTTTTTTTCTTTGGGTTCTGGCAGTTCTTCGCTAAAAGAGCCTCCAAACCCCCTCTCAAAAAGTAAAGAAAGATCTACCGAAGGTGTGCTGTCTTCGGGTAAGTCAATAGAACGTCCCGTATGTTCAGCAAGCAGTACCGGCTCCATTGGCTTAACTGTTGGTTGAAGTCGCTCTAGGGATGAAGTACCCATCAGAGTCAATTCTGCTTCTTGTCTTCTTTCTGCTTCTTGCGTTTTGATTGTTTGATCGAACTCAAGCGCTTCGTTTTCTACTGAAAGCTCATCACTCAGCTCATCACTCAGCCTCTCGTTGGACAAATCATTAGAATCTAAACGCTTGATGCCTTCTACAGTAAAGTCACTCTTAAGTTCCTGTATTAGGTTTTGAAGCATTTGATTAAAGCTTTCGGAGTCTTCAAAAAACTCCAAAAAGTGACTGCCCAAAGAGAGAGCCAGGGCTTTTTGTTGCTCCAAAAGTTCAGCAAAATGTTCTGACTCTTTTTCTCTTCTGTGTGGAGAGAGAGCCAAGGGTAGAAGCTGTGTTTTAATGACATCCCTTTTTTGGTAACAAGACTCTAACACAGACCTTAAACTTACACGCACATCCTCTTTAACCATATTCATAATGACCTCTAATCGACTTAAAGAACATAATCTGATGAACAAAAATCCAAACAAAACCAAAGTAAAGTCATTGCCAAGTCTGCCTAAGCAGAGTTCTGTTCATCAGTCAAAAACTAGATAAGCTAGTCAATCGGTAAACATGCTTAGTTATTCCATAAAGTCGAAATTAATATAGCAGACTCATAAAGAACGATGTTCAAGCTTTTCAATCAAAGAGAAGTCATCTTGCTGATAAAACCTGCGGAAGTACTCAAGGCGATAACTACAAATAAATACCAGCCAATCGGCTTCTTTTTGTGAGCCTACATAAAAACAAACTCGATCTTCTTCAGCATCACGATTATACATTTTAAAGCTTACTGCACGACTTGTTGATGTAGCATTTATCCTTAAAGATTCTATCGATTCTATATCTTTATAGTAATATGTAGATTCACTAGAAAAGTAAGGTTTATTTTCAACCTTAATAAATTGTTCTTCAAAATGATACTCCGAATTATTTAGCTGAGATGGAGAAAGTAATTCAAACAAAAATGGTAAAAACTTCTTGCTTACAAAAACACAAAGTATCAAACAGAAAAAAATCAAAACATCCTCAGTGTAATCAGTTCTATTATCAATAAGAAACTTTAATACTCCAAAGGATATTCCTAGAGTGATATTCAGCATAAAAATGGCTGCACCAATTGATATACAGAGAGATAAACAGCTAAAGTCTGATCTACCTAGTATATAAGGATCGGATGAAATTAAGCGAAAGCTGCCTACAGGGTCAAGTTCATAGTGATTACGATATACATGATTAAGCTCTTTTAACTTTTCATCATCAAATGTGGCATATAAATCTAATAAGTCTTGATACTCTTTAACTTCAAAATCCGTACTCATCAATTACACCTTCTTCATTAGTAAATAACCGATTAAAAACTAAAAATCATTCATCATTTGAGCAGACTCTACTGCATCTCTTGCCCAAGGTTCATCAACGCGCTTTAGCAACTGTAAAGCGGCTCTTGCTACCGCCGTGTGTTCGCTCCAGACCATGCTTTCAAGTGGGCGCGCTTCAAGCGGGTTAATCTGTTCACCATCTAGCCACCCAACGACCTTTGGTGAGACATGTAACACATGATCAAGAGTAGGATCTTCGGCAGGTGGATTTAAGTCATAAATCACTAATTCCCCACTTTCCTCGCTGAGTTCACAACGGCGTTTAGAGCGTCTTAAAAGGCTTTTGCCTAATAGACTTAGTGCTTGTTGATATGCTTGTTGTTTTTGTAGTCCTTTAGCCATGGTTGATCCCTTTTATATAAGTGGTTTATTCATGTATCGATGCGAACGCTTTTCCATCTTAGTTTAAGTGTACTTTATAAATCTTTAATAAATATAGCCTCGATTTTATGCTTTTTTTCGCCACAGTTTTTATCCTCATCAATGGTCAACAGCGACCCAAGAAGATTGACATCATTAGGGTCAAAATAATACAGCGTTTCACACTGTTTAAAAGTATCTGTTTCGCAGTTGTTAAAATATAAGTCGGAAGCGAAAAACCTTCATATGGTAGCTTAAAATACTGGGTTACTCTTTCAGTAGAGAGTATATGAACTGCCTCAATACTGCGACAAGAGTGGGTGACTAGGTCATGCTTGGTTAGCTTATAAAATCCTTTTGCTTTATCTTTGTTACATGAAAATAACAATAGAGAGATCAAGCTACAAAATAAAATTCGATTTAAAAGATTATCCATCATTTTAAGCCCATAGAGTTTTTAAATCCCTCAGGATAAACTACAGCATCTCAGCGAAAGTCTCAAATTAATGTCATAAAAACGAGTATTGAGACTGTTTTTATGCTAAGTGCTATGCAGACTTAATTCTGACTATCCCCCTATCTTAATAAGAGGAAATTATGCTTCTAAGAGCTTTATTTATATTGTGTTC
>CAKZRU010000178.1 GCA_937146725.1 uncultured Myxococcales bacterium
ATATGATTCATAAATTCGAACCAATTTGATCTAAAGCTACAGCTGTTTAGTTCAGATACATCTGTAAATAGGGGGATGTAATAGTCATCTTCCTTAATTAAAAGAAATGCAAAGGGCTTATGCTGTGCCTTTGACTGACTAAAGAGCCCGATATATACTTTGAGTTGTTCGGGTGAAGTAATATATAAGGCTTTAAAATAGCTCAAAAATCGATCACTACCAACGGAGTAAGGGCAAGACTGAAAATAAGGGGAAAAGCTAAATGTATTCAGATTTGAAAACGGCAAATTTCGCTCGGCCTTATTCACTTTCTTACGAAAATAAATAATGTCATCGGTCAAAATGCTTTTGGAAGTTTTTTGGAACTCTTGCCAGTCACTCTGTTTTGAGGATGTGTTGGCATCAGGATTATACTTCTCTTGAGTATCAAAAATCACCTGAGTTTGATGCTTTGGATCGATCAAACTTCGCATACCGATGAGTTTCTTAAAGTCAATGTTTAAGATGCATTTCAAAGTTTGCAAAGGATGTTGGCTTTGACGCAAAAATAACCTAGTTTCATCAATAATTTCATCACTTGCCCAATCTTTAAGATCCTCCAATAAGTGATAGGGCTTAAGTTCAGTTGCTATGATTTCAACCGGGCAAACCTTAGCCTCTTCAGACGCAATAACTTCCGCAATAATGATTTCTTGAAGCGTTTGATTTCCCAGCTCATCAGTCATTCTTAAATTTAGTTTAAGAACAAATGTCTTATTTTGATCAAGATGGATGTTTTTAGGAACAGAGCACCTTGGTTTCCAATATTCCAAATCACCACGTGGTCTGTCATCTTCGTAGATTGGTATTGACATCGTTTTATCCTTTGAGATAGACTTCTTAAAAAAGTTATACTTAAGTAATTGTTTTTTATTCTTATAACATGTGTGGTGTATGTTAGCAATAATAAAGATAAACACCAGTCATCAAAATGATCTACTCGTTAATCACCCGATATTCAGAGCATATCTGACACAAGAAATGACAAATGAAGGCAATATGATTGATATACACAAACGATTTTTCTTCTTATTCACTCACTTATTTAAGATGCATCGTGCGCAAGTGGCATTGAACAAGCTCCAAAAGCTTCCAAAGCTTGAGTCATGCTTGGTGCTTATTCGACATTACCTTAATGGATATGCCGGTCGCTTAACTTGTCGAACCTGCTTTCCTAAACGCATAGATCAATTATTAGAACGTGCCTATCTCTGTAATGAATGTGATCAGTTTAGCACTGAGCTATGCCAACGAAGACATGAGTTTAGTCTTGAGTATATGACAAAAGCTTTCAAGCTGATTCGACAGGGACAAATCCCATACTTGGAACCAAAAGATACAGCTAAGGAAGTGGCTGTCATCTTGGTGAATACTGACTGTGACGATCTTGCTGTGATTGGTTCGGCAGCAATGGTGAGTTTTGTTGCTAGTTGGAAACTTTTAGTGAACAAAGGGTATATGATCATGCCTTATTTAGTCAGTGGGTCCATTGATCCGAATGACTATATTGAACGTGCCCTTGCTGAGCGTGGTAGAGACAATGGTCATACTCAAGTCACTCATTTGGAGATTATTAGTCATGGAGGCAGTGGTTCATTATGTCTTAGTATTGGCGAATATCGGCTTCATCAGATTAAAGATGACGGTTCTGTATTATTAAACTCTTGCTTTGCTGCAAATAACAGTGCGGCTAGCTTTAAAAGTTCAAATCCTAAGCTCAGTATTTTTGCTTCAGAGACAATGACTATTGCCGCTGAACCAATTGTTAAGAACACAATAACCGGCCCAAGAGTTACCGAAGTTATTTATGCCTCTAACTTTATCAAAGCGTTATTCCTAGCTTCTAAAATGATTAAGCTTTGAGACTACAAATCACTCATCAGTTCTAAACATCATGTCAGACCTCCTAATTGATCAAAAGGCGATTTCGGAGGGTGATGATCGGCTAAAAACTAACTGAGAAATTAATCAACATATTTTGTCCTAAATCTTAAGAAAGCTTTGTTTAAAAAGTGGCGGTTAATCATGTTTTAAGATCACTTAATAAAGGGGGGGCTATGTCTTCAGTAAAGCTTGATCAGCAAAAGCAAGTTCAAAATAATAATGAGGAATTAATGAGTTATTCTAGTGCCTTGGAACATATAAAAAAGATTAAGCCTGAAGCATATGTCTTACTCACTAGCCGGGTGAAAAACCTCTACTTACAAGCGTTGACTCAAGAAAATTGGAAAAAGGAAGTTTGTGCTCAGTATGGTGAAGCTGTATGGCAAACCCTAGAGATGCAAAGAGTCAGCAATAGCCTTTCAGCAGTTACCCACCAGCATCAAACCGTATCTGTAGACTGTGAAAAACTACAGTTAAGTCATCAAGCATTGACAGCAGATCAGATTGTGAAAGCTTCGCAGACTATGGATCAAATTGCGAGTGGGATTCAAACTGTATTGAGTGCAATCATTGCTGAGGCAACAGACTTATTAACCAGTGATGAAGCATTGTATAAAGCTTATCAAGCTTTCGATTACTGGCCAGATTCTATGTCAGAAGTCGATCTAGAAGAAACTTTACCTATCTGGAAAACAGAGGTTTTAGAGAAGGTGGATTGGATTAGTAGATTGCTAGATAGGTTCTCAAATTCGTATCACTTGTTTAGAATCGACTTTATAAGACTGATTCAGTTGATTAGTACTCCATATACAGTAGAAAAACTTAAGCAAAAATATCCCAAAAGAAGCTTCACTGTAAATTACTTCCAAGAAACATTTAACTTGGTGAGTCAGAGTCAAGAACTCCCAGATGAGTTCGATATAAGGTGTCAGCAGTGGGAAAACTTGCTTAAAGAGAGAATCACTGACTTAGAGCAAAAAATACAAAGCGAATGGGACTCTGAAACTTGCTCTATATTGATTCAAAACTTAAACAATCAAAGTACCTTACACTTAGTTTATAATGAAACTGAGCAGGCTCAGTCCCTTTTGGCAAAAAGCCTTAAGCTCAGCCGAGAACTTGTAGACAAAGAAGACACAGATGAAAGCAAGAAGCGCTTAGCCCAGACGCTTATGATCCTTGTGGATCTTGCTACAGCTAATAAGCAAAAAGAGCACAAAGAGCAAACCTTGTTGTATGCAAGAGAATGCCTTGCGCTTAATCAAAGTCTGACTAAAAGTCTCAAAAAACAAAAGATGCAAAAGAAGATGAGCAAAAACAACTTTGCGCTTTGGCAAACTCTTGGGGTCTAATTGCTCTGTTATCACCAGATGAGAAAGAAGTCTTACAAGCAAGCAATGAGCAAGTTCGGATCTATCAAAATCTTTACAATAAAGATCAAAGTATTGATCACTTATTAGATCTTATCAGAGCAAATATAAATCTTTCATATCCCATGGGAGTGCAAAGGAATGCCTTAGCATATCCATATTTTGAGCTTCTTAAAGAAAAGATAGAAAAAGAGCCAAGTAACAGCATGGAAGAATTATGTATCACTCTTGATCAGCTAGAGCACATCGTCAAAGAAAATGGAGACTTGTATACTTATATGGGTATGCAGGATAACTTCTATCTAGATCTTGAGTTAAGCCTGGAGTTGGATGATTTCTCCGAAGAAAAAAGAAATACCTTAGTTCAAGATGTGATCATAATTGCTAAAGATATCTTGAATAATGAAAAGCTGATGGATGAGGCGGTTCAGAAGTTTACTCAAGCGCATGTTGCCAATAAATATGCACGCGTTCTTTACGATGCGAAATATCGATGGAATACATTTGGTGGCCGTCTTAAAACACCTTTATCCTATCATGACTCAAAGCTGTCTGTCGCTCATATTAAGAAACTGATTGCCAAGTCCCAAGAGCAGCAAGAGGATCAAGTTTCAGAGCATATTCAAGACCTTGTTAAATGCTTGCTTAAGTTACCTCTTGCTCAACGAAATGACTTTGTGAACAATTCCTTAATGCCACAACTTGAAGAATATCATTCTATTATTAGGGCATTACAGCAACTAGGACATGGCCGGCATTCGGTCTTTTATATGTTGCCCATTTTAGACTACAGCCCTGAACTTATGGCCTTGATTCAAACAGAAAGTTGTAAACTCCAGAAATTATTCCAAAGCTTACCTCATCTGCAAGATATTAAAGCGAGATCCAAAGCTCGTAAGCAAAGTCAATTAAGCTATGAGATTAAAGAGCTTCCTAAAAATCCGCTTGATATCGATTTTGGTAGAGACTCCGGCTGCTGTGTTCAAGTTGAAAAAGAGGGAGAGATTAAAGGAAATGGCTTCACTGTACCTTCATTTTTACTAAGCGAAAGTATTCGCCTGTTTGCCATCTATCAAATTAAAGCGAGTGGTAAGAAGCAAAGAGTTGGCTTCATCAATAGCTTTGATGCTGAGATTTACCTTGATAAAGCCAACCTAGTGAAACCATTACAGGGTAAAGTTCTTGCCTTGAACAGCGTCGAGCTTTCAAGTTCAAATGTTGCAGGTGGCGATCAGTCAATCGAAGCCATTGTGGAGTATGTCAAAACCTGGATGACCCAGTATATTAAGCAATCCCCACTGGCCTATATTGGCTTATCCATGGGTGACTTATACTATAATTATGCTTGTCGTCAGCAAACGCCGCTTAATGATTACTTGCAAGTCGATCTTACAATTCCCAAGTATTACAAACCAATATATTCAGATATCATTACTAAAGAACTGGGCGAGCAGAGTATCAAAAGTGAATACTACATCAGTCAGCTTAAGTCCTATTGGTGGATTAATCCCTGTGCTAACTTAGGATTATCAGACCTAAAGCTCTCAGAGGCATTAAGCGAGTTTCTCAGACACAATCACTACTTAACTCTCGGCACTCTCTTAAATACGACTTCAGAAACACTGATTCACCAAGGGCTTGATCAAGTCTTGCTACAAGAGCTTAAGCAGATCTTAGGTAGCCTGAGCTTAAGTTTGGGACAAAAAGAAAGTGTAAGCCAGGTGGCCTAAAGACCGTTGATACACTGCTATAATCATTCAAACTAGCAATCAATCAAGCCCTAGCTCACACATGAGTGAAGCGACTTCTGAAGGAACTTCTAATAGGGTGTTTACATTGAGTTTAAGTAGTTTCTCTTTGATTTGTCGTTTCCGTCGAATAACAGCATCCAGCTTTGCTCGAATTGCTTTGATTTCACTGGAAGTGAGCGTATGAAGTTGTATGTATCGAGAAGTAGACTCCGTATTCATAATAGACTCTAAATGACGTTCTAATGCTTGATTAGAGAGCTTAGGTTGAATGTCTTCAAGGAAGTTCTCATAGTATATTTCTTGAGAAGATAGAATTGCATCTTCAGACAGTAATTTATGTACACCTGCTTGAACATTGTACTCAGCAACCAAGGTTCTAAGAATCGCTCGGATCGTCATATATTTTTCAATCTTGGCTTGAACTTCTGCAACGAATTCAGCATGATCCTTGATTTGTTCACTGATATTCGTTTCAAAAATAGTCACAAAAGTATCTGCTTTGATGCATTTAAGTGATTTCACTTCAGCATGTAGTATATCCTGCACAATTGCAGCTTTTCTTAAACTGATTTTCATAAGTATTTAAACTCCTTAGTATAAGTTTATACAGGGGACTTGGTATGAGATAGATGGCTAGATGTGGCTTAATTCTTATTAAGCCAAAAAAGAATCCACCAAAGCTCTTGAGCTCAAAGCAATCACCATTTGATGATGGGATTATGGGGTTGTCTGTGTAAGCTACGAGAGCGAGCTACTAGGACAAGCTAAAAGAACTAGCCAAGTGGACTCATATGCATAAACAAATAAGAATATACTCACCGAAACAAAGCTTAAAATAGCTTTACTCAATGAACTGATAAGGGCTTTTTAAAACTATCCTTTTATCTAGCGCTCGCTTTGTTTACAGTGCCTAATTATAAAGCATTTTTGTACAATACAACCTTCAAGTGATTTAGGAGTTAAGTCATGCCAAAAACAATACAATTTAAAGTTCTAAGTGCTCTCTTCTGTGCAGTCATGTTCAATGCCTGTGAATCTGAAGATGATTCGGCAACAACTGCGGGCACAGAGATGGCGGGCACAGAGATGGCGGGCACAGAGATGGCGGGTACTGAGATGGCTGGTACTGAGATGGCGGGCACAGAGATGGCGGGGACTGAGATGATGAGCGAATCAGCTTGCCAAGGTTATTGTGCTTATCTTGATGAGTGTAACTCTTGTCTCCAAGATGAAAATGGTGAGTGCGTAGATACTGAGACCTGCGTTGGGATTTGCGAAAGTGAAGTACCAGAGCTCGCTTCGGCCTGTATCAGTGGATTGACCTCTTGTGATGAAGCAGCCTTTACCGCTTGCTATGATCAAACGATTGGTGACGATGATTGTGCAAGAGCCTGTGTTCTTTTAGAGGACTGTGATCAGTGCTTTACTGATGAAAATAATGAATGTTTGACCCTAGCGGCCTGTGCGGCCACTTGTCGTGAAGTTACTCCACCAGCGGCCGCTTCTTGCTTAGGCTCAGCAAGTCAATGCGAAGAGATTGATGCCTGCTTTGAGTAAGTGATCACACTCTAAAAGTCTAAGTTTTAGACTCAGTTTTCTCTTGTTGAGTGGGCATTAAAGATTCTGGCTCCGCTTCACTGACTTTTTGATAAAGAATAGGCGTTGCCAAAGAAATTCCACGATTTTCGGCTGTTTGAGCAATTAGGGCAAGTAGACGATGACGAGTGATTAAAAGCAACTTGACCTCTTTGATATAATAAAAAAAGCCCCATTCAATGGCATAGTCACCTGTATCTAAAACCCTAAGATCATATCCATGTTGATGGTTTAAAGGTAGATCAACATCTTTTTGGGCTAGTTCAAAAACTTCCTCAAAAAGCTGTCTTACTTTACTTTGGCGAACATCATAGCCTATTTTAAAGCTTAGGCGCTCTCTTAGACCTTTGGCTGAGGCAAACTTAGATAGGTTAAAGAGTTCGCTTTGTCTGAGTTGGATATTAGGAATAAGAACGCGATGGTTTGTGGCCAGGTCTAAAAGCTCAGTATGAAAAAGCTTGGTCTTAAAAACCGTACCAATAATGGGTTTCGCAGAATGGACTTCAACCACATCTCCTTCCTCAAGAACCTCAGTATTTAATATAATTAAGCCACTGATTAAGTCCGGAGCCCATGAACCTTGAGTTAGGGCTAGTAAAACGCCAATAAAGCCAATCACACCTCCGGTTTCAAGCAAACTTTCAAAGCCAATCACGCGGACGATCAGTAAAATGGCAATGATCAGCATCATACCACTCGCCACCAGGCTCACTAAGCGAGAACGATAGGTTTCAACAAAGCGCTCTTCTTTATCGATAAGTTTCTTCTTACCAAAGCGCTGAATGATGAAGATATCAAGCATAGAATCAATCAGATTCGCGACCGAGATAATCATCAAAACACTCAAAATTTTGGTGAACCAAAAGTATTGGTTTAAGGGTAAAACAAAGGCGTATAAGGCAACACAGAGTAGCGATACCCAATTCGCTCTACGAAGCAAGATAAAGGCTCTTGAATCAAAAAGCTCTGTTTCACTAATTTGACGGCTCTTTAATAAGAGGCGAAATAAGGGCTTAGAAAGCAGTAGCAGGGAAATATTAAGCGCAATCAATGAGAGTTGAAAAGCGGTTAATTCTTGTAGATGTGCCCAACTTGAGACCAGCCATGTGGGGATATTCATAAGCAATTAAGACTCGTAATTAAGACGCGTAATTAAGATTAAGGCTGAGTAAAATGGATCAGTTTACCTCAAGCCAAGATTCAAATGGGAAATAAGCTTGAGATAAGGATAAAGCATTGTTTTCTCGTTCATTCATGTGCGAATGGATTTATTTACGAGTTGACTTACTTATTACGAGTTGCACCGGGCAGGGTTTGTAGTTGAGCAATCAGATATTCGCCAGTTGAGTTCAATCGGCCCAAAGTCACTTCTAGGTTTACAAACTGCTGGCGTAGTCGTTCTTCAAGTCGAGTTGCTCGTTCGGTCACCTTGGTCATCTGTTCTTCAAAGCGTGAAATGACAGAATCAAAGCTATCGATTTTATTACTGAGCAGCCCACCAAAACCAACAAAGGAATCCAATAATGCTGAGAATGATTGCCCAATGCCCTCACTCAAGCTAATTTGTCCGGCGCTTCCTTCAAAGTCATTGGCTACTTTAACTTGTAGGCCTTCAAACTTATAGCCAGCTTTGCCGACTAGAACATCACCTCTGGCTTCTGCTTTTACACCACTGATGGTGCCTTCTAAGTCTGTACCAATGCCACTTATCGTGGTCTTTTTAAAGCCGGAGTCTCCATCTAAGTTAGAAGTCACGTCAATCTTGTAGTCATCGCCATATTCATTGTGTCTAATGGTGATTTTACCGTCTTGAAGACTTGCTGTGACTTGTAAATCCCGAGCATCAATCTCATTTTGGATCGCTTCAACCTGTTGCTGTGTATCCATGCCACTCATCAGGTTAACCACAAATGCACGAACATTGCCGGTACCTTGTGCATCTGAATTAATGCGAAAGCTCAATTCCTCATTGTTTGTAAGCGTTTGGCTTAAGCCTGATTGAACAACTGCTCGGGTTCGCGCTTGGGTTATACGCACATTATATGAGCCAGCTTCAGTTTTGCTTGTGCTTGAAATAAAGCTTGCAGTTGCTCCGGGACTACTTTCACCCAGACCACCTAGTAAGCGTCTTACTCCATTTGCATCATCACTGAGGGCCTTGCTGAGTTGAGCACTGTCAAAGCTAATGAGACCGGTTTTACTGTCCGTGCTAATACCTAAATCAGCCAAAGCACTGGGCCCTTGATCATTGTGACGACGGGTAATGAAGTTTTGTAGGTTTGACTGAATCTGACGAATGGTTGAATCACCCATAAGTAAAGGTGCTTCACTGTCTTCATCGGGATTATATTTTGATTGAGCATGAATCAGACTCATCACCGAGTTATACGCTTCTACAAAGCCATTCATCACCGAAGCAACATCACCCACATTGTCGCTGACCTCAATGTTGATGGTACGGTCTGGTGCGGCATCTTGTAGATTAAGCGTCATACCTTCAAACACATCATCAAGGGTATTGGTACTTTTGACCATGGTGATGCCATTTACATTGACCAAGGCATCTTGGGCAGACTGAACTTCGGCATCAAATAGATCAATGCTAACGCGATCTCCAGCGGTAAAGCTTCCGGCATTGCTAAGCTTTAAGTCAATATTAAGGGCCGAACTAAAGATTGCTTGGTTGTCATCGGTCAAAGCCGCATCAAGATCAAAGCTGTAGTCTCCATTTCCGTCGGGGCCAGATAAGCTAAAGCCTTCACCCTTATTATCGTGGAAAGTTAGACCGCCATCGCTTGAAACTCTAAACTTAGCGTCAGCAAGCGCACCACCCGTCATCATTTCAAGCACCACACTGGTATTACCCGAACCACTAGACAAAGTGCCCGATACAGAAGACACTCCTGTATAAGTATTAGATTGGGCCACCGGTGCTTCAGCGCTCACACCATTTAAACGAATACTGCTCGCATTGTGCAAAATATCAATTTGGCCACTGCTTCCCTCGGTTAAAGAGGTCAGTAGCAGGCGGTAAGAATCAGAGGCCGAACCATCATTCATAATATCAGCACGAAGGCCAAGGCTAGAATCGTCATTAATCTTTTTAACAAGGCTGGCCAAAGTCTCATCAGAACTAAGAGTAAGTTCTTTGCGCTCGCCATTACCAATGCTGTATTCAAGGCTTGCTTGGCCATAGGCTCTAAAGCTAAAAGTATCGCCCTCTTTCATGCTGGAATTAGCATTTTCAATGGTGAGTGAGATTCCATTGCCATCAAAGTGGTCAGCTGAGCTTAAGTTGATTTGACCACCATCGACCGCAACACCTGTATAAGTTTCGTAATTAACTCCATCGGTAGAAATGCGTAAATCAACAGTGCCATCAGGTCCACTGACATCACTGAGTAGCTCAACAGAAATGCTGACATTTTCATCTCCGGTATATTGACCAGACAATGAGATATTTGTTTCATAATCAAATCCGCTTGCAGCCACAGTATTTAAACTTTTGGAACCCGCTTCAAGATCGGCAAAGCTAGTGCTTGCCCCAAAGTCACTTTTGCTGAATCCGGCGGCAATACGAGTATTAATAGGATCTGCTACACCACTGCCACCTATGCGATGGGCTTGGGCGGTTTGCATCACCTTAATACTGTGATTGCCTCGAGGGGCATCATCGGTTGCGGTGACTGTAACAATATCTTCATCCGATGAAGAACTGCTGAGCGAAGAAAAAAGGTCTCCGTTGGAAAATGCGCCCATAGCGCTTTTAAGTGATTGTAAACGACTGCTTAGGTCTTCAAAAGCAATGCGTTCAGCCTCTTCAAGGGCAATTCGTTGTTGATACTTGGTGATCGACTTTGTCTCCAAAGAGACCATTTGGCTGATAATGCTTTTACTATCGATACCGCTGGCAATACCTGAAACGCTTAAACCTGACATACTGTGCTTCCTTCCGTGGGCTCACAATGATCATGAACAATGATGAATAGGTGTAAAACTCGCTAAAATGCGTAGTGTTTTAAAAGATTTGATCGCCTTTCTAAATCCTTGAAAAGCAATCAAAGTACACTTTCGGTTAACTATACAATGAACTTAAGAAAAAAGAAAATATTAGCGTTCATTTGAGTGCAACTTACTCTTAGTCTGCTTTTACTCTGCTTGACTCAACTTTTACTCAAGCCACCAAGCATCTACCAAGGGCAGAACTTGCTCAAGCTTTATCTTATCTTCTCCAGCTAAGGGCTGTATCCATTGAGTGGGTAGTTGCTTGTTAAAATAACGTCTTTGGCGTCGGGCATATTGACGAGTGGCATAAAGCATTTTTTCTTGAGCTTCGGCCACGGTCATCTCTCCCTCAAGAGCTGATAAAGCCAAACGATAGCCAATCGCTCCCATACTGCGTAATGCGCTTTGATGACCAGCATCATTGAGCCTTTTAACCTCATCCAAAAAGCCTAAGTCCCACATTAGTTTAACTCGCCGAGCGATCCGCTCATTAAGGCGCTCTCGGGCAGGGTCTAAGCCTAGAATAAGCGCAGGATAGCGTTTTTCAGCAAATTGATGCTGGGCTTGTAGCTCACTCAGAACAATCCCATGACTTAAATAAACCCCCAAAGCTCGGCTGATTCTTTGGCGGTCTTTGGGCATGATCTTTGCGGCCGCTTTTGGATCAACTTGGGCCAGTTCGGTATGCAAAATCTCAGCCTCTCCTTGATCTAGTCGTGCTTCAAGTTTTGCCTCAATCTCGGGCAGTACACTTGGTGCTTCACATAACCCTTGTAAAAGCGCTTTGAGATACAAGCCCGTTCCGCCACAAATAATCACTTTATTTGAGCGCGCTTGAATCTCATGAATCAGTTGATCCGCTTTTTGTACAAAAACGCCCGCATCAAAACGCTCATCTGGCTCTACACAATCGATCAGATGATGAGGTACACCCTTCATTTCCTCAGGAGTCACCTTACCGGTACCAATATCAAAGCCCCGATAAACCTGACTGGCATCAAGACTGATGATTTCCGCTTGATATTTAAGGGCAAGCTCTATGGCAAGGTCACTTTTACCACTTGCGGTAGGCCCTACAACGCAGAGTAAAGCAGTGCCCTTATTCACAAGACTTATCCTAAGCTCTCAAGCAATAAGCGCTCAATCTCATCGATCGCTTCTTGAGCAGGGATGCGTTTTTGCTCCATAGTGTCACGATCACGAATGGTGAGTGTGCCATCTTCCATGGTTTGTCCATCAATGGTGAGACACCATGGCGTACCAATCTCATCATGGCGACGGTAGCGACGACCAATCGCATGTTGCACGTCTAGACTGGCATTAATTCCACGCTTAAAGAAAGCATTCACAATTTCGCGGGCCTTTTCGGGCATGCCATCACGCTTTACCAAAGGTAAAACAGCAACCTTAATGGGGGCCAACTGTGGATGGAAACGCATCACAACTCGAGTCTCAGGCCCCTTGGCGCCCTCTACGGTTTCTTCATGATAGGCATCAAGTAAGTAAACTAATACACCACGAGTTGCACCAGCGGCAGGCTCAATGACATAAGGCGTAAACTTCTTTTGAGTGGTTGGATCAAAATATTGCATTTTAGCGCCACTGTGCTCTGCATGCTTCTTAAGGTCATAATCGGTACGGTTGGCCACACCTTCAAGTTCTCCCATACCCCAAGGATAGGCATATTCAATATCAACACAGGCCTTAGCATAGTGCGCAAGCTCCTCAGGCTCGTGTGGGCGAATGACAAACTTCTCAGGATGATTGGCCCATTTCTTCCACCAATTAATGCGCGCTTGGCTCCAGTACTCCATCCATTCATCATCGGTACCGGGCTCACAGAAGAACTCCATTTCCATTTGCTCAAACTCACAGGAGCGGAAAATAAAATGTTCTAGTGTGATTTCGTTACGGAAGGACTTACCCATTTGCGCAATCCCAAAAGGCACTTTCATAGCCATTGATTTTTGGATATTTTCAAATTGTACAAACATCGCTTGAGCTGTTTCGGGGCGCAGATATACAGCACCATCTTTGACAACCTTATCAAGCTTAGCTCTGACCTCGGCAGGGCTTAAGTCGGCAAAATCACCTTGGGCAATTTGCTGAGCTAGGCCACCCATGGGATCCACTGGACCAATATGAGAGCGGAACATGAGGTTAAATTGACGCTCGGCACTTAGGAAGGGCGAAGAACAAACCGGACATACATATCCGCGATCGCCGGCGGTCACACCGGTAATGGTTTTGCCGGCACGAGCGACTTCTAGGTCCGCTTGGTTTTCCTCGAGCCAAGTCAAAGCAACCTTAGCGCGTCCCTTATCGCCAAAACTTAAGGTCAGCGCTTCGCCTTGCTCTGCTTTAGGGGCTTGATCGGCTCTAAAGCGCTCTTTGCAAATTAAACAATCAACAAGGGGATCACTAAAGCCCGACAGGTGTCCTGAAGCTTGCCATACTTTGGGATGCATCATGATCGAGGCATCAAGGCCGACTACGTCTTCACGACTGTGAACCATATCACGCCACCAAAGGTTCATCAGGTTTCGCTTGAGCTCAATTCCTAAAGGGCCATAATCATAAGCGCTTTTTAGGCCACCATAAATCTCTGATGACTGAAAAACAAAACCTCTGCGCTTGCAGAGAGACACAATACTTTGCATTAGATCATCGTTACTCATAAAGATTCACTTGTCCGATCTGAGTGGGCTTCAAAAATATAAGTTTGCTTGGAATAAGTTTAATGGAGAGGCTGTATACCACAGCATTCAAATAACTTGAAGTAGGCCCTTGTAGATTTATCTTTAAGTTTTACGCTTTAAGTTTCGTATTCTGTACTCTAATCACTTAAATTAATAGATCGGATTTAACCATGAAAAACCTATTCCAAGAGTTGAAGCATAGTTCCCAAAGTTTCTTAGTGAGTAAAAATAATAGCTTAGGTCGCTTTTTTAGTTTTACTCTTAATTTTACTCTTAGTCTCGTTTTTAGTTTTAGTTTTCTAGCCTGTGGTGAGCCTCAAGCACCTTTGACCACTGTGGATGATCCGTTTTCTTGCGATGTTGAGTCAGAAGAAGCGCTTTGCCAAGAAAACATTGTGCCAGCGCATTCGCCTGATTGCATTGCTGTTGATGATGAGCTGTGCTTAATTTCTTTTTCATGGACAGATCAAGGACCAAGAACCGGTGTTTTACATCCGAGTGAAGAATTGAAGATTAAAGAGATTTCAATTTTTAATGCCGGTTCTAGAGAGATTACCTTAGTGGAGCTAAATAGCTTATTGGCGACAGCTGACATTGAAGCGCCTGCTGGAAACTTACAGTTGACAGAATTGCTTGGTAAAGCTTGGTTTAATGAAGATAGCGCCCTTAGTGAAGAAGCTCGAGTAAGCAATGAAGAAAGTTGCCAACAAGGTCGGCTCGATGCACAAAGAGCCTGTACTTTTAGCTTAGACCTATCCCTTAAAGTCAAAGAAACTGCGCCTAATAATGCTGTGCAGCGAGTAAAGATCGCTGTCGATAGCCAAAGAGGATCTCGCTTTGAATGGTCCCTTCCACTTTTAGTTGTGCATACAAGTGGTAACTTAAGTTTGGCAAGTTTTAGTGTAGAGGAGAGCTCGGAAGATGAACTCGTTCATGCAGGAGATGCCCTAAGGTTTGATCAAATCAAGCTTCTTAACCACAGCTTTGCTCCCTTTGTGGCCTTAGAAGCTTTGCTTGTGTTTGAAGATGAGCAAATCTCAAACTCAGTGGAATTGACTCGTTGGGATGGAGTCGAGGCTTCTGGGATTCTGAGCTCTGCCCCTATTCGTTGTGAGGCAGCAAGACGAATAGATGATAGTATTCAAGAAGGAGAATGCGACTTTGAGTTTGCTGATCTATTAAGAGTGAACCCACAACTATCGGCCGAAGATCTCCTATCATTTACGATGTATATCAAAGAGCAAAACCAATTATTAGAAGACCAATTCGACTTTGCGATTGAGCTCAATGATTGGGAAACTGAACTACGCTTGGAAGCGGTGAGTTTAAGCGCGGATGAAAACCGAGATCGCTTTGCTTCACCTAGTGAAAGAATAAGTGTGAATCAGTTTGTTCTCGAAAATAATAGTGTTTCAGCTTTATCCGTACGAGGTCGTGTATTGATTGAGAGCGATTGGGTGAGTGTGAGTAATTCCAGTGATTTGAGCATCAATGAAAGCGAATTACGAGAAGACTTTTACGAGCATTGTCCAGCCTTATCTAGTTGTCCTTTACAAAGTAATCTCCTCCTTGAAATTAATAGCGAAACTCCTATTGGTGAATTGATTCCAATAAATCTAGAGCTTATCGATCATACCGGACAAGTATATGAATTAAGCACAGAGCTTGAGATTCGCTTACCAGATGTAGAATTAGAGCTAAGCGAGTTTGACATCCAACAAGATACGCTCGATCGCGACTTGTCTGCTGGTGAAAGAGGAGTCATCAGTTATCTTAAGTTTGTGAATCAGGGCTTAGCTGATGCAAGCGCTCTACAAGTTTTGGTATCAAGCGACAGTGAATATATTCAGTTTGAAGATGCAAGCACTTTACACTTTGCTTTAAATACTCATTCTGATTTTTTAGATGAGCGTTCTAGTGACTGCCCCTCACAGCACTTAGAAAGTGATGGCTATTGTTATAAGCGGCCTGAGATTTACTTTAATCTCTCTGAGTCTACTCCCTTAGGAGAAATCATTAACTTTCAGATTCAGGTGTTAGATGCTTGGGGAACAGAATATCGTTTTAATGAACAAATCTCAGTTTTTTAAAGAATATGCCCAAATGAATTAGCCTTTAAGCTAAGGAAAGCGGTTGATTCACTTGCTAAAATCTTTTGTAAACCTTAAAAAATTGCTTATTAAGCAGAGTAGTAACTCAAAGAAACCTTTTATTATGTACTCGATTATGTACTTGAATTTGTCTGTTTTTTAAGAAAACAGCGAACCTAATGTAGGAGATTGACAATGTCTAAATTATTTAATGCCTTTCTCGTTTTCAGCTTATGTAGCTTAAGCTTTACAGCTTGTTTTTTGCCTCAAGATCAAGATGATGATTTTGAGCCTCCACCACCTCCGGCAGCTGCCCAATTTATTCATCAAAATCCTGAAATGGGAAGTGTGGAGATCTTATTTGATGGTGGTTTAGTCACTAGCGTGTCTTATGGAGAGGTCAGCGCAGCAGTAAGTTTACCTCAAGGTGAAGGTGCCTTTTCTTTCCGCTATGCGGGTGCACCTTCAACTTTTTTTGAGTCAGAATTATACACATTAGAAGCACGGGTTTACACCTTTGCCTTAGTTCCAGATGCGTTTGCAGAGAATAATATTCTTGATTTAAGTGCCGCTTCACCAGAGCCTGAAGAAGACCAACATTGGGTTCGTTTGATCAACCTCAGTGATGTACAAGAAGGTCGTCTTTTCCGTGGCCGAGATGAGTTGATTACCCTACCTCTTGATGAAAATCCATCAGCATATATTGCTGTTGAATCAGCAAGTTCAACCAGTGTATCACTCAGTGATTCCAATGGTGCACCCATTTCTATTCAAGACGGCATCCAATTACCATCGGGGGGCGCTTCTTTGCTGATGATTTCAGGAAGCGATGCCGATGACTCCGTGAAGATTAAAGCGGTCGCTCTTGATATTGAACGTCTGTCTTTGGTTGAGCCCGGCTTAAATACTAGTACCGCAGAATAATGATTGGGCCTTCAAGGAGTAGTTTATGCTAATTGATGCACTGACCGATCCACCGCAAGCGGGTCAGGTCTTTCAAGCAGATGTATGCATTATCGGTGGTGGCGTGGCCGGTTTAACTTTAACCAAAGAATTAGCCAAAAATGGTTTATCGGTTATTACCCTTGAAGGCGGTGGGCTTAAAGAAAGCAAACGCTCCCAAGCGGTTTATCGTGGGGAAAATAGCGGGCGTAAATATTTTAGATTACATCGAGCTCGTCGACGTTATCTAGGAGGCTCAAGTAATTGCTGGGCGGGTCTATGTGCTCGCCTAAGACCCACTGACTTTGAAAAGCGCTCATGGATCCCGCATAGTGGTTGGCCGATTAGCAGTGAAGATATTAATCCTTATTATGACGAAGCTGGAAAAATCCTAAAAATCGGTCCTTTTCACCCACTATTGGATCAAAAAAGAGAACCAGGCACTCATTTGAGCGGCCCTGGACTTAAACTCGATGGGTTTGAATCTGTCTTTTTCCAAATGAGTCCACCAGTTCGCTTAGGTAAGTTATGGCGTGATGACCTTAAAGCGCTTAAGCAGGTTAAGGTTTTTGTTAATGCCAATGTGAGTCACTTGCAGTTAGCCGAGCATGGTCAAGCGATGCAGTCGGTGGATTGCCAAGTCTTTGATGGACCTAAGTTTAAGGTCAAAGCCAAGTTTTTTATTTTGGCCGGTGGTGGAATTGAAAATCCTAGAATGCTCTTAAATGCAAGAGATGTAGCCAAAGCTGGTATTGGCAATCAACATGATTTTGTTGGACGCTACTTTATGGAACACCCGCACATAGATCGAGAAAGTCTATGGTTACCAGCGGGAATGGCCTCTCGGCTTAATTACTATCGAAGCCGAAAACGTAAAGCGACTAAGGATCGGGTTTGGCCCTGCTTACGCTTAAGTGCTGAGCGCTTGGCAGAGGAAGAATTACTCGATTTTTCTTTGGTCTTATTTAAAAGATCTAACATTGCTAAGGAAGAAAAAAATCACCCTTTGCTTACAGCGGTGCAAAGAAGTTCGGAATATTTGCATAACCCGGTGCGTAAACCCAAGCCAATTCTTGCTTATACCTTTGGTAATCCGATGGAGCAGGCACCTAATCCAGACTCTCGAGTCATGCTCGATGAAGATGGTGCCCGCGATGAACTTGGCTTGATCAAATCAACCTTAAATTGGCAACTCACTTCATTAGAAAAACGTACCTTACGCAGAGGACATGAACTCTTTGCTGAAGCGGTCGTTATAGGTAATCACGGTCGAATGCGAGTCACACCCACTTTGAACTTAGATACCTTTCCAAAGCAAACCAAGGGAGGCTATCACCATATGGGAACAACCCGCATGGCTGATCATGAGCGAGAAGGAGTTGTTGACCGAGACTGTAAGGTTTTTGGCGTTGATAATCTCTATGTTGCTGGTTCATCGGTTTTTACTACTAGCGGGGCGGCAAATCCCACGCTCAGTATTGTTGCTTTGGCCTTACGCTTGGCCG
Source organism: uncultured Myxococcales bacterium (assembly GCA_937146725.1). Classification (GTDB taxonomy): domain Bacteria; phylum Myxococcota_A; class Bradymonadia; order UBA7976; family VGTA01; genus CAKZRU01. Next base: position 17,882 of record CAKZRU010000178.1, read on the forward strand.
AGCATTTAAGTCAGCGTACCCAGCGAGAGGATAAAACACCATGAGGCAGATTTCAGATCGTACGATATGCAGTCTTGTTGAATCCACAAAGGTATCGAGATTTGATCGGCGAACTCTACTGAAAGGCATTGGGTTATTTTTAGGTGCTGGCGTATTCAATACGAGCTTTATAGCTTGTGACTCAGCACCCTATTTACCCAAAAGCTTGAAGGCCAAGCACGTACAAGTTGAGCAGATACAGCAGACTTGGTTAGTGCCTAACGAAGTGAAGACCTTAGGCCAAGAAATCGTCAAACTCGTTGGGAATATAGAAGTTTTAGTACAAGATTTACTCAAGCAGATAAAACAAGAGCACCCTAAAGGCTTTAAAGGGCCAAAGGAGCTCAGTCATACCCTAAAGAAACTCCACCTAGACTCTGCTCGCAAGGGGCAGTGGGTAGAGGTTCGTGCTTGGCGTTTAACGGCGATTGAGGTAGCTGCCTATGCCTTGTGTAGCTATGAGGCACCTACGCCATAAAACACCTACGCCATAAAACACTCAGTAGATCGCTTATTAATCAGCGTTTACATCTGAGATAAGCATATAAGTCTTAGCGACGGAAACCACCACCATTGTTGTTACGTGGACGATCTTGTGCTTCGCTTACTTTGATCGCACGGCCATCAAGTTCTTTGCCGTCCATGTTTGCAATCGCCTCGTCAGCAGCAGCATCATCAGCCATTGTCACAAACCCAAAACCACGAGAGCGACCAGTGTCACGCTCAAGGATAACTTTTGCTTCGGTGACCTCACCAAATGCTGAAAAAGCTGTAAATAGAGAGTCGTCTTTTGTTGCCCATGCTAGGCCACCAATAAATAATTTCTTTGACATAATATTTCTCGCAACACCTCTTGGATTTTTATAATTTCTAGTAGAGGTGCATTAGTCAGACCAAATTGGGGTCTGTTCCTATCCTCACTTAAAGAACTATGAGGGTAGGGGCTTAAAGCATGAAACTACGATTAAAGAAAGCTAAAAAGAGTTATTTTTAAGATTTATTTTTGTTTTAGACTAGAAGCCTATGTAATTAAATTGACTTAAGAGGTTAAAATCCCATGGTTTTAAATGATAGCACCTGTTAGGTAAATCTTTTTATTTACTTGTACATAGATCGCTTTGTTCACATGGTGAGAAAGTTGGAGTTTTAATGGTAAGTTTTAATGGTTTTAGTTATTTAGTTGACTGTAAGTTTTTGTTTTTTGGTTTGTGCTTGATGTGTATCGCTTGCTCTCCAACCTATCAATCTAACCGAGTGTATATTCCACAGCATACCGAAGCTAATCAGTTGCGAGTAGAGCTGGGCGTCACCCAGGCTGACGTAAGTTATTCAGTTTTGGATTCCGTCCAAGTAAATGTTGGTGGTGTTTACAGTAAGGGTAGTTTTGACTCTAGCGAAGGCACCGAAGACAGTATAAATGGCCAGCAAACTCGTACAGAAAGTTATACTTTTTCCGGTACGCATGTTGGTTTTGGCGTTTTCAAAGCACTTGATGATGAGAAAAATACTGTACTTTCGGTGAATGCCGGATCAGCCTTTCAAACTTGGGAGTTCCGACGAGAGGGTGACCAATTAGTTATTGATGACGGCTATAATAATTTCAATGCGAGCATCATCAATCCTTATGTTCAATTGGGGGTTATGTTTGGTAAAGCCAACTCAAATGTATCGGTAGCGATGCGTTATGAACGACCTAATTTCGACTTTAAGGACTTACAAGGTAATACTTTAGCAAATGCATCAAAACCAACATTGATGAACTTGGTTATTCAACCCAAGTATGATCTTACTGAGCGCTTATCAGTCTTTGGGCAGTTTGTTTTTAGAAGTAATCTTGGAGATGATACAATGGTTGATGACACATATGAGGTTTCTAGTATGAACCTATATGTTGGCCTCAGTTATATTATGGACTTTGCCTCCAAAGACCAAGTCGTTCAGTCTGATGATGGGATTGAGGTAGAGCACATAAACTAAACTCCTTATCACTTAAGGCAAGTATTGAGTTTGATCATCTCAATATTATTTGTATTTCTTGATCTCACCAGTCTTAATGCGCTCAAAATAAGACAGCATTTCTTTTTTGACGGTTGGTGCTAATAGATAGAGCCCAAAGATATTTGGAATACAAATCAGAAAAACGAGAGCGTCTGAAATATCTAAGATAGGGCCAAGTTTCATTAAAGGGCCCAAAAATATGAAGAAGCAAAAGATCAGCTTGTAAAGTTTTTGGCCTTGTGGGGCTTCTCCAAAAAGATAGGTCCAACCTTTAAGACCATAGTATGACCAGGAAATCATGGTTGATACAGCAAATAAGACGGCAGCAAAGGCAAGAGGATAAGGAAACCAAGAAATATGTCTAGCAAAGGCAGCTGAGGTCATGGCAACCCCTTGAGCATCTCCGGCAAATTGAGGGTCGGCAAGGGTAGATGTGGTAATGACTAAAGCAGTAATTGTACAGATGACAATGGTATCGATAAAGGGCTCCAATAAAGCGACTACACCTTCGGTTACGGGTTCATCAGTTTTAACCGCCGAGTGTGCAATAGAGGCTGAGCCTAAACCGGCTTCATTAGAAAAAACAGCCCGTTGAAAGCCGATGACCATCACACCTAATGCGCCTCCGGCGACACCTTCACCAGTGAATGCTCCCACAAAGATTGCTTGGATTGCTGCAGGTAAGTAAGCCAAATTTAAAGCGATAATGATCAAAGCTGATACACAGTATAAAACCGCCATAAAGGGCACGACTTTTTCGGTAACTTTAGCAATAGACTTGATCCCGCCTAAGATGACGCTTAACACCGTTAAAGCCAAGATAATCCCAATGAGTTCCGGACTTAAATCTTTACCCCATACAGAGACTAATTGTTCATAAGCTTGGTTTGACTGAAACAGATTACCAATGCCTAAAGCGCCTAACAATATCCCAATCGCATAAACAGCCCCAAGTATTTTCCCTAGCCTTTGATAGCCCAAAGCCTTAAGACCATAATTTAAGTAATACATGGGCCCACCAGACACATGGCCATCATCAAAAGTATCTCGGTATTTTACACTTAAAGTACATTCAACAAACTTGGTAGACATTCCTAAAATGCCCGCCATAATAAGCCAAAAAGTTGCGCCGGGTCCACCTAAGCTAACCGCAACGGCTACCCCACCAATATTACCAATACCAACAGTGCCGGAGACCGCAGTTGCCAAGGCTTGAAAATGTGAAACTTCTCCATGGCTATGAGGATGATCATAATCACCACGAATCAATTCAATCGCATGTTTAAAAGCACGAAGATTGACCCAAGAGAGATAAAAGGTAAAAAATAAGGCACCCACAACCAGCCAAATCACGACCAGAGGGATAGGTACTTCAAATAAAGTGACTTTATAAAAAACAAAGGCACTCAGCCATTCGGCAAAAGGTTGAGTAAGCTGATTGATCTCTTGGCTTAAACGAGCATGCGCAGTATTAATGGTTAGGCTTGTCGTCAGCAAAAAGCAAAAGGGTAAGAGAATGATAGAAAATAAAAAACGTAACAAACTTGGCTTGTGGCCCTGCAAAACATCTCCTTCGCTGAGGGGTTAAAGAGCTGTGAGTATACAGGACTTGAGCGTGTTTTAAAGGGCGTAGTATGTATACTTGATTGCCCAAGTCGCTTTAATACTGGGCAAGATACTTATGCCAATGTTCAATATCTTGTCCGGCTAAAACAGCATGATGACACAGGCTTAAATACTGAACTTCCCATGCTTTTAATTCAGCAACCGAGTCTTTAAAGGCACTTTTGTCTTTAATGACGCTTTTAAACAATAAAGGTGTATTCAGTTGTTGATAGACTTTGTTAATCTTTAAGTAGAGCTTAGTGAAGCCCGACGCTTGGGGAAAATAAAAACAGAGGTCCGTAATGATAACCGTTTGTGAGGGCTTATCATAAAAGACATATTCATTTACAGCAGGCATTCCCGCTAAGAACACATGGTCAATTTCCTCACTCCATGCATAGGGCTCTTTACTGTGCGTCATGGTGTGAGCAATGTTAAGATTAGGCTGTTTTTTATGGAGTCCTTTGGGCGCATATACTTCTGCAGTAGGATAAGCTTCAAGCCACTCGCCCACAAATAAATGATGAAAAAGGCTAGGGGCTACTAGGTATTTAACCGGTCCCAAAACATCGACTTGCGCTTTGAGCTCTTGGCTTAAGCGGATCGGAGAATGAACCCATAAGAAACCATCATTACATTTAATTATGGTACATCTGCCATTGAGTTGAATAAGGCCAAATACCTTAAACTCGCTGGTTGCAGTCCACACTCTGTCATTCACTTGAGTGATCATCGTTTTCTTTCTCATATAGATTTAAATACCCATATATAATTTTTTTAGTGGATTAAAACTATATGTGCTTTTTGATCTCTTTTAAACCTCTCCAAAACTAAAGGTGAATAAAAAGGTCTTTTGACTGGGCTCAAGGAACGAATCACCACCTTCGGTGATCCAAAATGACTAAGAGCATCAGTGGACGAGTAAGTGAAAAGTGAAAACCTACCTTGCGACAGGGTTGCCATTTCGAGATTGAGTGAGCGCCAAAAAAACAGGGCGTTCTTTTAATTTATCGACCAAATAGAGGGAGACTTTATTGAGTATTAGTGATCATTTAATTGCTTTAAGAATCACAAACTTCTTGTTACTTGCCATCGTTACGCAATGTGTAAAGCGTTTTTTTAAGGAAATGTGGTAATTGAGATGGCGGTTTGCCACAATCCACAACTCCCCTTCCTTTTTCAAGGCTCGATAGGCATCGGTAAATAAAGAATTGGCAATATCGGTGCTGACTGTGTGTTGCTGATGAAAAGGCGGATTACAAAGAATCAGTTCTTGTGAGTTTGCTGGCATTTGCTTGAGGCCATCATCAGCGTATATTTGAGCAGTTTCTTGTGCTTCGATGATATTATGAGCTAGGTTATATTTACAAGACATAATCGCTTGGAAAGACTCATCGCAAAAAGTGAGTTGTGCCTTTGGGTGTAAGCGTAAATAGGCCAAACCTAATGCGCCACAACCACAGGCCAAGTCAGTAACTTTTATTTTTGCGGGTAGCTGCTTAAAGTTTTCTAAAAAAAAGCGACTTCCGTGATCGAGCTTGTCTTGGCTAAACACATTGGGCAATGCCTGTAGCCTAAGTTGGTATTGGGGAATATCAATCTTTTTACCTAAGAATGGCTTGAGCTCATCTTGAAGTTTTTGTTCCGGTTTTGGCTGATCTGGCTGATCATCATCTAAAGGTTCACGATAAGCCTTCCAAATACGCGCTTTTTTAACGCCCGGTAAAAACTCTGTAGGGCCAAAGTGCTGTGCCACTAAGTCATATTGACTACGGCTAAGATGCTTATCCATACCGGCCAAAAGTAGAGGTGTTTTTGGCTTTAAGTTTTGTTTTAAAACTTTTAAGAGCGCAATGAATTGATTTTTTTGCTTGGGGATTTTACCAATGACCACACTACTCGATGTGAGCTTCTTTGCTAAAGCATTAAAGTCATTGACAATATCTAATGGAGTCGTGCTTACTTCAGGGTCTTTTTGATGATGTTCAAGATTCAGTTCAATCGCTCGTTTTGACATCCATGAATCTAAATAAATTGTTGGTTTATATGAGGCTAAAGGGATTGCTAGAGCACCAAATTGATCATGAAGAATGACTATATGCTCTAAGTTGAGATTCATGTCCATAAGAGTGTTAAGCAAATACAAGTCAGCACTGTCCCAAGCCCTCAGTTCTTTTCGATGTTGATGAGGATAGCGCTGTAGCTGATAGCTCTGCTCTTGCCATATAAGATCCTGCCTGATGAGTTTATCTATTCTTGAATGAGGGTGTTTAGTGTGTGTCATATATATTACTTGGCTCTATTCATCATTAGATCAAAACTGTTAATGAGCACTTGTAAACGGTTTGACCTACTACTGACAAACAATATCATGCATCGTTGTAAGGAGTAGCAAAGATTTAAGCCTATAAAAAAGTAGCTTTGCTATCTTAAAGCATAGTAATAATGTATGTTTATGTATATTTTTGGTTAAATAGCATTGATTCTGAGTCAAGTTCATGCTTAATAACTTAGTATAGTTTGTAATTGTTCTTTTTTTGGGAACTTTGAGTTCTTTTAAAGCTTTGTAAGTCCGGCCTATGTCATCTTCATATAAAGATTTGTCTTTGGAACTGAAAACAGCCGTGATTGTTGTCTCGGGCGAGCCTTGGCAAGTAAAGCTTTTTAACCAAAGTGCAAAATTATGGTTTGGAGACTTACAAGAGGGCGCCTTACTTTCAACTGTGATTAGTGGGATCAATGAAAAAGGTCTTCTGCGCCGACTTAATAAAGGCCGAGCAGCAGAGTTTGATTATACCGTTGAGCTTGATCGAGAGCTACCTGTAGAGTTTGTCTGTTCCAAAACAGATTTGTGTGAAGATGGAGTGATCCTAGAAGGCCGAGATTTAACCCGAGCTCATTCATCTGAAATGATGCTTGCTTCGTATAGTCGAATGATCGAAGAAAAAACCAAGGAGCTAGAGGCCGCCATTCAAGCACGAGACCAATTCTTTTCGACGATGTCTCATGAACTCAGAACTCCCCTTAATTCGATTATAGGCTTTACCGAAGCTTTGATCGATGAGATCTATGGTGAGTTCTCTGATGAGCAATTAAGTATTTTACAGAAGGTTTACCACAGTGGGCAAAACTTGATGTCTTTGCTCACCAACCTGCTTTATCTATCAAGAATTAGGTCTGGTAAGCTCAACTTAAGCTTAATTGAAACCGATCTAGCTGAGGTCTGTGAACATGCAATCTCTAACTTAGAAGAACGTTTTGAGGCACAGCAGATCAACATTGTGGTTGATACCGAAGCCGCTAAAGAATGTCGCCCCAAAGTTGACCCTCAACTTTGCGAGCAGATGATTGAACACTTATTGGATAATGCCATCAAGTTTAGTGCTAAAGGCAGTACTGTTCATGTTTCAGTTCAGCCTCACTTTAATGTGATTAGACTGACAGTCAGTGACTCGGGTATTGGGATCGCCCGTGAGAACTTTAATCGAATCTTTCAGCCCTTTACGCAAGTTGAAGCCTCTTTAGCTCGAGCATATGAGGGCTCTGGACTTGGTTTATCGGTGGTTTCAGAAGTGATTCGCTTACATGGTGGTCGAGTGAGTGTGGAAAGTACATTAGGTCAAGGAAGCAAGTTTCACTTAGATTTTGTCTGTGATAAACAAGCAGTAAATATTTAAGTTTTTTTTGCTTACTGGAGCTCAGAATGATCACCGAGACCCTTACTCCGCATCCATATGCGGCTTGCTACCCCTTGGTTAGTGGAACGCTTGAAGAAAGTTTGTACGAGTCAATTAAAGTAAATGGCTTACGACAGCCCATTGTTTTGTGGCGTGATGAGGCCCGAGATAAAACTTGGTTGATTGATGGCCGTAATCGTTACCGTGCCTTATGCCAAATCTATGGAGGCGTTAGTGATGAACAGGTGATTTGGCGCGATTATGAAAGTGATGAAGCGGTTCGCTTAGCAGTCTTAGACTACAATGAAAATCGGCGTCAGATGAGCACGGCTCAAAAATCAGTAGTTGCCGGACGAATTATTGAGGCTCGGGCTCAACTTTTTACTGAGCTCAATACTTTATCGGTGGAAAGCAGTTCAGACAGCGTGGAGTCCAAAGTAGAAGCTGAGCAGATACAAGAAGGGGTTGACCATTCTGATGAAGCGCCTTTTAACACAGAAGAGAGCACAAGAGAGAGTGATGGCTCGTCCAATCATGATCAACCAAGCTCGATCGTCTCTGTACCTAAAAAGGCGGAATGTCCACCAGAGATCCGCCGAGAAGTCGCATCAACTTTGGGCATCGGTCCTAAGACAGCCCAGAGAGGTGCAGCAGTGGTCAGTCGTAAAGTACCCAAGCTTGTTGATGCCCTTGAAGAAGGCCTGGTCAGTATTGAAGCCGCCTATACATTAACTCAACTTGATGATGATGAGCTAGAGGCAGTAATAACACAAGGCAAAGAGGTGATGCGTGAAAAGGCTCGTGAGCTGAAAGGTGCTGAAAAAGTAGCCAAAGAAGAAAAAAAGCAAAATGCTATTCTGGGCGATATTGAAGTTGATAAACTCGTTGTCTCTTGGACAGAAAAGCAGGGAACAGAAAGCCAAAGCTATACCCTTGAAATCGAAGACCCTAAGCAACTGAGTACATTATTAATGACCTTGACCAAGCTTGGTTTAAGAGGGAAGACTGATACAGAAGCAGAGAATACAGAAGCAGAGAATACAGAAGCAGAGAATACAGAAGCAGAGAATACAGAAGCCCAAAATGCTGTCACTGAGAGTACTGAAGAAGCTTAAAAATTCATTAATTAACCAAGTTTGCTCTTTAAATAACTAAGAGACGATTATTAACCTGCATGATGACTTTTTGCTTTTCGCTTTTTAGTATTATTATATCCTTTTCTTAGGCCAACAGCTCGCCATAAACGGCAGGGATATAAGCTTTTGAGCTGAGAGAGATTTCGAAGTTCAATAACGGACTTATATTGAACAAAAGCTGATAAACTTAGGCTTTCTAGCATCGGAAAAAATTGATGAATTTGATTTAAGTCATCAATGCCTTCTATCTTTTTGATATTTAAATGTCTGAGGTCATACAAAGGGCTGAGTTCTTCAAGCTTACTTAGATGCTTATAACCACTGAGTTCTAGTGCCCCTAAGTGACTTAGTTTTTGCCAATCTAATACTGTATTAAGCTCAAAAGCATCTAAAATAGTTAGAGTATTGAGTTTGTAAACATTGGTTAAGCTTAGAGTAGTTAGTACCGGACAGGATAGATGCAAAGTTTTTAAGTGAGGTAAATGGCTAAGAGTGATTGAAGTCAGCTTGCTTGCATCAACCTTAAGACTTTTTAAGTTGTTTAGACTTTCCAGGTGAAGTGTAGTGAGCTTATCGCTTTTCAGTTCAAGATGCTTAAAGACCTGTTTAAAGTTATATGAATTGATTCTATTTAGGCTTAATCGTTCTACCATGTGGAGTAAAGGTAGCTTTAATGCAATCAGATTGCTTAAAGCTTTAAGTTCAAGATGCTTGATTACACTTTGATTCAGCTCAAGCGCTGATAAATTCGTCACATTTTTGATCGATAAACTGTTTAGGTTTGAATGCTGGATTTGACAAGTGAGCAATTGATTTTGCTTTGATCGTAAGTTCAGCGAGTTTAGGTTTTGACAGTGGCTAAGCTGTAAATGTTTTAAAGCGCTTAACTCTGAAAGTACATCTAGATCATAAAGCTTTGAGCAATGAGTAAGGGTTAGCTCTTCTAAGTGCTTAAGTTTAGGTAGATTATTGATCGATTTTAGGTTTTTAAAAGAATAAAGCTTCAAGGATCTTAAAGAACTCATCTGGATAAAAGTTTCACAATGCACATATCTTTGCTCAGGCGACCACTTGAGATTTAGATGAACAGTTTCAAGCAGTTGTAAGTCTGACAAGTCATCAAGATTGATTGGTATTTCAGTTCCAGTAATACAAAGTTCTGTGAGTTGGGTAGCATTGGTTAAGCCATTAATGCCCTTAAGAAGATGACAATCGCTGATGTTTAAGTCTTTTAAGAGTGTGTTAGGCACAATATCCAGGATTAAATCTTGCTGTGCATCAAGTGAGCTAATGGCACTTTGTGTGTGCATATTCTTAACTGTTTTATGCTTTGACTTAGCTGTTAGCTTACCGAGTCTGTTGAGTCTTAGTTCTTGTAGATTCTCGCTTGGAAAAGACAAGGTATTCAAGCTTGGGCAGTCCTCAATGATTAAATGCTTTAAGCTTTGTGTAGTTATATTTGCTGTTTGCAAGTAAGCTAGTTTACTTAACTTAAGCGATTCAAGTTGGCTTAATGCTTCAAGGTCAGTCAGCTGATGTACCTTGAGATAGCTCATACTTAAACTTTTAATCAGAGGAGGAAGCTTAAGTGTTTCTAATTTTGGTAAGTCCCTCAAGTTGACTAATTCAAGGCTAGTGTTTGTTGATAGATCAAGATCAACAACATGAGAATTACGAAGATTTAAGGTATTGAGTTGGGTGAAAAACTCGAACGGGATGTTAAACAAGTGAGATTTCTTAATGTTTAACTCTTTGACGGTGGATAAAAACCCAAGATCTTCGTCATCCAGATCAAAGTAGCTATCAATTAAGCTGAGCTTTTGTAAGTGAAGTAAAGGCTCTAAGTGAAAATGAGCTAAGCGACATCCGGTCAGATTTAGTTCTTGAATGGCTGGGCTATTCTGAATTGTACACTGCGAATACTTTATATTTTCTGCACTTAGACTGGTTAGTTTAGGACAGTCTAAGATTTTAGCTGTTGCATTATGTGCCTCAAGCTTAAATGCTAACTCAGTGAGTTCAGAGCAATGACTAATCTTTAACACATGGCAATGATTGATGTTAGCTTGGTTTAAATGAGGACAATGTTCAATACTTAGATCCAGAGTTTCATGACCGGCGGGGACGAATATTTCTAATGTACGTAGGTTTTGTAGATGAGTAAGATTCAAGCTCATCTGTCGTACCGGATGTTTAACACTGAGTTTTTCGACTTGAGTCATCAAGGGCAGCTGATCAAACCACTGAGTAAAATAATCATTGGGATATTCAAGCATATCAAACTGAAAGTTCACTAGATTGGAGAATTGATAGGCTCTTGAACAATGAGCTTTGGGCATATTGTACAAACTGAGTGTATGCAGTTTGGGCAAGGCCGAAACTAAGCTTAGATCACAGGGCTTGAGACTTGATTCGAAGGCGAGTGAATCAAAGCAAGAGAGAAGTTGTTCTTGGCTCTGATCATCAAGAGCACTGCAATGAATCGCTTCGATGAGCCAAAGACAAAAGTGAATGTCCAAGCCACGAATGGTCTTATATTGACTCAGCTCTTGAATACAAAGCTCATAAAAACTTTCACCAAAGAGATTTGCTGCAAGCTCAAGACCTTGAATGCTGACTTCGGGGACCTGAGATAGGATTAAACTTTTGAGAGTATCGGTGAAGTCCTCATAGGCACATAGGCTTTTTAGGATATCTTGGCATAAAAAAGGCGATGTTTCCTTGGCGTTTGATTGAATATTACCTTGTGAATGAGCCATTCCTTGTTTCATATATTCTCCCTATATCTTAGGTTTATAACCGACCCAATAAGATAACGAGATCAGGATTCAGTTTAAGACATTTAAGCTCCCTAAATATTTATCATCAGGTCAAATATCATCTAATCAAATGAAGTGTGAGTCGATGAGGGGGGCTACAAGTAAGTCTGCGAGTGAGTCTACAAGTGAGTCTACAAGTGAGTTGATACATTGACTGAGTTAAAACTTGTATATTAGGCCAAACACGTTAGTTTGATAGTGTAGTGCTTTACTCTTTCCTTCTCTTTTTTAGCTTCTAGCTTCTTATGTTCCAAGCCATTTACTTTTCAGTTGATTCCATAAAGAGAATGCTATGTCTAATGTGATTAAACGCGAATCCTTACTTTCTAGAACTGGTGCTCTTTTACGACTAAGACGAGCGTGGCAAACCCAAAGAAAACTCGCTGATATTCAAGATAATCAAGATGGTGATACTTGGTATAAGGAAGAACGTGGAGAAGATTATGCCTATGCTCGCCAACATCAACATTCACCAAGACAGCCCTTAAAAAGGCAACAAAGTGCCCGACAAGCCCAAGCCCAAAGGGCCTATCAAAGCGCTAAGAATATCGCTGAACAAAGAGTCACGCATGCACCTTTTTATTTGGAAACTCTGGGTATTGACCCAAATGATGTTGATCCAAAAGAGACTCATCTTCAGTCTCTGCATCAGCTTGAGTCTGTTGATTCTGATTATAAGTAGATAAAGCTTTGATATATTTACTGCTTAATCGGCATGCTACTTACTACTCTGCCTATAAGCTTCAGCTAGAAATGGCCTTGGGGGCTCAAAAAGTGACTTGGGGTCTATTATCATATTCTCAAACAACACATTCCCAGTTTAATGCCGACATCATCAATGCTTTGGTGGGGGTACGTTTGGTATTAGAGCCGATTACCCAAGCTGATTCACCGGAGGCTTTGATTAAGGCGACTCAAGCGTGTGCGCTTGAATCCAAGCCCTTTGTGATAGAATATACTCGTATTAGAAAGCGAGTAGGGCGTTGGCCTTCCCGTCGTTTAATGGGCAAACTTGCCTTACAAATTCAGGGAGAGATTAGCTATGAGAAGCCTCAAGAACGTTTTTACTTAATCGAAAGTGCTGAGCGTTATTATTTGACTCGCTTGCTTCATGTTCCTGTATGGACTAAGCCCAGTTATGCACAGCGACCCCATGCGTATAGTGCTGCGCTTTCTTCTGAACTTGCCGCTTTGGCCGTTAATGCGATTTCTAAACCGGGAGATCTGCTCATTGATCCTTGCTGTGGCTCAGGCACAATTGTGTATGAAGCGCTCCAAAGAGGTCGACAGGTCAAAGGTTATGATCACAAGTGGCCTTGGGTCATTGGCGCCCGAGAAAACCTAGAAGCTTTTGGATTTAGTAGTCTCCAGGATAAAAGGCGCTTCATTGCCCATGCCGATGCCCGTACCTTGACAGTAAATGGAGATGCTTTGATTGCCAATCTACCTTATGGGCGAGTCGTTGACATTGATATGAGCCGTTTAGAAACTATGTTGAAACAGCTGAAAACATGTGCCAAGCGCTTTGCCTTTTTTAGTGGCCAAGACTTAAGCGAACTACTCACAAGATTAGCCTACACCCATATTAAAACTGTAAACTTAACCATTCAGGCTTCGCATCCACGCTATTTATGCTTTGCTCAGGCTTGAGTTAACTGATTTAGATTGATTCGTTAGGGGCGAGTTTGGATAGAGTTTGGCTAATACTTTAGTCAATGAGGTGCTTGAATTGCTAAGCGAGTGTCTAAGCTGTGCCAAAAGAGAAAGACCTTTTGAGTTTGATTCTGAGGTGAATCAATGTGAGGTTTTTTTTGATGTTTGGTCTTGAGAAATAAACGTCTTTCTCGACTTAGCAGAGCCCCAAAGGCCTTTGCTGTGTAGCTTAGGTCAAACTTTAAATCATGGTTATGAGCCCATTTAATTGCGGTTTGTGCTTCAGCTGTACTCAAGCCATAGCCTGGTCCAATAAAATCACCAAGAATCTCAAAGTATGGCACCAATACGTTTACAGATAAGAACTCTTTAGCCTCAGTAAATAAGCGGAGGACTTTTTTACGATTGACTAGACTTTGATCGCTTACCCTTACGCCAAAAACTTTAGGGAGTTGATGAGTAGAAGGCCAGGCTAATGATAAGCCAAGTAGCAATCCCGCTAAACTTGAGCCGGAAGCTGTTGCCATATAAAGATCACTTGGAATCGGCGTTTTATGACCATTGCTTTGGTCTGAGTTAAAAAGACATTCAACCAACTCATATACCGCTTCCACCATGCCAAAGACACCAAATAAACAAGAGCCTCCGGTGGGAATCAAAGGGCTATGTTTTAGTGTAAACTGTTGTTGCCACTGTTTTAACTCTTGAGCAAACTTTTGACTTGTTTGCGCTTTAAAATGGGTCACACTGTGAGCCAAGTGACAGGTTTGTTCATATATTTTATTGCTATGAGAGCTGTGTTCTTGGGGTGTTAAGGCAACATGTACAGGTAAACCAAGCCTTTGTCCGGCGACACAGGTGGATAAAACATGGTGTGAGCCCTGACTTCCAACCGTTAATAGTTCTTGTGCACCTTCTTGTATAAGTTTAGGTAAAATATAAGCTAACTTACGTAGCTTACTTGCTCCATATAGCTCACTATCTTTGGCACAGGTTTCATCATGCAGGATCCATAAGTCAAAGGTCGGACTTTGTGAACCAAACTGAAGTGTATATAACTTGAGTTCAGCCGGTTTGAGCCAATCTAAGCGCTTTAGCTTTTGGGTGCCTAATTCAACTTTTTTATATTCCATTGGACTTCTAGGTTGACAGTTTAATGTTAATTTTTCTGCGCTAAGTATTTAAAACAAATAGCTTATGTTTGTTTTTGTGTCTGGGGTGTCAACTTTGACATCTCGATTTATACCAAAGTCACCCGTACGTTTTAAACATCATCAACCTAAACTAAAAGGAGAATAAAGATGATGTTACATACCCGCAAACATAAAACCATGAGTCCAGCCAAGAGCATCAAGCAGATGACTTTGACCTTGATCGCTTTTGGCATGACCTTAAATGCATGTGGTGACAGCAACACAGATGAGCTCACTCAGACCGAGGCTTTGATTGAAGTTACTGCAATGTCTATCGAAGAAGCTGATATGGAGATTATCGGCAGTGAAGCAGAAGTGGATGTGGAATTAACTTGTACTCTTGAGCGCATTGAAGAACGTGGACGAGCGCGTCATGAGGAAAGACGAGCAGAGGAGCGTGGAGAGCGTGGAGAACATGGAGAACGTGGAGAACGTGGAGAGCGTGGAGAGCGTGGAGAGCGTGGAGAGCGTGGAGAGCGTGGAGAGCGTGGACATAGAGCACCTGAGTTTGACATGGTGATGAGTGCCTATGATGTAGATGGAGATGGTGACCTTAATGAAGAAGAACAAGCCAGTTTTCATGCGGACTTGATTGCGGGTTGTGAAGCTCGTCATACTGCTTTGGTTGAGGAGTTTGATGCTGATGGAAATGGCGAACTAAGCGATGAAGAACTCGCTTTTGCACAAGAGATGCTCAGTGAACGTCGGGAGGCACATCGGGCCGAGCGAGAGGCTGAACGTGAAGCTCGAGAGGCTGAATTATTGGCCGAGTTTGATACGGATGGTGATGGTGAGTTAAGCCATGAAGAACGTCATGAAGCCCATGAGGCAATGCATGAAGCCCGTGATGAGATGCATGCGTCTCGTGAAGCCGAAATAATCGCCGAGTTCGATACTGATAGTGATGGAGAACTCAATGATGAGGAAGCAGCTCAAATGGCACAGGTGATTAGAGAGCGCATTCAAAACGGCGAGCGTCCTTTACCAGAGCCAAGTAGTGAAGATGATAATGCAGAGGAAGAGACTGAAGAAGAGATCATCGAGTAATTTAATCTAACGAAGATCTTGATCGATACTAAGATGTTGTTCTAAGCTTAAGTCATTCACTATTGACCAAGCTTAGGAAATAATTATGAAAAAGCATACCATCTCAGTGTCTAGCCATGATCTTACTCGTTGTAGTCATTGCGCAAGGCATCAGCAAATTGACCGCACGCTTGATGATTCGGAATTATTGGCGCTTAGATGCCACTTTTGTCATGAAATACTGATTACAAGTACGCTAACAAGCGCTCCCACAAACTCAGCTAAGTTTGGCCGAAGTTCCAAATTAGCGATTGGCTTGCTCAGTGCGAGTCTAAGCTTCACCGCCTGTGAAAAGTCTTCGGAGGATGGCTCAAATGGGGGAGAGCAAGTGCAAGCAGGAGAGATGGCAGGCGTTGATATTGTACCGGCCGGAGATGATTTAGCCCAACCGGAATACGGAGCGCCAGCCCCTATTGAGGCTGGCACTGAAGCGGGTAGCATGGCGGGTGAGATGCCGGTTGAACTCGATATGTCACCCTCTCCCGACTTTGCCGAACCCATGTATGGTGGAATTCCTGCCGGTGAAATGGCTGGAAGTGAAGCAGGCAGCACAGCCGGAAATGAAGCGGGTACAACTGCCGGAAACGAAGCTGGTGTAGAGATGGTACCGGCAGGTGACTTTATGCCCGCTCCTGAATATGGAGCGCCACCGGCAGGTAGTGAGGGTTAAGTAAAAACAACTTATGCTAAGTCGCTTACTTAATTTATTAAAATGGCCTATTGGTCTTATTTCGGTTAGTCTGTTGCCGACGCTTTTAACTGAATTAATCCATTTGTTTGGACAGATTATCAGCCGGCCGTTGCCTTTATTCTCCTTTGCTTTTGGCCTTGTCGCATATTATGTTTTGGATCGAATGCTGTTTAGTAAGCGCTTTATGGGCTCCATGTTTTCCACCTTTGAGCATGAATTAACCCATGCTATTTTTGCTTGGTTAAGCTTTCATCGGGTGCAAAACCTAAAAGTCACTTGGAACTCAGGTGGCATGATTCAAGTAGTGGGTGGACATAATTGGCTGATTGCCATTGCCCCCTATTGGTTCCCAACCATGTGCATACCTTTTATGCTAATGAGCTACTTGGGAAGCTTTGGAGGTGCTTGGTGGATCTCAAGTGCCTTTGGCGCTGCCTATTCGTATCATGTACTGTCCACATATCGTGAAACTCATCGAGAGCAAACCGACTTACAATACACCACATTTACATTTGCTTGGCTGTTCTTACCCACTGCCAACCTGTTAAGTGCAGGCTTTGTTCTCTCCTTTGCCCATAGTGGTTTAGGAGCCGCAGTGAGATTTTTGAGCCGAGTGATCGAAAACTATTCTATTCCGTTGCTTTAAAGCCTTAAAGCTTAGCGCGAAAGCCAACTGTGGGCAGAACGTATCTAAAGAATTGGCCTGGGGCGACTTCTTCTGGGGTGATGAGTACGTTTTGAACGTCGATGTAGTAGTCGAGTAGCCAACTTTGCTTAACTGCTCGCTTGTCAATGCGGAAATCAAGGCGAACATAAGGCGCTTTACGGCCTTGATTAAAGCCATAGGTAGTCGTAGCTGGTGTACCGCTTTGGTATTGAAAGCGGAGCCCAATATCCCACTGGTTTTTTAAGGGAACACCGATAACAGCATTCAAGATATGGGGCCGATCAAAGTCAAATAATACCCACTTGCCTTCTCGATAACGCTCACTACGAGATAAGGTATAACTTAACCAGCCATAAATTCCATTTTGACTTTGGCGACGCAGTAAAACTTCTAAACCATAGGCTCGGCCTTTTTGTGGAGAGAATAAGCGATCCTCGACTTCTTCGAGGATTGCATCGGGATCGGCGGCTTCACCCGGTGCCAAAGTGGGAACGGCATTGATGCTTGAGGCATTAAGGCTTAAATCAAAAATCACCGGGTCCATGTCATTATAATAGGCTTGAACATCTAAAGATAAGCCATGCGCAAAGCGAACTTCTGTACCAAGTGTACTTTGGGTAGCACTAAGTAAGCCGTATTCTAGGGCAAGTTGGTCCAGACCAGGAATAGGGAGTAAAAAGCGGGGGGGCTGATGATAACGACCAATACCACCCTTAAGCCATATTTCGCCGTTTAAGTCTTGTGCTTGGCTTTGTTTTTGCTCTTGATGTTGTTCATCCATACTTTGATCAGTATTTTGATTTTGTTGAGCAGCTCTCAGACGATAACGAAGCGTTAAGCGTGGATCAAAATTAACTTGGGTCGCACTTTGATCATGTTGCCAATCCATTCGGATGCCTGGGTAAATCAGCCAATCTTGAGTTGGGGTCCAACGCGTGGCGGTATAGATGGCCAACTGTGAAATATCACCAGGTTCAGTCAAGGTAATGCCGGACTGATCATTCGTGTTCTCCATGTCAGCCATATCAGTCATGTTTTCGGTAGTAGCGTCGGAGTTACTTGTATCAGTATTGGTCGCTTGTTCTAGGCTAGTAGAACGAAAAGATGAATCTATGCCTAATAGCCCAAGCCATTCTTGGTTAAATTGATAACTTAAGTCCGAACGAGGTGAAATATGCCATAAGGAGATTGCCCCATTATCAGTGCCAAACGAGGTGTTGTCTTGGCCAAAGGCGCTTTGGCTTTGAATTGAAAGCTTACCTGAACCATAGCGATGTTTTAAGTCCACTCGATGAAACTCATAGCGTAAACTTGTTTCAAGTGGTTCATCTTCGGCAGGACGAGTTTGAACTTCATCCTTGGCTCCAAAGCTCGCGATTGTCCAACCATTTCGGGGCGTTCCATAATCTAAGCGGGTTTGGTAATCCCAATAAGCTAAGCTAAAGTCGTCAGAGGCTAGACTGATAAGAGCTCCAGGATAGCCAAGTCGGCCGGCTCCTGAGAATCGTAAGCCGGTATCGGCAATGGGCGTACGCACCATAAGTCCGCTTTGCAAAAGATTAAGATCCAAATCAATGAGCCGTTCATCCGCTAAGGCTGAGCGGGTTTCACCATCTACGATTCCACCGGTATATCCACCATAATGAGGTGGGAAGCCACCGGGGTAAAAATGAATCTCTTCGATAAACTCTGGATGGATGACCGAGGGCCCTCCTAATAAGTGAAATAGGAGTGGAACTCGGACTTTATCTAATAAAAAACCTGTACTACTTGGGCTAGAGCCACGCACGATGGGAATTGGTAGGATCGAAACCGGAGTGGTGACACCTGGTAGGGTTTGCACAACTCTAAACGGATCGCCAAAAGTTCCTGGTATCTGTTTGATTTCTTTACCTTTTAAGCTGACTCTTGATACTTCGGTTCGCTGACGTTTACCAAGCACGACCACACTGTCGGGATCATAGCGTTTACGCTGAATCAGATAGCCCACTGTCAATTCTTGGCCTTCAAGTAAGGTTTCCGGATGTTTAAAGCCTTGATGTACGCTTGAAAACACTTCCACTGTCACCTGACCATGAATACAGGGCAGTTCAAAATAGCCCTTTTCATCGCTTTGGGCACTAAAACTGAGGTCACCTTGCGAGACGACAACCGTAGCACCCAAGATGCGTTTTCGTGTGCCCTTTTCCTTAAGAATCCCTTTTAATAGAGCGCTATAGCTTGTACCGGTATCATCTTGGACCACTGCTCGAGGCGGCTCGAAATTTTGGGTAAAGGGCACGCGTACAGAAATGGCTTGGTTTCCTATTTTTG
>CAKZRU010000179.1 GCA_937146725.1 uncultured Myxococcales bacterium
AGCCCGCTGCTCCAAGGCCTCATCACCTTGCCCAACGTTTGCCAACTTGGCCTCAAAATCATCAAGCGCCAAGCGTTCTTCATCATTCATTTTAAACGCAAGCGCTTTAATCGCCACGGCCAAATCGGTAGGCTCTCGTTCACCAAGTAAAACCGAACTTTCCACATCCATCAGTTGCCGCGCCAAGTCCGGATCACCCCCTACCCAACACAACAAAGACTCAGCTTTGCAAGACTGATCCCCCTTGCCTGGTAAACCAAAACTTAATTCGGCTTCTCCATCATTTACTACTTCTTCTTGACAAGCACTCATGCTTAACAAAACAAGCAAACAAAGCCCAAGACGTTTCAAGTTCACACACATAGACTCACTCCTTTATAAGCATGTCTAATTCTTGATTCATTTAACTAAGTTAATATACCACAGGCGGGGTAGCTTGGGTATCTTGAATAGAGTGAAGACATGCTGAACAAATATTCACCAATCATTTAAAGCTAAAATAAGTAATCAGAAACAAGGCAAGGTTAAAGCAATGGTTTAAATCCTCATGCTCTTTTGGATATAAATCTTGATTTTAGGTAATAAGCTGAGCTGTTTTTATGTACTCAATTTATTTTCAGACCTTTCGCCCCGTTAGCTATTTTCATCACTCTCCAAATGACTAGGCATCTTATTCTCAACCTTACGGCCCAACCAAAGCTCATCATATCGTTTAGCCTTTACATAGCTGTACATAAGGCTTTGTAGATCAAGACCCAAAACATATAAGGGCTCTTCACCTGAGATGCCAACTTGGCCTAGCCGCTGAAAAGGATCAGCCAAGTGATCTGCTTTTTGCAGATTAAGACCCTGTTGCAATTCATGATCTGTAAAGCAAGTAGGAAAGAGTAGTCCATTCGTAATTTGATACTTATGATGCCCCATTTGTTCTTTTCGATTAGCAATCCAAGCTTTGTAGGCATACTGCTTACGAATATCTTCAATTCCTGGCAAATGATACACTTTATTAGATTTACTATTTTTATTAAATGCGCCAATGATATCGTAATATTTAGCATCTAATATCAATAACTCTTTACCATTCAACTTAGGTATTTCAAATTGAATATATGCTTCTTTATTATTATTTAATCTATTTACCTCAGTTATTAAATCAATCCGCTGACTTGAACCGGTGTAACGTGCTGTTTCATTATTGTCTTTTGCTGAGTGATGACCCAAAAAACTAATATCCCAAATGACTTCACCCGCTTTAAGAGAAGGTGATTGATCTTGATTCATTAAGGTTTGAGCACACATATGTTCAAAGATCGTATGAAAGCTGGTTGTTCCAAAAATATCGACCTGTTCTTTTTTGCCTTTGTATTCAGCGATACGCAAATAACGAATCAGCAAATCACCTAGACGTCTTGGGCGACTTTGAAACACAGTAGACAAAGCTCGCTTTAAACGTTTAGCCAATCCTTGGTGTTCACTTCTTTGCCGTAATTGAGCATTCATCGGTGGTAATTGAATCGGTGAAGCGCTAAGTAAGGGTCCATATAATAAAGAGATCTCATGCAGAACTGAAATTTGTGCTTGAGTAATAGGGTGATCAAGCTGCTGCTGTCTTTTGCGAACCATGGGTTTAAGATAAACAGGCCTTAGCTCATGTGGCTCAACACCGGTCCATAGTTCCCCCCCTCTTTGAACAGTACGCTTCCAATGAATCAGTCCATGATCAGCTTGATGTACTTGCAGATCTTGATCAAACCATAAACCATGTCGTTGATAGTCCTGTAAAATCAACTGAGCCAACATCAAGTGACTGACAGGTTCGGAGACTGCGGGAGCCTGCCGATCGGGCATGTAGGCCTCAAACCAATCCACTGACTGTTGTTGACGGTGATCACTACGGTACTTGGCTAATACTTGACGCAATAAACGTGCTAATTCTAAGCCATGCTCTAAATCATCCATCTGCCGAGTGGAGTGATTTAAAGGTGTACCCAAGTGCTGAAAACGATGTCTAAATACTTTGGGTAAACAAATATAAGTTTCTTCACCACTGCACATAAAGCCAACAAACTGACTAAAGTTTCCCTTAATATTACTTTTAGCACTTAAGCTTGCAAAGAGTTCCGCGGCCTTTTGCTCATAGTCAATTTCAGGATCTAAGGGCAAGCTCTTATCAAAGGGCCGACGCTCAGCATGTAGAACCAAATGTGGGCGAGTCTTTGATAGCCGAATCCACTGATTCAAAGTCTGGTTCACTATTGATCTCCGCCTGTTTGATTGGCTTGTTCTTGAACCGGCTTGTGCGCCGACCGTTTAGAATCAATATAATTTAATACTTTTTGAAAGCTCAGTTTATTTTTTGTTACATCATGAAACTCAAGCTCTAAAATAGAAGAATTAAAAATCGAAAGTAACCCTTGGGCCTCAATTTGTTCTAATAATCGACTAAAGCCAGGCACAAAACCTTGCTCATCAGATTTAAATAACAACTGTGGTTCATAGCGCAAAACATCATCACGTAAGTAGCCGATCACCTTGGTACTAATGCTTTCCAAAAGCAACCCCGCCTTTAATTCGCGCTTGCTAAGAAAAAAGCCACCCAAATGACGATCTTCCTCAATCCCAACACTCGCCAAAGCATGATTCAGCCCTAAGCGTAAACTTTGCCAAGTCAGCGCTTCATATGTTGGGAGCTTAGGATTCCACTCTAACTTTTGCCATTCTTCCCTTCCTTTATTGACCCCTAAATACTTAAAGCTCCACCGCCGCTTAAAGGCAGTATCCATGGGAAAAACACCCTGATCAGCAGTATTAATCGTCGCCCAAATCGCTAAATTAGCGGGTAGTTTAACCTTATCATCCACATCCAACCCAAGCGCCTTATTTACATCCTGTCCTAAAGAACAAGCATACTCACTATTCCCCTCATCATCTCGATCCAACAACTGAAAAACCTCAGCAAACATAGCCGCCGCATTACAGCGATTAAGTTCCTCGATAATCAAAATATGAGGCACCCCTAAGTTTTCCCGAGCCTTTTTAAGCAACTTAGTAAAGGGCCCCATCACAAACTCATAACTCAACTGTCCCTGATCATTAGTAGAAGGTCGATAACTCCCAATAAAGTCAGCCGAACTCAACTCTGGATGCCCAACAATCCTTTCTAACTGTGGACTTTCGTCAGTGAGTCCATACTCTTGAATTTTTTGTTTTAGGTTATGACTTTTGCCGGTCCCCGGTGGGCCTTGTAGGATGAGAAGGGGGGGAGTCGTTTTAAGAGATTTACTAGTGTGCATTATTGTCCCTGAACGAAATGGTTCTTCATCAACTAATACATTCAACATCTCATCTGTAAGTATGCCTTTAGTATAGGCAATTAAGATTTGCTTTAAGTGAGTTTCAAAGTTGTTTAGATGACTTGACCAAACTGAATCAGCCTT